>CAZOAR010000037.1:0-26955 GCA_964577985.1 uncultured Gemmatimonadota bacterium | reverse complement strand
TTTGTCACCTATTCTACCATATTATTCAGATTTTGTCAACTATGTGTTCCTTCCTGTTAACATTCGCCCCATAGTCAGCCCGCATTGACAGCCAGCCCGCTTTTTCTTACATTGACATGAAACTAAACGCCTCACTCTCTGTTCGTGAAGCCCGAGTGAGGCATCTCTATCAAGCATAACGGCTCACCGTCATGGAGATCATGCATGTCTCATTTTCCCCGACTTGTTGAAGTACGCCAGCATTTCGACCCAACCGAGATCAGCGCTCCTGGAAAACGACTGACGGCGCAGTTGGAGGAGTGGGGCGCTCGCGGTTGTGATTTGCAGGGAAAATCGGTCGCCATAGCCGCCGGGAGCCGCGGCATTACCGACAGGGTTGAGATCATTCGTGTGCTCATCTCGTTCCTGAAGAAGGAGGGTGCCCGGCCGTTTCTGGTCCCGGCCATGGGAAGCCACGGTGGCGCGACAGGCGAGGGCCAGGAGGATATTCTGAGACGATACGGGCTTACGGAAGACTCGCTTGGCATTCCCGTGCGCAGCTCTATGGAAGTCGTCGAGGTGGGCAGAGCACCGACGGGGCTGCCGGTTTACTGCGACGCGGCGGCCGCGGCGGCCGATGGCTTGATCGTAGTCAACAGGATCAAGGAGCACACGGATTTCGAGGCGAAGTACGAGAGCGGCCTCGTAAAGATGATGGTTATCGGGCTCGGCAAACAGAAGGGCGCGGCAACTCTCCACAACCTGGGAATCAGGGGATTCAGAGAAGAGATGGTCAGTTTCGCTGAGGTTGCCATCACTAACACGCCCCTGCTTTTCGGGATAGCGATCGTGGAAAACGCGTTCAACAGGTCAGCGATCATAGAGGTTGTCGACCGAGACTCGATATTCAAGAGAGAGGCGACGCTGCTCCGGGAGGCGAAGAGGCTCAGCCCGCGTATCCTGGTGGACGAGCTGGATGTGCTCGTGGTCGAGGAGATGGGAAAAGACATCAGCGGTACAGGTATGGACGCTAACGTCATAGGTCGAAGGCTGATATTCGGAGAGGAAGAACCGGCCAGTCCCAGATACACGAGGATAGTCGTCCTCTCACTGAGTGAGAATTCACATGGAAACGCGGTGGGGATCGGTCTTGCCGATGTATGCTCCAGTCGCCTCACGGACAGGATCGATCTCGAAAGCACGTACGTCAACACGATAACCGCGACATCCATCGAAAGGGTCAAGATACCCCTCACCGCGGAGACGGACAGAGAGGCCATCGAGATAGCGTTGAAGACATGCTGGGCCTCAGACCCCGAAAAGGCCAGGATGGCAGTTGTCAGGAATACGAAAGACCTTGAAACCGTGTGGTTTTCCGAGGGAATGCTGCCTGCGCTTCAAGGAAGAGATGACTTGCAGATCACTGGCCCCCCGACTGAAATGCGGTTCGACGAAGACGACAATCTGATTGCCTGCAGGAAAGGAACCGGGAATGAATAATCAACATGAATGCGGACGGCTTCCTCTGGATCCACCGGAGAGGATACTGCTGGGACCGGGGCCGAGCAACGTGCATCCGAGGGTACTTAACGCGCTTTCTCTCCAGACGATAGGACATCTCGATCCATCCTTCCTCGAGATAATGGATAGAACCATGCAGCTTCTGCGAGATCTCTTCCGAACAGGGAATCGATTGACTTTCCCTGTATCAGGAACCGGAAGCGCCGCGATGGAGGCGGCGCTCGCGAATATCGTGGAACCGGGCGATCGCGTGGTCATCGGCATCAACGGTGTCTTCGGCGGACGTATGAGAGACATATGCGAACGACTGGGAGCTGACGTGCATGCAGTCGAATCTCCCTGGGGAGAGCCGATAGAAACATCCCGCCTGGTCGAGGCCGCCATCTCTCAAAAGGCGAAGGCCGTCGGGATCGTCCACGCAGAAACATCTACGGGCGTCCATCAGCCGGTGGAGGAACTGGGCGAAGCCCTGAGGTCCTCTGAAACATTGCTTGTTGTCGACGCGGTCACTTCCCTGGGAGGCATGCCGGTTGAAGTGGATCAGTGGGGCGTAGACGTGTGTTACAGCGGGGCACAGAAATGCCTGAGTTGCCCGCCAGGGATATCACCGATAACGTTCGGCGAGAAGGCCCTTGACGCAGTCAACCGGCGCTCGAGCAAGGTGAGCTCATGGTATCTTGACATAACGATGATCCAGAAGTATCTGGGATCGGAGAGGCTCTATCATCATACCGCGCCCATTAACATGGTCTACGCCCTCCACGAGGCTGTGGGCATCGTTCTCGAGGAGGGACTTGAGAGCCGCTTCGAGAGGCATCTCGACATACACAATCTCCTCGTAGAGGGCATAGAGACGATCCCCGGGCTGGAGATGGCCGTCAGGAAACAGGACAGGCTTCCCATGCTGAACGCCGTGAGGGTAAATAACGGGATCGACGACGCGGATTTGAGAAGGCGACTCCTCGAGGAGTTCGATATAGAGATAGGCGGGGGGCTAGGCGCGCTGAAAGGAGAAACGGTGAGAATAGGCATAATGGGTCATTCCTGCACGCGCAACAACGTTCTCATCCTGCTTGCCGCCCTGAGAGAAATACTTGGATAGGAGAACCGGGCACCTCGACAGTCATGGCGGACCAGACCATCATAGATCATAACGGCTTGTTTCTCGGGATCGACGTAGGCACCACCAACTGCAAGGCCGCGATAGGAGATAAGACCGGCCGAATCGTCGAAAGAGTCGAATCACCATGCCATCTCGAGTTCCCGGGAAGCGGCCTTGTGGAGGCAGACCCTGAAAAGGGCTGGTGGGAGCCCCTGCTCCTGTGTCTGGAGAGGCTCTTCGCAAAGGCCCGCGTCGGCCGTGAAGAGATCAGGGGGATCGAGGTCAGCTGCACAAACGCGCTGGTGACAATTGACATACACGGGAAGCCACTTCGCAAAGCGATCATGCAGCTCGACAGGCGCGCGACACTCGAAGTCGAGGAGATTTATGAAGCTATGGGCGAGGACAATCTCCTCGCAATAGCGGGAAATCGCGCCGCTGTCGGGACACAATCCGCCCCGTCGCTCCTCTGGATCAGGAAAAATGAACCAGAGAATTTCAAGCGGATTGCGCAGATACTTTCGCCCGCCGGATACATCATCCAGCGTCTCACCGGCAGGCAGGTAATCGATAGAACTCGCGCAGCCACGACTCTCCTGTACGATATGAAGGAAGGCAGCTGGTCCAGCAAACTCTGTGACGCGCTCGACCTGCCGGGAGCCATTCTGCCGGCCATCCATTCTTCTACCGACATCGTCGGCAGAGTAACGGGCGAGGCCTCTACCGTGACGGGCCTTGAATCAGGAATTCCGGTGGCCGCGGGAGTGATGGACTCGGTTGCCGCGGCTTACGCGATGGGGTCCACGACTCCGGGAGAGACAGGGATAATCCTCGGAACCGTGGGGAGAGTGCTCTGGCCGCTCAACGGATCCTGTTTCGACGACAGGTTTCTGAATGTCCCTCTGGTGCAATCTGACAGGTGGATGAGTGTTGCCTGCTCGAACGGATCTGGACTCTCCATCGACTGGTTCGCGAGGAACCTGATCAAGGCGAACGGTTCAATGTCGCGCCGTGAAAGTCTGGAACTGCTCGACAGGGAGGCTGGCTCCTCGCCCCCTGGCTCCAACGGGTTGATCTATCTCCCCTACCTCGCTGGAGAGAGAAGCCCTATCTGGGATCCGGAGGCGAAGGGAGTCTTCTTCGGGCTCGACGTCAGCCACTCAAGGGGTGATATGGCGCGTTCTGTGATGGAAGGAACGGCTTTTTCAATCAGGGACAACATCGAGATTCTCGAATCCGTTACGGATACTCGTCCCAATACGATACGCGTTTCAGGAGGAGGAACCAGAAGCCCCCTCTGGCCTCCGGTGCTCGCGTCTGTCCTGGGAAGGGATATTCGTGTCCTCCCCGAGGAAGATTCCGAGTGCAGCGGTGCTCTGATCCTCGCTGCGATGGGTGCCGGGCCTGGGGAAGACATGGAGACGCTATCATCGAGGGACACCGGAGAAGGTCTACTGGTCTCCCCCGATGTCAGGCAGATGAGACTGTATGACGACCTGTTCAAACAATACAGGTCTATCTATGAGGACCTCAGGCCACATTTCAAACGCCTGCGGGGCACCATGAATCAATTCGACAGGAAGGAGGAACCCACTGGATGAAGGCCGCAAGGTTTACAGGCCCGGACATGATCGAGATAGCGGAGGTTCCCTCGCCAGAATGCGGTCGCGATGAGATCATTCTGGAGGTGCAGAGAGCGGGAATCTGCGGGACAGACCTCAGGATTTTCCGCGGGAGGAAAGAGGTCGCCCCTCCCGTCACACTGGGTCACGAATTCTCCGGGACCATAGTCGAGACCGGATCTGATGTGACCGGACTCTCGAACGGAATGAGGGTGACCGTGGAACCGATAATTCCCTGCGGTACGTGTTACTGCTGCCGCACGGAGAGAGAAAACATCTGCCTCACCCGTCCGACGATCGGATACCAGTACGACGGGGGATTCGCGGAGTATGTCCGGATCCCCGCGAAGGCGATCGAGATGGGCAATGTAATACCGATTCCCGAAGATCTCGATTTCGACCTGGCGTGCTATGCAGAGCCGCTGGCAGCCTGCATAAACGGAGCGAAGAAGCTGTCAATTCGTGAAGGCGAACGGGTATGGGTCATAGGAGATGGACCCATAGGGCTGACGCACCTGCAGCTCGCCAGTTTCCACGGTGCAGAACAGGTTTTCCTCAGCGGGACGCGTGATGATCGCCTGTCGGTTGGAGATGAGTTTGGGGCCGCCGGGACCCTCAATGTAACATCGAGCGATGACCCTGTTCAGTGGGCAGAGGAAAAGTCCGGGGGCGATGGCATGGATGTTGCCATCCTCGCTGCCAATGCGCCAGGCGCTGTATCGGAGGCCATAGCCAGCCTCCGGAAAGGAGGGAGGCTGCTTCTCTTTGCCGGATACCCGCCGGGCACGGAACTTCCTTTTGACCTCGCTGCAATCCATTATGGAGAGTATCAGGTACTCGGGTCATCGGGACATTCGGCGAGAGATATGCGAAAAGCGGTTGAGTTGATGTCGGACGGGCAATTCAACGCCCGGCCCTTGATCACTCACCACTTCCCTGTCGAGTCTATCTGTGCAGGCCTGGAAATGAAAGAGAACTTTGTGGGACTGAAACACGTCATAGATCTAAGATAAAGGAGAAGAAGTAATGAACGAGAAAACACTGGCCGCGGCGAAAGCCGAGTTGATAAAGATATCACATCGGGGCTATCAGAGAGGGCTGACCGCCGGGACTGGCGGAAACATCAGCCTCAAGATAGAGGGGAGCGATATCATCTGCATAAACGCGAGTGGCACCGCGTGGGCCGACGCCTCGGACTCGAACATCATTGCCGTAGACCTCGATCAGAACGTCGTCGACGGAGATATGCGCCCGTCCAAAGAGACGAAATGGCATTGTGGCCTCTACAAGCTGCTCGATGGGATAGGCAGCGTAGTACATTCCCACTCACCAGCCGCCACTGCGTTCGCAATAACAGGAAAAGAAGTAGAGCTGGTCTCAGCCACCGCATACAAGACCCTGAAGAGAGTCCCAGTCGTTGGATTCGCTCCTCCTGGCTCGGATGAACTCTGTTCGCTGGTCCTGGGAGGCTTCTCCAGGATGCCGATCAAGGCGCTGTTGCTCCAGAATCACGGTGTCGTTACGGTCGGGAAAGATATTTACGAGGCGCTCTATTTCGCGGAGGTCGTGGAGGACACCGCAAAAATGGCTCTCTATGCCAGGTCGCTGGGAGAGCCCCTCTCCTTCTTGTGAGTTCCTGACAGCGCGACGACCTTCTCTTTCGCGTTCTTGTCGAGGATATTCTTCAATCTGTCGTATTCCTCCTGGATGTTTTCCTCCATCCAGGGCGGGATAAGCAGGAGGAAGTACGTCCCGGTACGGACTATGCCAGGCGCGAGTCTCGACTCTCCGAGATAGTTGTCCGGCCCTGGAAGATAACTGAAGATGGAGAAGATCATCACGAACGAGAGGGCGAGACCGAACCCACATCCGAAAAGAGCGCCGAGTAATCTGTCGATGCAGCCCAGATTAGCGCCAGAGATTCCTTTGCGGACCACTCTTCCGATCATGGAAAAAATGAAGACAACCGCCGCGAAGCAGACCAGGTACGCGATTATCTGCACCCCCGTATTGTTCCCGAACAACTCCTCCAGAGAACCGGCAAGAGGTGGAGCGTACTGTCTGGCAAAGATAACCCCGAAGAAGAGGGAGAGCGAAGAGATGACCATCCTGACGACTCCCCTGAAGAGGCCATACACAAACGGCAGGGCGATCACGGAGACAAAGATGTAGTCTATGGCAGCCAATTGCATCTCAAGATTAAGGATCCTGCCCGGGACACCGCGCGAGGCGCCCCGCGGCAATCTTTTTTTGAGCAAGAGACATGCCCGAACGTTGATCCCGGTGGTTCTCCTTCCGATCTCGATGGTGGCCCGGAAGAAGCCTTTTAGAAATAATACGGATGCGGGATGCCTAAGTCAATAAAACAGGCCATGAAGCAACCACTAACGGCCGGAGGCCGACGGAACAATTGACCTGTCGCGCCCGTCCAGCGTGCTGGGAGAATTTCCCCATAACGCTGTAGAAATTCCCCGATCACATCACTTTTTGCATTATGGAATCACCCCACCGTCTCGCCTCATTTGCCTGCCTCGCCGGAGATTACGGCTCCACTGCCGCTTCCCTGCTGAGTTTCTGGAAACGGACCGCCGATTCGTGTCTCAATCAAGAGAACGCCTCATTTTGTGGAACAAATATTGCTTGCGTTGCCGCCCTGAAAGCGCAATATACCTGTAACTGAGCGATACCCCCCCTCTCTTTTTCTATACCTTTTCTCCCCTCAGGAAGGTTTTAGCCTCGGATGTTCTTCCCGGTAACAGTGCCCGGGAGAAGGATCCGATGGATAGTTCCCCCGGCCATTCGTTCGAACTGCCAAAGAAATGGTCCGGACACGTATCTACCCTCTTCAGAAAGGAGAGCCAGATGAGATCTGTTCTGTCTGCTCTGACGTTTGTTTCCATTGTTGCGGCCCTCGCCCTTACGCCGGCAGGCAACCTCTCTGCGCAGTTTCAGGGCTCAGAATTTTGCCTGAGTTGCCACAATGGGGCTATAGCCCCCGACAAGACTTCCTGGCGGGAGACCTATCACCACCTCGCGTTCGCCGATCCAGACACACTCCCGGGTGTCATCACTGACGCGGCTTTCCAGGCGGGACTGGACCTGCAGTCGGATCCAGATTTTTCGCAATACAATCCGGCCCCCGTTTTGAGCTACGATCCATCTGATCCCGGGCTGGGAACAGACATGGAGAGCGGGTACCGGGTGACAATCGGAAACATCACCTACAAGGTCAACCGTACACATGGCGGGAATGGATGGAAACAGCGCTATCACACGCGCATTGGCGACAGTTACTACGTACTCCCGCTTCAGTACAACATGGCCACATCAGACTGGGTGGTCTACCACGGTTCAGACTGGTATGACGCGAGTAATAACCCGCTCTATACGGATTCGCTCACGCTCGAAGATGATTTCGACAAAGCGGACGCAACCGAGAGACGTTGCGATGGGTGTCACAACACCGGTGTCGTGCCAGGCTGGAACGCCACGGGTGATAGTGCCTATACCGCGACAGAAGCGGAACTGGGCGTTGGGTGCGAGGCGTGCCATGGTGAGTACGAGGGGGGTGCAGGCCCCGGACATCAGCTCAACCCTGGTGACATCGAGGATACCGCCCGTGCCAACGAGATCTGCGGGCGTTGTCACAGCAGGGGAGCGAGCATAGAATCTCTCGGACCTGGCTCATTCGGCTATCCGTGGAACTCGACCGATGGCACCTTCACGCCGGAGGATAGTCTGGGTGCGTTTTTCGTTTTCGTTAATCCCGACGACAATCCCGGGAATTTCTGGCCGGATGACGTGCAGTCGAAGAGCCACCACCAGCAGTTTCTCGACTTCTATCAGAGCGTGAAACCGACCTTCGCGTACCACGAAGTGCGCTGCTGGGAGTGCCACGATCCGCACGGATCGGCAAATGCCCATGACATCGTGACAGAGATTATCGAGGTTGAGGATCCGGACACATTTAACATCGCGACGGAGAATGACAACAACACGTTGTGTCTGGCCTGTCACTCGACACACGGCGAGTTCGAGGGGCTCACGCCAGGAATGATCGAGAATTATGCCGCTAACCTCGACACGATCGCCACGGTCGTATCCGCCCACACACATCATAGCTACGACCCGGAGAACAATAACGACACGGGTGGAGCGAGTCGGTGCTCCAAGTGCCACAATCCGAAGGTGGCCAAATCAGCCATCAACTATGACATCCATTCTCACACTTTTCACCCGATTGAGCCGGAGATGACTATCGAGACGCAGGCGGAAGGCGGAGAACCGAGTTCCTGCGCGATCTCCTGCCACCGGAACCCGTCCGCCGGGAATGTGGTCGATTTCGGTATCACGGACGCGACGTTGTCCGACTGGTCGGAGGCATCCGATGTCGCCCTCGCCGACACACTCATGTACTACTACGGACCAACGGGGATCTGGTGGGCCACCGTCGGGATCGGGGATAGCGGACAGAGCGGCAGTACATTGCCCAAAGCGTACGCGCTATCGCAGAACTATCCTAACCCGTTCAACCCGTCTACTACCATCCGGTTCACGATCCCTGGCAGGGATCAGGAGGCCGCTGTCCAGGCTAGCCTGCGTGTCTACAGCCTGAGAGGCGCCCTGGTAATGACACTATACTCCGGTGAGATTGATCCCGGGCAGTACGCGATCCAGTGGAACGGGAAAACGGAACTGGGAGAGAAGGTCTCATCGGGTATCTACCTCTATCGCCTCGAAGCAGGGGACTTTTCGTCCACAAGAAAGATGGTGGTCGTGAAATAGTATCAAATGATCGAGGTGCGGAAAAGCAGCATCCGATGCAAAGGAAAGAGTGTAATGAAGAGAGGCCCTCCAGGAGGAGAACGGGGGGCCTCTTTTTATCATGTTTGCCGTCTCGACAGACAACAGTGGACCGTCGCCCGGTACTGTCACACCCTTGTTGGTGCGGCCACCCCTTCCGCCTCTCCGTGCACCAGCAGCCTGTATGTCTTCTCGACCCTGTCCCAGTGCTCTTCCCGGTCCAGCGCCCAGTATCTGCCTATCACCGAAACCACCTGTCCGACGCCAAGTCTCGACGCCTCCTTCTCGATATCCCCGACATATCTGGAACCGCTCTCAGGCCGTTCACCTCTCCTTCCGAGAAGACAATGAACATAGACCTCCTCGAGGCCCGTTCTGCGCGCCAGTTCCATAAGAGAAAAGAGGTACTTGATAGAACCGTGTGAGCTGTAAAAAGATACGATCCCGAGGAGGTGCAGGGCGACTCCCTTTTCTTTCGCCTTTGCCATCGCATCGATGAAGACGCGGTTCTCGTAGAACGAACCATCATCCATCGCCCGCTCTATCCTGAGCCTGTCGGAATCGACCGTGCGACCCGATCCTATATGGAGGTGGCCAGCCTCGGAGTTCCCGACCGTTCCCACCGGCAGCCCTACAGCCTCTCCCGACGCGGCCAGCAGTGACATCGGCATCGCAGACATCAGCCTGTCCATCACCGGTGTCTCTGCCTTGCGGATGAGGTTGCCGCGCTTCTCCTCCCGGTACCCCCATCCGTCCAGGATGAGAAGGAGGAGCGGCCGGCCCGTGGTCCGGGCATCCACATCTCTTATCAGGCTCGTACCCGTCATCACCTCAGGCTTGTCGATGCCGAGGAGATCCAGGATCGTAGGCGTCACATCGTTCAGTGAGCCTTCCTCCCTGAGTGTTCCCCTGTAATCGGTCGCGGTATCGGCCCCCGCGGGAATCCAGATGAAGGGAACCGGGCTGTCTGTGTGCCCGGTATCAATGGCCCCTTCCGGATAAAACCACTTCTCCACAGTCCCATGGTCAGCTGTAATGACGACATGGGCTCCCATACCCCTGGCGCACTCGATGACCCTTCCCGCCTCTCGATCCACCGTTTCCACTGCCTTGAGGACCGCTCCTTCATCTTCTATGTGCCCGACCACATCGGTATTAGCAAAATTCGCCATTATGACCGGGTGGGAACCTTCGTTCAGATTCTCTATTATGGCATCCGCAACGAGATGGGCATTCATCTCCGGCTTCTCATCGAAGTCTCTCACGCCTTTGGGCGAAGGGATGATCAGCCTCTCCTCGTTCGCGAACTTCTCCTTGATCTTGCCGTTCAGGTAGTAGGTCATGTGGACCGCTTTCTCCGATTCCACGATCTTCATGAACCTTATCTTCTGTTTGTCGAGAACATCGCAGAGGGAGTCCCTCAGTTCTTCTATGGGAGGAAAGGCAACCTGTACGGGCAGATCCTTGTCATATTCCACCATGGTCACAAAGGGCAGTACGAAGTCCTCTCCTCGTTCGAACTCTTTGAAACCGGCCTCGGTAAACACGCGCGTCAACTGGATTTCACGTTCACCCCGGATATCATAGAATATTACGTGGTCCCCCTTCTTCATCCTCCCGACCGCCATACTATCCTCCTCCAGTACAAGCGGTTCGAGCGTTTCATCCTCCTGTCCGTTGTCGTAGGCCTTCCTGATGGCCCGGGACATGGGAAACGTCAGATTGTCGACCTTCATTGTACCTCCTTCTCCAATCAGCGGGGTGCTGATCGTATGTTCACCAGAAACTGTTCTCTCACTTGTGTTGAGTCCCGACGCTCATGAATCATTCTCCGCCGCCGTCATCACCTCGAACGCATATCTGAGATGCGGGATCGTGATAGAGCCCCCGACGACCAGGGATATGTTCAGGGCCTCATATATCTGATCTCGAGACACCCCCATTTCAACACACCTCGCCAGATGATAACGAATGCAATCGTCGCATCTCAAAACCGTTGAAGCGACGAGCCCCATCAACTCCTTCTCTCTGCTCGACAGCGCGCCCTCCCGGTATGCGTCGGCATCAAGAGAAAAAAACCGTTTGATCCCCCTGTGGCCGCTGTCGATAATCCTCTGATTCTGCTCGAGTCTACGTCTGTCGAAGTCATCCATGATCCTCATTACGCTCCCTTTCCCGTTACGGTTGCAGTGACAATGCCGCTCGGTTCCAGTAGATGCGATTCTCTCCTGAGTGATATTACTCATCGAGTCGCAATTGTCAATCGAAAAGAGAGTGCGTACGAGGCAACAGAGAGGTGTTACAGAAGTGTTCGGGCCGAGCTTGTTTTCTTCTCACGCCTGAACCCCACCAGGCCTGCCAGCCTGCTCAGCATGACGGCCGCGTATTTCGTCAGTGGAGGCATCTGGGCCATTACTATCGGTTGGTTGACAAGCAGGACGTGATTGGAGACAACCTTCCTCTTACCCAGGGTGTTTCCCAGATGATAGAGAAAGGAAACGAGTGCGAGGAACCAGGAGAGAAACGCGAGATCCCTCGCGGCGCAGACAAACGACGCTGCCAGCCACCTGCACGAGAGTCTAAGACCCCCCCAGAACGGATAGTGCTTCCATATGGTTGCGAGGTAGTTCCTTGTGCGGTAGAATGTCGATCGGCTGCCTCTGCCCGAGAACTCCTTCGCCTGGTGATAGACAACCAGGTTCGGCATATACTTCATTCTGTAACCAGCATCCAGTATTCTAAGTGCAAGATCACCTTCGTTGCCGTAGATGAAGTAGTCTTTATCATAGTAACCGCTCCTCTCGAACACTTCCTTCCGTACGAAACATCCCGCGCCATGGAAGAAATTTCCCTCATACCCGGTAACGTCATCTCCTGAGATAGAAAGCTGCTTCCATATATCCGTGTCTATACCACCCGTATGCGGATTAATAACTCGAGTGCAGATTACTCCTACGTCCTCCGGGTTGCGCCTGAAACTCTCAACGGCGCGTCTGATTGTTTCTTTCCCCGGGTAGGAGTCGTCATCCAGGATCAGGACATATTTGCCCATACAATTCCCTATCCCGATGTTGGACCCCATTATACCCACGTTCTCGGGCATCTTTATCAGGTTGACCTCCGGGAACTCCGACCTGATCATCTCGGGCGTTCCGTCGGTGGAGTGATTGTCCACCACTATGATCTCCAGTTTCTTCCACTCCTGGTTTCTTATCTCCGACAGGCTCTTCCTGACCTCTTTCCTGCGGTTCCAGGCGAGCATGACAACGGACACCAGCGGTTTCATTCTGCCCTCCACCTTCCAGTAACGATATTGTACATTATTATCGTGTGGCGGTGGAGAAGGATGCAAGAACAGTGCCGATCGGAGTCTACCGACGAGAACGGGCCTTGACACTGCATGTGAGGGCTGGATATGCTGATAATTCCGCATTGAAGCTGTTCCGCAAGGAACGCTACCCGTTATGATTTTCAGGTATCTCACACGGGATTCCCGGCCGCTCTTCACCCTTCGCGGTTGGATCGGCGGGAAACGTTGCTTCGACTCCTTCTGTGCTGGACGTCGATTCCGGGCGGGTGCCACCCTTCTCTATGGCCTTGAGCGCGTCGCTCAGAGTAACCCATGGCAGCAACGCGCATTTTATTCTTACAGGAAACTTTTTTACACCCTCGAGCGCCTTCAGATCTCCCATGTCGATGTCGCTGTTATCATCCCCGCTCTGCATCATGGATTTCAGGGCGCTGTGTATGGCTCTTGCCTCGCCGAGCGATTTCCCGCGCAGATGTTCCGCCATGATTGACCCCGACGCGACGCTTATAGAGCATCCGCTGCCCTGGACCTCTATCTGCCCGATCCTGTCTCCTTCCAGACTGAAGCAGACTCTTACTTCGTCGCCGCAGACGGGGTTGAATCCCTCGTTGCATCCGTGCGGATTCTCGACGGGATCCCTTCCACGCGGATTCCTGTAGTGGTCGAGTACTACTTCTCTGTAAAGGTCGTCAAGCTGTTGCTCATGATTCGTGTCCAAAGTATCTCCTCGCATATCTCAGCCCGTCGAGAAACGAATCGACATCATCCCTGTCGTTGTAAATATAGAAACTCGCCCGCGCCGTGGCTGTCAGACCGAACCTGCGCATCAGCGGTTGAGCGCAGTGATGACCGGCGCGGATGGCAATTCCACGCGTGTCGAGTATCGTACTCAAATCGTGCGGATGAACGTCGCGGTCCACAAAGGATATTACGCCACTTCGTCTCTCCGCGTCATCAGATCCAAGGATCGTGATGGAGGGAATCTCCGCCATCCCGCGCATGGCATAGTCTGTTAACTCTGTCTCGTGCGCCTGGATCGCGTCGACCCCGATGGCATCGAGATAGTCGATCGCCGTCGAAAGACCTATCGCTGGCGCTATAGCGGGTGTACCTGCCTCGAACTTCCATGGTATCTCGTTCCACGTGGCTCTGTCGAGCCGTACATCGCGTATCATCTCTCCCCCACCCATGAAGGGCTCCATCTCCTCGAGGAGACAGGATCGGCCGTATAGAACGCCAACACCCGTGGGTCCAAGCATCTTGTGCCCCGAGAATGCGAAGAAGTCGCACCCGATCGCCTTCACGTCAAGTTTCATGTGAGGAGCGCTTTGAGCGCCGTCGAGGAGGAAAACGGCACCCTTCTTTCGCGCGGCATCGGCGAGCTCCAGCACCGGGTTTACCGTACCAAGCACGTTCGACTTGTGCACCGTGGCGACGAGACGCGTGCGATCCGTGAGAAACTCATCAAGTCTCTCCAGATCGAGCATCCCGTCATCGGTCACCGGAAGATGGCGAAGCGTTATTCCAATCTCCCCGGCGAGGATGATCCAGGGAATCAGGTTGCTGTGATGCTCCATCTCGGTGAGGAGGACTTCATCGCCCTTCTTGAGTTCTCTCCTCGCCCACGCCAATGCAACGAGATTGATCGCCTCGGTAGCGTTCCTCGTGAAGATTATCTCCCTGGCATCAGCCCCGATGAAACGCGCCACATTTTCCCGGGCGGCCTCATAGGCGGATGTAGCCTCTTCCGACAGTGTGTAGATGCCGCGATGCACATTGGCGTTGTAGTTTCGATAATAATCGCACAGCGCGTGTATCACCTGCTCCGGCTTCTGACTGGTCGCGGCGCTGTCGAGATAGACTAGGCGCTCGCCGTGGATCGTCCTGCCCAGTATCGGGAAATCGGCTTTGAGTCCCTGCACGTCGAGGCCTCCTGCCGCAGGAGGGCAATCTCTCTGAACCCGGTCGGCCCGGCCTCCTTCAGTCGTAATCTGTAGATTCATAGTTGTCTCAATCCTCCTCGATGTTGATAATAATTCTATCAGATTCGACGCGAACAGGGAAGGTTTTCAGGGGTCGTATCGCGGGGAGCCGGGTTGCTCTTCCGCTTCTAACGTTGAACCTCGCCCCGTGCCGTGGACACTCTATCTCGTCATCGGAGATCGGCCCATCTTCGAGATCGCAATCCTGGTGTGTGCACACCGATTCGAAGGCAACGAACTCGCTTCCCAGGCGACAGATGCCAATCCTGATATCGTCCAGCATCACGGTCTTTACGATCCCCTCCGGAACTTCGTCGACAGCCGCTGCGTCCACAAACCCTGGACCGGTCATTAGAACTCCCTGAGTCGTTCGGCTACGCACCGCCGTGTCATGCCCTGGAGTCTTCCCGGGATCATGGAGAGCGCCGGCTCCAGAAACCCGCCGATCATGACACGGATTGCCTCTTCCTCCGGTATTCCCCGTGACATGATGTAGAAGAGATGTTCAGGATCGAGAGGCCCTACTGTGGCGCCATGACTGCAGTGGACTTCATCCGTCATGATCTCGAGCTCCGGTATTGAATCAGCCCTGGTCTTATCCGACAGGAGGATATTCCGGTTCTCCTGGTAGGCATTGCAGTAAGGAGCGTCTTCGGCCACACGAAGCAGGCCGGTGTATGCGGACCGGGACTTGTCCTTGAGAACCACCTTGAAGTTCAGGTTGCTGCTGGTGTGAGGGGCTCTGTGATCATACATGGTATGATGATCAAAATGCTGGTCCGCCTCACCGAACGCGAATCCTGTCAGCTCGCTTTCAGCGCCCTCGCCTGACATTACCGCGCCCGTGTCCAGCTTCGTGACCGCACCCCCGAAGGTGGTCACGACCGAGACAAGGCGAGCATCTCTATCAAGATCAGCCCTGTTGGCCTGGTAAGCCCTGGCGTTGGGTGCGAGACGCTGTACATTGACGTGCTGAAGCCTCGAGGCCTCACCCTGCGCCAATTCTATCACGGTATTGACCTGGCAGGCCGCGTCCCCGTCGGTCTTGCTCGAGAGCTCGGTGAAGAGCGTCAGAGAGCTTTCTTTTTCCATTACAACCAGTATTCTCGATGTGCTGATCGGTTCTCTGCCGTCGTTCGTAACAAAGAGGTGGACCGGAGCCTCAACATCGAGGCCCCTGGGGACGTAGAGAAAGAAGCCACTCTGCCATGCGGCCAGATTAAGCGATTCAAACTTGTTTTCCTCCCACGGTACAAACCTGGCAAGGTGTGCCTCCACGAGATCTTCATGGTCAGTGACCGCCTGGCGAAGGTCTTTGAGGATCAGTCCCCCATCCGCCAGCCGCTCGGGAACGGAGATCCGGTGTGTCCACCCATTCACCGATATTCCCATTAACGAGGTGTCACCGCTGAATTCTCCCCTGCACGCGTCGCACCATGGAGAAACGTCATGGCCCACCGGCTTCGCGGTCGTTGCGAGCGGATCTCCTGCCGGGAGGAACCTGCCGGGATCCGTGTAACGCCACAGGTGACTCGATCGATCGGGCAAATCCAGGTCCTGATATGCCTCCCATGCCTTCCGCCTCATATCGTTGAGCCAGGCAGGCCCCATTGTCGCAGTCGCGTTCATCAGCCCACACTCCCTTCCATCTCCATGGCTATAAGCCGATTCAACTCGACAGCGTACTCCATGGGGAGTTCCTTCGTAAATGGCTCGATAAATCCGTTTACAATCAATAGTCGCGCCTCCTGCTCTGTAAGCCCACGACTCATGAGGTAGAAGAGCTGTTCGTCCCCTACCTTGCTCACCCTCGCCTCATGCTCGACTCTGGTGTCGCTCGCTTCGATCTCCATAGTCGGATAGGTGTCCGAGCGCGAATCCTCATCGATGAGAAGCGCGTCACACTGCACACTCACCCTGCAGTCATGTGCTTCGGGATAGACCCTGGCGAGGCCTCGATATGAGCTTCGCCCGCCGTCTTTCGAGATCGATTTCGATGTAATCGCTGAAGTGGTATTCGGCGCGGCATGAATCACCTTCGCGCCGGCATCCTGGTGCTGGTCCCTGCCGGCAAAGGCGATAGTCAGGATCTCCGCCCGCGCTCTTTCTCCCGCCAGGTAGACACATGGATACTTCATGGTCAGTCCCGATCCGATGTTTCCATCGACCCATTCCACGGTTGCGTCCTCGTACGCGACGCCGCGCTTGGTGACCAGATTGTAGATGTTTCTCGACCAGTTCTGGACGGTCGTGTACCGTATATAGGCTCCCTCCATGGCAATAAGCTCCACTACCGCGGAATGGAGCGAGCTGGACGAGTAGACAGGGGCCGTACAGCCCTCTATGTAGTGGACCCTTGCCCCTTTGTCCGCTATGATCAACGTCCTTTCGAACTGCCCCATGTTCTCCATGTTTATTCGGAAGTATGCCTGCAGCGGAATCTCGACTTCCACGCCCGGCGGGACGTAGATGAACGATCCACCGGACCATACAGCACTGTTCAGTGCGGCGAACTTGTTGTCCGCGGGAGGGATCACCGTAGCAAAATATTTTCTTACAATATCCTCGTTCTCCCGCAGCCCGCTGTCCATGTCCTTGAAGATCACGCCCTTCTTCTGGAGATCATCGTGCATCGAGTGGTAGACAACCTCCGATTCGTACTGCGCGGAAACGCCCGCGAGGAACTTCTTCTCCGCCTCAGGGATGCCCAGTTTATCGAAGGTGTTCTTGATATCCTCCGGTACGTCTTCCCATCTCTCGCTGCGCTTCTCCGTAGGTTTGACGTAGTAGTAGATATCTTCGAAGTCGATCGCGTTCAGGATATTACTGTTGCCCCACTTGATCATCGGTTTCGCGATAAACGTATCGAGTGCCTCGTGGCGGAATTTCCTCATCCAATCCGGCTCGCCCTTCATCCTCGACATCATCTCCACGACCTCGTGATCCAGACCTTTCCTCCCTTTATGAAAGTACTCCACAGGATCATGAAATCCCCACTTACTGGCATAGTCTTCGCCTATCCCCGCTACTTTCCCGCTGCTCTGTTCAACCTGCGCACTCATTATAAGTCCCCTGTCCTTCCACTGCTGTTCGAAGTCGATTTTTCCAGGATCTCATATCCATGTTCCTCGAGTTCAAGGGCAAGCTCCGGTCCGCCCGATCGGACAAGTTTTCCATCCTTGAGTATGTGAACCCGATCCGGCTTCACATAGTCGAGCAACCGTTGATAGTGTGTCACGAGGATCAATCCCACCTCGTTTCCACACACCCTGTTTATCCCTTCCGAAACTGTCCTCAGCGCGTCGATGTCCAGACCGGAATCGGTCTCGTCCATCACCGCCAGCCTCGGCTTCAGCAAGGACATCTGAAGGACCTCCAGGCGTTTCTTCTCTCCACCCGAGAATCCATCGTTGAGGTAACGCGACACGAATGAGGAATCCACACCCAGACTCTCGAAATGCTCCTGGAGCTCTTTTCGAAACTTCAGCACCGGGATTTCCCCGCCTCTCCTCGCCGTGACTGCCGCCCTGAGAAAGCTGGACACCGTGACTCCAGGGACCGCAACAGGATACTGGAACGCGAGAAACATCCCCATACGAGCGCGCTCGTCAGGTGAGAGCCCGGTCACGTCCGTCCCGTCGAGATAGATCTTACCTTCTGTCACTTTGTACGCGGGGTGACCCATCAACGCGTTCGAGAAGCTCGTCTTGCCGGAGCCGTTTGGCCCCATTATGGCATGCTTCTCGCCCTTTCTAACCGTGAGCGTGATGCCTTTTACGATTTTCTCACCATCGACTTCCACGTGGAGATCTTCGCAGGCGAAGAGCACTCCGTTCTGTCGCGTCATAATCGTTGCTCCCTTTGCAGATTCAGCGGTTGAATAACATTCACATCTACGAAACGTTCTACGGTTCAACGAGCCGACCTTGATTCGCTTCTGTCGTACTTCAGAGCCAGCTCGAGGTTATCGCCTATACTGTTGTTTCCCAGGTCGGCGAGGGTCACCTGCCCCAGGAACTGATCCATCATCATAACAAGCGCGTCCCAGAGCGATTCTATTGAACAGTCGCTCATGTGAACACACTTCTTCGATTGCCTGCTGCTCTTGTTGCAGAAGTTCCGTTCGAGGAGTCTCCCCTCCAGGGACCTGAAGACTCTCGCCAGCGTCAATTCGTCGGCGGGAAACTTGAGGACGTATCCTCCACTCCTCCCACGGACACTTTCCACGAGCCCCGATTCCTTCAAGATGCCCATAACCTTTCCGACATGCGGAAGAGAAAGGCCTTCATGATCGGCTATGTCGCCGATGGTCAGTGGTTCCCCATCGTCGTTAGCGGCAAGGATCATAAGGCATCTGAGTCCGTATTCTTCGGCCGACGAGATTTTCAAGAGCAGGGATCCTTTCTGTTTAATCTATACTATTTTGTACAGTAAAGATAATAAAAGACTACTTCTTTGTCAAGATTTATGTTCGAGCCACGCCGGGCTGCCTGATGGATTCGACCGGGGGAACGGTCCCGGGGATGAGAAGAGTGATTCTGCGCTTGTGCCGCAGGAACCCCCTTTCATGAACGCAAGGTGGAGAATGATAACACTCACTCATAACGGAAGACCTTTACTGCGACAGCGATCGATATGAAGGCGGCCAGGCTCATCCCAAGGAGGTGCGGGACAATAGAGGCCGGCCCGGAGGAGAAGCTGATCAGCCGATGCAACGCATCCATTGCCCAGCCGGTGGGCAGGAACAGTTGAAGCCTCTGCATCCATTGTGGTGTAATCTCTATCGGCCACCAGCAGCCACCCAGAGCTGCGAGGACATTCGATGATATGACACCGACCGCCACCGCCTGTCCCTCTGTTTGCACGACGCTCCCGAGAATAATCCCCAGCGATGCCATGCTGGCCGCGTAGAGTATCATTACGAGCAGGATCATACCCAGATCAGGTCCCCAGTCCATCCCGAACAGTACCGTCCCCGTCAGCATGGCGAAGGATATCTGAACGATTCCCACCGCCATCTTTCCACCCCACTTTCCCATGACTACGTCTGAGCGACCAATCGGTGTGCAGGCGAGTCGTCTCAGCAGCCCCTGCCTCCTCTCGATCACGAGGAGCACAGCGCCACTGGTCGTCATAAGCAGCAGCGTGAACATGACCATGATACCTGGAATCGCCTGCTCAAAGCCCCCTGGGATTTCCTTACGCTTCCCCGCAGGTCGCACATAGAGTTCAAGGGCTCTGGGCATTGCATCGAGTTCTTCAAAGCTCCCGGGCGATGGTGCGGATCCCATGATGCTGGTCACTGTGAGATCGGCGAGGACGGTGTAAGCAGCCCTTTTCGCGCGGATCAGATCATAGTCGTTCGAAAGCCCCTCCTCCTTGTGCAGGAATTCCAGAGTAACGGGGTTCCCGGCCAGCACAGAATCGGTAAATGCATCCGGAATCGTCAACAGTCGCGGGTAGTCCGAGAGATCCTCTCCCTGCTCAGGAATAACCACGTCAAAACCGCGATCCTCGAGACGTCTCAGAAGTTGATCCGCCATAAACCCGGCCCCGACTCCTTCTTTCACCGCCAGGACATCCCCTTCCCCGTTCCCTCCCCGGAATCCCGCCGTGATCGTCCCGATAAAATAGAAGAAGACTATCGGCATCAGGAAGATCCACAGGATCGCCTCCCTCGACCTCATCGTGTAATGGAGATCCTTGCGTGCTATGAACAATGCGTCCCGCAACATTTCTTGCTCAACCCCTGGTAATGATACGTCGCAGGCGCCACCCGCTCACAGTGAACAGGATCCCGGACGCGATAAGAAGGAGAACGAAGTGGACGGTAAGGAGCCGGATATTCGTCTCTCCCAGCACGATCGCCTTGAGTTGTTCGAGTGCCCAGCCGTTCGGGGTCAGTCTTCCCACAGCCGCCATCCACTCAGGCATGACCTCGGTCGGGAAGAAGCTACCCCCCACCAGCATGAGGGGAAATATCAACACCATGGATAGGATGTTGCCCCCTCGTCGATTCCGCCCGCTGAGGTGGACGAGCAGGAGGATGGACATCAGGATGATTCCTGAGAAGGCGGACCAGGCTGTCGCCAGAGGCAGTGTGGCCAGGTCGATCGAAAGATAGACGTAGCCGGGTCCCAGCGTCAGCAGGCAGACTGCAAGCATCAGAAGGAGGCTGGCGAGAGTTTTACCAGTCAGGAAGGCCCGCAGACTCATTGGCGACGCCAGTACTCGTCGCAGTGTCTTTGTCTCTATCTCCTCCCAGAGATCGCCGCTCAGTCCCTGCGCCATAAACAGCAGCGCCATGAAGAGGATTCCCGTAAGGAAGAAGACTGCCATCCTGCCGCTGTCTTCGGGCTCCTCATCTTCTCCAGCGTTCGATTCCATGTCGATAAGCGGGGGAGAAATATACGAAGTGAGGCTCTCCATGATTGCTTTGATCTTTACGCTGAACTCGGCAATCCGGGCATCCGTGAAGAATTGCATTCCTTCGGGCGGACCGGTGGCGAGCTCCCGAAGATCTTCCCCGACCAGCCGGTGCATATAGAAAATCCCGTCGACCAGTATGCTCAGCCCTTCCTCCACTATCCCCGGGAGTATGGTCTGAGCGGGATTGGTCACCAGCCCGATGGTCGACGGTTCTTCCATCAGTACGGCTCGCTCGAAACCGTCCGGAATAACGAGCAGGGCGGTGGCGTCTCCCTTATCCATGCGGGATTGACCATCCTCCAGGCTCACTTCTTCCGCCCTGACGAATTCGCCGGTGGCGTCCTGGCTCAGCGCCCCCACCAGCATTTTGCTCAGGACGCTGTTGTCCTGATCGGAAACGAGCAGATGAGCCTGGGGGCTGGGACCGCTCCTGCCCCCGATCGCGAGGATTATCAATGATCCGACAACAAGGGGGATCCCTGTCCACAGGGCCATTCCAACAGGATCTCTCCTGTGCCGTCTGAGGTCCTTGAGAGCGGTATCCCAGACAAAGCGCATTCCTACTCCCTCAACTCCTTCCCTGTGAGTTTCAGAAACAGCGCCTCCAGGTTGGGCTGGGTGATAGTGGTCTCCCTGATCTCCGCACCCAGCGATGAGAAGACCTGGAAGATAGTGGACAGCCTGGTCGACGCCCGAGTCACAGCCATCACCAGGCTGTCTTCATCGACGCGAACAAGTTCCACGTCCTCAAGCCCGGCAATGGCACCTTCCACGACTTGCGGTTCAAATCGTCCAGAGAGACGAAGCAGATCGCGTTCGCCAATCACCGCCCTCAGCTCGGCAAGAGTTCCCATGGCTATGATCCTGCCGTGGTCGATGATCGCTATCCTGTCGCAGAGATTCTCCGCTTCCTCCATGTAGTGTGTCGTATAGAGAACAGAAACTCCTCTGCCGGTTTCTTCTCTGACCAGGTCGAGGAGCCGGACGCGACTCTGCGGATCAACACCCACCGTCGGCTCATCCAGGAGCAGGACCAGCGGTCTGTGAACGATACCGCACGCGAAGTTGAGGCGCCTCTTCATTCCCCCGCTGAATTCCTTGACTGTGTCACCGGCGCGATCGAGAAGGCCGGCGATCTCGAGAACTTCGTCCGCGCGTTTCCTGAGCGGCTCTCCGCGCATTCCGTAGGCGGAGCCCCAGTAGAGCAGGTTCTCCCTTGCGGAGAGGTCCTCGTAGAGGGCAAGTTCCTGTGGAACAACACCGAGTTCTTTTCTCGACTCCCTCCCCTCGGTCAGCACGTCATGGCCAAGAATATGTATGTGGCCGGTGGTCGGCTTGAGCAAACCCGAAATGCAGCTTATCGTGGTGGTCTTCCCCGCGCCGTTCGGGCCGAGGAGCCCGAATACGAGTCCCGGTTCGGCGACAAAGCTTACGTCATCGACTGCCGCAAGATCTCCGTACTGTTTTCTCAGGCCTTCTACTTCTATCAAGAGAATCCTCCCGCGTCAATGGGGGACAAAATGCAGGATGATAACTCGCGGGGCGCTCCATCTGCCCGGCGGGTCAGGAATCGTGGTGCAGGTATCCTTCATCCCTGAGCCACTCCTCCGTCCTCCTCATTCCTTCCCGCAGATCGACCTTCGGTTCATAGCCAAGGATATCTCTCGCTTTGCTTATCTCAAAGGCCGCCTTGTTTGTGAAATATCGTACGTCTTTCGGTGTGAAGGCGCATATTCTCAGAGAAGCCTCACGAAGGAGGGTGAGCACGCGTCGAGTGGCCCGGATAAGGAAACGAGCCGGTTCCCAGCCCGGCGTGTCGTGGAGTTTCTGCAGTGCAAGGTATACGGGGTAAAACTTGCAGGAGATAACATAGGCAATGACCAGGGGACATCGCGGTGGAGATTCAATATCGAGCATGCGGGAATAATAACCAACGAATTCCCTCCAGCTGCATGCCTCGCCATCGGTTATCACAAACGTCTCTCCCGATGCGCCCTTGACCGTAGCCGCGAGTATGGAAGCATCGACAAGATTGTCTATGTAGTTATAGTTACACGTCCCGTCACCCTTACCTATGACGATGGGGTGCTTCGCCTGCAGTGAGCGGACGATCCCGACCGACCAGATACCTGAGGCCGGGCCGTAGACCACCGGCGGCCTCAGTATCACGACAGAAAGTCCATGACTCATCCCGAACGCGAGGACCTCTTTTTCTGCGGCGATCTTGGAATCGGCATATGGATCGCCGGTTATCCTCAATTTCACCGACTCGTCCGCCCCGTCAGGGGGCCTCCGGCCGTACACCGCGACACTGCTCATGTATACGAAGCGCTTGACGCCTGCTTTGAGAGAAGCTTCGAGCAGAAGTCGGGTCGATCCGACATTGATTCTCAGGGACTCTGTCATGCCGAGCGAAAATGAGTGGGCGCAATGGAAGACGAGATCACATCCCTCCACGGCATCCCATACAGCCTCCGGGTCGTTCATGTCTCCTACAGATACCTTGTATCCTTTTCCCGCGGCTCTCTCCGCCTTCTCGCCGTCTCTCGCCAGGATATGGATTGTCGTCCCATATTTCCCTGCCAGACGCTCTGCCAGACGCCCGCCAATGAAACCGGTACCCCCTGTAACCATCACGTGCTTCGAGGACAGCTTCACAGCCAACCTTTCCCGTATCAGACGCCCGCCTGTTCGCTCCCTTTCCGGACTTCCTGGAAGAACTCGAATGCCTCCCCTGCGCTGGCCTTCTCGTGGACGACCTTGCGTACCGCGCGGATCATCGCGACCGGAGACTCCGACTGGAAGATGTTCCTTCCCATGTCCACGCCAACCGCCCCCCCCTGTATCGCGTTATGGGCGAGCTTGAGGGCGTCGACCTCGGGGATCTTCTTTCCCCCGGCCATTACTATCGGGACGGGGCAGTTGGCGACGACATCTTCGAACCCATCACAGTAATAGGTCTTGACTACATTCGCGCCCATTTCCGCCGCGATCCTGCAGCAGAGACCCAGGTAACGGGCGTCCCTCTCCATATCCTTGCCCACAGCCGTTACGGCGAGGACGGGCATTCCGACATCGAGCGCCATGTCGATCAGGATAGAAAGGTTGTGGAGGGTCTGTTTTTCGTATTGTGATCCAACAAAAACCGAAAGCGCCACACCCGATACATTCAGCCTGACGGCATCCTCCATCGACACCGTGATCTCCTCATTAGAGAGATCCTCTCCTATGATACTGGATCCCCCCGAGACCCTCAGGACGATCGGGAGATCCTTTTCAGGATTGACTTCGGTCCGCAGGATGCCTCGCGTGAGCATAAGGGAGTCCGCGTAAGGAATCAGGGGCGAAATTGTCCTGCCCGGCTTCTCGAGTCCGGTGGTCGGACCCAGAAAGTAGCCGTGATCGATGGCCAGCATGACGGTGTGTCCCGTGTCAGGCTTGATGATTCTCGATAGTCGATTCTTGGTCCCCCAGTCCATTTCTGCGGATCTCCTTTCTTTTCATGATTGCTTTATTCATCTCTGAGGTTCGATAATGATCTTGATCGATTCGTCAGCGGACGCGACGAGTTGAAAACCCTTCCCCGTCTGGTCCAGCGGCAGCCTGTGGGTGATCATCTCTTTCACATTGACCCTGCCGGAGCGTATCAACTCCAGAGCCGTCAAGTGGTCCGTCCGATCCCCGGCGTAGGTGGTGGTCAGGGTGATGTCGTTTCCCCAGAAGAGCTCATTGAACGGAAGAGGGATCGCCACTCCTGGATTCGTGGGGGCAAAAAGGAGAATGGTCCCCCCCCTTTCGACGAGATTGAAGGCCCCGGTTATCGCGGCCTCTGACCCGGCGCAGACGATTACGACATCGGCGAGCCTCCCGTCGTTTACCTCTCTCAGATATCCCGGGACATCCTCCCCCGCATGGATCGCGTAATCGGCCCCGAAGCGTCTCGCACCCTCGATCCTGTATCGGGATATATCGGTGGCTACCACGCACCTCGCTCCCATGGCTCTGGCGAGGGACATGTGGAGTACTCCGGATATTCCACTGCCTACTACCACCACGCTCTGTCCAGCGGAAAGACCCGCCCGTCGCTGCCCCCTCAGCACGCATGCGAGGGGCTCGGTAAAAGTGGCCTCCTCAAAGGGCAGATCTTCTGGAAACGGGTATACTCCCCGATCTACGTTGATCGCGGGAAGTCGTACATACTCCGAGAATCCGCCCGGATAGAATGTGGTCGAGTGGAGGGTATCGCATGAAGTGCTGTGTCCGGTAATGCAGTAGTAACATGAGTTGCACGGCACATGATGCGACGCCGAGACACGGTCTCCCACCTCATACTTCTCCACTCCGTCGCCTACCTCGACGATGGTTCCGGCGATTTCATGTCCCAGGACCAGCGGAGCCTTGTGGATACGGTACCACTCCATTACATCGCTTCCGCATATCCCACTCGCTTCAATCTTTACAAGGAGTTCTCCGGCCCCGATTTCAGGGAGAGGGAGTTCCTCCATACGCACGTCACTATTATTGTAATACATGGCTACTCGCACAGCATTCCCTCCAGTTCAGACGATTATATATCTGTCCACACTGCTTGTCAATAGAAGACCATCATTTATCAATACTGTTGACACGAGCGTATCCCGGATGTTAGTCTGTCTGCAATGTCCGTTATGAGCCCATCACCTTACACCCGGCCCGTGAAAAACAAATGGTCAGAAACACCCTGTTAATAACGGTATACAACCTCGTAAACCTCCTGTTCGTTTACAAGTATTCCTTGATGCTTACGCGGCACAATCTGCTTATATGCCTTCTCTACTTCGTCATCATCAATATCTTCTTCGCGCGTCTCTGGACAGGAACGGCAGGGGGACACTCGGTGCAGCGTTCAGGGAGGACGGATCTGCTGATAACCGCCATGCTCGTGACAGCACTCTTCATTCTCATGAAACAGTTCGATCCCTCGTCCATTCAGGTAGACCGATATACAGCCATCCATCAATGGCTGGATCGACTCCTCGCGGGACAATATCCGTACAGCGCGGAATCGCGGCCCTCGGCACTCCCGTTTCTCTTCCTTCTTTCTTTTCCCTTCTATCTTCTTGGTGATCCTGGACTTCTGCAGATAGCCGCACTGCTCGTTTTCGTGGTCATCGCGCGAGACAGGACCCTCGCCCCTGTCCCGATGACGCGCCTGCGGGTCCTCCTCCTCGTGCTCTCGCCGGCGTTTCTCTACGAACTCGTCGTCCGCAGCGATCTCATGTCCAACGTCATCCTCGTGATCTTCTTTGGATTAATCCTCGACAAAGCGATGGTTACGAAGGCCAGGCCCGCGTTAATTTTCTGTCTGGGCGCCTTCGGAGGTCTTGTGATTGCCACGAGACTCGTTGTCCTGCCAGTTTACATGCTCTTCCTTGCCCGGCATCGAGCCGCCCGCCGGAAGGATATCATTCGACTCGTGACTGGCAACATCCTTGGTTTCGCGGCCATGACGGTTCCGTTCATCCTGTGGGATGCCGGGCGCTTTCTCGGGGAAGGGCCCTTCGCAATCCAGAGCGGATACGTCTCTCCATGGGTCCTGGTCATAGTCGTGCCATTGACTCTCTTGCTCTGCATGCGGGTCGATTCTCTCGCATCTGTCCTCGAGTATTCCGGGACATTTCTGTTCCTCGCAGTTCTCCTTCCCTTTGTCGAGAGCATAATATACAATGGATGGGCTGACGTCTTCTTCGATGATCGTTTCGACATATCCTATTTCGTCTTCTGTCTCCCGTTTATCGTCCTCTCTCTCGATTTTCATCGAAGGGAGCCTTCGAGGGTCTCCTGCACACGTTAAGAGCTCATAGTGATGAAGCAGCGCTGGAAGGGGATAAAAGGATCGGTTCAACGGGGCCGCGGCTCCTGGCCACGCCTGCAACCTAAAGAATAAATGTCTCGATAACAAAGTAGAAGACCACCGTAAGTCCGGCGGTAATGGGGACTGTGGCAAGCCAGGATGAGAAGATCGATTTGACAATCTTCACGTTGACCGCCGAGATCCCGCGCGCCATGCCGACCCCCAGGACCGCGCCGACCAGTGTGTGCGTGGTTGATATCGGCAGGCCCATCCTCGAAGCCCCCAGGACGGTAGCGGTCGCGCCGCGATCGGCCGCCACTCCGCCCGGCGGGGGCACCCCCCGTATCTCCCGCCCCGCGGGCCCTCCGGCACGG
>CAZOAR010000036.1:0-27332 GCA_964577985.1 uncultured Gemmatimonadota bacterium | reverse complement strand
TGTTGAATTCAAGGCCTATTTCTGACAGGGAAAAAGGCCGCGCGGCATCTGATACTTCTCAGGTGTGATAACTCCTCCACTTGACACTATAGCAGCATCCATTACTATCAAGAGCAGGCAGGAACGCCGCCTGACAGCCGGTATGTTATTGATCGAGACGTCTTTCGAGTAGGAGGTCGACATGAAAAATGGAATCGTGATCCTTACGCTTCTCATTCTCGCGTGCCCCCTGGCTGTTGCACCGCTGTGTACTGGCTCGCTCGACACCGCTATGGCCCAGGAAATCATAGTTTCCGACTTCCAGGTAAATGAGAACGCCGGGAGTGCGGACCAGCATTCGGTTGTTGCCGCGCAGAACGGGAGTGGCACACTCGTCATGGTCTGGGTCGATGAACGCAATGGCGATTCCGACATATACGGCCAGAGGTTCTCCGGCGACGGGACACCGCTGGGGGATAATTTCCGGATGAACGATGACAATGGCGTCGCCTCGCAGATTTCCCCATCTGTTGCTATCGACAGCTCTGGTGATTTCGTGGCCGCATGGAGTGATTATCGAGATCCTGGTGACGAGGCCAACATATACGCGCGGCGGTTTTCCAGCGACGGGACTCCGCTGGGTGGCGATTTCAAGGTCAACGACGACACGAATGTGGAATCACATTCTCGGCCGTCTGTCTCGATCGGGGCCTCGGGAGCATTTGTCGTCGCGTTCGAAGACTACCGTAACGGCGACGCCGATATTTACGCACAGCGATACGCCGACAACGGGACCGCACTCGGCTCCAACTTCCTGGTCAATGACGACGCTACGGGCACGAGCCAGAACAACGTTTCCCTCGCAGCGGACGCGGGGGGGAACTTCGTGGCTGTCTGGATGGACAGCCGGGACAGCGATAACAATATCTACGCCCAGCGATACTCCTATGACGGAATAGCCCAGGGATTCAACTTCAAGGTAAATGATGATGCTGGAAGCAGCCGCCAGCACTTTCCAGTGGTCGCGTACGATGGCATGGGTGACTTTGCCGTATCCTGGACAGACGAACGGGGCGCCTATGCCCAGATTTACGCGCAACGCTACGCGGGTGACGGAACGCCGCAGGGAGTCAACTTCCAGGTAACCCAGGATATCGGGACGACATCGCCGAACAGCCCTTCGATCTCGAAGGACGATACAGGGAAATTTGTGATTGCGTGGCAGGCATACATGGGCAGCGATCTCAATATCTACGCGCAGCGCCTTGCCAGTGACGGGAGCGCGCTCGGCGGCAATTTTCTCGTCAACGACGATGTCGGAGAGGTATATCAGCAGGAACCATCCGTGGCGATGGACGGAAGCGGGAATTTCGTGATTGCGTGGTACGATTCCCGCAACCTGAACACCGATATCTATGCACAGCTCTACTCGAGCGGAGGCGCGCCTCTGGGGGCCAATTTCATGGTCAATCAGGACACGGGCAGCGCCCACCAGTTCTGGCCTGTCCTCTCGCTTCTCGACAGTGGAGGTTTTGTGATCGCCTGGGAGGACGAACGTAACGGGTATGAGGACATCTACGCGCAGATCTACACGAGTGATGCCACGGTCCTCGGAGCGAACTTCATAGTCAATGACGATGGTTTCTCCGCCCGTCAGGTGAAGCCTTCTGTCTCCGGAAACAGCGCGGGCCAGTTTGTGATCGCCTGGCAGGACATGCGCAACAATGGCGACCCGGATGTTTACGCCCAGATGTATGACAGTGGTGGAAATCCCATGGGAGTGAACGTTGTGGTCAATGACGATGGGGGAGGGAGCACCCAGTATTATCCTTCGGTCGCGATGGGTGACAGCGGCAGATTCGCCGTGGTCTGGCAGGATAACCGAAACGGGAACAATGACATATACGCCCAGCGATTCGACTCGGACGGGAGCGACATAGGGGTGAATTTTCTGGTCAATGACGATGGGGGCAGTTATGACCAGAACGAGCCGTCTATTGCTGTCTCCGACGACGGTGGCTTTGTCATTGCATGGGAGGACAGCCGCAACGGCGACACGGATATTTATGCTCAGCGATTCTCCGCTACCGGCACGCCACAGGGAGCGAATGCGAAGGTTAACGACGACCCGGGAACGGTCGAACAATATTCACCCGCCGTATCATTCGCTGCAAGCGGCGATTATGTGATCGCCTGGGGAGATGACCGGGCGGATGATGGTGACATCTACGCCCGGAGGTATTCTGCGGATGGGACTCCGCTTGGAGGCAATTTCCTGGTGAATGATGATGGGGCGGGCGTTTCGCAGTCATCACCGTCCGTGGCGGCCGACAGCAGCGGGAAGTTTGTTATCGCGTGGTACGATGACCGCGGAGGCGAGGGCGATGATGACATCTACGCCCAGCGCTACGAAAGTGACGGCACGCCTGTCAATGGCAATTTTATGGTGACCATCGCGGGCGAAAAGACTCAGATGGAGCCGGATCTGAAATTGTGGAGCGGGCGTATTTACGCCACATGGAGAGACAGCCGCTCCGGAGACACGGGGTTTGACATATGGGCCAATATTCGCGCGTGGGATGGTCTTACGGGTATGGGCAATGACACGCCCACGCTGCTTCCCTTTGCAGCGAGGCTCGGGCAGAACTATCCCAACCCGTTCAATCCGTCGACGACGATCGAGTTTGACATCCCAGGGGAAGCAGGGGCAGCCGCTGAGAGGAGCCAGGGGAAGAGGCACCCTGTTGAGCTGCTGATATACGATATGAGGGGAAGGCTGGTGAGGACCCTGGTCGATTCAGAGTGCGAGCCAGGCCATCACACCGTCTACTGGAATGGCCGCAGCGACACTGGTGGGCGAGTCTCGTCCGGACTCTATCTCTTTACCTTGAAGACGGGCGGAGATATACTTACCAGGAAGATGACAATCGTCAAGTGACGGGCGGTGACGTAGAATCCTTCATAGTCGACTCCCGCCCGGCGTGTTCAATGAGGCTGGTGAGGCGTTCCGCTCTCCTCTCTGGATCCGCCCGCCAGTTGACCCGAAGGGTGGTTTCTTCTCGACCGATATCGTTCAGGACACTTGCAGGCTGGATATGCTGTCCCGCCGAACATGTTTCTGCAAAGGCAGCGACTCGTGAGGATATTGATAGTTGAAGATGACAAACGGACCGCCCGGTTCATCTCGAAGGGGCTGAGGCAGGAAGGCTTCGCGGGTTTTCTTCGAGCTGATGTCACCGGAAGGGAGGTTGCTGGCTGCGTCCGACCTGGGCCGGTGGAGTGGATTCGAGATGCCCGGAGTGGATGTCTCGGATCTGCCGGAGGGCCGTCCTTCATTTCGTACGCTTTCCGTGCCGGGGCGTCGACACGAGGCGAGGGTGATTTCCGTCTCAGCCGGTGACGGGAATGTGATCGAGATAGGCGTCACTCTGGAGGAAGAAGACGCCCTGCTGGAGAGATATCGGGAGACCTTCGGCGTGGCGCTCCTGCTGATGCTGCTCTGTGGCGGCTTTGTTGGCTGGCTCCTGGCCAGGAAAGCGATGTCGGGGGTCAAGAGGGTTACCGAGACAGCGGCCCGAACGGGAAGACACGATTTCGGTCGAAGGGTGGCACTGGCCGACGAAGGGGAAGAAATCAGTGCGCTTGTCCACGCTTTCAACGATATGCTGGAGCGGATAGAAACCCTCTTGAATGAGCTGCAACAGATAACGGACAATGTGGCTCACGAGCTCCGTACTCCCATTACGCGCATCCGCGGCATCGCCGAGACGACCCTCAAGGGCCGCGGCGATCTTGAAGAGTATCGTGAGATGGGCGCATCGGTCATAGAGGAAAGTGATAACCTGATAGAGATGATTGCCACCATGCTGGAGATTGCGAAGGCCGATTCGGGAGCCTCGGAACTCAAGGTCGAGTCACTGGATATCCGGGGAATCGTAGAAGAAGCCGTGGACCTGTTTGCCCCCGCAGCCGAGGATGTACGCATTGACATCCATCTGGCCGTGCCTTCTCGAGCGGTGATTGTGGCGGGCGACCGGCCTAAGCTGCAGCGCGTGGTAGCGAACCTGTTGGATAATGCCGTCAAGTACACGCCCTCCGGAGGGACGGGGATGAGATAGTTGTTCGGAGTGCGTACGAGCGCTTCTACCGGGATTTCAACAAGGTATACAGGGTGGCGGACTGATGCGATCGCTGCTTCGACTGGTTGTGGGCAATCCTGTCGCGATCCTGCTCATGCTTATATTCATGGCCCTTGTCGGCATCTACTCTGCGCGGCATATGCCGGTCGATCTCTTTCCCGACCTCGATATACCAGTCGTCAACGTTATCACCCATTACCCAGGCGCATCACCGGAAGACATGGAAAAGCACCACCCGGAACACCTCAGATGCAACTCGTGCTCTTCGAGTGGTAAACAGCTCAGAAAGAATGGGGAAACTCCGGGATCTCATATACATTGACAACTCTTTACAACTCCTGATATTATTACATCAAAGACCGATACACAGCACGGCCTTTCGCGACTGGATCGGAACCGACAGCCATCCTGCTGTCGACCCGCGGCCCGATTCGATCTTGTGGAGTCAGGATAAATGATGAAATCCGATCCCGAAACGCGTCCCTCAATTACCGTATTAGCCATTGGCACCGCGATACTGCTTAGTTTTTCTGCCTGCGGGAAACGGCCGATTACGTCTCCGGTCACTACCGCGGCACCGGAATGTGTTATCCTGACAGGGACAGCGGAGAAAGCGGACACCATAACGGTGGCTCTGTTCGATGAGGTCCACCCCGGGCATGCCCCGGTCGCGCGTAATCCGAGTGAGCAGCTGCTGTTCGCCCATCTTTACGAAACCCTGTTCAGTATCGATTGCCGCGGCGAAGTGTACTCCAGGCTTGTTCAGTCGTGGAGCAGTGATGATGGGGGTCGACGCTGGACATTCGAACTGCGCGAAGGGGACCGATTCTGGGACGGCACTCGCGTTACTTCAGGTGACATTGCGCGGAACTGGGAGCGGGCGTTGTCTGATTCAGAGGGGTTCCCTGCCGGTATCGACTCTATGACCGTGGAGGGTGACCGGATCCTGCACATCTACTGCAATTATGCGTGTCGTAATGCTCCCCGGATGTTAGCCTCGATAGACTTTGCCGTGTCGAAACGGACCCCTGACTTTCCATGGCCTCTCGGCACCGGACCGTATCAGATGGACATGTCGGAACGATGGAATGAGGGTGTATCTATCGGGAAAACAACGATTGGACCTTCATTCGGCAAGGAAGGACCGATGATCCGGTTCGTCGATGCCTTCGGGCGCGATAGAAGAGATTTGCTCGATGGTCAGGTCGATGTAATGATCACGGCCGATCCCGCCGTGATCGAATACGCGGAGAGCAGGCAGGATCTCATCACGGCCTTGCTTCCCTGGGACAGGACCTACGTGCTGCTGTCGACGTCTCGTGTCCAGGAACTTCGGAGAGGCGGGACGGTCGGCGAGCTTCCATCGGATCTACTGGACGATTGGGCACGAGACGTTGTGAGGGGCGATGCCCGCACGTATGAATCCCATGTCTGGTGGGAAGACCTTCGTGCCTGCAGGGAGTTCCCTGCGGATGTCGATCAGGTGCCGCCACTCCCGATCGGAGCGTACGGGATTTCAGGTCAGCACCGGATCTTGTATGACGACAGGGACCAGATCGCGAGAGGTCTCACGGAACGGATAGTCGCTCTCACGACGATCGAGTCAGGAGTATCTTCAGGGGTGATGGCACTCGTTTCAGCGATACCGGGTATCATCAGAGGTGATTCAAGGGCAATTGCCGCGGGAGTAACCCGCGGTGAGCTCGAGTCGAGTCTCCTGAACGGAGATGATTTTGCCTATGTTATTCCTATCCCCCGGCGGACGACCGATTCCTGTTTTGAGGCGGGTAGATTGCTGAACATGGCTCGGTGGCTGGCGATCGATGGGGTCGATCTCTCGGACGTGATCGTTCCTCTTGTGGATACGCGCCGCCATCTGATTGCCCGGCAAGGCGGGATTGGACTGTCGATCGATTGGAACGGCAGTATCTTCATTGCGACCGGGATGTCTCGGGAGAGGTGATCAATCATGTCCTTTCGTGCCCGTCAACTTGTGGCCTTCCTGCCGGCAGTGCTTGTTCCAATGATCGTGCTCGTGCTATTCGTCCGGGGCGAGATGACGGATCGCATCACGGCACAGTATGAGGCGCGAGTGACAGCGCTTGTGGCGGTTATCGAGGATGACCTGACGCATGAGAGTCAGACGATCACACACTCTCTTTCCGCTCTGCGCGCGGCCGTCGTCGACGACAACCGTTTTCGGCGGGCGGTGGTGGATCGGGCCCCGGAAGAGCGGCGCTACCTGCTCGACTACGCCGTCAATGCCATGCAGCTTGCCGGGCTCTCCATGCTCCAGTTCCAGGATGAGACAGGGAGGATCATCAGCTCAGGGCAGTTTCGCAATGAATACGACCGCCTGGAACCGACCCTGCCGAAACTGCTTGCTTCCACACCCGAAGGGACAGCCCTGGTTCTGGCACGTGCGCCAGACGCTCCCTTTCTCGCGCTGGCCAGTGTAGATTCTTTTCAAATGGGGGGGAGGCGATTCACCATCATCGCGGGTGAAGAGGTAGGATACCACTTCCTCAGCCATCTGGCGCGCGAAGGAGAGTTTACCGTGTCGGTGATATATCCCGGGGGAGTGCTGACATCAGATGCAGAAAGTGGAGGACCGGGCGACGATCCATCACAAGACTCGGCCACGATCAAGGAGATTGTCCGTGAGCTCGATGTACCGTTTGTCGATTCGGAGAGAGGGGAAGAAACGCGCGCGCGGATCCGCGTTTCTCATCGACTGACAGACCTGCAGGCCCTTCTCGAGAGCATCGATCGCTGGTTTCTTATTGCCGTGATTGTAACCGGCATCCTCGCTGTGCTGCTGGCGGGCTGGCTTTCTTCAAGGATCAGCCGCCCTCTGGTCGAACTCGCCGAGAAGACGTCGCGTCTTGATCTTGATGGGCTGGACATCGATTTTCGTACGGACCGCAAGGATGAGATTGGAGCCCTTTCCCGCCTTCTCGGGATGATGGCGGAAAGACTGCGCGCCGGCGCTAACAGGATCAGGGACGCCGAACGGCGGGCGACCCTTGGAGAGGTGGCTCGACAGGTGAACCATGATATTAAGAATGGACTCATACCGATCCGTAACGTGTTTCACCACCTGACCAGGCTGTCGGCAGAAAGCCCGAAAGAGTTGCCCGAGGTTTTTCGCGAGAGGCAGGGGACTCTGGATTCGAGTATCTCCTACCTGGAGAACCTCGCCTCCAATTACGCGCGGCTCTCTCCTCGTGGAGAGCGCAGGTCCTGCAATGTGAATGATATCATAGAGCGTGTTGTGGAGAACCTCAGTAACACTGCTCCGGCCGACGTTCGGATGAACCTGGCAGACCCCGTTGTCGTTAGCTGTGATCCTCTTGCGCTGAGGCGGATAATCGAGAATCTTGTAGACAACGCTATTGACAGCCTGGAATCTGGCCCTGGGACAGTAACGGTATCCACGGCTTGGGTTTACGAAGATAACGAGGAACCACGAGTCCGGATTATCGTAGCCGATACGGGAAGAGGAATGAGTGAGGAGGAGCAGTCGAAGGTCTTTGACGACTTCTATACGACAAAGGACGGTGGAACAGGCCTGGGCCTCTCAATCGTCAGACGACTCGTTACTGACATCGACGGTACGATCCACCTGGAGAGCGAGGAAGGCGAGGGGAGCTGCTTTGTCATCGAGCTGCCTGGAGTGGGAAATGCGACCGTCCTTGACAAGAGAAATGTTCGTGGTCATGAAGGGGAAGAGAATTGAAACTGATCCTTATTGTGGATGATGTCCAGGCCCTGGCGGAGCAGTACGCCTACGACCTTAAGCGGGTCTGCGGCTATGAGACCATGGTCGCAACGGGGGGAGCCATGGCGCTCGATCTGGTTTCAGTAGAGGCCGTCGACTGTGTGATCCTGGATCTGGAAATGCCCGGGATCGATGGCTTCGAAGTCCTTCGCACGCTCAAGAAGCGCGGTGTCAAGGTCCCGGTAATCGTATATACGGGAACAGGCGATTATGATCGGTGTGTCCAGGCGATCCGACTCGGTGCCTCCAGTTTCATCGACAAAACGGAATCGATGGAACGTGTGGCGCAGGAGGTTGAGAATGCCCTGGAGCGCTCGAGGCTGGAGAATGAGGTCGAGCGGCTCAAGAGGGACCTGGGGACAGAGACGCCCATCATCGGGTCGAGCGGGGCGTTGCGACGGTTGAAAGAGGAGATAGCTCGTGTGGCGCACATCCCCAGCCCTGTCCTGATCGTCGGGGAGAGCGGCTCGGGGAAAGAACTTGTCGCTCGCGAGCTTCATCGCCTCGGTACGGATCCGGGGAAGCCCTTCATCGCGATCAACAGCGCTGCACTACCGGAAAACCTGATCGAGAGCGAACTCTTCGGTCACGAACGCGGGGCGTTCACCGGGGCGAATCGAACACACAAAGGGGCCTTCGAGATGGCGGGGGGAGGTACACTCCTTCTCGATGAAATAGGTGAATTGCCTCCTGCGTCCCAGGCAAAGCTGCTCCGGGTTCTGGAGGAGCGTCAGGTGACGCGCCTGGGTGGTGAGCGTTCCATCAGGGTAAACGCGAGGATCGTCGCCGCGACCAACCGTGATCTCGAGTCTGACCTGGAGACCGGGTGCTTCCGGAAGGATCTCTATTATCGTTTGAATGTTCATATACTTCACGTACCACCACTGCGTGACCGCCAATCCGACATTCCGGCACTTGCGGAGCACTTTCTTACCAGCACATGCGCTCGTTTCGGTGTCCGGAGAAAGAAACTCGATCCGGATGCAGTGAAGGCCCTGATGTTGTATGAATGGAGGCGCAACAACGTTCGCGAGCTCAGGAATATTATCGAGCGAATGATTATAGCGACCGACGATGAAGTGATTCGTGTGGATCAGGTTCCTGCCGAGGTGCGGGGGGATATGGAAGTCGATTCCAGGCGACCCGGGACCTTCCAGGAGTTGAAGGCGGAGTCAGAGCGGCAGATCATTGTCTCCGCGCTGGATCGCAACGAATGGCATATCACACGCACCGCGAACGAGCTGGGCCTCGCCGATCACGCGAGCCTGCTCAAGATCATGCGGCGCCACAACCTGAAACGCAAATAGATTTACGTGTCCTGTTGGACACGTTCCATACTTCTGACCCGTGTCTGCATGGACACAATATCCCTCCCTGAACGTTTTCCCCGGCTCACGGCCCCATCGTTTAAGTTGTGCCGCCACTGATAGTTAGTGGACAGCATAGGACCTTCCCGAGGTTTGGCCTTCCTTTTGCCTTAAGAAGATGTGAACTGTTAATCAGTAGAGACGGCCCGGGCGGGCCGGAACCGAAAAGGAGGTGCACCATGTTACACTCGTTCAAGTTCAGCGGTGAAGCAGTCAGTGGCATCGCATTTGTTGGGATACTCGCATTGAGCATGACCGTGATGGGGTGTGGTGGTGGTGAGGGTGGCGAGTCGGGGGTTGTCGTGAGAGCCCGGCGGGAGAGTATACCCGTTTCGAGGTTGGAGTTGCCTCGGCCTGAAACAGAAGAGACTTCCGTGACCGGTGAGACTGTGGAAGCGGATACGGTCGTGACGGTTACGCAGCCCGAAGCACAGAAGGAGGTAACCTATGAGGAGGCCGAAGCCGCCTACCAGGAGAGGCATTATGAAGAAGCGGTGGAACTCTTCTCAGAATACGCCGAACGCAGGAGCGAGAACCCCTGGGGCTTCTACATGCTCGGCCTGTCTGCCTGGAAGGCGGGAGAACCTGCCGTTGCCGAAAAGGCATTCAATCGGGCACTGGAACTTGATCCGGGTCATGTGAAGAGCCAACTGAACCTGAGTCGTGTCTACCTTGATGCAGGTCGCTCGAAGGACGCGCTGACCATGATCGATAAGGTACTCGCAATCGATCCTGAGTCGGGTGAGGCATACCGTCTGCAGGGCCGCGCCTTGAGTCAGTCAGGGCTTGTGGATTCGGCTGTTGGCGCGTACCGTCACGCGATCCTGATCGACGACGAGGACTACTGGGCGATGAATAACCTGGGGCTGATCTTCATCGAGGAGGGACGTTTCGCGGATGCCCTTCCGCCCCTGGCACGCGCCGTCGAATTGAAAGATGACGTCGCGATCCTTCAGAACAACCTTGGCATGGCACTCGAAGGTACCAGGCACTACCGTTCCGCGGAGGAGGCGTACAGGTCAGCGACCCTCCTCGATGGATCGCATGGGAAGGCTCTCAATAACCTCAACCGCGTCGAGATCGTGGTCGAAGATTCATGGGTAGAACCAATCGACCTCAAGCTCCTTGCCCTCGATTTCAAGGACGAGATAGCCGGCTGGAGCGCTGTGGCGGTATCTTCTGAATCTCCTGTGGTTTCAACGCCGGAGGAGGTCATAGCCATCGAGGCCGACTCCCCTGAGAATGGCCAGGAGTAGTCTTCAGGGTAGTTTGTGCACCAGACAATGCCGCGGGTCAGAAAGATAGGCCCTGTCCCGTATAGCGGGGCAGGGCCTCCTGGCAGTTACGTCCGGACGACTGAAGTCTTCGATCGAGGAGTGTCCATAGCGGCCTGACAGACGCCCGCGCGGTTGAAGTGCCGGCTGCCATCCCACAGGATCCATGCCATTGTCACTCGCGGCAGTCAGTATCATCACCGGCGAGTTGTGGTCGTGGAGTCTCATCCAGATGGATCGGTTGCTGAGAGGGCTGGACGAGTGTCAATTGTAGGTTACCAGATAAAGCTGATTAAAAATTCCCTTGCCGTAATATGCTTCAAAAGCCCAATAATCCGAGGGGTCGGGATTGTTGATCAAATAATCAACTGGCTGATAAAACGCCCAGAGAACCGCCTGCCTGACTTCCTCATTAGTCATGTTGGGATAGACTGACCAGAAGTTTGCCGCGCCCGCTGCGATCAAAGGCGCGGAGAAAGAGGTTCCATCCAACCTTTCATACGACACACTCAGATTATCTCCCCAGGGGTCGGTGTCGGCTCTCATCACAATTACTTTCGAGCCGGGCGATGCGAGGCCATCAGGCCACACCCAATCACCATGAGTGGACCATGGCGCCATCTGGTTGGAGGAATCTGAAGCGGTTACAATGGGGCCAAAGTGCCATCCAGCCGGGAAAGTCTGTCTCTGGTCGCCAAAGTTTCCCGCCGCAAATACGGGTAGCCCTCCCTCTCTGACGAAACAGTCTAATTGATGCTTCAAGAGGAGGTCCTCAGTATGCGAGCCCCATGAGATATTGGTAACGACATGAGTCCCCTGCCATAAGTTGGTATTGATGGCATAACCCAGTGCCTGCATGGCATACCAGTTCCAGATGTATCCGCTGGCCCCGGCCTTGATGAACTCCAGCCGGACAGGATCCTGCATTACTCCCAACATGCCCGTTCCATTGTAACTCCGGGCTCCGGCCACTGATCCCACCGCTGTACCATGGTCCATCCCCCATGAATAACCGGAGGAGGGATCGTTGTCGAAGTTCTTGAAATCCCAGCCGATAAAGTCGTCGACAACACCGTTTCCATCGTCGTCAATTCCATTTTGATCCCCAGGATCGAAAAAGCAGTCACCTTCAGGAGAGCATTCGACAGTGCTTCCATCTCCATCGGCGTCTTCTCCACCGTTTTCCCAGAGTCGATCATTGAACTCAGGGTGCCACCAAAATCCTCCGGTGTCTATTATCTGGACAACTACTTCCTCTGTTCCATTTGTGTGTGACCAGGACTGAATGACCTGGGTGAAACCGCTTCCCAGTTCATAGGGGTTTTGAAAACGAGCATAAGGGTCCAGGGCTACCGGATCACCATGGATGGGTGGTGGTGTGAGCGATTTGACAGGCTGGTTTTGAAACGTCCTACTCAAATAATCGGGCTCAGCAAAATAGCCAAAAGACTGAAAGGTGGTTACTACATCCTCTACCGAGGCTCCACTAAGGCCTGTGTTTTGCCAGTTCATCCTCACTGCCATGTCGATTTCGTCTTCTTCATAAACCCAGGTACAAATAAAAAGGAGGGAATCCTCAACGGTCAGTTCAATGCCCAGCCAACTATCGATAATCGAAAGATCATCCTGAAAAAGCCAGTAATCATAACCTGCGGGAATGCCGATAATAACCTCTTTGTCCTGATACCAGGGTTCAGGATCATCCGCTCCATAAGCCTCAACAAGGCTCAGGCTGATTGACAGAGCGAAGGAAATGGTCAGAGATGCTATCACGAGAAAGGGAACATGCTCTTTCATCTTTTCCGTCTCCTATTTCAACAGAATCATCTTTCGGGTCAATATCCTGTCAGCTATTGCCAGCCGGTAGAGATAGATGCCTGAAGAAACCGGAACGCCCCGATCGTTCTTTCCGTCCCAGACAACCTCGTAATGCCCTGCTACTCCCAGTTTCTGGTTGATCAGTCTTCTTATCAGCCTTCCTCTAGCATCATAGATGCTCAGCTTGATCTCACAGTCCCGGGGCAATTCCATACCAATGTTCGTGGAGGGATTGAAAGGGTTGGGGTAGTTCTGATTCAGCGCAAAGGTAGTCGGAAGATCTGGAGGATCAGTCCCGGGCTTTATCCCCGTCGGGCGCTCAAAGATTGCAACAAGTCCTACTGACCAGTCATCAATATCCGGCCACCAGTACGACGGGGCTCTATTGTGAACCAGATTGCGGTATGAAGGAGGGCTTGTACCGGACGTCAGGAAAGGAATATTCTCGACCTGATAAACTATTATCAACCAGATTCCGCTGTTATCCTTTCTCCTGATGGGGCTGATCATCACGGTATCCACCCAGGTTTCGCCCGAAAAGAAGTAGTTGGTTTCAAAGAAGGAAGTACCGGGAAAATGATCCAGCAGAGGATGGCCGGATGACGTATCATCTTCGCAAAAAATGATGCTGATCGGCCCGGCCATAGTGGATTCAAACCTTATTCCGGTAATCACAAGAGAGTCTATTCCAAAATCCTGCGGTTCAAAGAACAGTGCGAAACTGTCATTTTCGTCGAAGAAATGATAGTGACCCGGTAGACTCGGGTCATAGTAGGTGAGAATATCTTCAACGGGATCTGACCAGGCTGTTGTGGCAGCCATGACAGGAAATAGAGAGAAGAAGAGGAGCAGAGTCTTCAATTCATTCACCTCTTTCAATGGGGGCCGCCGTTCATTCCAGGTTTGGATTCACAAGGAAGTCCCCGGGCATTACCGCAGATCCTTGGTGGTTCTATTCATGAATGCGATAGCATTCGGCAAGTGATGCATCCCGATCCGCTGCGTTACTCGTCGGTTAAATACCGCTACGGGTATTCGCCCTCCTCGCGCCTTGCGGTTCGAGCGCCTCGTCGTCCTCGATACGTTACCGTATTTATGCACATAACCACTTAGTTGAACTGGTGAAGGGTCAGGTATGCATCAATGATTCCCTCACCATAGTATGGGTTACCTTCTTCGGGCGGGTCACCGATCATGTGCAGGTTGCCGTGAGATCCCGGTGGAGTCCATGGATAGTCTTCGGGGGTGTAGAGCCCGTTGAAAAGGGCGTCCTTGACTTCGCTCCAGACAAGGTCATTCCGGGTAGACCAGAGCATAGCTGCGATACCCGCTACAAACGGAGACGAATAGGATGTGCCGCTCATGAACTGGTAGTCTATCTCGGAGTTTGGAAGACCGGGAATCCAGAGCGCACTCAGGATATCCTGTCCGGGCGCGGCAATGTCACACCATGATCCAAAGTCCGAAAACGACGCTCTCGTGTTCATGCTGGTTGAGGCTGAAACCGCGATCACATTGCTGAATGCGGCTGGATACCTCGGAAGTCCGTTATTATCGTTTCCCACCGAAGCAACGGCTCCTCCGCCAAGGGCTTCAAACACATCGAGCGCTTCCTGCAGCGGCTCTGAAATCTGCTGGCCGCCCCAGCTCATATTGAGAACCACCAGGTAGTCGCCTTGAGCAGCAAGAACAGCGGCGTAGTAAATCCCTTCGACCGCTTCAGCCTCGTAGATACCGAAATTCTCTCCGACTCTGGTCAGTACAACCTCAACGTAGCCTGGATATAGAAGCCCGGCCATATCCTTACCGTTATAGGTTTCGGACCCGACAACGGCGTATACCGACGTACCATGGCTGAAGACTTCGCCGGGATTGTTGGCCGGGTCCTCTCTGTCATCAACGAAGTTATAGCCAATAAGGTCGTTGTACCCGTTGCCACCAGAATCCTGACCATCCAGGTCTTTTTGATCAAACGCGTACTCTCCGTTTCCCTGATCGACGATGATGCCATCGCCATCCAGATCTTCACTCGGATTCTGCCAGATGAGTCCCGCAAAATCATCGAAACGCCACCCGAAGCCGGTGTCAGAGAGAACCAGGAGTACTCTTTTCTCCTGTTGCACCGGCTGGTCGGGAGGCCACAGGGCATATCGAGCCCTTAGATAGCCCCCTCCATTGTACGGATACCCGGACATGTCATCCTCCCCAAAGGGCCAGGGAACCTGATTGACCATAAGCGGATCAGTGAGAGATTGATCCGGCACCTCACCATAAGGGACCTTGTCAATATCTCCGATTTCCATCTGGTGTGTCGGGAAGATGTGAGACAGGTAGGCGGTATAACCGGCCGCTCTGTATGCATCGCAAATCTCTCTGGTTGTCGACTCTCCCAGATCCTCCGCCCAGAAGTGTGATTCGAGTGGTCTGACGTCAATGCCCGGCAGGGCGGCATTCAGGTCTTCTGCATTGGGATTTCTGTCTACAACGTGAATCTCTTCTATATTGTAAATCATCTGTATTGTGGTGAGAAAGTCGGAGTATACACCGTACTCCCCCGGATCAGTCGGTGGAATGACTATCAACTGATTTGCACGAATGGGAAGTTCCGGAACCAGAGGATCCTTCTGAAAAGCATCCTGTGCCTGAACAGGTGCCACCCGGATGGGCAAGAAGCTCAATAGGAACAGTACTTTCATGAACTGTTTCACGGTTTTCTCCTTACTTCAAGAGCAGCATTTTCTTCTTCCCCAGCACGACACCGTCGACACGGATCACATAGAAGTAAATTCCCGATGCACCCCCTTTCCAGATTACCTCTGTGCGACCAGGACCAAGAGGCGAGTCTATTACAGTGTCCACTAATTGTCCTCTTAGATTGTAGACAGTCAGTATGGCGTGCGAAAACTTCTCCAAGGTGAAAGCAATGGTTGTGGTGGGATTGAACGGGTTGGGGTAGTTTTGTTCCAGGCTGAATGCGCTGGGAATGAGCGGAGGATTCTCCTCTATTCCTGTGGGCGTCTCTATCACCACACCGATGGCCATATCGCAATTCTCGTAGCCCCAGACACCAGAGACTTCCACCCAGTTCCGCTTATATACTGAATCCTCCGGTTCAGACATGATGAAAGGGATAAAATACTGGGTCCGGATGAACTGGACCCATATATCACCCTCCCACGCAAGCGGCGTTGAGAGTTCAAATGTGTCCCATTCTGCCGAAGTGAACATGACTTCGTCCCTGTAAAGAGAGCTGTCAGGATAATCGCGGGGATGTGCGTTGGAAACAAGCAGAGGAAGAACAGTCCCGGGAGGGATGTCCATTGCGGAAACTACTACTCTGGTAATCAGGTACTTGGTTTCAATGCTGAAGTCCAGCGGTTGAAAGTGGACCGCATAGCGCTGGAACTCGAGACCGACAGATGCACACTCCGGCAGTTCCTGGTTGTAGTACATCAGGACTTCCGTGTTTCCTTCCGCCCGTGCAAAGGGAGAAAGCAACAGGACAAAGAGCAGACCAGCAAGCTTATTATCTATTCTCGGCCACACTTTCCAGGCAGTTCTGAGGATTCCATGCTACGGAGAAAATGTCCCTGATCCCATTCTGCCACCTGAAGCCCCCAGGTCTTTATTCAAGAAGTATGCCGCACCCATTCTGAGTGGTCTGTAGACTCTATTCTGGTGTGCCTCATAGGGTTGTAGCAACAATGACAACGAACGGCTGAATCAGCGTGTGCCGAAAATCGTCGATTGTTGCGAATCGATCGTCAAATCATACGCCAGGAAGATCAACCGCTCTTTACTCGTCATGGGCAGGGGTTGCCCTGACATTCTTCCGGGTTCTCGATGTACCTTCATTTGCCTCAGGGGATTATGCTGTGAGGTCGTGGTGAAGTCAAGAAAAATGTTGATGGGATCATGATGATATACTCTCAACACGGACATGTTCCAGTCGTCGGAGGCCACGCATGATCTCAATACCCTCATCTCGCATACGCGCCCGATCTCTCGTAGCATCCGATATCACAGCCATCGCCCTGCGGTCGCGGAATCCCGTCCAGGTCGACGGGGGAGCCGAAGATGGATGAACCGGCGTCTATGCCGGGACTACCGTCCTGGAGGTGATAATCTCCGTCGGTTCCGAACGCGGAGAAGAAGAAGAGGGGATCGCCATAGATGTCTCTCTTCCCGAGATCTCCGATCTGGTACCGATCATAGCTCCTGCCGCCGTGCTGCAGCACCGTGGAGCTGTTCGGCATGTAGAAGAGATTGTAGCCAATGCTGAGGTCGACCGAGCCAGCCAGAAAGATGGGTGAGTTCTCTCCCCGGCCGCAGAAAATGGAGTTCACGATGCCGAGCGTGACAGGCGTGTTCGGGTTGTCGTACTGCACGTACATCAGATAGTTATTGCCGAGAGAATCGTCTACTGTTACGTTGACGATCTCGAAGTCAGCACCGCTGTCACCCGTGTCGATGACGATGGCCGCCCACGGGGTCGTCTGGGTGTCGCCATCGCCTCTGCCATAGATGAGCACGTCTTCGATACGACTGCCTGAACCCCAGAGCTTTACGCCGTCACATCGGTTGTTGGCGACCGTGCATCTGTGGATATACGTGTTCTGAGCCTTCGAATCGATCCCATCGCCCCGATTGTGCTCGGCGATTGTCCTGACGATCTCGATCGGGCCAGAAGAGGGCTCGATCCCGAAACCGTCCGGTCGGTCGTATGGCCCCGGCCCGGCGCCGCCCTGGTAGTAGTGCCCACTGTAAGACAGCCGGCAGCCGACTATATCAACGTTTCGCCATCCGCCTTCGATCCCCGCTGGGCCGCCAATAGCGCCAAACCCGCACCAGGAGATCTCACAACCTGCTATCAGGAGGCGATTTGCGTCCCCGATGTCGATCCCGAACTCATCGATGTGATGGATCGACAGGTCCCTGAGCACAACATTGCTGATCGGTTCCCCGACGGCCGTGATACCGTCACGGAAGAGCGCACCCCCGTCGCTCGTAATCTCCAGATTCTCGATCTGGACGTAGCTCCTGCCCGAGAGGACCATGGCGCTGTACAGGTTGCCGCTTCCTGCGAGGACGGGCCTGTTCCCCTCCTCACCGAGTATCGTGGTCCAGGCATCCGCCGTCCCCGATGGTGGGGAGATGATGTCGGCATCGAACACACTCAGGCTGTACCTGCCTCCCAGGATCACCAGGGTGTCACCGGACTGAATATGCCTCGACCCGTACCCCGGTGTCGCCCACGGCGCCTCCCTCGTGCCCGGGTTCGAATTGTCACCGGATGGTGATACAAAGCTGGTGGCCGTGCCTGGCGTGGTGGCCTCTCGTCCGGTTGACTCCTGCGCCAGCGAAACGTGTGGACTGTCCCATGGCCTGCCGACGTCGATGGCCGCAAGCTGGTGTGAGAGGAACGTGCAGATAAGGACTATCCCGGATATATGAAAAGGTTTCATCGTGTTATTCCTCGTCTCAACTGATTGGCTGCGCCGTCCCGGGCGTATGTCCCGGGTGGCTGAGAGCTGTAGCACTAAACTAACTCATTCAATGGATCTTGACCACCTTGCGAAGCGACTGGTAGTCTCCCCCGGCCATGTGAATCAGGTAGATTCCCGATGGCGCTTCGTTCCCCCCGTCGTCCCTCCCGTCCCATTGCACCTCGTATCTGCCCGCGTCTACCTTGCCCGTGGATATATTTTTCACGAACCGTCCCCTGATGTCATAGACCTTGACGGTGACCTCCGCCTCGGCCGGCGAGTCGAAGCTGAGAGATGTCGACGAGCGAAACGGGTTCGGCGTGGGCTGCTTGAGGGCGAAGCTGGCGGGTTTCCACTCGGGCCCGCCGTCATCACCGGAGGATGTGAACTCGGGCTCGATGACCAGGCGATTGCCCCCTTTGCTCACGGTGAAGTCGTCGATGAAGAGGAGTCCATACTGGTCAGGATAAATGGTCCCGTTCTGGATAACACCACCTCCTGCTAAGGACTCGTTCCTCCAGAGATAGGACATTTCGGGGTATATCTGGAAGGCCTGCAGCCGCCTCGGGCTGATGTCGACCGTTCCGGTGTCAGGGTTTCCGGGGTCATCGACGATGCGAAGCACTATCTCGTAACGATCGTGCGTGTCCACTATGTCTCCGGCGAAGTCGTGCCAGGGGCAGGACCACTCGATCTCCTGGTTGTATTCATACTCGCTGTTCAGCGAGAAGTCGCTCAGACCGGGGAAGCTCCTGTCCTTTCGGAAGATATAACTCTCGAAGGGAAACATCGGGCCGCAGCCGCCGAACCCGAACCAGTAGTGATCGGCGCCCGGGATCACATTGCCGGCGAAACCCCGTCTCGCCTGTTGTTCCATGATCGGGTACCATGGAGCGCCCTGTGTCCTCCAGTCGACGATATGATCCGCGTCGCCGTGTGTGGTGGCGATGAAGCACATTTCATCACCGACCCTGTCGAGCATGTTCTGCTGGTGGTTCATCCAGTCCCAGACGCCCATCCCGTCGTATCGGGCCAGGTGTGCCGACCGCGGGCCCAGGTTTACGACAGGCAGGTTGTCTTCGGGGGTTCCTATTTTCGGTGCGAGATCGTTCTCCCAGGGGGTTCCGCCCGAATCGCCCGCCGTGGCGTAGTTGGTCATCCCGCCCGCCCCGAATACCGCGGCGAAGACGTCGGGATAGCGCATGCCGAGCGCGACCGCGCCGCTCCCCCCCATCGAACCTCCAAAGGCGTAGATTCGGTTCTCATCCACAATAAACCGGCTGTCACGTATGATGTCGTCTATGCTTCGCAGGATTCTCCACTCGGTGAAGTTCGCGATCGATCCCGTGGTCGGTATGTTCCCCTGGTCATAGTCATACGTTGCCGCGTTGCCATAGTACCAGGTCTTCGTGTAGTCGTCTACGCCGACGTAGATCGTCTGGTAGTTGTAAGGGGAGCCGTCCATATTGTCGTATCGCGATCCCCATCCGTCGAGATGGATCGTCAGCGGGAATGCGGTCACTCCATCGTAATTGTCAGGCACTCCGACGCCGTAATTGTACGCGTAGCCGTCGTAGGTTGGATTCCACGCGCCGTAGTCCATGAACTGCGTAAACACCCAGCCGTGGCCCGTGGGGGAAGCCCAGACCATGACCGGTTCCGGCGGGTCATCCGTTTCGATGACCGCCGTCTGCCGGCTGTTCGAGGGACTTATCTCCCTGTTCTCGACCCCGTTCACGACCGCGGTGGCAGCGTAATAGGAGGCGCCCGCCTCGTGTGGTGTCCAGACCAGGAGGCCGGTACCGTCCGGGAGTTCGGCTCCGAGGTCCTCGATTATGAAGTTCTTCTGGAGGGCGTTGTTGCCAGGATCTCCGTCCGTCCCACGCGCCCACTCACTCTCGTAAAAAGCCGAGCCCTCCGGGATCTCCGCTATCATCTCCGCGTCACCGAGGTTGACACTCGTGATCGGCTGGTCGTATCTGTAGACGCGATATGTTTCGTTGTTGTCGCTGATCTCGGTCCAGGTGATGAAGGTCTGGCCGTTACGATGCGTGGCGTTCAGGTCTGTGACCTGCGCCCCGGAAGGAGGGGAGACGTCATAAAGGAGAACCGCGCCTTCATAGGCGCCGAGAAGCACCTGGGAGGTCTGTTCATAGCCGAGGGATCCTCCGTAATCACCCGCTCCGTCCACTCCACCGCCACCAGCGGGGACAACCAGGTAGAGCGAGCTGTCGAGATCCACCGAAACCGCGAGAGAGAAGGGATTCACCATGACCAGCCCCTTTTCGTACTCCCGGCGGTACACACCCGCCCCCGCGTCGTAGAGGTCATCGATGTCGGAGGACGGCTCACCCGCGTATGGCCCGAGATCGATGTCGTACTCGGGGTAGTACTGCATATTGTCGCCCGGGCCTCCGGAGAGAATGTTGATGTAGGTGTGATGGCCCTTGACCAGCAGGTAGCAGCCGAGATAGAAGCTCCTTTCGCCGTAGTCGAGCGCATCGTACATGTATGACTGGAGGATCATGATCCTGTCCAGAGCGACCAGATCGAGAATGCGGTTCATCTGGAGCTTCCAGTCTGAGATTACAAACGGATTCTGCGGGCCCCACTTGCCGAAGCCTTCGATCATGCCGCCGTCGAATATGGAGTAATCCGCCGTGTCCCACGAGGTCACCTGGAAGCCGAGGTTCGGGAGGACGTAGAAGTTTTCAGGCTCCCCGTGGAGGCGGTCTGTGATGTAATTGCCGAAGGTGTCGAGGTGGGGCACCCAGTAGGCGAGGGGATTGGTGCCCTCGAACCACCAGTAGGGCGGATCGAGAAAGGCAGCGTTCACGGTCGAGACGTCATAAACATCCGCGAATACCCCGTCGGCCTCGTTGTTGCGCATCCTGTCGATGCAGGTGTCAGCCCAGTACTCCTTCCACCCGTTCTCACCGGCACCCGATATCTGCCCCGAGACGTCCATCAGGTAGAATACGCCGTTGTCATGCATGATCCTGGTCCCCACGCTGTCGGTGACGAACCAGTTATCCTGCTGGTCGACGTATCCCCAGTCGGTGACCCAGTTGTTGCCGTCGATGAAGCGTACCGAGCTGTCGGCGGCGTAAACGGCGAGCTGGTAGTGGAGGTGGATGAAGTCGGGGTTGTAGGCCCGGATAGACTCGATGTCCTGAGGGGTCATCTTTTGTGTGCCGACGTAGTGGGTGGCGGCGAACTCGTCCTGAGCTGAGGTATTGCCGGGCGGGATCTGGTCGGAGAAGACCATGATGCCCTCTCTGGTGTCGGGGAATGTACGGGTCTGGGGCCTCAATGGGGTGGCCATCCCCACAAGAGATACCAGCAGCAGCAATGTCCACGATATTATGCTCTTACGGTACTCGAGGTCCGACCGGAAGCAGGTAGCGAGAGATCTTATCCTGCGGCGCGAAGCTGGCCCTTGAGAGGGGGATGCCGTAGCCCTCGTCTCCCGTTTCCATGTCCTTCTCTTGTATGAATGTCTTCGGAGCTTCATGTTTTCAACCCCCTGATGGTTAATCAGCACCCGGGCCGCCGGGCGTCAGCGCGGCGTGGCAGGTGCCGGGGAATGGACGTATTCATCGGGGGGTGTTTCGCAAGGGCTGTGCCCGGGGCGGGTTCTGACGTGGGGACTCCTGGCATGCAGGGTTTCAACTCTATTGTTGTCTTCGGGTTGGGGAGAGGGCCCCGGCCTGAGCGCGGGCTCGCTCCGGCAGTGGGTGGGCCGACTCCATCGCAAAATATGCTGTCATCACATACTTTTTTATTACATCTGCGTGCGCCGATACGGTCTTCTGGCAGGATGTCCTTGATACCCTGGTCACATATGCGCGCCGGGTGGCATTTTCATATGTCATCGCGGTTCGAACCGGTCCCGGCCGCTATCCACCTTCATCCGAACGCGCCCAATCCCTTCAATCCTTCCACCACGATTGCCTTCGACGTGCCGGAAGAGAACGATATCGAGGGTGGCTTCCGGTTGGAGGTGTTCGACTTGCGGGGCAGTCTCGTCCGGACTCTGGTTTCCTCGGCGCCGGCCCCGGGAACGCACCGGATCGTCTGGAACGGGAGGAGCGACCGGGGAGAACCCGTACCATCCGGAATATACTTCTGTTCCCTGCGATGGGGGGAAGAGCGGGTGGTCCGGAAGATGGTGGTCAGGAAATAGGGCGGTTAGTGAAAACCACACGCGGATCGATACTGGATATCGAGTCAAATAATGGCCGGCAAGGTCGGAAGTAGATCTGGATTGATGGAGAGACTCGGGCAGCTCGGGTGCTGATGCCTCCGGATCGCTGCTATTCCTTTACGCGGATCACTTCGAAGGAGGCTGAATCCTCGCCCTCGATATCACCGATGCGCTTCTCCGCTATGATCACGCGGACATTCTTCTCCCGGGCGATCTCCACGATCTTCCGGACTGAAGCTCGGTCGAGGAGGATAACCTCCGTGGGAATCCCCTCCGCCTGCGCCTGCGCCTTCAGGTCGTTCATATTCCGGTCAATATGATCCTGTCGTTCCTTCGAGATGTCCTGCTCAAGGCGATCGACGACCTCCTGCCCCATGAACCCGCTTTCGTGCATCAGCGTAGCCACTCGGCTGGGGACGCGCCGGTTGTGGATCTCGACGATAAGAAGAGTAGACCGGTCTTTCCGGGCGGTCTCGATGGCACACTCTGCCAGCTTTTTCGAGAGCGTCACGGACGAGAAGACGACCATAACGTATCGCATCTCTCCGTTCCTTTCGCTTCGGTTTCCATGTTTTTCTCCTGTAACCATAACGATCTCCACCCTTGATATCAAGACAGATGGAAGCCGACGAGTGGCCAGTAGACCATCGCCAGTGCGATGAAGAGTATCCAGGACACTATGTTCAGGATAAGAGCGGGAACCAGAATATCACGAATCTCGTAGTATCCGCTCGAGTATGCGATCGCGTTCGGCGGTGTTCCCATCGGCAGCGCGAAGGCGAGTCCAGACGGGATGGCGACGATCAGCACCGTCGCGATAGGATTGATGTGATAGAGTTCTCCGACCTCGAAGAGGATAGGCAGGAGTATAGAGACACACGCCGCGTTGCTGATCCCCTCGGTAAGGAACTTGGCGAGCAGGGATGCCAGCGCCAGGAAGAGAATTGGAGAGAGGGTGATATTGCTCAGCACCAGTTCCGACAGCCAGTAGGCTGCTCGGGTCTCCACGAGGGCGGACCCGATAGAGATTGCCCCGCCGTACATAAGGATGACACCCCAGTTCACGTAAGATTCAACGTCCGTCCACTCGATGGTCCGGAGCATGAAGAGGGTGACCGCGGATAGCAGAGCGATCCCGGCCAGGCCGAGCTCTTCGCTGAAAAGAATCCAGGCGAGAATAGTGGCGACCATGAGTGCCGCCACCTGATGTTCCTCTCGTGACATCGGACCCGCTTCGCGCAGTTGCTCGGCGAGGACCCTGCGCGCCGGGGCAACGTCTTCGACATCGATGCGGAAGAAGAAGAAGAGGACAATCGCGGCCAGGACGAGCATGACGGCGGTTATGGGGACCGCCGCGACCATCCATTGGAAAAACGAGATCGAGATACCGTAGTATTCCGAGAGGAGTCCTATGGCGAGCGGGTTCCGAGCGCCACCGAGAAGTGTTGCGACGCCGCCGATGATCGCTCCCCAGGCCATGCTCAGATAGAGGAGGATCCCGTACTGGCTCTCCCCGGGCTCGAGGTCGAGGCTCGATGCTATAACCGTAACCACGGGGAACATGATGGCGGCTACCGCGTGCGCGGGCATGAGGAAAGCCATCAGCGCGCAGGTTACAAGGATGCCGACAAGAAGCTTGCGCGGAGAGCTGTCGAACCGGCTGATGAATATGAGCGAAAGCCGTCTGCTCAACCCGGTTTTCAACATCGCTCCTGCCAGGATGAAGGCCCCGAGGATGAAGAAGACCGCCCGGTTGCCGAAGAGTGCGAAGGCGTGGTCGCTCTCCATGACACCGAGGAGCGGGAGTAGCACGAAGATGAGGAGTCCTGTTACCGACAGGGGGAGAGCCGCTGTGATCCAGAGCACGATCGCGGAGAAAAAGATGCCGAGCGCCTTGAAGCCCTCCCGCGACAGTCCCTCGGGGCAGGGAAGGAGTGAGACGAGGATCAGGATGACCAGCGTCACGATGATCGGGAAAACTCTGTGTTTACTGCCGCGCATGGGTCTCCAGAGGAATCATGGTCTTCGTTGCACCTCCCGCACGGGAGGCATGAAACCGCTACCAATATTACCTCTCCGGAGACCCGCGGGCAACTCTTTTCTGTCGTATGGAGGTTGAGTGGCGTGTCATGCGGACACGGCGAGCGCAGGATCGGTATGTGTTGGACGAGCAGAGGGTCCGCCCGGGGCGGAAGTATGGCGGTATGTCGGACTGATGCGTGGTTAGCACCTGCGATTGCGCCGTGGAGGGGGCGATCACTCTGACATGTATCTGGTCGAAATCGAGGCCTTCCCCTGTCAGGGCGTCGGTCTTGAGAGTCACGACATATTTCTTCCTTCGATATGGTGACCTCCCACATTGTCGACGGTTGGAGATTCACCTTAAATGCTTATCCTTCTTGGTCTGAATTTACATGACCATTATGATCCACGCCTTCGTGAACGCCGACTACACCCGGCGGATGGAGCCCGAGGAGATCGTCCAGATCCTGGAAAAAGAGAAATGGAAAGTCGGCAAGTCGCACCCGCCCGGGTAACGGTCACCCGATAATCCCAATGCCCCGTATCCGATCACGATGCGGGGCATTTTTCTGTCCATGACGCCGTCGCGGAAAATCTTGCGGTCGATGGGAATATATGGAATTATTAGGTTGTCTAACCGATAGGGCAATGCATGAACGATCAAAGCGACGAACAGCTGGTGGCCGCCGCTCGAGAAGGAGACGAGAAGGCGTTTATGGAGATCGTCAAACGGCATGAAGCCCGTGTCGCCTCTACGGTTATCGGGATGCTGGGCAGCGGCCCGGAAGCCGAGGACGTTGGTCAGGAGACTTTTATCCGCTTCTACAGGAGTATGAGATCGTTCCGGGGAGAGAGCGGTCTCGGGACCTACCTGACCCGGATCGCCATCAACCTCTCCCTGAACGAACTCAAACGGAGGAAGAGATGGTTCGCGCGCTTTTCGACGAAATCCGCGGACGATTTTTCCGACATAGCCGATCCGAAAGCGCCCGGGATGGCGTTCGAGGATCGAGAGTTCCTCGAAAGGGCGCTGAAAGAGCTGAAGCCCGAGTTCCGTACCGTCCTGGTCCTTCGGCTGATCTCCGGTTGTTCCACCAATGAGACGGCAAAGATATTGAATATCCCGGCCGGGACCGTCCTCTCCCGGCTGGCGAGAGCGCAGAAGAGACTGAAAGAGATTGCGGCCCTTGCGCCGGAGAATCGAGATGAACGAAAAAGACCTTGAGCTTCTCTACCGGTCATTCGACGACCGGCTCACGAGGGAAGAACGTGAACCACTCGACAGGGCGCTGGCCTCGTCGGAGGAGCTTCGCGCCGAAAAGGAACGCATCACCGCGGTGAGGAACTCGATCGCCTCGAGCTCCGCCGCTTCGTTCGAACCGTTTTTCGCCGAGCGGGTCATGAAGCGGATCCGCTGCCTCGGGAGAACTGACAATGGGGCGGACCTCTTCTTCGCCTCGCTCTACCGGATGTTCCGGCCACTCGCTCTGGCGGCAGCCGTGGCAGTTATCATCCTGATCTCACTGAATCTCCGGAAGAGCGGCGACTTCTCGTTCTCCGCCGTCTTCGCGGTTCATGAGGAATCGAGTGACAATCTGTTGAAAACGCCTCTCGAATCGTTTCTGGAGGAATCGTTATGAAAATTCATACGAAGACCGCGTTGATCCTGTTCGTCACCCTGGTTCTCGGAATCATCCTGGGATGGCTGGTCGGCGGTCCCCTCCTGATCCGGAGGGACCTGCCGGAACACACGAGAAAGGGGATTTCCGAACATTTCATCAACCATTTCGAGGAGATCACCGATCCGGACGAGACGCAGCGTGACACCGTCCGGGCCATCCTCGAGAGCTTCGCCGACCGATTTGCCGAGCTGAACGTCCGGCACCACTCCGAAATGGAGACGCTGATGGATTCCCTGCAGATGGAGCTTTCTCCGGTTCTCACGGAGGAGCAACTCGAGCGGATGAGAGATCACCTGGAACCCCGACCCTTCGGCAGGCGGGGTCCCCCGCCAGGACGGGGAAGGCACCGCCATTGATTCTCCTCTTCTTTCCACCATCGGGAATATATCACGGCTGGCAGTTGTCGAATATATGGAACGGTACGAATCGGAATGAGATCGGCAATCCGGAGGACCGATGGAAATCAAAACCAATCAGATAGCGACGGACGACCTCGCATTTTCGGCGTACATGAAGATGAAGGGTCACAAACTGATCAAATCAGATCGTCAGAAATCAAAGTATATCTTCTCGTTCGATATCGGATCAGATGAGGAAGAATCGCTGAAGGTGGAGTTCGTGAACAGCGATTTCCTGAAGTATTACAATGAGCTCAGAAACCTGAAGAAACTCTTTTGAAGCGGAGGAATTGAAATGAAACGGATATTCCTGGTGACGACACTACTCATTACCGCCACGCTGATGACGGGATTCACCACCAACCTTTTCTCTCATGGCCCCGGAGGTCTTCATCTCCAGCGGATCTGTGACCAGTTGACCGATGATCAGAAGGAAGAGCTCCACGCGACCGTGGACGCCATGAGAGAGGAAGGAGCGACTCGTTGCGAAATTCACGATGCCGTTCGTGAAATGGCCGAGGGATGGGGTGTCGAAGTACCCGATCCCCCCTTCGGTCACCAGGGTCTCCGGGGCATCTTCGACCTGTTGACCGAGGAACAGAACGCCGAGGTGCACGAGGTGGTCGAAACCATGACAGCGGAGGGGGCTTCCCCCTGCGAGATCCACGAAACCGTCCGGGAAATGGTCGAGGGGTACGGGATCGAAATCCCGGAAAGGCACGGGGAGCGCCACCGACACGGTGATTGGCAACGCTAGCTGTTCATTTTCGCTCGGGTCGTCTGTCGCCGGTACAAGGCGGAGTTTCTCATAGCATACAGTTGCAAGACAAGATTCTGTCCGAGCCGCCTGCGAAGAAGATCACGCTCTGGAGCGATCGGCTGGTGGGGGAACTCCTCGAGGGCGTCCCGCACCGGATGTTTACACTCGCCGTACCAAAGCGTATCCGACCCTTCTTCCTCTGGGAACGTAAGCTCCTTGGCCTGCTTGCACGATGCGCGGCCAAGACCATCCGGTCCTTTTACCAACACGTACTCCAGGAACCCGACGGCGACCCGGGAATCGTCACATCCATACAGACTGTAGTGGCCCAATTCATGAATACGCTGGCATTCGTCAGTCGATGCATCCCGACCCGCTGCGTTGCTCGTCGGTTAAATACCGCTACGGGTATTCGCCCT
>CAZOAR010000035.1:0-27446 GCA_964577985.1 uncultured Gemmatimonadota bacterium | reverse complement strand
AGGAAGGAACACATAGTTGACAAAATCTGAATAATATGGTAGAATAGGTGACAAAATCCTGGCATCAGAGCATGTTGAGTCATAACCCTATCCTGAGTTGATAGCGAGTTGGGAGGAAAAGTGGACGGTCATATCCCCTTCAAAAGTTCCACCTGCTGTTTGTGTGCATTGTTGAGCCTTACCCTGATTCTGTTTTCTGTTTTCCATCCCGTTGTGGCGTTTTCAGCTACATACCGCGTGAATTTTGAGGTCGTCGATTCCCAGCAGGGAGCCATACCAGCGAAACTGGTTTTTCTGGGTCTGGATGCCAATAACGAAATCGACTACTCATTAACGCCTTCTTTCAACCAGCTCGATTATAATCCGGGTGGAGGGGACTACTTCGCCGGGAGCGAGAACGTTCTCCTTTCAGCCACGGGAATAGCTCACGCGGAACTCGAATCCGGTACATACCTGGTCGTCGCGAACAGGGGGATCGAATACTCTATCGCGGGAGATACGTTGAGGCTCCCGGAGATGGCCAACACCAACAGGGTATTTGTACTGGAACACCTCCTGGATGTACCCGGGCGTATTTCTGCGGATTTTCACGTGCACAGTGATTCGAGCGGAGACTCAAAAGGGGTAGCCATAACCTGGGGCTTCACCCGCGCCTACCCGCCTCAGCGTGTGATAGACTTCCTGACGAGTGGCGTGGAACTGATAAATGCCTCCGACCACCATCAGATGGTGGATCTCAACCCGGCTATTCAACTGCTCGAGAACGACATCGCCCAGCTTGGAGGCTATCCCCAGGGATACATTACGAAGAAGGTAGCGACTATGATGAGCGGCGAGTTCGCCCTTCTGGTCAAGGTGGAGGGAGACCCACCCGATTGTCCCCCTGCGGAGTTTCCTCCGGACGTAGCCCACTTCAACGCCTGGCCGCTGAACCAGGAAGGACAGGGGCCTGATGTGTGCGATGATGTCTATAGGCAACCCGCGACGCTCTATGACATCCTTCGTGCCATCGCCCCCGACTCGACCGGACATCGAAAGATTATCCAGCTGGATCACCCCAGAGGTGCTCACTATGACTGGGAACATGAACCTGGTTTCATCGGGGGACCACATCTTGGCTGGTTCGAGAACTGGGGCTACGATCCGACACAACCGATTCCGCCATATGACGACGGCGGGCCGAATTCATTTCTCAGGATAGTATCGGAGCTGTCCAGCACTCAGAACATCAATTTCGACGTCATCGAGATCCTGAATAGAAACTATATGCCTTACTATATGAAAAGCCGTGATGACTGGTTCAGCTTCCTCAACCAGGGCTTCAACAAGGTGGCTACCGGCAACACGGACAGCCATTGGATATTTCTGGATGGCTGCGGATATCCAAGGAACTATGTCGCCTCCAATCTGACGTCAATGGAGGTCTTCGGGACCGAGCAGGAGAACGCGCTGGTCGATTCAATACTCCATGGAGATGTCCTGGTCACGACGGGCCCTATAATCGATTTCACGATGGACGGAAAGGGCCTCGGGGATACCGTCTACGTAAGCGCGCAACAAAGGGGCAGGGTAAACATCTCTGTAACTGTCAAGGCCGCGCCATGGGTTCCGATGCAGCAGGTGAGATTCATAGTAAACGGAGAGACGATATATCAGAGAAATATCGGCGATACAAACCCGGATAATCCCTTCTCTACGGATCCCGCCGACGTAGTGAGACTTGACCGAAGTTTCCGGTACAACTTCACCCAGAATTCGTGGGCGATAGTGGAGGCCGGCATAAAGCTTCCTGCACCAGGTGTGCAGCCACCGGCTTACGGTCTCTACAAGCATATAACGGCCGATCACAGGGTGGTTTCCTTTACAAATCCGATCTATGTGAAGTTCAACGTACCGCAAGATCTTAAGGGTGATTGACGGGAGCACCTCTTCAGTTGCCATAAGCTGGGCCACGCAACAAAAGACCTGCGATTATCACCGCGTGCATCTTCGCGAGGGCGGTTGTATCTGCTCTCTGGATACATGCATTACAGCGCTTAATCGTCCCCTCGTTGTCCGCGACGGCACCAGTTACCAGGAACACTTCGTCTTGCCTGATTCAGCCATTTCACTTACCTTGATTTGTCCGTACTGAAAAACACCTTTTTGAGTTTTTGTGGTCCAGTCTTATGACATCTCATGAAGGATGAGACAGATTGCCGATCTGTTTTTCCCGAAGGATCAGTTCATGGGTGGGATCAAGGGAGGATTGAAAGTACTCGTCAAGCATGTTATATTGTATCCGTCGTTTATTAGCCATTGGTTGACCTCTCTGGCGCTGATTCTGGTTGAGCACCTGATCAATATCAACCCAAGGAGGAGGACTCGAGCAAGAACTGAGTCTCCTGCAACTGGTGGCTTATCCTGTTGCAACGACGTACGACTCCGTTTTTCAGTGCCGACTATTTAGAGAATCCAATCTTTACTTCTTTGAGGCATGGAACGTGCGTGCGTTCTACGGCGAATGATACGTCGCACGCTTCTTGAGCGACCACGATCTGGATCCCGCATGTTTCAGAGACGCAGCGAGCAGTATATTGCGAGTGGATCAATGACGCGACAACCATATCTTTCTATCGTGATGCCCGTCTACCGAGAGGGGCCGCACCTCAGAGACGTATTGAAGACCGTCCGGGATGTGCTTGAGTCGATGGACGAGTCTTATGAGCTCATAGTGGTTGATGATGGCTCGCCTGATGATACCTGGGCAATACTTGGAGAAGAGGCGAGGGAGTACCCGATGCTGAGAGCGATGAGGCTCAGCAGGAACTTTGGCAAGGAGTCCGCCCTCTCCGCCGGGCTCGAGGCTTCAAGGGGCGATGGTGTCATCGTCATGGACGGAGACCTGCAGCACCCCCCCGAACTCATACCCGAGATGGTCGGTCTATGGCGCGAATCGGGGGCCGATGTAGTTGAGGCTGTAAAAGAGGGCAGGGGGCCGGAACCATTCGTCAACAAGATGGGGGCCAGGGCCTTTTACGCCATACTGAGCAGGATGTCCGGCTATGATCTGGAAGGGGCCTCGGATTTCAAGCTTATGAACAGGCGGGTTGTAAACGCATGGCTGAGGATGGGCGAACGCAACCTCTTCTTCCGTGGTATGATCGCATGGTTGGGCTTCAGACGCGCGCAGTTGACTTTCTCGGTCCCGGAGCGTTCAGGGGGGAGGACAAAGTGGTCGAACCTGCGGCTAGTCAATCTCGCCATCACGGCGGTGACGTCTTTCTCCACTCTTATGCTTCAATTCATCACTTTTTTCGGAGGTCTATTCCTGGTCTTCGCCATTGTCCTGGGCGCGCAGACGCTCCTCTTCAAGATCACCGGTAGAGCGGTGAATGGATTCACAACGGTGATACTGCTTCAGTTGATAATAGGGAGCCTGCTTATGATCAGCCTCGGAATCATAGGGATGTACCTGGGCAGGATCTATGATGAAGTGAAGGCGCGCCCGCGCTACGTGATATCGGCCGCCATCGGCGGGACCCCGGAAGATCAATCATAGATCCGGAATGCGACAAGCCCCTCATCTTCGAAAACAGGTTCTCCGGCGATACCAGTCAGCAGTAACCTCAGATTCTTCAACTCCTCGTCCGACGTGCTGATATCACTTCGCATCTTCTCGATCTCCTCCAGGACCGCGTGCAGTCTGAAGTTCATCGAGTAAGGCGTCAATCCCGTACGAAGCATGCCCAGCGTTGATTTCGGCCTGTCAAGCCGTTTCAGATCACTGTAGCGTCTTGGCTTGTTGATCAGAACGTAACGTATGTCGTATGATCTCAGGGTGCCGGCAAAGGAAAGCATTACGTCAGGGGAGATGTTCTCCAGTCGAATCGAATCGGGCGTGAGGAACAGATCTAAAGGTGGAGTTCCTTCCAGAAAGGCGATGGCAGCCGGGTCTCTCCTGGACACGTATCCCCGGACCTGTCTCTTCTCATGATATGTCTGGTAGAAAAGATCCCATCCCCTGTCCTTGAACGGAAGGGAGATTATGGCGAAGTCTCCCTCCTCGCTGGCAATCATCTGGTAAAACTCCGGCACTTCCGTTTCATAGACGGGCCTGGGCATAGCGATGTATTCGATGGCGACGAGGAGAAGCGTGAGAAGCGGTATCGCCCTGACTAACCTGCCGGTACCGGGCCGCAACAGGAGGGGCTTCTCCACCGCGAACGCTGTGAGGATCGAGAGAGAGAGCGTGAGCGGCACCAGGAAACGATACGAGATACGTGCGGCCCTGAACAGCGGTACATGCTGCAGCAGGGCGAAGGGAAGGGGAATCCCGGGAAACTCCCTTCCGAGGATGCTCAGGTGTGTGCCGAGGATCATCAAGAATGAGAATATGGCTGTCAAGGTCCAGAATCGCACCTCTCTCTTTCTCACAAGGAATGCAGCAAGAAAGGAGAGGATGAGCGGAACATAACCAATAAGCACCGGCCAGAAGAAAAAGTATCCCTTGAACGCTCTCAATCCGAAGAGTCCCGGCGCCCCTGCCGGCGATTTGTATAAGTAGGTCTCTCCTCGGGCCATCGCTCTCAGGAGCGGCAGGGCGAATGGGCTTATGAAGATGAGGAACAGACCAATGGCAGTGAGAAACACGAGATAGAAGCGTGGCACAAGGATGCTTCGGGGATCTGCGATGGCGTAATAGAGAAGGAAAAGAATAGAGAAGAGGAACAGGTAGATCATATAGTACCATGAACACATCGAGGTCAACAGGAGAAACAGGGCCGCGCCGAGCGCGTTTCTCCAGCTTTTTTCCTCTCTCAGCCTGAAGAGAAAAAGGCAGTAGAAAGGGATCCACTGAATGCTGAAGATGTTTACCTGCATCGCCCTTGAAAGGTGAAAGGGCGAGAAGCCGTATATGAAACCCGCCAGAAAAGCTGCGGATCTATTGTTGACAAAACGGAGCGCCAGCAGGTAACAACCGATGGCAGCCAGAGGGAACGACAGAAGGAAGAGGATGTTGTACGCCCCGATTATGCCACATACGTGCTGCAGGGGGATAGCAAGGAGCGAATTATAGGGAGAGAGCGTCTGAAAGACAAGAGACGTGCCGGTGGGATAGAAAAGAAAGTCCGTAAAGTAGGGTGACGTGTGCAACTCGAGGAGAGACTTGTTCACCCACCAGAAGTTCCAGATATTCTGAAAAGTGTCGGGCGCGATTGAGATCACTTTGTCCAGGTTGAAAGGTATCGGATAGAGGAAGAGCAGGGTCAGCAGGATATAATAAGAAAGGGTCGAGAGCGGTTTTGAGTCCGTGTTCCTGCCTGGCGTACCCGTATGCCCGCGCCTCAATTGGCATCATCCGGTTCATTGCTCAGGAACCTGGCGTCGAGATAGGCCAGTATCTCCCGTGCCGCTATTTCGTGGCCTCTTGCTGATGGGTGAGTATCGCCTTCCACGTAGAGTCCGTCTTTTGCCTCCCGCATAGCGGGGATAAGATCGATGTGTCCAATCCCCTGACTGTTGAGGTACTGAATCAGGCGATCCTGCGGAGTACGGACGCCAGGATCCTCCGTCAACTGGTTCGGCCATGGGAATAGGACGAACACCAGCGGTATACCGGCAGCGGACGTGATTTCTTTCATACCCTCTATGTGGTGGAAACACTCCTGCCAGAGTTCATCGGTTTTGTCGGAATCCTCCAGCAGTCTGGCAGTGATATCCTTCGCCCTCTCGTATGCGTCAGGACGCGCTCTATGAGACAGAATGGCTCGGTTCAGGACATTGTAGATTGCGGTGCGGGAGAGGAGCTGAACCAGACGAGGCTGGTTTTCCGGGAGGTAGATTCCGCGAAACATCACGTCGTTCAGGACGAATCCGACGAGAACAATATCAGGCTCGAAGGACATACCTCGCTCTCCAAGCCAGATCTTTTCCTGTTCCGTGTTGTAACCGCCCACGCCACCATTGAGGACTGAGGACCTCATGTCCGGGTGAGTCGTGTTGAGCAGATCCTCCAGTATTTCGACGTAGCTATTGTCCTGCTCCACCCCGAAGCCGAACGTGAAAGAATCTCCAACCGCAAGGAGCCTGATTGCGCCGTCAGGCTTGACCAGTGGAAACTCGTCGTCCCTCATTCCAAACGAGTTTGTGGTAACCCTCACGCCCTTTACCTCGCCCTCCCAGTTCGGGAGGAGATCCCATCCCAATGCCTCATTCTGACGATACGGGGGGTTCGTGCGTCTGGGGACGAAGTCGAGGAGTTGTTTGCTTGCAATGCCGGATGCACCTGACAGCCTCAGGGCCAGCTCGATGGCGGTCAACAATACGCCCACGACAACAATTGATAAAATGGTATTTTTCAACATATTACAAGTATCACATAATGTATGTTAAGAATCATAATGTGAACACCGGACACTGCCGGCAGAGAACAGCGAGATCAAATCAATATAATGTCTTCATGGTTGATTATCAATCATATCCCGGCCTCGTATATCGGCCTCGCGCTTACTGCACGTAGCCAAGGGTCTTGAGGCGATCCAGCGTTTCCTGATCGTACGTGACCTCTTGAGCGCCACCCTTTTTTGGAATCCATTTTCGTTCAAGCTCGTTCGTGTGGTTCAAACGGAAGAGCTCTTCTCGCAACTCCGCACGTATCGGGCTGCCGGTGCCGCCCAGGTTATCCCGCTCGCCCGGGTCTGCTTTCAGGTCGTATAGCTCCCCCCCGGAACTCCTTGACGGCTCGCCGGGGGCTATGTGATAGAATGAGCGATGAATGTCCTGAATATACTTGTAACCGGATCTCCTGATCGACCGGAGCACGGCGTGGCGCGATGTCTCGCTGAATGCCGGAAGATCCATCACGATCCCGGAATCGGACCAGAATGGAGAGAGGTCAACGCCGATAAACTCCGAGGGTGCTCTTATGTTTCCAAGTCCGAGTAGCGTTGGAGCGATATCGATCGATCTTACCTGGCTGCTGACGACGGTCCCGGAGCGAACCGAACCGGGAAGCTTGATAATAAGCGGGACGTGTATCAACTCGTCATAGAGTGTGCGGGTATGGCCCATGGAGCCATGGTCTTTGAATTCCTCTCCATGATCGGCTGCCAGTGCGATCACGGTCTCGTCGTAAATGCCCGAGGTCTTGAGATAGTCGATGAGTCTTCCGATCATGGCGTCGGTGTAGGCTATCTCTCCGTCATAAAGGGCTATGCTTCTCTCCAGTTCCTTTTCAGGCAGAGGGTTACTGACACGCGCGAAGCGCTTCATCTCTTTCCATGTCGTGGGACTTTTTTCCCCTGCCGCCGTGGCAAGCGTGTCGTATGGCGCGGGGGGCTCGTAGGGGAAATGCGGGTCGAAGTAGTGGATAAAGAAAAAGAATCCGTTGTCTTTGATGTTCTCGATCATCGATATGGCAGTCTCCGTAACTTCTCCGGCCGGTCGGTGGATCACCCGCTCATCCTCAAACGTCTCGAATCCATCTCCAAAGCCGAACCGATGATCGACAAAGGTGTGGCTCACAATGCCGGCTGTTGCGTAGCCACCATCTCGAAAAGACTCCGCCAGGGTCTGTCGCATCGGATCAAGTCGTCCCCTGTTGTCCATCACACCACTTACCGTCGGATACAGTGAAGTCATAATCGACATTATCGACGGGATTGTCCAGGGGGCCTGAGAGAAGCAGCTTGTGAAGCGAACGCCATCGTGGGCGAGTTCGTCCAGATTCGGCGTGATCTGCCTCTCATACCCATAGCAACCAAGGTGATCGGCGCGAAGTGTATCAATGATGATGAGAATCACATTCCGGGCAGACAGGCCATCGGAGTCGCGACCTGTAGATGCGTGATGCTCCTCGTCCTGAAGATGAGTCAGAGCGGATCGCTCCATGAGATAGCCAGATATCCCCGTTATGAGGATGAGGGAGACGCCGGCATACAGGAAAATCCTGAAAGACGCCATCAGCTTCGATTGATACGATGCCACCGGGACATCTGTTCCTCCTGTAGCGTCATACAGGACCCTCTTCAGGCCAAGGAAGACTATCAGCGCGAGGATAAGGGACGCAATCAATTTCAGAGAGAGAATAACAAGTATGAAGGGCGGAATCAGCGCGCCCTTTCGTGCAATCTGGAATCGGTTGAGGAGGAGGAGAAAAAAGAGAAGAAACAGGTTCCACGAGACCAGGAAGGATACGCAGACCGTTTTCCCGCCCGCATGTCCACGGATTCGGTTCCAGATATTCCTGCCTCCCCCCGCCAGGAGACCAGACATAAGACCGAATATGGCGTGAAAGAGGGACGAATAGAAGAGGTATTGCGTCTGATCAGGGATGTTCGGGAAATAGAGTTTGTAGGTGGATATCCTCTCCACTTCAAGACCATCCAGGAGTCGGAACAGCGGAATGTCGAGGAGATAAAAAGGTTGGTGACGGTGCGTCAGTATGACCACGAGCCCCCACAGGAGGCCCAATGCTGTCCAGATCGTGACCCCGGTCATCACGCTTGAGGAAAAACCACGGGATCGATTATTTTTCATTCGACCATTCCCAACCAATCATCAAGCCCGACTACTTGATATAGCCTAATGCTTTCATCGCCTCGACGGTCTGGCTGTCGAGCGGGATTTCTTCGGATGCGGCATATTTTTCCATCTCTTCGAGCATCTGCTGGAGCAGCATCCTGCTCGCCTCTGTTCGACCGGGCTCTCTACCCGCGAGATTGTCCGATTCCCGAGGATCATTGACGATGTCATAATACTCTTCGCGATCCCCTTCGAGAGTTCGTATGTATTTGTACCTGCCGGACACCAGGCCCATCAGCTTCTGCCTTGCAGAATGGGGATGGAAGGTCTCGAGATAGGCCCAGCGATCATGCTCGAGCCTGTTTCCGGCTGATGGCGGTTCGAGGAGATCCCTTCCTCTGCAGGAAGAAGGGATCTCGATCTTGAGCAGACCCAGGATTGTAGGCATTATATCTATGCTCTGCACGGGGTCATTCACCACGCTTGAGGGAATTGTACCCGGCCAGCTTATAATGAGCGGGACATGCATGATTTCCTGATAGAGCTCCATCGAATGGCCCATGTAGCCATGTTCAGAGAGCGACTGTCCGTGGTCCGACGTGAGGACGACAAGCGTCCTGTCTGAGAGTCCCAGTGCATTGAGCCTCTCCAGGAGCAGGCCGAGCTCGTGATCGGTGAAGGTCACCTCTCCCTTGTACAGTGCTCTTATCCCCTCGAGATCATCCGGCGTCAAACCTTTCGTGTCGCTCCGGCCTTGAATAGAGATGTATCTATCCTGGTTTCTCCGAAACTCCTCTCTGTCCGTGCTCGGGGAGAGGTACATCGTATCGTAGGGAACGGGAGGATTGAGCGGGCCGTGGGGATCGAAATAGTGAACCCACAGAAAAAACCTTTCTCCCTGGTTCTCTTCGATCCACTTTATCGCGGCATCGGTCGTCGCGTTGGCCTTTCTCTCCGGTTTGTAGGGTGGCATCAGGCCGAGAAGTTTGAGACCGCCCGCAAGCGCGAATGGGGGAGAGGCGGAGAAGAAATAGAAGAGCGCCTGGTTCTGCACCTTGTCGTTGTAAAGGTCGAAGCCCCTGTCGAGCCCGAAACGGGAATCGAGGACGAACGCGCTTACAAAGGCTGACGTCAGGTAGCCGGATTCCTGCATTATTTCAGACAGTGTCGGGATCGAATTGCTGAATCTGTACCTGGCATTGTCCCTCACTCCATGTACCGGCGGATATGTCGAGGTCAGAATGGACGTGTGCGAAGGGAGAGTCAGTGGAACCTGTGAGGTGGCGTTTGAGTACCTGGCACCACCCGCTGCAAGCGCGTCTATAACAGGCGTGTTGATCGACGCATTCCCGTAACATCCCAGGTGATCGGCGCGCAGTGTGTCTATGGTGATCAGGAGGACATTCGGCGTGTCGGGTGTTGGTGGCTTCACGCCTGCGGTGCGTCGATCAGGAACGGAGGAGCCGTGGTTGATATAGAAGACAGCGATAACGCCTAATCCCAGACCTATCACAAGAGATCTGAATATGGGCAACTTCCCGCGAAATGCCAGCAGAATCAGTTTCCTTGCCAGGTACGCGCATGTCACCGTAAGAAGGAGAATGACCAGGCTGTGCATTATGGAAACAGGTTCGGTGAACGGAATAGCCGGCAGGTACCTCTTGTTCCAGATGTACTCGATGGCGATGAGGAGCGGAGAAAAATAGAGGAGACTGTATAACCGGACCTCCTTCCTGAAAGAGAACTCCTGAAAACAGAACCTGATGAGCGGAAAGAGGATACACGCGATGACCAGGCCGGACAAGAGACCCGTTATTCCGTAAAGAACAAGAGGCAGGAGCAGTATTGAGATGTACGAGACAAAAGATATGTTTCCGAAAGTGATCGTCGAGAAGATCGTGAGTATCTCGACCAGTCCCCACGCGACGGCGCAGATGGCCAGCAGGTAAGATGAAACGAATAAGTGGTCTCTCAAGCGCATGCACTTTTCCCCGTACAGAGTTGTTGAAACGGAAGTTAACTGGTTGGAGCAGGCGGGTCAAGGGGCTGCGCCGTTTCCGCGCGACTGTTATCGATGCCCCGTACCCTGTTGACCATTTGTGGAGGAAGCCGCAACAAGCTTGCTCCATTTGAGGCCCAGGTATGTCCAGAGGAACCTGGGCATCATCCATGGATTGAAAAGGATGTTGTTGCTCAGGAAACACTGGTGGATACAGAAACACTTTGTATCCACGATGTGTCTCCTGATTTCTCTGGCCCTCTTACTCTGCCAGATAGCCGCGAAGTCGTAACCGTTTTCCCGCAGGCTCCCGATCTTCGTGTCAAGCATCTCGCATGGGTATACGTCACCTTCGGTCTGTATGACCCCGGTCAGTGCGCCGGCCGTGCAGGGCATCTGGTACCTGTTTTCCCTGACGGTCTTGATTATCTGTCGTCTTAAGAGGATGTCTTTTACGTTCAGGACATCGGGGAGGAACTTGTAGCTCCTGACAAGTCCCTTCCGGATATCGTCCTCCAGCATTTTGTTAACCGCTTCGTATTTTTCGAGACTGACCTCTTTTGCGCCCGGATTACGGGGCTCTCCCCTTATGTGCAGTACATTGATTATGTCGGGATCGAGTTCGTCACGGATGTACTCATACACGGGGACAAGATCGTTCTGGTTCTTACTTGATGCCGTGACATCAATGCAGGTGTTGAGATTGCTGTGGTTTTTCTTCAACTCCCTCAGTCGCCGGTATGTTTCATTTACTCGCTCGAACGAGCCGTCAACTCCTCTGATACTGTCGTGTATGTCTTTCAAACCGTCCATCGAGAGGTCAACCGTTATGTCAGATCCGGGGCATCTGGATACCATGGGCGTTATCAGCCTCATTACCCTGTCCGGGTTGAGGCCGTTCGTTCCGATCGTTATGTTGCGGACGTTGTTGTTCCTGTAGAAGAGCTCCGCTATCTCTGTGAGATCATCCCTCCTGCACGCGTCTCCACCGGTGAGCGTGAGCTGCAGGAAATCTCCCATGCTGAGTGTGATCTTCTCGATCTCATCCAGGGAGAGCTCGTTCGTCTTGATATTCGTGTTCCGCCAGTAAAAGCAGTGATCGCACTTGAGACCGCATATTGTGGTTACGAAGAAAATCAGGTAGACTGGAGTGTCGTCATTTCTGAAGAAGAATTTTCTGGCTTGTTTTGCATAAGGAGCGATTTTCACGTTGTCATCCCTTCAGGTGCGCCAGAACTCCCAGCGCGAAGCCTGCACCGCTGTACAGGTAGAAGATAAAGTTCATGGCTATTGTCTGGATCATGAAACCCGTGCCCTTGAACCTGCGGGCGTAGGAGTAAAAGTGCTTGTTGCAGATGAGAAATATAATGACGGAGATCAGGCTTATCCAGAGGAGGGAAGGGTAGAGCGCGCTTAATAACAGGCTCGCCATGGTCACATAGGCAGACATCAGTCCGACAGCGTTGCTTCGCGTCGTGTTGAGGTCGCTTCTCATGGTCCCTTCCTTCAGCATGAGGGCAGTCCACGGGATGGCCCTGTTGAACAGATCGGATTTCACCAGCCCCCCGAAGTCATATCTCTTGTTGTGCGTTACCAGCACGTCTTTGGCAAGCAGGATCTTGTGTCCCGCTCCGGTCAGCCGATATCCAAGTTCGATGTCCTCGATGGAGGCCTTTCGGAAGCTCTCATCGAAACCGTCCACAGCCAGAAAGACGTCTTTTCGTATCGCTCCGCATCCCGCCCAGAACGTGATGGCCGTCTCGAGCGAATTCTGATGAGTGTAGTGGTGTACAAGATTCTTATATGTGGAGAAAAAGTCTCTGCAGGGGGTATCGATTGTATATGAGCCTATGACAGACGAAAAATCAGGGTTACTCTCCAGCGTCTTCACTATTCTCCCGAGCGTATCGGGAAGAACGGTTACGTCGGAGTCGGTAAAAAAGAGGATCTCGCCGGTCGCTTCCCGTGCGCCCCTGTTCCTGGCCGCGCTCGGTCCGCTGTTACTCTCCTGTTTCAGGATTGCGCAGTCGTAATCCCTGGCGATTTCCAGGGAATGGTCCGTGGAGGCGTCATCCACCAGTATGGCTTCAAAGTCGCGATAGTCGGACGAATAAAGGGCATCGAGGGTGCCCTTGAGAGTACTCTCAGCGTTATAGACGGGAATGATTACACTGACCTCGGGCTTTCCTGTTTCGACTCCCATAAGAAATCGCCTCTAATGATCTCCAGGGGCCTTGGCGATAGCATCCGGATCGAAGGTGTTCTTGCTGGTGAAGAGGTTGAAGAGAGTGGCCGCTCCTTTCAGAACCATCGACACATCGTCAATGCTGCGGATACCGAGTACGCGATTGAGCATATACTTCGGGCGTGAGTAGAACCTCTTGAAAGCAAGCTCCCGAAGCTTGACAATCTCCTCCCTGGTCATCGTGTTCGGAACGAACGACGCGTGCTGGAAGGTGGCGTGGTCGGTATCTCCCTCCCACTTGCCGTATTTGTCTATGTTGTCGTAGAGGTCTGTACCGGGCAGTGGCACAAGGGTATTGAAATTGGCGATATAGGGGTCGAGCTCTATGGCGAAATCTATGCTCTGAAGCCCTTCTTCGAACGTCTCACCTGGAATGCCGAAAATAAAAGGAGTGTATACCTTTATTCCTGCTTCTTTCGCCCATCTCACGCCGTCTCTTATCTCGTCGAGCGTTATCCTTTTCCTGATCGTATCAAGATTCTTCTGTACTCCGCTCTCTATTCCGTAGAGGATCGCCCAGCATCCGGCAGCCTTCATCTCTTTCAGTATATCCCTGGAGACGAGGTTGACGCGGCTGGAGCAGAACCAGGTCACATCGAGCTTTCTTCTCCTGATCTCATCGCACACCTTCGCGACGCGTTTGTGATCTGCGACAAAGTTGTCGTCGAGGAACCGGACCTCTTTGTAACCGAATTCCCTGACGCGCTGCTCGATCTCGTCGACCACGTTACCGTGACTCCGGTAACGAATTTTTCTCGCCCAGCGCGGCTCAACGTTCCTGCTCATCTGGAAACAGAAGATGCAGTCATTGACGCAGCCCCTGGAACTGTGGACATTGATGATCGGTTTTCTCCGATAGGTGCCGGGAGGAGAGACATACTTTTCCCTGTGTTCGAGGAGTTCGATCGCGGGGAAAGGGATCGAGTCGAGGTCCTCAATCAAGGGCCTCGGTGGGTTCTTGACAATTTCGCCGTTCTTTTTCCGGTAGATTATTCCTGGCACCCCGTCCAGTTCTTCCTTCTTCTCCAGGCGACTCACAACTTCCGCGGAGGTCAGCTCCCCCTCACCGATATCCACACCGTCGATTGCCTCACATTCCTCGAGGCACTTCTCCTTGTAAGCTATCGGAAACGGTCCGCCAACCGAGACGAAAATGTCTTTGTTCACTTTCTTGACGTCGGTGGCGGTGTTCTTTGCCTTCTTCCACAGGGGGGTATTCGAGTGAATCCCGACATATCCGGGGTCGAACTTCTCGATCTCTTTGAGGATCTGGGAATGAGTCTTGAAAGCGCCGTCCAGTACGCGGACGTCGTGCCCTTCTTTTTTCAGATAACCCGCTACGTAGAGGATCCCGTCCGGGTGCTGAAAGCTGACCTGATTTCTTACTGTGCCTGGAGGATAGATCTCCGTGACCTCCCACGCCGGCATCAACAGTACACACCTCATTAAAGCACCTCGAGTTTCTTCTTTTTTTCGTTCTTCAGCAGCACCCCGACAACCGTCGTCTAATAGGAGCTGATTGCGTGAGTCTCAAATACTTCGCGCTCGCACGCGATCTTCAGGATTTCCGATCTGGGCGTCCCGTTCAGGATGTGCTCGGCTGTGATATAGCCCATCATCATCGAATGATCCATATTGTTGTAACGATAGAGTCCCTGTCGACCGCACACGGCCAGATTGTCGTATCTCATGAAGAGCTCAAAGGCCACCCTGAGTTTGTCGATGTAATCAAGATCATAGATCGGGTATGCGTGCTTTACCTTCATGCTGAAGTAGTCCACCACACTTCCTTCTATGTCAAACCCGAGCCTTTTCAAATCCGCAACACATCGTCCTATCAGGTCATCGTCTGATACATCCCATAGCTCGTCTCCGGGGTCGCACGCGATTTCCAGAATCAACGAGGTCTGCCCCTCCGGGACAGTCGTGGCGCCCCAGTTTCTCGGTTCCTGAATCCGGAAGAAGATGTATTCCATCTCGGGGATGTATATCCACGTGTTATCGGAGACCTGGTCACGATCGATGAGTATATTCATAAAGCGGAGGCCCCTGAAGCGCATCTTTCCGGCGACCGTCAGATACTTCTCATCCACGGTCGGGCTTATACCGGCGATAAACTCGGGGAGTGGGACGGTGGAAACGTAGAAATCTCCCGTAAGAATTTCTTCTTTTCCATTCTTCCGGACAACGACGCCTGTGATCAGGTTCCCGTCTGTGTTGACTCTCACGACCTCGGAATTGAGGTGTATCGTGCCGCCTCCTTCAGTAATTATCTCGGCTATCCTCTCCGGTATCTGGCCGATTCCTTCCTTGGGATAGAAATACTCGGTAGCATATGTCGTTGGCGTATCACTCTTTTTACCCAGCAGCCGAACGAAAACATCCCACAGGTTGATAAGGGATATCCTTTGTGCAGCCCAGTCCGCGGAAATGGTTGTCGGCGCAACGCCCCACAGCTTCTCTGAATAAGGGCCGAAATAGATATCATAGAGGGAACGTCCGAACCTGTTCACGATCCAGTCCTCGAGGGAGATATCTTCCCTGGGCGATATCTTGTTCTTTATGGTGGTGAAGAGGTAGTCGAAGAGACACTTGATCGACACGAACGCGCTCATTTTTGTGACCAGGTCTTTTGCGTCGAGAGGGTAGGCGTAGTACTTACCCTTGAGCCTGATCTGCGACTTCCTCGGTCGCAGCTCAAGCGTCTCACCCATTATCTCTCCGACATCCTTCAAGAGGTCCTTATACTTACTTATGAAGCGGTGCCCTCCGAGATCGAAAATGTAGCCATTCCTGCGGATCGAACGGCATAGTCCGCCAACCTGGTTTTCGAGTTCCACCACCTCGACCTGGACATCGTTCTTTATGAGCTTCCAGCCCACACAGAGACCGGCCGGACCGGCGCCCATGATTACGACTTTGCTGTTTTTTTTCTCTTCATGCATCCGATCAGGCTCCATGAAAGATTGTACTGTTCATCGGGTAAGCTATATAATATAACAGTCCGGGGTTATTTTGTAAACTGTTTCATGAGATACTCTTAACCGTTGGGGCGAAAATGACACTCCATCGGCCATGTGTTCACGCGTTGCTCTTTTGCTATCCAAAAATACCCCACTATATATTCGCATGCGTTCCCATCCTGCCGAAATAGTATCGGGTCGTTCCAAGGAATGATCCGGCTCCCACGATAAGATAGATAAAGTAGTGGAGCACAATAGTCCTGATAAGAAAGAACGAGTCCTTCTCCCCCCTGAGAAAACGATAGAATGGGAGGTTCGCGGACACAAAAAAAGCCCACGAAACGCAGAAGAGTATCAGCCAGCGCGTGTCTGCCAGAGACAACGCGGCGGATATCGTTATCGTCAAGGCGGATATGAGAGCGTAAAGATTCCTCCTGTCGGAGAATCCATGAGCGAACTTGTCACTCTTGCTCATTTTCCACACCAGCTCCACCAGGGCGGCGCTCTTGCTGTAGTTGTTTCTCACGAGACTCCTCAGACTGTGAGTGTGGTAATGTATCCCCTTTATCCGGTTGTCATAAAGGATTCTGTACCCATTCCTGACCAGCGTATATCCCAGCTCGACATCTTCTGCGCTTGCCCCTGAGTACTTCTCGTTGAAGCCGCCGGTCGCTTCGAAAGCCTCCCTTTTCACGGCTCCCATAGCCGTCCAGAACCAGGTTATATAGCCCTTTGATTTTTCGTGGTTAAAGATGGTGAAGAGATTCTGGTACTGTGAGTAAAACCCCTTCACTGCCTGCTCCCTTGCGTATACTCCTATGACCGCGGAGACGGGCGAGCTGCCGTTCAGGTCTTCGACCAGAACGCCGATCGTCCCGGGTTCGATGAATACGTCAGCATCCAGAAAAAAGAGAATCTCTCCGCGCGCCTCGCGGCTTCCTCGGTTTCTTGCCGCCGCCGCTCCCTGGTTCGACGCCTGTCTGATTATGCGGCAATCGTATCGGGAGGCGAGTTTCACCGTGTCATCGCTGGAACAATCGTCCACCACGAGCACCTCAACGTTATTATAGTCAGACGAAAAGAGATTATCAAGGCACTGCTCGATCGAATAATCAGCGTTGTACACAGGGATTACGACCGACACGAGGGGAGAATTGTCATTGTTTCCGGCCATTGTCATCTCCGAAGCCATTCCTGTCTTTTGCTTGACCTTACCCGACTCCTGATACCCTGCACAACTGGGGCCAGACATCGGGGTGCAGATGTCCAGTATTCAGGGACAGGAGATAATGTCCATCACACGTCACGAACCGATCGCTTTCATAGAGTAGATCTTTATTTCAGGGCCCGGGTCGCGACCGGCTTCAAACCTCTTGACCAGCCGTCCCTGAGAATCGAGCTGCAGATAGAATGCGTGCTCGGCAGGATAGAAACGGGGGACACGAAAATAATTCCCGTAGCTGTTGCTGTTGACGATCACATAGTCTACGTTTCCATCCAGCAGTATCCGCGCATCTTTCGCCTCACCCAGCCTGTAATGTGCCCATGGGTCCAGGTCCGCCAGCCGCTTCATGCCGTCCCGGTAATAGACGAGAATCTCATAATCGGAGGTCGACAGAGGAGGACCGAGCGCCTCGATCGCGATTGTGCTCCCCTTCGGAATGTTGGTTTCGATCCACTCCTTCGCGATTGTCCTTGTGTCGACCCTCCCCGTCTTGACGTCCCATTCCAGTGAGGTGATCAGCGACGGCAGTGCAAAAACAGGGATGACGGCCACCAACAGCGCACGGGCGCGTGTCACTTTCATGTTTCGCGCTACCGACGGCAGTGTCCTGATAAGTGACGCGCAGAAGACCGCCATAAACGGGACAACAGGGACTATGTATCGGGGAAACTTAGTGTCGAATGATCCCATGAACGCATAGTAGATGAGCGGGAAAGAGAGCAGGAGAATATCTGTGTCCCTGTGGCGATAGAGGAGAAACGCTATTCCGGTCAGAGAAAGCAGAACGAACGGGAGGCTCGTTCCATCGACAAGGATATGGAGATACTGGATCCAGCCCACCGGTGTGCCTTCGGAGCCCCAGAACGGCTTGCTTTCGGCGAGCGCGTGGTAAATCAGTGAGTTTACCGTTACGGTCGCGTCGAGTATGAGGTATGGGCTTCCCACGAACACGAACAGTGCGCACGAAGCCGCTGCCACCCCCAGGCGCCTGTGTTTGTAAAGGAGGTCCCTGAGGACCTTGATTCTTTGAGTCAGAAAGGGGAGTGCCACCATGACGGATCCCAGAAGAATGGAGAGCGTCCGAATGGCGAGTATGATCCTCTCAGAGGCTTCCGGAGAGCGGCGGCTGATCAGAGATAAGAATGGTGAGATATCATAGAAGATACCGAAGGTGATAGTGGCAAATCCCGCCAGGATCGAAAGAACCGACAGCTTTCTTCCCCACGCGAAAACAGCTGCCTCCTCTCGACCGACACTCCTGCTGCGGAGAATATGCGCGCATACGACGAATGAAGCGGCTATCGCGCCCGGGTATTTCGCAGAGAAGCTCAGACCGAGCATTGCCCCGCTCAGGAGATAATCGAGCGCTTTTCCCCGTGCGAGGATATTGAGCGAGAAGTAGAACGAGACCAGGATGAAGAATGTCATTATGATATCGGGTGACACGAGATGAGAATTTATCACCAGCAGCGGAGCGGAGGCAGCCAGGATCGCCGCGGCCAGTGAGGCGGTTCTCCCGTATAATCTTCTCGCGATGAGGGATGACATCCCTACGCAGCCGGTTCCGAAAAGAGCTGTGGTGCTGCGCGCCATGGTGTAGAGTGTTGTAGGATCTGTCTGAAAGACGGCAAGCATGTCCGCGCGGGAGTGGAACACGCCTGTCAAGAGTCCCCATATATAATACGGAATGAACCCGGATAATATGAGGTAGAGCTGCAGATGAGGATATATGGCTACATGGGGGTTGAGGTCTCCTGTTGAGAACGCGTTGACCGCGATAGTGACAATTCTTCCCTCTACATTCCTTCCATATACGTAGGGCAGCCCGAACTTGATACTCAACAGGTTGAGGATGGCGCTGAGGACCACTATTCCGAGGAGGATCAGTCTGTAAGTTCTCGTGTTTTTCATATCGTGCCGTGGGCCCACATCCCCGCAAGGGTCGAGATTCACAGCTCCTTCTTGACTGCCTGTAGAGTTATGTAAAGTGAATACTCCCTGGGCAGTATGGAGGGAAACCAATTCTCATCGAGGATGGTCATTCTTGTCTCTACCGCCGCCTTGATTTTCCCTGGTCCCGATATGTGCCGCTTGTCTATACACGGCGCCCCGATCATGGTGAGCATGGTCATCATTATTCTGTTGTTCGTCGGAAAACCCAGAACAGCGCGCCCACCAGGCTTCAGTATGCGATCTATCTCCGCTATCGCCCCCGTCAGGTCGTCAATATGTTCCAGTACGCTCAGACATACTACCGCGTCGAATGAATCCTTGACGAAGGAGAGGTTGAGAATGTCGCCCACAGCCAGTTCGGCTTCCAGCTTTTCTCTTTTCATCATCTCTTTGACAAGTTCCGGGTTGCGGTGATTGTCTACACCGAAGACGAGGTCGCTGCGATCTTTCAGCTCGGGGAAGAGAATCCCGCTGCCGTACCCGATCTCTATCACACGAGAGAAGGGTCCTTCTCCAAGGAGTCGGAGGCCGAATTCCAGTCTCTTCCTGAAGATTGCCCCGAGGACCGGGAGAAAGTAGTACTTGAGAGGGTCCTCCATATTTGTCGCGAAGACGTTCTTTCTATCCGGTAGTTTCATAGCCCACTTCTTGTTTCATGATTCATGCCAGATCTGTTTCCTGCCCTCATTTCGCCTGTGAGTGTCCTGCTCTCTGCCCGCTCCTGCTCCACCTCAGCTCTGGTCGGTGTCCCAGGGCCTGGATTTGCTGTCGAAGTGGAAATTCTTCGCGCGGCGTACGATGGGGTGCTGCTGTCGCGAAACGGCGAGATGGGGTCAGTGCAGGTTTCTCTCAAACCTTGACGATAGCCTCCTTGACGACGTAGATTATCCTCTCGTCACTTCCCTAACGTCGCCCACGCTTCGTTGCGCTCGATATGACACGGAAAGTATCTCCCGGCGATGTTTGAGGGGACGATTTTTCTGTGGCAAACCGGGTGTTGCCTGGAGAGGACAGAGAACATAAGCTTTGATCTTACTACATTGATCAGGCTTTGTCAATACGCCTCGTAACGGGAGTTTTCAACAAGAGATGAAGGACGAGATCAGAAATACACCCGTGCAGATTGTGGCGGTTCTAAGCCTCTACCTGCTTCTAACTCTGATCATGACGTATCCGATAGCGTTCAGCCCCGGTGAACACTATTCTATCCATAACGATTACCTGCAGGGGTTGTGGAACTTCTGGTGGTTCAGAGAATCCCTGGTCGAACTGGGTAGAAATCCGTATTTCACGGATTATCTCTTTTATCCGACGGGGATCAGTCTCGCTTTTCATACACTCTCGATAACCAACGCCGCCATGGCCTTGCCGCTTCTGTCCGTCGTCGACCTGGCGACGGCGTATAACATAGTCTATCTCGTCACGTTTGTGCTGTCAGGGCTTGGTTCTTATCTGCTGGTCCACGACCTGACGGGAAACAGGCAGGCGGCCTTTCTGTCGGGAATTGTGCTCGCGTTCTGTCCGTATCACTTTGTCAAGTCTTATCAGATATGGGCCGCGAGTCTTGAGTGGATGCCATTTTTCGCGTTCTTTTTTCTGAGGTTTCTGCGTGTGGGGGGGCTTCGATACGCGACATGGAGCGCCCTGATGCTTTTTCTGGCCAGCTTGAGCTCATGGTATCTGATGGCCTTCACATTCCTGTTCATACTCTTCGCCCTGGTCTACTGTCTGGTGGTGCGCCGTGATTTTCTCTTCTCCAACCTGTTTCTAAAGGACCTTTCTTTCTTCGGAGGGCTCTTCGGCCTGCTCATTCTTCCGTTCGCGTATCCCATGCTGCGCGAGGTGATCTTCGGAGAATCGCATATGTACACGAGTCTCTACGCCCAGTTCCTGAAGGGGAGTCATATGGTTGTCAATGGCCGGACAGGCTCAACGTTTCAGGAGGGCATGACCCAGTTAACGGGCATCAGGCTCGCCAGGCCGCTCTTCTGGCCCGGGATCCTTGGTTACGCGACGCTCTTCCTGGCTGTGTGGGGCGTCATAAAGGGAACGCTCAGAGAGAAAGGGCTGTGGGTGGCCGCTACGATCCTCTTTTTCGTTTTTCTCCTGGGACCACACCTCACTGTTTTTGACAGGACATATGATAACTTCCTCCTGCCGTGGCTCATTCTCGACAAGCTGCCCATCTTCAAGGCTCTCCGTTATCCCCACCGATTCATGGCTCCATTCATGATGTGTGTCGCCGTGATGGCAGGGAGCGGAGCGTCGTCGCTCGCCGGCTCAGTCTCGGGTTGGAAGGTGTTTCGAAAGAGCAGGTTGGTGTCGATCCCCACAGTCATCCTGTCTGTTCTCGTCCTCGCCGAGTATTTCGAGGCCCCTGTCGGCAGCTACGAGATCAGGATGTCTCCCTTCTATTCCGGTCTGGATGCCGAGGAAGGAGATTACGCGATCCTGGAAGTCCCGGTCATGACACCTTTCGCAACCCGATATATGTTTTTTCAGTCAGTGCACGGGAAGAAGATCGTGGGCGGGCAGGTGGTTCATCCCAGGGAAGAGATAATTGAATTTCTGAAGGTCACCCCGGTCATCCGGGAGCTCACGAACCCCGTCCTGGCTGAGGAGAGGGGAGAAAAGCTGGAGCTTCCAGACGACAGCGCTGCGATCCTGGGGGACCTTGGCATAAGATACGTGATTGTGCATACGGATTTTCTGAGCCCATATGAATCGAAACCTCCTGTCCGCAAGGCAGGCAGGAGGTGGAACAGGGATTCGCTGCTTCCGCCATTGATTTCCCCGCAGAGAGACCTGCTGCAGGAGACATTTTATTATGGCATGAGGAAAAGGACTGCGTTCGATGACCCGCTCTCGCTGGGCCTGCTTCTCGATGAACTCGAGGAGAAACTCGGATCCTCCGTTTACGAAGACGATCAAGTCACGGTCTTCAGGGTGGGCAGCGGAGATTGAGTGGTCTGAACGGGTAGCGCCGGCTCGACTCGCCGGCGGATGCCTGATATCCCTGACGGCCGGGGTCGGCCTTTGAGAACTGCAGCAGAATGATGGGTATAGAAGAGCGAGTAACGGCATATTTGTGCGACCTGGTCGCGAAGCACTACATGAAACGACCCGGGATGGCGGATTTTCTCCACACGAAGTTTTTCAGCCTCTCAGGGATTCGCGCGGCGGTGAGGAATGAGCTTGCGTACAGGAAGGGAAACCTGGAGGTACCGGCGATCCGGATGGCCGCTTTCGAATTGACCAACACCTGCAACCTGAAGTGCTCGGTCTGTTCAGTCAATAACGGGATGAAGAGAGCCAGGGGATTCATGGATATCGATCTGTTCCGCAGGGTCCTCGAAACTAACAGGGAAATCGAGATAGCGCAACTCTGTCTCTGGGGCGAGCCACTGATTCACCCGCGGCTGCTCGATTTTGTAAGTGCTGCCCGGGAGCGGAATACACGCTCCTATCTTTACACGAATGGGACACTGCTCGACGATGAGATGAGTATGAGGATACTGAAAAGCGGGCTTCACCGTATCTTCTTTTCCCTCGATGGTTATGGCGAGACCTATTCGCGCATCAGAGGGCATGATTATCATGATATAGAGGTCCGCATATTCCGGTTCCTCAAGCTCAGGCAAGACCTCGGGAGTGACATGAGAGTCGGGGTGGCGATGGTTGCGTGTGAGGAGACGGCCGGGTTGACTGGCTCATTCCGCGAGAGGTGGCTGGGGGTTGTCGATGAGATCCAGATCACTCCACACATCACACATGAGCAGCGGATGCGTAACAGTCGCTGCAGGCTGCTGTGGCTTGGTTATCCAATCGTCCTCTGGGACGGCAGGGTCGTTCCCTGTTGTGTAGATTATGAGGGGACGCTCTCTCTGGGAGATGTCCATGACGAACCCGATCTCAAGGTGATCTGGAATGGAAGACGCGCGGTAGACCTGAGAAAAGAACATCTCGACATGCTCTACCGGGGAGTTTGTGGCAGATGCCACGAGTATCGATCAGACGAAATCAATCCGAGGTTCGACACTTGAAGAACAAACGTACCGCCACTGATCACTCACCGCTGCTGGTAGTATATCTCGGGGTATTATCGGGCCTCGTGGGGGGATTGACATGGTTCTTCCTCGACACGCTGACAAAGGGCGCTGCCGTAGGGCCAGCATTTTTTGCGGGTATGGCGCTGAAAGTGACATTTCTTGTCCTCCCGATCGCTTTCTACTCGGTTGCGGGTGTGATGCTGGGCTTGTTCTTTTCGCTGCTGCAGATTACCGTCGCGAGAAAGTCGAAGTCGGTATTTCTTTCTGCTCTTCCTCCATATTTTCCCCACCTGATCCTCTGGACCGCACTGCTGGTTCTTTGTGGATTGGCTGGTTGGGAGAGGAACAATCTGAAGATAAGCGGTCAGAACGGACCGCTCTATCTCGCCGCGGTCATAGGGCTCTCCTTTCTCCCCACTTACCTTGCATTGATGTTCGGGATCTTCTCATGGAAGAGGGCGGCGCTGAGAATGTTAGCGCCCCTGCTGCTCGGAGGGCCTCTCATAATATCTCTCTATTCTCTCCTCCCCGAGAGGATGGATATTCATCTTCCTCCCCGTGAGGAGGCAGCTACCCGTACCCGGGAGTCCGGGAAGGAGCCCGCGAACATACTCCTCATTACGATCGATACTATGAGACGCGATCACATCGGATGTTATGGAAACCGGGAAATCGAGACGCCTTCGATCGACAGACTCGCTAGCGAGGGTGTCATATTCGAACAATGCGTGGCGCAGGCGCCTATCACTCTTCCATCGCACAGCTCGATACTGACGGGGATGTACCCGACAAATCATGGTGTGAGGGATAACGGGTTCTATCGCCTCGATGATGCAGCCAAACCCCTTGCCGAGGTGCTTAAGGAAGAAGGGTTTTTTACTTCGGCATTCGTGAGTGCGTTTCCGCTCGATGCGAGGTTTGGACTGGACCAGGGATTCGATCTGTACGACGATCAGCTCATGGACCGGAACTCCTTTTTCTTCAGCCGGGTCGCAGGCTTCTACGTATTGTCGGGTGTCATGGAAGAGCTGGGAATTTATCATCCGGTTATCATAGCAGAGAGAAAAGCTGAAGCGACGACCGGGCACGTAATGAAATGGTTTGACGCCATCGACGAGAGACCTTTCTTTCTCTGGATTCATCTTTTTGATCCGCACAATCCGCTCAATCCACCAGAGGAGTTCGAGGCCATGTATGTCGGTGATGACCTCCATTCGCGGCTCGGAACACGGAAAGAAAGAGAAAAACTTCGCTCCACCCGGGATTTCACCGGTTACGCCGCCGACTCGCCGGAGGCACTCTATATGAAGGCGCTTTACAATGCGGAGGTCTCATATACCGACTACTACGTTGGAAAGATACTCGACCGCCTGGACGAACTGGACCTGTCAGACCGGACGCTGGTTGTCCTGACGGGAGATCACGGTCAATCTCTTTTCGAGCACGACTATGTCGGGCACAGCGGCGCCCTGTACGCCCAGACGATAGATGTGCCCCTCATCATGAGGTATCCTCCTCTTCTCCCGGCCGGGGTCCGGATCGATGGTCTTGTTCAAAGCGTGGACATCGAGCCCACCATTCTCGAACTGCTTGGTGTTGGATCAGGGCGCGGCATCCAGGGCAGCTCCCTGTTCAAAAGGATGAAAGCCGGCGCTGAACAGGGCGCGGACAGCCTCGCTTATTTCGAAACTCTTCATTCAAAGAAGGACAGCGAACGGTTCAGGGGCGTTGTGGCTGACGGATGGAAACTGATAGTCTCAGAGGATAGACGGGTAAGAAAACTCTATCATATAGCGGACGATCCACAGGAACTCATAGAACTATCTTCTGTTGACAGGAAGAGGGCCGACGAGATGGAAGTCCTTCTCGATGACCTTGTCAGTGCTTCAGAGTCCGGTGATCATGAGGGGCAGCAACTGGAGGTGGACAGTGGCACAAGGGAGATTCTGAAATCCCTCGGCTACGTCTGGTAGGGAGATCCCGCTCCTATCTGCTGCGCCTGTATAGCTGGTACGCCCACCACTCCACCGGTACAAAGAAGGCTCCGGTATTCAAGCGGAATCTGGCCATGCCGCGAAGGAGACGATACGCAAGCTTCTGGATAGCTCCGGGCAGCCGACCTTCAAGACCGTCACTCAGACAACCCGCCCATAGATAGAAACTCCTGGCTCGGACATCATCCCTGTTCCTGTCATTTTCTATCAGGTCTTTTCCCCGCAAGGGCCTTGTTGCGTCCCAGCCCGTCGCCGCGTCGATCTTGAACTCTGCCCATTCCTCGAGCGTGGTTGGATAGTCAATGCTCTGTCCCGACTCCATCTCCTCCCGACACATAGTACTTCCCGGGATCGGATGGTACATGTACACCGTCACCTTGAGATTGGGGCAGGAGTTGTGGAGCTTGCGGATCACCTTGAACGTGCAGAAGAGGTCATCATGCGTCTCACCAGGCATCCCGATGATAAAATTCGTGCGGAATGTAATTGTCGGCCTGGCGATAATCTCCAACAGTCGGAAGACCTCTTCCAGCTTCAGTCCCTTGTGGATGATTCCAAGCATCCTCGGAGAACCACTCTCCACACCCACACTGATTTGACGACAACCCGACTTCCTGACCAGCTCATAGGTTTCGGGGTCGGTCCTGACAAGCACCTTCGTATGGCCGCTGGCCTCCCAGGTGATATCCAGCTTTCTCCTGATGATCTCTTCGCTTATCGCTTTTGTACGACCGGGATTCACAAAGAAGTTGCTGTCCTGAAATATGAAGTGCTTCGCATCGAACTTGTTCTTCAGATACTCTATGTTATCGACAATCTCGATAGCGTCTCTCCCATACCAGTGCCGGGTGTAGTAGCTCTGGATGGTGCAGTAAGAACAGTTCTGAGGGCAGCCACGGCTGGTGATGAGGCTGACCTGACCCACCTGGACTTCATAGAAAGAGGGATCGAGGGAGTTCGAAAGGGAGTTTGACCATCTTGAAATTCTCGGCGATCGGTCGATCCGGGTTCACCCTGACTTTACCGTCCGCCTTGTAGGTGATCCCCTTTATCTCCTCGAGACCTGAGCCGCTCTTGAACACGCTTACGAGTTCCCGTATCATCTCGTCTCCTTCACCGCGTGCGGGCTGAGAATGGAGGTTTCATGAAAGATCGTCAAGTGCCAGCCACCCCACACAATAGGGATCTCCGGGATGTTTTCCCGAACGAAACGGGCAATCTCCAGCCCCTGACTGACCTGGCCGGTGAGGCAACTGAATCCGACGCACGTCAAGTCATCCTTGAGCGCCAGGATCTTTTCTCTATAATCCGATTCGGTCCGCCCGTCCAGAATGGCCACGTCGACATCGTCTTTCTTCAACGCCGCGGCCAGCTGCAGCACGGATTGGGGAAAATGGACGTACTCTCCTTCCTGGTACGTCTTCCTCGGAAAGAGCCGGGGAAATACAAGCAGTACTTTCGAGCGACCCGGAGGTGGTATGGGGAATCCCTTCATATCAGGATATTTCCTGTCTGCCTCATGGTTATTGAACGATTGCTTCGGTCGCAGGGGAAAACACCCTCCCGAAGCTTGCAGGACACCATAATGTCAGCACAATGGCATATTCATGTCAACGTGGTCGGGTCAGCCTGTTCGTCGCGGACGGGCAATCGTGAGGACGTGCCGGAGCGAAGAGAGACGCGCGAAGAATGCCATTTTTTCCGGCAGAAGAAAATAGGGGAAAATTCTGCCAATGAAGCTGATCAGTGAGGAGGTCTTGAAGAAGCAGGCGGTGTAACGCTCACTCCTGCATGTCTCCCACTCCATGTCGTAGAGGAGATCCTCAATCCTCTTCTTCGTTGTGACGAAGGAGTGGGTGTAGTCGTGCCAGAATATGGAACCGCATTTCTCGATGTCCGGGTAGAGCAGGATGAGATAGCGGCCATTATGAGAGAGGAGGTTGTCTCTGCAGGCGTCGAGGAATCTCTTAACCTCCTGGAGGTTGTTCAGGTGTTCTATAAAGTGCGCCGCGAAGATTGCGTCGAAGGTCTCGTCCACATCGGGAAAATCGGGCATCGTAGCATTGTACACGGTGAAGCCATCGGTTGAGAGGGCATCTCTCAACCTGTCATTCGGTTCGATCCCTATCCATCCCATTCCTTCCCTGCGGCAGTAGGCGGCGAGTTCACCGAAACCGACTCCGATCTCGCAGACCGAGTGCAATTGCAGCCCGGAGAAAACCTGTCGGTGCAGCCTGTCACGGCATTTCATCGCCAACCATGGTTTGTAGAGTCTTTCCCTGTTGTAAGAATCGTATTGCATCCCGCGGGTCTCCGTTATGGCGCGACTATTCCCTTCGCTTCGGATTGAATATACTCGAAACACATGGTCTCCTCAAGTAGATAGATATGTTGAGGTTCCCCATAATATCTGGCTAGCTTGACTTTCCGAGTTATATTTAAAGACATTTCCAACTGATTGTCAACCAGGAGGATACAAGGTCGGCTCTGTATTACCCCTTTTGTGGATGGAA
>CAZOAR010000034.1:0-28919 GCA_964577985.1 uncultured Gemmatimonadota bacterium | reverse complement strand
TTGTCGGGAATCCCATCGTACAATAAGGCCGATTCCGGACAAGCCGGAATGGCGCCCAGCAAGTGGGGAAGCTCCAGACACGGAATTGTCTTGACAACACCCCCGCTTCCATACTACCATCTCAGTCAGAGCGGTCCCACAGTGGTCAGAAATGCATATTCGACGTCATTCCGCCTGTCGGGAGCCGTGCCGGAAAAGTCGCCGGACGAGCCGACATGACGGGGCGCTGTAATCATCCTTTACCGCGGAAGAGAGGTCTCGCATGGGCACAATACTGCTTGTTATTGCGGCTGTAGTTATCCTGTCGGCGATCGGTATGTATAACTCGCTTGTGCGTCTGAAGAAACGGATGGAAAACGCCTGGGCACAGATCGATGTCCAGCTCAAGCGGCGTTACGACCTCATTCCCAACCTGGTGGAGACGTGCAAGGGATACATGAAACACGAAAGAGAGGTCCTCGAAAACGTCACGAAGGCGAGGCAGCAGGCGATCGACGTAAGTGGTGTCAAGAACCAGGCGGAGGCTGAGAACTTTCTGTCGAAGACTCTCAGGTCGCTCTTCGCGGTCTCCGAGAACTATCCCGACCTCAAGGCAAACCAGAACATGCTCGCCCTCCAGGAGGAACTCACGTCCACCGAGAACAAGATATCGTTCGCGAGGCAGCATTTCAACGATTCGGTAATGCGTTACAACACGAAGATTGAGGTATTCCCATCGAATATCCTGGCAAACATGTTCAACTTCAGCGAGGGTGAATTCTTCGAACTGGAGGAAGGCTCACCGGAGAAGGAAGCGCCCCGGGTGAGTTTCACGGGATAGACCGATGTTCGAACAGATTGCTCAAAACAAGAGGTACTCCATCCTCCTGTCCATCGCCGTGCTGCTGACACTGTCAGCCCTTGGATATCTGATATCGGAGGTGGTCAGCGGGCCGGGCACTGGTGTGACCGGTGTCGTCGTTGCCGCTACGGTGGGTGTCGTCTTCGGATTGACGAGCTACTATTCCGGAAGCTCGATGGTTCTGGCGATCAGCAGGGCGAAACAGATAGAAAAGAAGGACCATCCGGTTCTTTTCAACGTCGTCGAGGAGATGACCGTGGCCGCGGGGATCCCCATGCCCCGCATCTACATCATCGAAGACAGCGCCACCAACGCCTTCGCATCAGGACGGGACCCGAAGCATGCCGCGGTAACGGTGACGAGGGGACTTCTCGACAAGCTGAACAGAGACCAGCTCCAGGGGGTCATCGCACACGAGCTGTCGCATGTCAGAAATTACGATGTCCTCTTCGCCACCATAATAGCCATACAGGTTGGTCTCATTGCGCTCATCTGCGATTTCTTCCTCCGTTACACCTTCTGGGGAGGTGGGCGAAGAAGGAGCAGCGGCCGTAAAGACGGAGGAGGGTCGGGGGCTCTCATACTTGTTCTTGCCCTGCTCCTCGCGATCCTGGCCCCACTCTTCTCGAAATTGCTCCAGCTCGCGATCTCCAGACAGAGAGAATATCTGGCCGATGCCTCAGCCGCCGAACTGACACGCTACCCGGAAGGACTGGCGTCCGCGCTCGAGGTTATAGCAGGAGACCGGGAGGTCCTGGAGGCCGCGAACCGCGCGACCCAGCACCTCTACATAGCCAATCCCCTGAAGGGAAAGCAGAGGGCGGGAAAGAGCGTCTTCAGCACTCATCCGCCTATAGAGATGAGGATAAAGAGGCTGCGGGAGATGAACTGAGTGCCGGCGCCCGTGTATTGCGGTAAGGCACCTGACCAATAGAGAGAACGGGACCCGGCGGAGATCCTGTCTCTTTTCACTCCCACTTGAAGAGTTCAGGTAACGTGCCATCCACGACGTCGACCCTCACACCGTAGTTGTTCGCGCCGAAGAGCGAATCTGACCTGGGGGGGATTGAGCCAGAGAGTGTTGTTGGTGATAGTTGGATGCAATCGCCCGCCATCCGCCTCGAAAAGACAGTAGGCGTCATAGTATCGACTCTCAGGCTTCTACCGGCAGAAATGGCGATCATGAGCCGTGAGAGCGCTTTTTCTCTCTCTTCCGCTGTCTCTTCTCTTTTGCCGTAAGCTGCGGTTTCTTCTTCTCATTCGTCTTCTTCTTATCCTTGTCCTTACTCATCGGTTCCTCCGTTCTCCTGCGGTCTTTTTGCCTCAGCAATATCAGCTGCATGGTGCGATAAAGCTGTGACTATATAAATATACAGAATATGGGGGCTTCGCAAAACCGTTTCATGCCGATCAGGGACGAAAGGGTATCAGTGTTGCCGGGTTGCCCTGTCGAAGACGGTGCCCTGCACACCGCTCCCCTTTCAGCGTCCACGGGGCACCATCCAGATGGGGATCACTTGATCATTATCATCTTGCGCGTGGCCACATCGTCCCCAATCCTCAGCGTGTACAGGAATACCCCGGAGGAGAGGGACCTGTCCCTGTCATCGCGGCCATTCCAGGTGACAGTGTGATGCCCGGGATCGAGTTTCCTGTCGAGGAGCGTGACCACTCGTCGGCCTCGTATGTCATAGACCGTTAGTGTCACCACCCTTGCGGCCCCCTCAATCCCGTGATCGGCCGGAACATCGAGGGGGATCGCCGTACTCGGGTTGAATGGATTGGGAAAGTTCTGGTCGAGATAAAACCCTGGATATGCTATCTTCGTCTCCGTATCATCCCAACCGACTGCGCTGCTGGTCCTCAATATCCACTTGTCCGGATCGAGGGACATCCGGCTCACGCGACCCGAGAAGTCGAATGTGAAGTCCTGGACGATAGAGTCGTTCCAGACGGTTACAAGCGTGTCGCCACCTGAAGTGAAGTCGAACGTCAACTGGACGGGCATCTCGAAGACGGAGCGTCGCCCCAGGTTCTGCTGTGTCTGCTCAATCGTCACCCTGGTCTCGAGGGTCGCGGGATCCTGCCAGTATCCATATTCATAACCGGGATAATACTCGTCATAAATCCATTGGTCGAAGAAAAAATCGAGATCCATCCCGCTCACGGTCTCGCAGACCTTCTGGAAGTCCTCTGTGACAGCGTGGCCATATCGATACTCCGGACTCTGCGCATACTGTTCGAGCGCGTCAAAAAACGTCGAGTCTCCCAGTACGCCGCGGAGCATGTGAAGAACGTACGCGCCCTTGCGGTAGATGATGTCTACGAAGACTCCTCCATAGGGATCGGAGACATCTTCGAGGTAAACGGTCCCTCCATCCCAGTATTCGTTCGTGGCCATGTTGCTCCTGTAAGCATAGGCACCACCGGTGTGCTCCGCCCACAGCGCCTCCGCGTATGTTGCGAAACCCTCGTTGAGCCAGCCGTGATGCCAGTCCCTGCAGGTTATCATGTCTCCAAACCACATATGCGAAAGCTCGTGGACAGATGTGTTGAACCACGCGAGCGACATGTTGTTCTGTATCGTGTTTGTCTGGTTCTCGATCGCTCCATAATAGCCGAGCTGGCTCATTCCGTACTTCTCCGTCTCGAATGGATAGGCACCAAAGTATGACGAAAAGAGCTGAATCGCCTCGGGGAGCTGCGCGAGGCCCTGAACCGCGCTTGAATAGCTTTCCTCGAAGACATAGTAATCGAGAGGAAAACTGGCCCCGGGACCACCGTCGTAGGTCTCCTGGAAATGCCTGTAATTCGAGATGGCGACCATTACGTAGTATGGGACAATCGGATATCGCTCCCTCCACTGGAAGATCTTCTTCCCGTCTCGCGTCAGCACCCGATCGAGGACGCCGTTGGAGGTAGCGATGAGGGCGTTACCGTTGATGACCGTGTCGGGGATGGCGATATCGATGTAGACCGAGTCTGGTTTGTCTCCGGGTCCATCCTTGCAGGGCCACCAGTAGTGCGCGAGATAAGGAGTCGACAGCGACGCGATGATAACCTCGTTACCCGCGTGCGTCTCGTAGCGCAATCCCTTGTATCCTCCCGCCTCTTCCGGCACGCCCTGGTAATATACCGTCACCCCGGCTGCCTCTCCAACCTGGTATGTTCTGTCGAGTGCTATTTTGACGGTGTCATTATCCACGGCATAGTTGTCGATGTTACCCGTTATGCTGTCGATGGAGAGGGCATGATGAAGCTCGAGGGTAATATTGTCGAGGTTTCCCTCCGCGGCTATGAAATCACACTCGACCCTCCCCTGGATTAACGGTGTGTCGATACGTATATCAACATCGATGTCATAGAAGGTCACGTCAAAGCTCGTGTCGGGCGAGACGTCCCGAAACCTGTCGATGTACTCAAGCCAGTTCAGGCTCTCCGCCCTGTAGAATTGCTCCTTCGCGCTAATCTCGAGGGCTGAGGAGACATCAGGGATGCATGAAATCACGGCAATCGCGAGAAGAGCCGCACGTGTGAGACGCTGGCGCACAAACCCGTAATTGCGTCCTTTATCCGGAATTTCCTCATGCTTTCTGATACATCCAGGCGTCACGCGTCCCTCCGGGTCCGGTTTTCGGTAGACATCGGAATCTGTGGACCATCAAGAATGTAAGAAGGATTCGCTCCGGGGGCAAGTGGAGGTATCGAGTCCGGTTGTGCGAGCGGAAAGAGTATTGACGCTACCCGACACCGACACCGCGTTGGAGCCCCTGAAAGAGAGAGGGGGCGACCTTTCGGTCGCCCCCTGCCGGGCGCCTGGATTGCATGCAACCCGCGCGTCCTGCTTCTCCCCCCCGTCGTTGAACTCCTCGGCCGCAGAATTGGGGGTCCCAGCAAAGAGCTCATTTTCTGGAGGTATCACGGTAGCGTGTTGATGAGAATCCGGTCAACACGTGCCACATTGTGTCTAATACGGATCAGCTCCCAGGTTTACCTTCGCGATATAGACATCACCCATGCTCATTCCGATTTCAGCCTTCGTCCAGCTTACAAAGGCGAAGTCGCTTTTCACCTCAATGGACGGATCAAAATCTCTTTCATTCGTGCGCTCATCGACCCAGATGGGTGACAACGGATAGTAGAATCCAGAGTACATCTTGCGAACATAGACGTTGCTCAGCGAGGCGTTGAGATCCTCGACTTCATCCCACGTAACAGCGAAACGCCAGTCGTCCGGAGCGATAGCTACGGTTTTCGGAATCCCGTCGGGAGAGGCCACGATCTGTTTAGGTCCGAGAGGAGTGATGGCGCTCTCCGTGAACGTGTATGCCTGGAAACAGACGTCCCTGTCGCTCTCGCTGCTTCCCTCCACCCAGGCGATGCCGATTTCTCCGGCCTCGTTCAGTGTAGCCCTGGGGCCAACCCACAGAACACCACTCAAGGGCAGGTCGTACTCATAGATCGTCGTTCCCGGATTACTGAATCTGTCTACCTTCCGGGCCCTGAGACTGTTTGTCCCCGCCAGATGATACATGACCAGGAACTCCTCCCCCGAGGATGTAACCGATATCCCTATCGGCCAGGACGGCGACCAGTCCTGATCGACCCGGATCTGCCCTCCCCATGGATAACTGTTGAAGTGAACATTCTCATAGTAGATGGGTTCGTCGGGCTGCCAGGTGACACCCCACGTAATATTTTCAGAACCCGACGGCCAGGGGAACGTGTCCGCCGCGGCAATAAAGGGCACACCCTCCATGTAGCCCCCGAACTCGCCGTTGATCAGCTTTTCCGACGTGTCATAGGGTGTGCCGTCCGGCCAGTAGTCCCTGATCCACATGTCTCCAAGGCAGGGGCCGCAATCAACAAGACCTGGATCCCAATCACTCCACGTAATCGCGAACCAGTTGTTCTGGCCTGTCGCCACATCCGGGTTGGCAAGTGAACCCGTAAGCTCGTCCGCCTTCGTTACCGGGTCCAGATCGGATCCATACCTGCTATACCTCCTCCACATGATATCGGCACTTTCCTCCCACACCACCACACTTCGGCCATTCCTGAAGACCGCTACTTCGGAGTTTTCGGCCTGGCTGCCGGGCTCGCTCACCCGCAACGGTCCGAACCCCTGTTTCCACGGGCCGTAGTTCTGCTGGCTCTGCCGGACCTGGGCGTTGACCGGTGACACTGAAGCCGCCAGTCCAATGAGCAGGAGGCAAACGAGAGTGACAAATCCTTTCTTCACTCGTGATATCGTGTCGATTCTTTTCTGTATTGGTTTCATTATCCTGTTCCTTTACAATTTCAGACTGTCTGGTCAAATGAAAAACAAGATACCGCCATTAGAAGCCGGCTTTTAACCCCTATGCAACCTCCTTTCCATGCCTGTTGCAGTGCGGGACCCCGCGACTGGTTATATCACAAGCCGTGCCAACGTTGCGCAGGCATTGCCTGAAATGCTATATTAAGTTGTTCAGCAATCAGTTATGACGCTACGCAGGGTAGAGGTGCAACGTGTCAGAAGCGCTACGCCGCGAACATCTATTCGCGGGGCCTGCATCATGTGTTACCTTGTTGCTATACAATACGTTATGTCCATATTTGTCTGGGTGATGGCGTGCATTCCGTTCGCGGATGGGCCTGTATCGGGAGCTTCTGGGACGTTGCGCTGATCATTCGACACCGCAGCCGTAACGGCCGGAGAGAGGACCACATCTTGCAAGAGAAAACTCTTGTTGACACTCCCGGTGGTAATGATGAGCGAACAGGGCCTCTCGCGCTTGACTGGATCTCAACAATTGTGTATACTTACGAACAACACTGTGCTTCTGCGATGGCTGCGGAGCTCACGAGTATGCAACATATATGAGTAATAATAAACCAGAAAAGCAGGAGAAAGAGAGCCGGGCGGAAAGCCCTCTCGAGAGACTGAAAGAGATATCTCACAGGCTCTCGAAGGCACAGCGGCCGGATGGATCTTATGATCTCGACATGTTCCTGCACAGGATCATCGGCTCTGAAATACCTTTGTTTGAAATCGACCCGGGGAAGGTACTTAACCTCTTTCTGTTCAATGTATTGGAATACACGGGAGCCACAGCAGGTGGTGTATACTCTGTGGGTCTTGACGCCACGATACAGTGCCTGTGTGACGTGGGATTGGAGAACAGGATCACCAGCCGCGATTTCATTGAGATTCATCAGATCGCCAGGGAGATGATCGAACAGAACGTAGTCGCGCGGAAGAATATCAACGGCCAGGAGTTCGCCTTCTGCCCCCTGGACACAGGCATTGGAGGAAACAGGCACTTTCTTGTGCTGGGAGCCCTGCGCGACGACAGCACGGCAAGAACGACACACCTGAAGGACTCTGTACAGTTCGAGGCCGCCTGCAGGACTGTTCGAAAACACCTTTTCTTCTCCGAACTTCTCAGAGACACTAAATCAGAACTCCTGCGCGGGAATTTGTTTTTCAGGGCGGCATCGGTCGAGTTCGACCTGGCTCGCCTCGAAGGAAGGCCCCTGGCCATGGGGGCCATAGCTTTTCAGCCCGGGAAAACGATGAACCGGGACCAGGACATCCACTCGGGAGCTAATCTGGAGGGCAGTATTGCATCTGTAAGAGGCGCCTTCCGTGAAGGAGATCTGCTCTCTATTCATGACCCGTATCTGCTGGTCGTACTGATGCCATCCGTAAGCAAGGAGGAGATCGAGAGGTGTTACCACAAGTTGAAGCGGGCTGTCGCTTCGGAATCGTCCCGCCCGGGGGTCCTCTTCGGCGTCTCCTACTACGACGGAGCCGCGGATTCCAACTTCTCCGAATTCCTGATGACACTGTCCGAGGCGCTGGATGCGTGTCTCGATGGCAAGGCGGACCTGGTCATCAAACACGCGAACGTGGAAGCCTTCTCGAGGTTCTCACTCTCCGACAGAGCGGCTGAGTTGATTTATCAATCGCTCGACCCCGACAAACTGCTGACCCTCTATAAAATCAACCAGGTTCTGGGGGGCGTCTACCGACCGGAGAGGCTTCTCAACAACATCATGGACCTGGCAATCGCCGCGGTAGGGGCCGAGAGAGGCCTGTTCTGCGTCGAGGAAGAGGAAGGTGATCTAAGGGTAGCCGTCTCGCGGAACACGGAAGACGCCAAGTTGGCGGAATTGAATAATATATCGCGTTCCATTATCCGGGAAACTCTGAAAAACAGGAAACCGCTCTTCTCCCAGGATGTGGAGAAAGACGAACACCTCAGCGGAAGAGAGAGCGTCATCAGCTACGGCATACGATCAGTACTCTGCGTGCCTCTTTTCAAGGACGATACGCTCTATGGTGCCATCTACCTCGATGTAAGATCCGGCAGGAAGAGATTTGGCCTCTCCGATCTCATATTCCTGAAGGCATTCTCGAATCAGGCGATGCTTGCCATCGAGAACGCCAGGACCCACGAGCAGAACGCCAGAGAGATAGTCCAACTCAGGGAGGAAGTCGCTGGAGGCGTAGAGCCTATTATTGGACAGAGTCCCGCCATACGGAAGATCCTGAAGAAGGTGGAAGTAATAAGGGGCAATGATGTCACTGTCCTGCTGGAAGGCGAGAGTGGAACCGGCAAAGAGTTGATTGCCAGTGCCATCCACGCCCGGAGTCCGAGAAATGGCCAATCATTTCTCACGGTCGATTGCAGCGCTATATCGGACAACATAGTGGAGAGTGAGCTGTTCGGGCACGCCAGGGGGGCATACACCGACGCGGTAACCGACAGGACAGGCATCTTCGAAGAGGCGGACGGAGGGACCGTGTTCCTCGATGAAGTGGACAGTCTGAACAAGCAACTTCAGGGCAAGCTTCTGAGGGTCCTCGAATCTGGCGAGGTGCGCAGGTTGGGGGAAAACCGATACAGAAGCGTCGACGTCCGCATAATAACCACGACGAAGATAGACCTGCGTAAGGCCGTGGACAGGGGCGATTTCAGAGAGGACCTCTACTACAGGCTGAATGTATTCAAGATAAGGATTCCTCCTTTGAGGGCCAGGCGGCGCGATATCCCGCTACTCGCAAACTTCTTTCTCCAGAAATTCTGCCTGATTTACGGCAAAAAGATCCGGGGATTGAGCGAGGACGCCAGGGAGTATCTCTCCGAGAACCCGTGGCGAGGGAATGTCCGGGAGTTGAGAAACGCCGTGGAGAGGGCAGTAGTGAGCACAACGGGCGAAATCATAGAAAGGAAGCACCTTCGTGGCGACGAAGGATCTGCCAAGACCGATTCCGCCGAGAAGATAACACTGAAGGAAAAACTTCGCCTCACTCAACTGCAGGCGATCAACGACGCTCTGGGCCAGAGTTGCGGCAATGTAACCGCCGCGGCTGAAGCACTCGGTCTGACCAGGAGAGGCCTCCAGAAACTCATCCAGAAGCATGAAATAGACAAGGAAGAGTTCAGGTAGAAGAATCCACTGATGAACGCGTCATCACCGGCTAGTTTCGCATTTTCAGTGGATTCGTTCGGGGTACTTATTCTCCGATGAACGCGTCCGCGTCGCCGAGCAGGGAGACAATCTCCTCATCGTTCATATAGGATTCCCTCTTCGATTCACCGATTTCAGACAGTCTTTCCTGCAGGATCTCGAACGACTTCCCGAGGTGTTTGCCTGCCTCTCGCTTGTTTCCTTTCCGTGACATGACCTTGAACAGATGATAATGCGCCCTGAGGAGCAGATCCATGTCGCCGACCAGTTCGAGATAGTCAAGAGATTTTCTGCCCCTGCGCAGGGAGTCGTCAAGGAGAGGCGGGTCCGCTTCCATTCCGCGTCTGGCTGAGTCCAGATACAGGCGTCCCTGCTGAAGCAGCAGCGCCTCGAGCCCCGGTTCCTGCCACCAGAGGTCACCCACCAGGGACCGGCCCGGATTGGCGACCTCCTTCAGGTCTCTCAACAACTGCTCCCTGCTGAACCCGCGCTGGTTGAGTCTTCGGATAACCGCGCACTCGCGGCTCATCTCCGCTGCGTCCCTGAAGCGTTGGTCGGTGGGTTTTCTCAACGCCTTCATGACGAGCCAGTCACTGAACGGTGTAACTGCCGCGCCCGCCTCGGTCGGAGGGACCGGCTCTTCGTTCAGGAGCCTGCGTATGATCTCAATCTCATTATCGCTCTCGAACGGCACGTGCCCTGTGAGGAGCTCATACATGACTATCCCGACCGAATACAGGTCACTCCTCTCGGCGACTGCTCGACCCGTTGCCTGTTCGGGAGACATGTACCTGAGCGTTCCGACCAGCGCTCCCGGCTTTGTCGTCGAGGCCTTGAAAAGGAACTTCGAGAGTCCATAGTCCGTGATCTTCACCTCCCCTCCTTCAGCCACCATTATGTTGGCACTCTTGATGTCACGATGGATTATCCCGATTTCGTGAAGGTATTCGAGGCCGCAAAGGACCTGCAGAGTGATACGCAGGACGTCCTCTTCAGAAAAGACTCTTCCGTCACTCATGAGAGCGGAAAGAGATGCCCCTTCAATGTACTCCATGGCTATGAACGCGCTGTCTCCCGTCCTCCCTCGCTCATATATCTCAACGAGATGGGGATTGTCGAGACCGATCCCGATCTCGGCCTCGTCTGTGAAACGATTCTTCTCACTGCCTTCCTTCATAAGACAGCCATGGAGGACCTTTACGGCGGCATCCTCCCCGGTCAACATGTCCTTCGCCTTGTATACGACGGATGTCGCGCCCTCACCGATCCTTTCCAGGACCTTGTAGTGTCCTACCCTTCTCAACACCCACTTGAGCCTTATCAATCGCGGCAGGCAGGTTCCGAGGAACAACGTGACGACCACGACCGCTGGAAGGACCTCTCTTCGAAAGAACCCATAGTCGATCCACCGATACTTCAGATAGAAGAATACGAGCGCGAGGAGGGCGAATAGAGCGAATGCCAGTGCTCGTTCCCGGAGGAGCACACCACCTGCCCTCTTCAGGACCCAGGCCAGCAGGGACGAGAGCAGCACGAATATCATGATGTTTGCCAGCACGGCCTCTTTGGCACGGAACGTGTCGATGGCGTTGCGAAGCACGAGCAGGTCTCTCGAGGGCCACTCCTCCTCGTGAATTGTAACACGACACCCAGACGGAACTCCTCTTCTCACCACCTTCTTTCCGCCGGGGAATGTGACCTCAATGTCATACTTTCCGTCCGGCGCCCCGAAATGAACATGCCCCGGGCTGTCTGTCACCAGGGGATTATCGCCCAGACCTGCGATCCGCATTCCCCTGAAATACTCATGTTCCCCGAGGTGTCCTTCGTCGAAGAGCTTGACCGTTGCCCCGATCGCGAAGAAATCCCTCCTGGCTCCTCGCACGTCTATCCCCATAAAGTCTTTTCTATCATGGAGGTTCACAAAAAACTTGGAGCTTTTCCTGGCCGCCTCAGACTCATGAGCCACATAAATGTCAAGATCACCGTCACCGTCACAATCCAGAAAAACGGGGAGACCACTGATATCCTCTATGTTTGCCACGGCCGACACATCTTCAAATCTCGCATGTCCATCGTTCTGGTATATCCTGCCGATCTCCCTGTAGTCCAGAAGCCTGGGGAAATAGCCGATATCAAGATCTCCATCGTTATCGAGATCACCGATCGCCGGTGGATAATAGAGACTCATCACGGTAAGGCTATCAAGACCGGATTCCCTCGTATGATCCGTGAATTCCAGTTCCCCCGTCTGAAGCAGTATTCGCAGACCGCCTTTCTGCTCTACCATGATGATGTCCAGCATCATGTCGTTGTTAAGATCCGCGAGAGCCAGAGAGGTGGCATCGTAGCAGTCCGACGGACGATTTGTAACACTGATTGGCTTTCTGTCGAAACCGACTCCTCTCCGGTTGATATATGCGCTCAAATCGCACCACTCGCCGGTGGACATTGTGATAGCATCGACGTAACCATCGTCGTTCAGGTCTCCGAACGTAAACGCGAGGAACCCCACATCGTTGCCGATAGACGTGGGTTGGGCCTCGAGAAGCAGATCTTCTCCCACGTTGAAGATCGAACTGGAGTTTATGGGACCATTATACTGAGCGCAACTGGTAAAGAAAATGGAGCTTCCCGGGGAACCGCCAAAATCGACGAACTTGAGGGAATTCCAGCTGTTATCTTCTACGTCCGGGCGGTCTGTCCCGACGAACCGGTTTCGAGGCATAAAGTTCCCCGCTCCGTCATTGAGAAAGAGTTTGAAGACTTCCCGCGAATGAGGATCGACCATAAAGCAATCGATGTCTCCATCGCCTTCATAGTCCCCGAACGACACCGAGAAGAGCATAGCGGTAAAACCGGAGACCCTGCTCCGCTCAATACCTGTCCCGCCCACAGGTTTTTCGAACCTGTTCCCTCTGTTGATATATACGAGATCCTCTTCGTCCCTGGTCTCGACATAGAGGTCCTCTCTTCCGTCACCATTCAAATCGACTACATGCGGCGAGAAGACCGCTCCCTTGTAGACCAGGCCATAGTCGATCGTGCCATCCCTGAACTGAGGGACTTCCTTCGTGAGATTCCTGACTACCTCGCCGGATCTGAGAACGAACCACACGTTTCCCTGACAGACATCGAGACCATTTATCTGTCCGCTCACGGGGCTCTTGCACAATCTCCACCTGGAATCCTGATATTCCGCGATTTCACCCGAAAAAGAGCCAATCCATCCATGTTCCGGACCGGTCATCTCGATACAGTGCAGATTATTTCGTGTTGGAGAATCCACACTATTCCAGGTGCCGTTCGAGAGATGGAGAATGGTCCCCTTATCTCCCACAACCCATACATCTCCCCGCCTCACAATCGACACTGACCTGAAGTTCACCGATGGAAGCCCCTGGTCGATGACTTTCCACTCTCCGCCGTCATATTCCCCCAGGAACCCTTCCGTGCCGACAATCCAGCCATAGCTTGCGTCAAGAAACTCCACATCATACAGATAGTTGGAATAATCGGTATCGACAATTTCCCAGTTGTGCGCGCTGCACCTGAGAAGGGCGCCATTGTTCCCCACCGCCCAGCCTTCGTCTTCGTTGATCATGTCGATGTCCTGAATCCAGCCACATTCAACCGTCTGAGAGCAGTGGACCTCCTTCCCGTTCTTCAGATGCAACAGGACCTGTTCTCGCCCAACCGACCCGTGAGTCTCTATCCATATATCCCCTTTCCCTGTCACATCGAGGGCATCCGCTCCGAACCGGATCGTTTCGGGCAGGACTCGAGACAACGAATCGCCGTCGTAGTGCCACAGCCCGGACGATCTGCCGGACAACCATATCTCATCCTTACTCGAAGCCACCACCTTTCTCAGGCTACCCTCTACTCCACCCATGACGAACCACCTCCGGGAACAATCCCCCGCATGGGAATGCGCAGCTCCCGCCATGAGGAGAATAAGCACAACGAGTGATTTCTTGATGTAACAGGTCATAAGAACCACTTGCTCTCTGAGACTATCTGACGGATCAATTGATCCGGACCAGGTCCGGCCCGGGATCGCTTTCCCGCTCCGGAGCAGTTTTCGCTCGCTCCGACGGTACGGAGATTGTCCATCGTGAGATCCCTGCCGGGCGAAAATCATTTCATAAGGATTCTGGTATCAAGAGCTACATATCGAAAAAAGGGGCGACCCCCCGGTCACCCCTTCAACTGCCTCAAATGTTCACAAATTCGGCTTGCCGCCGTGCCCAGCCCTATTCGACGTAACCGAGGCCCTTAAGCCGGTCCATGATCGTCTCTTCGTCCTTTTCAGAGTATGCCCCGGCAGGTTTCTCCTCGACCGGAATGTACTTGAGTTCTTCCAGTTTGCCCATGACCTTCGCGCTGCACTCCTCGACCGTGGAATTGGCCGTATCGAGTACAAGTTCGGCGTTCAGGGGCTCCTCGTATGGCTGGTGAAGACCGGCGATGTCATTGACCTCTCCCCGCTCAGCCTTGGCATAAAGGCCCTTGGGATCCCTGCTCTGGCACTCTTCGACGGGGCACTTGACCCAGACCTCAACGAACTGCTCGACCCAGTCCCTGGCACGGTCTCTGAACTCCCTCAGGGATGAGACAGCCGCCACCACGGTACAGACGCCGTTTCTCGCCATGATCTTGCCCATGAACGCCAGTCTCTTCGTGTTGATATTGCGAGCCTCCGCCGTGTAGCCAAGGTCAGGACTCAGATTGGCCCTTATCTCGTCTGCGTCCAGGTTTTCGATCTTTATGCCGCGTCTCTTCAGCTCTTTCTCGACCTCGGCGGCGATAGTCGATTTCCCCGATGCGGGGATTCCAGTGAACCAGATCAGTGTGCCTTTCTTCAGCTCCATCAGACGCCTCCTCTCAGCGTATCAAAAATTGACTTTCCTTCCATTTCATCGGGGACAGGGACCCCCAGCAGAGACAGGACTGTCGGGGCCCCGTCCATGATGTGCAATCCCTCGATCCTTCTTCCTCCTTCAACTCCAGGTGCCCTCAACATGAAAATACCGTGCTGCGCGTGAACGGCATCGTCCGGGCCGATCTCGGTGTCGAACGAATAGAGCGAGTCGTGCCCTATGGAACCGGTGGCCCTCCAGTCGAGGTTGCCGAAATAAACTATGAGATCGGGCGCCTCATCGACATATTTGCCGGTGTAGACGTCCTGGGGCCTGTGCGCGATGGTCCCGATATCCTGGCCTTCCGGTCCCTTGATGGACTCGAGCCCGGCCTTGATCTCATCCCTCACTTTTTCAAAGTCCGCCGGTTCGATCACACCCGTCTTCTCGCGGCCTTTCACGTTCAGGAAGATCCTGCTGTAATAGCCGCCAAGTCCCCACGCCACGCTGTTCTCCCAATCTACCTTCGCGTCGGCGAAGCGAATGATCCCGTCGGGCTCTTCGAGGAGTCTCAGATATCCTTCCTTGTAGAGCCAGTCATTTACATTGATCGCGCCATCCATCTTCTTGGCACCATGGTCCGAGACGACTATGACAGCCGTCTCATCATCCACAAGTTCCAGGATCTCTCCTATCTCCCGATCGAGGTACTTGTAATAATCAATGAAGGCACTCTCGAACTCATTGCCCGCCTCATACTTGAAGTGCTCCTTGTCGCAGAACTTCCAGAAGCCGTGCTGAATCCGGTCGGTCCCCATTTCGACCATCATGAAGAAGTCCCACGGCTTCTCCCTGATGAAGGTCTTCGCGAGCTTGAAGCGCTTCTCCGTCATCTCATATATTTCGTCGAGGAGCACCTGTTTGTCATTCGTGCGGAAGTTCTCACAGTCGATGATATACTTGCCGACGATGGAGCTTATCTCCTCCTTTAGTTCCTCCGGATATGTATATCTGCTCTCGATACCCGGCGTCAGGAATGATGTGATCATGAAACCATTGACCGGCTTGGGCGGATACGTCTGCGGGACACCTACCAGACCGACCTTCAAGCCCTCCCTGGAGAGAATGTCCCACACGGTATCTTCCCTCACGTATCTGGAGTTGGCTATCCAGTAGTCTTCATACGAGAAGTCCCGGCGGTTCCTGAAGCCGTAAAAACCGAGCTGTCCGGGGTTTCTGCTCGTCATCATGCTCATCCAGGCGGGGCATGTTATGGCCGGGATTGTACTCTTCAGCGGTCCGTACACACCCTCATCCATCAGTTTCCTGAAGTTCGGCAACTGATCTGTCCATTCTTCAAAAACCTGTTTCGGCGGCGCGCTGTCAAGCCCGATAACAAGTACTCTCTTCGCTTTCACGCTCTTGCTCCTCCTTCTGGAGATATCTATAAGAGAAAGAGTTCATTAACCCACAAAAGGGTCGTCGAACTCTCTTTCAGCTTCATACACCTCCACCCTTATCAACTCCGGGGGCGGGACCACACCTTCCACAAGCATCTTCCGAATCGCCGTCCCGTTGAAATTGAGGTGCTCGCTCTCATCGTGACAGCAGGTCCTTTCACTGGCAAGGTGCCCGCAGCGTTTGCAATGGAAGAAATCACCCCTGATCGTGATTGGCTGAATACCGAGATCCGGGAATTGTTCGAATATCTCGATGGCGGCCTCCGAGGCGTAGAAGTTACCCACTCCCGCATGATCGCGGCCTACGATCAGGTGCGTGCAGCCATGGTTCTTGCGGATGATGGCGTGATGGACAGCCTCCTTGGGGCCGGCGTAGCGCATCTCCATGGGAAGTATAGAGAGGAGAACCCGTTCTCCGGGAAAGTAGTTCTCTATCAACGCCTCGTATGACCGGAGGATAACCTCGTCTCTGAAATCGCCCTTCTTCTTCCTCCCGATGACGGGATGGATCAAAAGACCGTCTACCAGCGCGAGAACCGTCTTCTGCATGTTCTCGTGGCCCATGTGAGGCGTATTCCTGGTCTGAAAACCGGCGACCGTCTTCCAGCCTCTCTCCTCGAATATCTTCCTCGTCTCGGCCGGAGTCAGGTTATGCGCCGGGAATGGCTCTCTCGAATCGTCGATGAGATCGATCTTCCCTCCAAGAAAGACGTCTTTCATCGAGAAGACTCTCTCCACTCCGGGATGAGATCTGTCATCCGTTCCGAAGACCGCCCTGGAGTATTCGCCCCTGTCGGCGGAGAATCTACTCTCGAGATGCATAATCGCCGCAGGGGTTCCATCTTCACTGGTAAGGAGCAGGTCATCGCCCTCATTCAGGCCCGATGCGGTTGACTCATCGACATCGAGCACGATAGGGATGGTCCAGACCGTGCCGTCCTTCAGCCTGTTCTCCAGGAGAATGCTCCTGAAATCGTCTTCCGTGATAAAACCTTCCAGGGGGCTATAACGGCCACACGCGATATTCTTGAGATCGACAATATAGTCTTTCGCGAGGGCAATACTCTTCAGCTCTCCCGACCTCTCAATCGCGGCTTGTCTCTCCTCGCCTTTGAGAAGCCTGTCCACCAGTTTTCCGCCATGCGGCTCTATCATTTTGCACTCCTCCTCAAGAGATAATTGACGACGCCCGTCCTGCGTTGATGGGCATCGAGTCGATATACCATATTCGCCATTTTTCCGTCTCTCTCAACCGGCCCGGACCGTAAAAAATATCCCCACACCAATGTTAGTGTCAGCGGGTATGGGGAATATTAAATCTCTTAATTTAAGGCCTTTCCCCTGTAAAATCAAGGGTTTTGACCGTTTCTTTCCTATCGAGAGGCATCCAGAAGATTCTCTGCGAATCTCTCCGCATACTCCGAGGATGGGAAGTTCGAAGAGAGTATCTCGGCCGCGATTCCTGCACTATCCTCGATGGGGAGAGTAAACCTCATCTCCTGGAAATTCTTCCTGAACTCCTTCACCTCGGCTTGCACGTCGCCATCGCGCAGGACTACCTCGCCGATAAGATCCGCCAGAGGAGCGAAGTCGTCTTCCACCATGCCGAAGCGTGTCATCTCCTGTGTGCCCATGCGGATACCGCTTGGCGCGAGAAAGCTCTGATCCCCGGGGAGTGCCTGGTAGTTGGTCACTATGTTATTCGTCTCCAACCGCCTGGAGATCTCCGTGCCCATGCCGTCTCCCTCGACCCGGATCAGGACCTGGTGGGTCTCGGTGTAGTCCAGCGACGAGTCCCCTTCCACGTGCAACCCCTGCTCAGCCAGCGCCCCGGCGAACGCCTTCGCGTTCCGGATAACCTGGCTCTGATATTCATCCTTGAATGCATTCATCTCGGTTGTAGCGACCAGGAGCGCCAGGAGTGTGCCGAGATGGTGGTTGCTGGTCGAGCCGGGGAAGGCGCGATTCACGATATGATTCCAGAGCCTGCCCCTCCCGCTGCCGGGGTCGAGGGTTGAAAGTATCACACCCCGTTGCGGCCCGAAGAACGTCTTGTGAGTGCTACCGGTGACGACATCGGCTCCCTCGTCGAACGGGCGCTGAAAGGCACCGTAGAGCCCTAGCACATGGGCCATATCGTACATGATAAACGGGGCGGGATCGAGTGATCGCGCGACCTGCACGGCCTCCCGCACCGGTTCCGCGTGAATGAACATGCTCTTGCCGAATACGATCAGGTCGGGCATTTCCCGCTCGATCAACCTGGCCATCTTCTCTACATCGATCCGGTAGGGGTCCTCCGGCCGGACAGGAAAATTGATCACCCTCTCCCTGCCGGTCGATTGATCCACGTCTACAAAATTGAAGAGAGAGCCCATCGGTTGAGCGCTGAGGTGCCCCCCGAGCGACAGGTCGTTGTTCATCACGCCACTCATCCTGCGGAAACCATCGCCCTCCGAGCGCCCCGCGTTAACGTACTTCACCATCGCCTTGAACACGACTTCATTCGCCATCTGCCCGCTTATCGGTCGTGTCTCAACGAGCGGAGCGGAGAAGAAAGTGGAAAGCTCGGCCTTCAGCTCTATCTCTATCTCCCGGATAAAGTCGGTACCCTGGTAGAAATAGACCTCATCCCCTTTCATGGTCCGGTGCTCGGCGTAGCGCCCGGCCGGGTCCGATATCTCGCAGACCTTTACTATCAGGCTCGGGGTCGTCTCGGAAGGAATAAGATTAAAACACTCCCTCTGACGCCACAGATTGTTCCCGGCAGCTCGTTTAGCCACTCCTTTCAATTTTTCTTTCAGTCGATCCATCTTATTCCATTCTCCTTCGGTAGAGCGGGATACTGAATTGAGGATCAGCCCGGCGGCCCGAGGAGCGTCGGTCTCATTTCAGCGGCCAGGGCGACGTACGGATTTCGCTCGGTGCCCCGTATCATGCTTCTCGTCCACGAGACAAAAGTATAACACTATTGACAAAAGTCTGTCAAATGCCGCACGATAGACAGGCGTCAGGGCATCTCTTATTCTCTTGATGGCAATTCATCCCTCCGCACACAAGGGGCTTGTGATGCTCAGGAATGCTTCTCTCATATCCTTCGCCCTGCTGCTCCTCATTGCAGTCTCCTGTATCGCGGGACGGCCCGCCCCGCGCGCGGTGGGTGTGCGGATATCCATCTTCGATGTCAGAGGCCGCCCGGTGCTCGACCTTATCGATGCGAAGCAGGAGGCAGGGACGTATCAGGTCAACAGGAACGGCAGGAATGCCCGGGGTGAGCCCGTGTCGTCGGGAGTCTATCTCTACCGCGTTACAGCGGACAACTGGACGGAGACGAGGAAGATGATCCTGTTGCGTTAGCGCAGGACCGGCTCTGCTCAGGATTACTCGCTCTCCTCGAGCTTTCTGGCGACTATTGTCCTGTCATACGCGCCAATCAGATCCTCGTGACTGAGCATGCCAAGCACCGTGTCGGGATTCCTGTCGGACACCACCGGCATCTGGCCGTAGTTGCACTCTATGAACTTTATCAGAGCGCTGTAAAGGTCTTCCTCCAGTGAGACCGCCTTGAAGTCGGTCATCAGGTCCTCGGCGACGAGAAGGTCCTGCACGGTCTCTTCGAACAGGACCGACCGGATGTTCTTGAGCGAGAGTATCCCGACAAGCTTGTTGTCGGCATCCGCCACCGGAAAGTGGGTGTCTTTCTTGTCGGAGATGAGCGGTATTATCTCCCGGAGGGGAAGATATGCTGGTACTACGGTTACTTCTTTCTCCCCGTCGAATATGTCCTTCACACTGAGCTGCTCCAGCACGTTCACCGTCAGGTCTCCGAGATGCGCAGGTGATTCCTTCCTATTCATTACCTGCTTTTCGTAGATCGTCCACCTCCTCGTAAAGAGATACGCTATGGCTGAGACGAGCATCATGGGCGCGAGAAGCTGATAATTCCCCGCCATCTCGCTCACCAGGATCAGGGCAGATATCGGCACATTCGCCGCACCTGCGAAAAAGGCCCCCATGCCCACGAGGACAAAAGACGTCGGCTGGGTGATTATCTCCGGCAGGGTCTGGTGCAGGACGTGGCCGAAGACACCTCCAAGCATTGCGCCGATAAAAAGCGAAGGGGCGAATACTCCACCGCTGCCTCCGGAACTGATTGTGAATGAGGTCGCCGCGATTTTCACCAGGCAGAGGGTCAGCATCAGGTTGACAGCCATCTGGCCATTTAGCGACATCTGGATCCAGCCATATCCGCCCCCCAGCACCTGTGGAAAATAGTAGGCGAGCCCGCCGAGTAAGAGGCCCCCGATAGCGGGTTTCAGATGAGGCGGTATGGCTATCTTTCTGAAAAAGTGATCTCGCAGACCATAGAAACACTTTATGTAGACCACCCCGAGAAGCGCGCACGCGAAGCCCAGGACGGCATAGAAGGGAAGCGTCAGCGGGCTGTCGAAGACATAATTCGGGGTCGTGAACAGCGATCCCCAACCAGTATAGCTGCAATAGATCGAATACGCGACTATCGATGAAATAATGCAGGGGATAAGCGCTTCAGATTCGAAGTCATCTTTGTAGAGAACCTCAACGGCGAAGATCGCGCCACCGAGAGGAGACTTGAAGATACTTCCAATCCCGCCGGCGGCACCCGCCATGATCATGATCCTCCTCTCGTAGTTCCTTACCCCCAGCCTCTCTCCCAGGAACGAGCCCGCACCAGCCCCTATCTGCGCCACGGGGCCCTCCCTTCCGGCCGACCCACCTGTCCCGATCGTCAGGACCGATGCAATAGCCTTCAGGAAAGGTACCCTTCCCCTTATTCTTCCCTTGAACCGATGAAACGAATCGACCACGGCGTCGGTGCCGTGTCCCTCAGCTTCCGGTGCCCACTTGAATATGATAAATCCCGCGATAAGCCCCCCAATGGCCGGGACAAGAAGCAATATCCACTTATTCACCTCAACGCCATCGGGTTTGATGATACCCCCCTCTCCCCCCGGGACCGGAGGATAGAATCCCGCAAGGCCCTTCAGGAAGATTTGAGAGGCGTAGTCGAGCATTACGTGGAACAGAATGGCACCAAGACCCGTCACGGCGCCTATTATCATGGCATACACCATCCACTTCCCGGTGTCTCTGAAATTCCACATCCTGAACAGGCGAGTGACCTGCATATTACCGATTCTCTCGTTGTTGAACATGTTGAACAGGCAAAAGAAAAGGGGGGACATCAGGCCCCCCTCACTGTCTCAATTGCACACTATGCTTTTCCCTCTGTGCCGGCGAATCGACCATGACTGCGAGCCAGAAAAACCATCTGCACCGCCGACTAATTCAGATATGCCTCCAGCTTCCTTTTTCGCGAAACATGCCGAAGTCTGTCGAGGGCTTTTTCTTTTATCTGGCGGACACGTTCCCGGGTGATTCCGAGGATACTGCCTATTTCCTCCAGAGTCATAGGGTCGCGGTCGCCAAGTCCGAAATAGAGGGTTAAGATGATCGTTTCCCTCTCCTTGAGGGTTCCGAGGATGTTCTCGATCACCTCGGTCCTGATATTCTCGTACGCCACATCGTCGGGACGTGGATTGTCGTCGTCAGACACGCACTCGAGCAACTTGCGGTCATCCTCACCAAAAAACACAGGGTTGTCCAGAGAGAAGGGAGATTTTACCACCGAGAGGAGCTGGCTGATCTCATCCACCCCCATGTTCATGCCCTCGGATATTTCAAGGCTGGTGGGTTCTCTCCCGAGTTCCTGCCTGAGGTCATTCGACCTGCGCCGCAACTTGTGTATCGTATCCGCCCGGTTGATCGGAATCCGGAAAACGCGTGTCTGGTCCGCGAGCGCCTGCAGAATAGACTGCCTGACCCACCAGACCGCGTAGGAGATAAAACGGATGCCTTTCGTCTCATCAAAACGCTGTGCGGCCTTTATCAGTCCAAGATTTCCTTCGGCTATGAGGTCTATCAGGGAGAGACCCCGGTTCTGATACCGCTTGGCGACGGTAATAACGAACCGGAGATTGGAACGAACAAGCTTGTTTAAAGCCTCATCCTTCCCGGCTTTTATTTCTTTGGCTAATTGATACTCTTCTTCACGCGTGATCAGGTCGTAGGTGTCGATCTCCTTCAAATAGAGATCGAGCGTCTCGTCCTTGTAGTTTAAGCTCCTCTTGCTCCCTTTCTTGCTACTTGCCTTCGTGGCAACCTGTCTCATCCGGGGACCTCACTTTCTTCACAGCGAATCAGGGAGTGCTCACTTCTTTGAAGAATTCTCTCTCTTGGCCAATTCCTTGTTGATTTTTTCTTTTCCCTTCGCCAGCGTGATGTTCTTGGCGATTGCGATTTCGCTGGAAAGAAGGTTCCTCACCTTCTCAAAGATCCTTCTTTCCGTCATTGACAGGCTTCCCTCGGCGTACCGCTCATAAAGATCCCTCATTATCGCCGCACAGTCCTCGGATTTCCCCGTCTTCAGCTTCTGTTCGAGCTGCTGAATCCTCGTTCTATGGCGTTTGGGCAGGATCTCCCTGGGAGACTGGAGAAGATCCATTATCGCTTTGACCTTTCTCTGCCCGATCGGTTTGCGCAAACCAGCCATCTTGATGCTCTCGAGAGGAACGAACACCTTGGTCCTCGTGAAGAGGGTATCGATCTCAATGCACTTGATTTTCTTGCCGTCAACTTCCTTGAAGCCTTCTCTCCGCACGTAACCGGCACCATAATGGGGGTGCATGACTTTATCGTTGATAGCGAAATTATCTGCCATTACTGCCTTCCCTCGAGATCGTTAATAATTGATTGAAGAAAAGATACCCTTATGGCCGTAATCTTCCCACCTCGCGATACCAGCCATAAGGAGATCTCCAGATTGGTAATCGTTACCATGAGAAACAAGCAACCATTGTGCCACTATATACAAGCTTTTGTATTTGCCGCACACAAGAAGTCATATATAGTATAGGAAATTTTGTCTCGGTTGTCAATACAAAAATATTGCCCACCCATTATGTGTCTATATGACACATCCAACATGACAATTGGCTCATCAATGAAAACCAGGAGAGGCACTCCTGAGAATTTCGCTAACGAGTTCTCCGTAGCTCATGCCGCCTTCCTCCGCCGCTGCCGGGAGGTCTGACAGCTTGGTCATGCCTGGTATGGTATTCACTTCCAGAACATATGGTGTGCCCGATTCGTCGACCTCAATGTCGACCCTGGAAAAGCCCCTGCAACCCAGACAGTTGTGTGCGCTCAAGGCGTAATGCTGTGTGAGATCATAAACGTTCTTTTCGAGCCGTGCCGGACATATGAACTCCGTCATGCCTGGTGTATACTTAGCTTCGTAATCATAGAATTCGTTCCTGGCTCTCAATTCCAGGACGGGGAGTGCTCTTGTGCGCTGGCCCATTCCTACTATCCCGACCGTTACTGAGGTACCTTCGACAAATCGTTCGGCAAACACGCGGCTGTAATCCCTGCGATTCTCCTCTATTGCTTCTCTCAGGCGAGTCTCGTCGGAAGCGATAACCACACCGAGGCTGGAGCCTTCATCCACCGGTTTGACAACCACCGGGAACGACAGTGCCCTTTTGATGATATCCACAACCTCGTCGATATCCGACCCGGTGGAAATCTCGACACATTCGGGTGTGGGAATTCCGGCAACACCAAAGAGCTTCTTGGAGAACAGTTTGTCCATGGCCAGCGCCGACGCGAGGACTCCGGAGCCCGTATAGGGAATGCCAAGTTGCTCCAGCAGCCCCTGAATGGTGCCATCTTCGCCATAGCGGCCGTGCAGCATTATCAGCGCGACATCAATCCCCTCCGCAACCAGCCTCGACGCGATATCACGGTCCACATCGATTTCAATCGCGTCAAACCCCTGTGAGAGAAGAGAATCGAGCACTCTCGCACCAGACTTCAGCGAGATTTCCCGTTCCCCAGAGTTCCCACCCATGAGAACGGCTATCCTTTTGCCCTTGTATCGCCCCAGCTCCTCGTTCATCTCAACGCCCCGTCACGAGTAGTTCGGCGCCTGTTTCGTGACATCGATATTGTGAGGATGACTCTCCTTCAACCCATGGCTGGTGATCTTGATAAAATGCGCCTTCTCCTGAAGCTCCTGTATGGTAGCCGCTCCACAGTATCCCATGCCCGATCTCAGTCCTCCTATCATCTGATATATCGTCTCCGCAACCATCCCTTTGTACGGTACCCTCCCCTCCAGGCCTTCCGGAACCAGCTTGTCAACTGCCATTTCCCCTTCCTGGAAATAACGGTCGCCGCTACCGGCCTTCATTGCGCCGAGCGATCCCATACCCCTGTATATCTTATAACTTCTGCCCTCGTAGAGCACAGACTCTCCAGGGCTTTCGTTCGTCCCGGCGAACAGATTGCCGACCATAACGGTATCGGCGCCTACGGCGAGTGCCTTCACCAGGTCCCCGGAATAGCGGATTCCTCCATCGGCTATGAGAGGTACTCCGTTCTCTCTTGCCACACGGGAACATTGCCGAATCGCTGTGTACTGAGGGACACCAATGCCGGTGACAACCCTGGTTGTACAGATCGACCCGGGTCCAACTCCCACCTTTATCGCGTCCACACCGCTCTGTATCATGTCGAGCGCGCCCTCGGGGGTTGCCACATTCCCTCCGATCAGCTGCACTTGCGGAAAATTCGCCTTCAACTTCTCAGCCGCCTTCAGAATCCTCTCTGAATGCCCATGCGCCGAGTCCAGAACGAGCACATCCACACCCACATCCACCAGGGCCTGAGCCCTTTCCAGCAGATCCTCAGACGCGCCCACCGCGGCCCCAACCATAAGCCTCCCCATCCTGTCCTTGCAGGCAAGGGGATACTTCTTCTTCTTGTTGATATCCTTGACTGTTATAAGACCCCTGAGAATTCCCTCCTTGTCCACAACAGGCAGTTTCTCTATCTTGTTCTTGTGGAGGATGTCGACGGCGTCCTCGAGCGTGGTCCCCAATGGCGCGGTGATCAGCCCGGTTTTTGTCATCACTTCGCCTATCTGACGTTCGAAATTCGTCTCGAAGAGGAGATCCCTGTTGGTTATGATACCCACAAGCCTGCCGGATCGATCGGTAATAGGCACGCCGGATATCTTGAATTTCTGCATCAATTCCCTCGCGTCGCAGATCTTCTTGTCGGGCGCAAGCGTGAACGGATTCTGAATCATACCGCTCTCTGACCGCTTGACGCGATCGACCTCCTCGACCTGTCGCTTGATGGAGAGATTCTTGTGAATTACACCGATTCCCCCCTCGCGTGCCATCGCTATCGCCATAGACGATTCGGTCACCGTGTCCATCGCCGCGCTGAGCAGTGGGATTTCCAGTCGGAGCTCTCTGGTGAGCCGTGTCCTTATATCTACTTCTTTTGGCAGGACTGAGGAGCGAAGAGGGGTGAGCAACACATCGTCAAAGGTGAGGCCTAATTCCATACTCATGTCGCTCCTCCAGGGAATTATTGAGGTCTCTCAGGTATCTCATCGATTGCAGTTCATCAAGGACAAGATATACTTTCCTGAGTTTACCCAATATAACAAACGGGCCGGGAATGTCAAGAAACGGGCACCGCGGGAAGGTTTCCTCCGGCTATCTCCCCAATCCCAACAGGCACCCTCAAAGGATACAGAGGCACGTCGGGAGGAGTCTCAGCCTGGACAAGTTGAGGATTCAGCTCTTTCAATACCCCCTGGGGAACATCGAGGAGGTGGGCAATCCCATCGAGCGTCATTCCCGCGGGCGTTTCCACCTTCTCAAAGAGGAGTGGTGGGTCAATCTCCACATCTGCGAATCCATACCCATCGAGGTCCCTCATTATGGTAACGGCAGCATGAAACTTTATCAGGTGATACCGGGTTTCCGTGCTGAAAAATCCCCTTCCTGCCAGCTTCCAGAAATCCCTGGAACCTGTTCTGCTCGTAATTCTATCGACCCGCTTTTCACCCGAGTTGTACGCCGCGATCACAAGATCCCACGAGTGGTACTTGCCGTAAAGCTTAAGAAGAAGCCTGGATGCCGCCATCGTTGATTTTTCAAGGTCCATCCGATCGTCGACCCAACCATCCACTCGCAGGCCATACATTCGCGCGGTCTCCGGCATGAACTGCCAGGGACCTGCGGCTTTCGCTCTTGACAAGGCCCGTTGATCAAAACCGGACTCGACCATGGCGAGGCACACGAGTTCCCCCGGCAACCCGTTCTCCACAAGGATCTTCCTCGCCAGGGGAAGATACGTGCCCGCTCGTTTGAGACGCGACGCAAAATCAACGCGACGTGTCGTCTGGAATTGTCTTATATGTTTCATGACCAGGCTGTTCTGCTCAATCGGGATTCCCGGTGCCGTAAACTCGCTCCACCCGCGCCTGCCCGCGTAGAACCTGGCATAGGCCTTGTATTCCGCTGGATACTTTTCCCGCGCCAGCCGGAAGGAGCTCGAAGGCTCGCCATAGACCGGTTCCTGCTCACGACCTCCCTCGTTGTCTTGACTGATGACGGTGTGTTTACCCGAAAGGGCGATATCATCCACGCTCCCACGGGAAACGAAGCCCTGGTGCATCACTATCGCCAGGGGCGATACCAAGACGATCATAATAAGTCTTTTCAAGGCAGCATCCTCTTCAAAAAGCAAAAGCCCCTCTCAGACAACGCTCAGAAATGACATCATAGCTGGCTACGCGTCTCTGATAGGGGGCAGTGTCCAGTCGCTCTTTCTTGAACTTGCCTGAATGATTATCCCGTTAGCTCGAATCCTGAAGAGTTGAACAGACAGATATAGCGGGACCCGAGTTATTGCTTAATTTTTGTTAAATATAGTGTTGGAATGGCCATTTGTCAAGGTTTTTGCCCCTTCGCTCGGAGCGGCATAAGCAGCCAGACCTGCGCATGACGGAACGCCGAAAGGCCCACACAGTCCTTGACAAGCCGTGTCCGGCTGAATATGTTGCATTCCGGGAGTATCGCCCGCATCCTGCCTGATCCGCACAACAGGAGGTTAACATAATGAGAAGGTTTACACTCAGCACACTGTCGCTGCTGATCTGCACGCTGTTACATGCTCAGCTGTCCGCTGATACGTACGAGGATAGGAGAAGTGCGCTCAGCGACGAGCTTGCCGATGGCGTGGCCGTCGTATGGGGAAGGGGTTCAGGCGAGGAGTATGAATCGGCGGGCCAGCGAAGTGATTTTTACTACCTTACCGGCATCGATCAGCCGGACGCCGCGCTCATCCTTCTCCCGGAGGGAAAGCGGCTGCGCTCCAGGGGGAGCATTCTCAAGGAGATATTGTATCTGCCCGCGCGAGACGAAGCCAGAGAGAGGTGGACTGGTGCGAAGAAAGGACCCGGAGCGGACGCCGAGAAGGAGCTCGGAGTGGATAAGATCTTCGAAATAGACAAGATACAGGCTCATATCGCCACTTTCCTCAGAAATGAATCGGAGATTCATCTCTCCGCAGAGATGGCCGGCGTGTCGAGCCCCATGTCGCGGGACCAGTTCTGGATAAGGTCTTTTCAGGAGCATAACCCCTTTATCACCGTAAGAGATCTCTCACCCGTCATAGCACGCATGCGGCAGGTAAAGTCCTCCGGGGAACTGGACCTTATCAGAAAGTCGATCAGCCTTACCGACCGGGCGATCTCCGAGGCCATGAAGCTTATCGAGCCGGGTGTTTACGAATATCAGGTTGAGGCCACTGTCGAGTACGAGTTCCGTTTCGGCGGGGGCGAAGGACCCTGCTTTTCCTCGATCGTGGGTTCCGGCCCTAACTCGACAGTGCTTCACTACTCCAATAACAACAGGATGATGAAGGAAGGAGACCTCCTCGTCCTGGATATCGGGGCGCGGTACGGTCACTACTGCGCGGATATAACCCGGACGCTACCCGTGTCTGGAAGGTTTTCAGAAGAGCAGGCAGAGATATATAACATCGTTCTCGAGGCACAGCGAAGGGCCATCGAGAAAATCAGGCCCGGGGCCGTTTACAGGGAAGACGTCGACTCGACCGCATACCAGTTCATCGATGACAAGGGATATGGAAAATACTTCATACACGGGACAGGGCATTTTGTCGGTCTCGATGTCCACGACGCCGGAGATTACAGCCTTCCGCTGGAGCCGGGAATGATCCTTACGGTCGAGCCGGGGATATACGTACCGGAAAAAGAGATAGGTGTGAGGATAGAGGACATGGTACTGGTCACAAAAAACGGTCACGAAGTTCTCTCAAGGAATATCCCGAAGGCCAGGGATGATATTGAGAAATCGATACGAACAGCAACCGAGGCTCGCCCCTGAGAATCCGCCATTTCCTTCCCAGCCTTGACATCGTTCTGCCCAAGTACGCATCAAATAGAAAGAGATCTGTCGATGATGTTTCTTGAAATTGCATCACAGAAAGAGACAAGGAGGAAGATAATGAGGAGTGCTGCGAAATGCTTTGCGAGGACCGTGCTTGCCGCACTGACGTTTACATTCATTGTCGCTATGACCCCGATTGACGATGCAGTCGCTGAGGTTGAGGTCAAGGTCAGGAACTTTGAATTCGCCCCACGGGACATAGTAATCCCCATGGGAGAGGTCGTTAAGTGGTCATGGGAATCTGGAACTCATACGACGACAAATGGCACGGGCTCATCCGACCCCGATGCAGGGATGCTATGGGATGAGCCGATGACCTCCTCGGACCCCACGTTTTCGTACCAATTCAACGAAGAGGGCTTCTTTCCGTATTTCTGCATACCTCACGAACTCCTGGACATGAAAGGCACGGTCACCGTTGAGGCGCCGGCGGGAGTAGGTGACAACGCGGAGGGCAATTCCGGCCCCATCCCCAGTACGGTAGGGATATCGCAGAATTACCCCAATCCTTTCAACCCATCTACCACGTTCACAATTGATCTCCCGGGGGGAGAAACCCGTAATTCGACTCTGAGGATCTACAACCTGAGGGGAGCCGTCATCAAGACGATCCTCGATCGGCAACTCGCCGGAGGCAGCTACTCGTTTGCCTGGGATGGCAGGACGGACAGGGGAGAAGCGGCCCCTTCAGGTATCTACATCTACAGGCTGCAATACGGGAGGGAAGTAATAACCAGGAAAATGACAATGCTCAAGTGATCTGGAGTTTCCTCACTTTCTTCGTGTCATTCCGGCTTGTCCGGAATCTGCCTGATTGCACGATTGGATTCCCGACAAGCGGGAATGACATGTTAGGCAACAATTACATGTGAGGCAACAATTACATGTAAAGCAGCGATGACATGCGAAGCAGCAATGG
>CAZOAR010000033.1:0-29292 GCA_964577985.1 uncultured Gemmatimonadota bacterium | reverse complement strand
GCGGATGTGTGTGGGCCTGCCGAAGCGCGTCTCCGCGACCACACGTTGCCGGCCCCTCGCGAGAAGGAAATCCTGACCGGGCTCTACGAGATCGACAAGTACGCGTCTTGACTCATCTTCTCTTACGAGGGTCCCCGCCGGCACTGGAATCCTCAGGTCTTCGCCGTTTTTCCCATGCTTCTTCCTCCCCATTCCCACCCCTCCATTTCCCGCATTGTAGACCCTGTTGTATCTGAAGTCCGCCAGGGTGGACATGTGAGGATCAGTAACCAGGTACACGCTGCCACCGTTTCCACCATCCCCTCCGTCCGGTCCACCCTTTGGCACGTACTTTTCTCTCCTGAACGACACACATCCATCGCCCCCGTTTCCGGCCTTCACACGTATCACCACTTCATCTATAAATAACATCGCATGACCCTGTGCTCAGTACCCGCAAACCTTCTGTTTCTCCCTGACCCTCCTTTTTCTTGCGAGGAAGACAAGGACGACGGACAGGATGGCAATACCCGAAAGAAACACCCCGAGAAATGTGAATACATTGTCCAGCCCATACTCATCTCCTATCTTACCCGCCACGCTTGAGGCAAATGATCCGGCACCGAATGAAAGCGTAAAAGAGAGCCCGAATCCGAGGCTCCTTAAGCTGTGGTGCGTATACTGCGCGATAAGTCCGTTAGACACCGGTTGCCAGCAGAAGTAAAAAAAGATGAAAAGCGCGGTCACTGCCATCAACGTGACTCCGCCCGAGTGGCCCATAAGGAACAGGAATGGTAAAGCCAGCAGGATGAGAATAAGCCCCAGGTACTCAAGCCTTACTCTCTGAGAGAGATTACCTCCAATCCACTGAGACACTATCCCGAGCAGAAGGGCCAGTGTTGTCATCGACCCTGCCTGGCTCACGGTCAGATCCCATCCTCTTCCGTTTGCCGTCGGAGAACTCAGGTATGCGGGAAGATAAGTGAGCGCTCCCCTGTAGATAAAGCCCGCGAGTATCAGCATGAGATAAAGGACGACCAGCGACCCCCTCTCAGTTCCATCAGAGAAGGTCCGCCCCCTACCGGAGTCTTCCTCCAGACCCTCGCGCTTCCGGTCCTCTTCCCAGAAGTTACTCCTGCAATCCACAATCGCCATGAGTCCGAACAGTATCGCCAGGACCATATAGATCGATCTCCATCCGTAATGCACCGCGGACCATGCCGCCAGGACAGGCGCTGTCGCGAGCCCTACATTGCCGGCCATACCGTGGTATCCAAGCGCCTTTCCTCTCGATCGAACTCTCCGGGTAATGCAGGAAAGACCCGCTGGATGATAAAGGCTGGCGGAGGCGCCTGACAGAAGCATGCCGATCGCCAGAGTGACGACTCCCCGCGAGAGGAATATCGCGAGGCATGAGACACACCCTCCCGCGAAAAAAAAGAAGAGCACCTTCCTGGTGCCCCATCTGTCAGACAGAAATCCCGCCGGTAGAGCGCCCAGTCCAAACAACAGGTAGCCGATGTTACCGAGTACTCCCACGCCAAAAAGATCCAGATCAAGCTCATCCATGAGCGGGATCAGGATGGCCGGAAATGACAACATCATGGCGTGCGTCAAGGCGTGGGCCGATCCCAGAAAGAGGATCGTGCGCTTTTCCCGCGAATTAAAGGATTTGTGCATCATCGATTACCTTCTCGACCACAGTCTGGCTCTTCATACTGTCCTGTTGAACGGCACAGTCCACTCGCTCGTCAGAGTTAATCTATCAATGGGAGAGAGAATTGCAACGAACATGTGGTCCGCGCTAACGTCCACGGGCATCGGCCTTGTGTGATGCATGTGTGGCGGCTAGATTATGGACAACCGATGGAGATGCTTATGATGGCGAGGAGAAAAACACGGCGCGTGATGGTCGGCTCTGTTCCGGTTGGAGGTGGAAGCCCGGTCGCGGTGCAATCCATGACGAGTACCGACACTCGTGATGTTGCATCGACACTTCGCCAGATCAGGGAACTCGTGTCTGCCGGCTGTGAGATAGTACGGGTTGCGGTTCCGGACAGCAAAGCGGCAGACAGCCTTCGTGAAATAACCGCCGGCAGCCCCGTACCCGTAGTCGCCGATATCCATTTCAGCTACAGGCTTGCCGTTAAGGCGATCGAGAACGGTGTCGACAAGATCAGGATCAACCCCGGCAATATAGGAGGGGAGCAGGCCATCAGAGAGGTCGTTTCCGCCGCGCGCGATAGAGCCATCCCCATCCGAGTAGGTGTCAACGCGGGATCGCTCGAAAAGGATATTCTCGAAAAGTACGGCTACCCTTCGCCCGAGGCTCTTGTTGAGAGCGCCGTGAAAAACACGGAACTCCTTGCGCAAAAGGGCTTCGAGGATGTCGTGATATCAATAAAATCATCCGACGTACCGATCGCTGTAGCCGCATATCGGTTGATATCGGAAGGTGTCGACTATCCCCTTCACCTGGGGATAACAGAGGCTGGCCTGCCCGGATACGGGACAATAAAATCCTCTATCGGGATCGGGGCACTGCTGCTCGACGGTATAGGGGACACGATAAGGGTCTCTTTGACCGGCGACCCGCTCAAAGAGGTCGAGGCGGCCCACGACATACTGAAGGCGCTTCATCTTCGTTCCAGGGGGCCTGAGATCATTTCATGTCCCACCTGCGGCAGAATACAGATCGAGCTGGAGCCCCTCGTGAGGGAGGTAACTCGCAGGGTCAGGGATATCACGGAGCCCCTGAAGATAGCCATTCTCGGATGCGTGGTGAATGGTCCCGGTGAGGCGAAGGAGGCGGACGTGGGAATCGCCGGCGGGAGAGGAGTAGGAATGCTCATCAGGAAAGGGGAGTTCCTGAGGAACGTGCCGGAAGAGAATCTTGTCGACGCGCTGATGGATGAGATTGATGACCTCCTCCATTCACGCGAGAGTCGCCGGGAGGCTCCGGACGTGATCGATCCACCTGCTGTCACAAAGAAAAAAGATCCGTCGCGTTCTTCGAGCTCACGGAAATGAGCTCCTCTTGAGTCATCCCTTTGAGCTCCGCTATCCGATGAGCGATTATCGGAAGGTAGGCCGGGGAGTTTGGCTTACCTCGGTGGGGAACCGGGGTGAGATACGGCGAATCGGTCTCCAGCAGGAGACTTCCCACAGGTACATACCTGACGAGATCATCTATTGAGCTGTCGCCGAACGTGACTATGCCCGTAAACGACAGGTGAAACCTGATGTCAAGGGCTCTTTCAGCATCGGCAATCCCTCCGGTGTAACAATGAAGGACACCGCCCGTCAGGTTGTCGCGCATGTCCTTGAGATGGTCCACGACATCGGTCTCTGCCCCCCTTGAGTGGACAACCACCGGGAGGTTCAACTCCGCTGCCATCTCCAGTTGTGATTGAAAAGTCTTTTTCTGCTCTCTCCTGCTCGATCTCATATAGTGGTAGTCGAGCCCGATCTCTCCTACAGCCACGACCCGCTCCGAGCGAGCCATCTCCTCAAGCTCAAGCCTGACTTCGTGAGTGAAGTGGTCCGCTTCATGCGGGTGATGGCCGACAGCCACCCGCATCTGATCCGGGACTTCCGCGGCCTGGCACAACGCTCTTCGGCCAGTCTCGACGTCTACGGCGATGTTTATTACCCCTTGCACCCCGGCATCCCGCGCGTCATCGACGATTTTCCGCCACGCTGGTTCAAGCCGCGGATCCGTCAGATGGGCGTGCGTGTCCCAGAAAGAGGTCTCTGTCAATTCGCTACGCCCCTTATTTGGTGAACCGTTTTTTCCATTCGACTAATATGGGGGAGGCCACATAGATCGAGGAGTAGGTCCCGACTACCACGCCTACGATCAGCGCCAGCGCGAAATCCCTGATGACTTCACTGCCGTATATGTAGAGCGAGAGCACTACTATCAGTGTTGAAAGAGAGGTGATAATCGTCCTGGAAAGGGTTTCATTTATGCTCACATTCAATGTCTTCTCGTACTGCATCTTGCGTCTGATTTGCAGATTCTCTCTGATCCGGTCGAACACGACGATGGTATCGTTCAGAGAATATCCAATGATAGTCAGGAACGCAGCCACAACCGCCAGTGATATATCCCGGTTTGCGATCGAGAAGACTCCAAGCGTTATCAGTACGTCGTGTATGAGGGCCACTATGGCAGCTATCGCGAACTTAAATTCATAACGCCACGAAATGTAGATGACTAGACCGAGCATCGAGTAGATAATGGCAAGAAGCGCCTTCTCCTTCAACTCCCCGCCAATCTTCGGCCCGACGCTCTCGGTACGCATCACCTTGAACGGATCACCCTTCAGTTCCGCCGTCAGGTCAGAAACGAACCTGGTTATCTCCCCCATTTCAACCTTTATGTCCTGGGTCCTGATAATGATCTCGCTCTCCTCACCGAACCGCTGGACTTCCACATTTGTCAGGCCTACATCTTTGACCGCATCTCTGATGGTCTCCAGAACCACGGGCCGCTCGAACCTCAGTTCTATCAAGGTCCCTCCTGTAAAGTCGATGCTGTACTGCGGACCACCATGGCTGATCAGCGATACAACGCCGATCATGATAGCGACGCCTGAGATAAGAAACGCCTTGAATCGATGCTGGACAAAGTGATAGTCGGGATTTTTCAGTATATGTATCATTATTTCACACCCTGGCTGATCAGATATTCAGAGTCTTGACGCGACGAACACCCATGTACATGTTGAAAAAGGTCCGCGTCAAATAAAGCGCAGTAAACATGCTTGCCAGGATACCTATACTCAACGTGACGGCGAACCCCTTGATCGGTCCCGTGCCAAACCTGAGAAGGACCATGGCAGTGATAAAAGTAGTGACATTGGCATCGAGAATAGTACGAAATGCCCTCTCATAGCCTACGTCTATTGAAGCACGGATACTCTTCCCCGTCTCCAGTTCCTCCCTTATTCGTTCATAAATAAGCACGTTGGCGTCAATGGCCATCCCGATGGTGAGGATGAGGCCCGCCACTCCGGGAAGGGTCAGTGTCGCCCCGAAACCCGCGAGGGCCGCCAGGACGAGTACGACGTCCATGAACAGGGCCACGGAGGCAAATATGCCCGCGATCCGATAGTAATAAAGCACAAATACCAGGACCATGAGCATCCCCACGATGCCCGCTATCCTGCTCTTTTCGATGGAATCGGCGCCGAGAGTGGGACCCACTGTCCTCTCCTCGATAATCTTGATCGGGGCCGGCAGTGCACCAGCCCTGAGGATGATGGCCAGATCCCGCGCCTCATTGATAGAGTCGATTCCCTCGATCTGGGCACGCCCGCCGCTTATGCGCTGGCGGATTACCGGCGCCGACTTCACCACGTTATCGAGGACTATTGCCATCCTCTCACCGACGTGTCTTCCGGTCATTCTCTCGAAGACATCTGCTCCCTCTCCGGTCATTTCGAGGTTGACTATCGGTTGATTCGCAATGCGGGGATTGTTTCCGCTGCCGATACTCGCTGTGGCGGTTGAGAGCATTTCCCCGGTCATCTCTGCCTCTCGTTCAAGCAGGAAGAGCTGCCTGAACTCGCGACCATCCTGGAGGTATATCGTCGGGCCCCAATGAATCTGCACGTCTTGCGGAATAAGGTTTTCTACGTCATCCCTCGCAAGGATCCTGTTGACTGAATTCACCCTGTCCTTGGGAACAGCGATGTCCGCAGATCCGCCCCCGGTGGGAAACTTGACTATCTGCGCGGAGAGAAGATCCGACTGTACGGTCTCCTTTTCTTCATCCGTGCCGGGAAAAAGAATCTCTTCTATCGACTCGTCTACAGAATCCTTACTCCCGCTCGACGGTTCCACGTTCTTCTCTTCGACCACATCCCCCTCTGTTTCGGTCACCCCTGATGATGCCAGCAGCAGGTCATCTATATTCTTCACTATGGTCGCGAGTCTGCCGACATCCCTCACAACCTTGAACTCGAGATAGGCCGACGAACGGACAAGTTCCTTCGCTCTCTCTTCATCCTCCATGCCGGGCAATTCGACGATGATTCTTTCGTCCCCTATCTTCTGTATGAGAGGTTCTGAAACTCCAAACTGGTCGACGCGATTTCTTATTATTTCGAGCGTCCTGTCTATCGCGTCCTTCATCTCCTCTTCTTTCATCTCGACCTTGTCCATGTCGAGTTCGAGGACAAGATGCATCCCACCCTGCAGATCAAGACCAAGCTTGACCGAAGAATTCTCCAGCTTGTCGTATTCTATCGGATGACTGAGCTCAAACTCGTCTCGCTCCGAGGGGGACATCGAATAGTATCTGCCGCTCGGCCACAGGTACCACCCGGAAATCAAGACCACAAGGAGAATAACCCCCAATCTAATTCTTGTCTTTTTATCCACAGTTGTTATTTCCCATACGGGTCCAAAACTGGTAAATCGAAAAAAGAGACCTAATATTGTAGAGCTTTACTCTTTGCCTGTCAAGTGATTTTCTACACAAGACCGCAAAAAAAGTGTTCATCTTCGCCTGCGCTCGTTCGGAAGCCACTTCTCAAAAGCGGATACGGATACACCGATTCTGAAGAGTCGCTCTCTCAACCCGTTCTTCTCAAGATCCCCACGGCTACCGAACTCAACGGAGAGATCCAGTCGACCTCTCCCTTTCCCTATCGGAATACCCCATCCGAGAGTTGCAGCCCTCTCATCGACCCCCTCACCCCCCGCCTTCATCGGCAGAGACCTCAGGCGTATCCCTGCGCGGGCCGAGGACATCCCCAACCACGATCGATTCCTTCGTTCGGTGGATGTGAATTCCGCACCGAAGGCAAAATCGAGTTCGTCACGAAGTCCTCGATATTCGACTCCCTCATCCGAGATTATCGAGAATGACGACCAATCGGCACGCCTGTGGTCGAAGGCAAGGAGAAACCCTTTTCCAGGCGAGGCACAGAGACCAAATCCCCATGAGAGTGGCATCTTTCCCTCCAGGGATCGTTGAGACAGATTGCCCGGACTTGTCGCCAACTCCTCATCGAGGTCCAGATCAAAAGCAGGTGCATAGAAAAAGCCTGCGCTGATCCTCCGGTCCGGCACAAAAAGCAGGCCCAGGTTCATCCCCAGGCCGTTTGCCTCATAGGAATACTGGTCTCTCACATCGAAGCCTGCACCCGAGTTGTAATAGGATCCCTGAAAAATCATTTCTCTTGTATCCGAGATCCTTCCCCTGTAGAAATCTATACCAACGCCGGCTCGCAATCCAGCAATGAGAGGTCTCGCTACCGCGAACTCCCCGCGAAAGAGAGTCCCCATCGATCTAATTGCCTCCGTGAGAGTCGTGTCCTGGAAGTTGAAGGGTCTGTCAATCTCCCAGTCGAAATCGAGCACCTGGTGAACGCCCGCCGACACGACCATCCTGGATGGGACAGGAAATACCATCTTCACATAGGAGAAATCGAGTGATCTATTCGTACTCGACGCGCGATAATCTCGTGAATAATGGTACGCGGGCGCGAGCATTCCAGATATCCCTGAACGATTCGCTCTCGTAAGCACGGCCGGATTGAGTGGAGAAAAGCTTTCGCCAGTCAGGGCGATGGAGACTCCCCCCATTCCTCTGCCCCTGCCGTCGACCTGGAGAACCGGCAACCCGAAGGCACCCGCCGCGAATGGCGAGTCTGCGCAGAGCGGGAATGCCGAAGACAACATCAGTCCCAGAATGGCGGCTATCCGAGCGGAGCGATAGATCATCGTGATGAAACAGCCTCCCGTCTCTCACCAGGGGCCCTCGGACCGAATGGAGGATCATCCGGAATATGATAATAGATCTTCATTGATGGCCTTCTGTCAAGCGAACTGTGATCTGCGCCGTAGAGCTCTACATGCCCCAGTAAGTTCTGCAATCTCCCCATTTTCAATATGATGCCATGATTTTCAAAGTCGCCAAGCGCCCACAATTGCACCATACCTGTCATATTAATATCCATGGTGCTGTCGCCAGGCGAAACGGTCGTAATCCCCAGGGTCGTGTCGTCCGTCTCAGAGTCAGAGCCTTCCCAGGGCGAGAGAACCGCAAACGCCTCGACTGTGAGGTCGTCATGAAGATGCGTCGAGTCCGCCACGCAGAGGCTCAGATCTGCCCGGATCACCGTCCAGGTCGTGTCGAATCCTGATAGATCAAACCTGAGCATCGTCCTGAAGGCCGGAACCGCTCCGAGGAGAAGATTCTCAGGAACCTCCGGGCTGACATCCGAATCCTGATACTCATAGATAAACAGGTCGTTATTCACGAGTATCTCTGTCGTCAGGATGGTGTCGGGATTATCCGGGGAGACATACTCGAGTTCAATCGTGGGCTCGCCCACGCCATCCGTGGATTGCCTGGACACCATCGATACGAGGCCAGGAATCGCTTCCTCCTCGGATGAGACAAGAATGATCCCGTTATTCTGATCAGGATCCTCTATCCAGCTCTCTACGAGGTCGGCATCGAGCCCCATCTCGAAAAGAGTGTCTGCCTCATCACCGCTGAAGGAGAATCTCCCGGCTTCGGTCAGATCATATTCTCCCCCATCCCATTGCGTGGTGTCCCCGGATTCTTCATCTATCAACGCGATTTCCCAGGTGACGTCCAGGACGTGCCATTCTGCCGTGACAGGATACGCGACTACATCGAACGCGGATGATGTAAACTCAGATCCTCTCCTGAGCCTCACCACGGCACTCATAACAGAATCCGCCTGTGGCAGCCCTTCAAAACGGAGAAGGGTTCTCACACGTGTCCCGCCCTCCTTCCCCACATAAAAAACGGGCGAGTAGCTGGTATTAACGGCTTCCTCAAAGCTCGTGTCCTGAACCGCATAGAGTACGGTATCCGGCGGAGTTTCTCCCTCGAAACTGTCATCGATCAGGAAAATCCCCACAGGACTCCCTCGCTCATCCGTGCAAGCGATAGTAATCATCAGACAGACAACAATAAAGAAGAGTGCCGCGAACTGACTGCGACCTGGCTTACTCATGACCCCTCAGTCCCTCCACGGGGAGCCTTCTTGACATAGAGCAGTCTCAACTGCACGAGGACATTGTCGAGTGCCTTCTTCTCGTCGTCCTCGAGGTTACCCTTCGTCTTCTCATCCAGTATGGACAGGCAGTCGATGTAGTATTTGGCCATCTGCGGATGGATTTCCTGTTTCTCTTCAGACGATGGGTCGTTGAGCTCCCCGAGAAACTGCAGGGCGGGAAGCTGGAACAGCGATATCAGCGCAAGGAAATTAGCCTGGGGAAGTTCCATTCCCGACATTGTACGGTCCTCTTCTGACCTTTCTTCCACGTTATCCTTTTTCTCTCCGGTCATCCTGATTCCTCTCTCCTTAATCGCGAATCCACGTTCCGAGGAACGAGACTATCTTGTTCGGTCTTCCGTCCGTGTAATAAATCCTCGGAACCTTGTTTCCAATGCTCGTCATGACATCGTAGGAGATCGTTCCAACGATTTCCGCTATCTCTTCCGGGCTGATTCGCTCCCTTCCGTCCATCCCCATGAGCGTTACCCTGTCGCCCAGAGTCACTCCTTCAACTCCCGATACGTCCGCCATGAGCATGTCCATACAGATATTGCCCAGCACAGGGCATCTTCGTCCACGTACAAGCACTTCTCCTCGATTCGAGAGCCCATAGTGCAGGCCGTCCCGATAACCTGCCGATATCGTCGCCACCTTCATTTTCCCGGATGCAATGAATCTCCTCCCATATCCCACCGTGTCGCCCGTGTCGACCTCCTTGACAAAGACCACCCGTGACCGGAACTGCATTGCCGGCTGTGGATCGAGCCGAGATTCCTCCCTTCGAACATGAGGCGGCAGGACTCCGTATACAAACAAGCCCGGCCTGATTACGGACATACCTGTCTCGGGGATTCTGAGGGCCGCGGAGCTGTTCGACATGTGAACCGGAAACGACGAGTCCATCTCTTCATTTACCACCCTCATCACGCCCCTGAATCTCTCAAGCTGAAGCATTGCAAAAGAGATATCCTCTTCGTCAGCAGAGCTGAAGTGCGAGAAGATCCCCTCTATCGTGAGTCCCGGCAGCGAATTGACTTTGCTTATGAATGCCATTGCCTCGCGCCATGATACGCCGGACCTGCCCATTCCCGTGTCAACCTCGATCTGGACCGGGTGGACTATCCCTTCTCCACGAGCGCACGCATCCAATCGCGAGGCGACATCAAGATCCGCGATCACGGGGGTCAGTGAAAATGCCACTATCTGATCCAGCTCTCTCCCGATGGGAGGTGTCAGGAGAAGAATTCTCTGATCTATGCCCCCCCGCCTCAACAACATAGCCTCTTCGAGAGACGCCACCCCAAACCTCTCTACCCCGGCCTTCGCCGCGACTTTCGCCACTTCGACCGCGCCATGTCCGTAACCGTCCGCCTTTACTGGCAGGAGCAACTCGATGCCGGGATCGGATACCAACCTGATCTGCGCGATATTTCCCGCGATTGCATCAAGGTCTATTTCCAGCCAGGAACGCGAGGTGGCGAGGCTAAGTGCGGATTGAAAGGGAAGATGAGCCAGATCGACGTCCAGTGTCCCTCCCAGGTTTGATCCTTCACAGCGACTCATGGCCGTTATTATAAAAGGAGAATTCATAAAACGCAAGATTATTCATGTCTACACCCTTGCAATACCGAGGGTCCCTGTTGTATCTTCCAGATACAATCTGCAGAGAGGCGGGCGCTTTGAAAAAACAATCAGAGACAACATTCGAAGGTATTATGGAGCTGTTGCGCATCCTCCGTTCACCCGACGGGTGTCCATGGGACAGGTCCAAACGCGCGGCGGATATGAAACCCTATCTCCTGGAAGAATGTCACGAACTCCTCGAGGCTATTGACGGAGAGGACTCCCGGGCCATCCTGAGTGAACTCGGAGATCTCCTCCTTCACTGTGCATTCCTGGCGATGCTGGGCGAAGAAAATGGAGACTTCTCAGTCGAAGATGTTTTTTCCGCACTTGCGGAGAAGATCAGGAGGCGCCACCCGACCCTTTTTCAGGAAGGAACTGACGATGAGGGGTGGGAACTCCTCAAGGCCAGGGAAAGACAGAAAGAAGGAGTGTCCGGCATCCTTGAAGGCATACCCATGACTCTGCCCCCGCTTCTAAGAGCGTTCAGGCTCCAGGAGAGGGCAGCCGCATGGAAATTCGACTGGCCCGCACCTGATGGCGCCCTGGAGAAGGTATCAGAGGAGATGGGGGAGATTGTGGATGCCTATCGTGCGGGCGAAAGGGTAGAGTTGGAGCAGGAAATCGGCGACCTTTTCTTCGCGGTTGTCAATTTCTCGCGCATGGTTGGTTTCCATCCGGATGAAGCACTGTCGAAGACCATAAGGAAGTTTGCCAGGAGGTTCGACCAGATGACAGACAGGGCATCGAAAAAGGGGCTGGTAATGGGACAAGCGGGGCTTGAGGAGCTTGACAAGATCTGGGACGAGATCAAGAATGAAGAGAATCAACGTCGCATTGACCGATGAATGACTTCGGAGTCGCTGATGCGAAGAAAACGTGGTTCCTACCGCGTAATCGGTTCACTTCCACTGTCGGCAAAAAGGCCTTTCCTGACGGTAGTGAACCTGCCCGGTTCCTCCAGCATTGAATTGTATGAAAAGAACGAAAAACCATCCACACCTGTCTTTCTCAACTCTCGAACCATTCTCACAACGTCGCCCATCGGTCTGTTATAGGCGGCCACTCCAATGTATAAGCGGCCTTTTCTCACAGCCTCTCTGGCATCTATGGCCTGGGCTACCACCACTCTGTCAACCATTGAATATGACATGGTAACAACCAGGTCCACGATTCCGTCATTCACCCATCTGGCCCAATCCTGTCCATAGCTATCACGCGCCTTGACCCTGCCGGGAATAGTCGCCACCGATAATTGTGCGCCGGGGGAGAGCCTCTTCTGGACAGTGCGGATCTCCTTCAGCAGCCCGGTGACCTGCTCAGCTCGCCACTTATACCATTCCTCTCTCAGTATTGTCCTGGAGGAAGCATCCATGGAGGTCCTGTTTGATCCGTCCCCATCGAAAAGAGCTACAGGGTCTACCAGATAGCGCGTTGAGAACGCCTTCCTGGAAAAGCGTTCGAACCCTGAATCCCGAGATGGATAGCGGATATAGTCAAGATGAATACCATCGACCGAATACCTTTCCAAAACCTCGGCCACTATGTTCGCCAGATAAGACCTGACTTCCGGCAGGGCTGGTGAAAGGAACCGGTCCTTACTCTCATACCGAGAATACACATCCCTTCCATCTTCGTCATTGAAGACGTTCCCGCGCCTCTTGACGAACCAGTCGGGGTGTCCGTAAACGACATGGAGGGGAGAAACAGGAAGCCGTGCGGCAGACCAGACATACAGCAGATTGATCCAGACATGCACTTCCAGACCATTCCTGTGAGCCCGGGTAACAAAATAGGCGAGAGGATCCGGAAACTTCGAGCCGTGAAGTAGTTCACTGGGCGGAAGATATGAGGAAGGGTAAAAGGCATCCCCACGCCCCACTGCCTGGACGAACAGTGTCTCGAATCCTCCCTCAACGGCGTGTTCGATAGCCGCGTCGATCGAGGAACGGTCCACAAGTGTCGTCCTGACAATCCAGAGAGCCCTTCCCTCTCGATCCAGAGGATAAGCCGCCGCGGTGAATACGACGGCGAGGGTCAGGCACAAAAAAGCTGTTCGGTAACAGCGCGGTCTGTTATCAGCTTTTCGAGTCTCCGGTTGCTTTCTTCCCGTCCCGGGCGGAGGAATGTCGATTTCCACTTCCCTTCTCCACTAACTCGATGATTGACATTCTGGCGTTGTCTCCCGGTCGGTTCGACAATTTCATGATTCTCGTATAGCCTCCCGGCCGCTCCCTGAATCTGGGTGAGAGATCGGTAAAAAGCTTTCTAACCACATCCTTGTCCGCGATATGCCTGGAGACCTGCCTTCTCGAGTGTACCGTATCTTCCTTCGCCCTGGTGATAAGCCGCTCCGCAAATGGCCGAATAGCCTTCGCCTTTGCGTCCGTGGTCGTCACTCTCTCGCGATCAAAAAGCTGAGTCACAAGATTCCTCGTCAGCGCGATCCGGTGGCTCTCTGTCCTGCTCAGTTTCCTTACTTTTCTTCTGTGCCTCATCGGCTGTCCCTTTTCCAATCACTTAGATGTCCAACAATCGCTCTACTCTGACTCCTCGCCCTCACCCTCTGTATCTTCCTCCTGCACGTCTATGACCACCCATCTATCCTTCTCGTCCTTTTCGAGAGTCATGCCCAGGTAAAGAGGGCCGGGAGAGGGATACTTCTCCATCGCCTCCTTTATCTCTTTCAAGGATTTTCTCCCGAAGTTCCTGTACTTGAGCAGTTGTGACTCGCTCTTCTGGACCAGGTCCGCCAGGACCTCGATATTGGACGCCTTCAGACAATTGCTGGATCGCACGGAGAGTTCGAGCTCCTCAACGCTTCTCTTCAGTATCTCGTTCATCTTGTCTCGATCATGATTGTCCCTGGAGAGGTCCGAGGGTTTTCTTATATCTCTGAACAGGAGAAAATGCTCAATCAGCAGATCAGATGCACGTGTGATAGCCTCCTCGGGATGAATGGATCCGTTGGTCCAGAGGTGCAGGGTCAGCTTGTCATAGTCGGTCCTCTCCTCGACCCGTGTGTTTTCGACCTTTATATTGACCTTCTGGACCGGGCTGAAGATGGAGTCAATCGGGACAAAACCAATCTCGCTCGCGCTTTCCAGCCACGGGCCACTCTCTCTCAGGTGCTGATCGTATGGTATATAACCCCTTCCTCTGCGAAGGAATATTTCTATCTTCACCTCACGATCTTCCTGCAATTCGAAGAGGTGTATCTCCGGATTGATCAGCTGAATTCCCGGGTCCAATTCGATATCCTTACCGCTTACAGAACCCTTTTTCTTGACGCTGAGCGTGATGACTTTGCTGTCAAATTCTGAGTCATCATCAACGGCAAAGACCAGTCCTTTCATGTTAAGGACGATCTCAGGAATATCCTCTATGACACCAGGAATCGTCGACAACTCATGCAGGGCGCCTTCAACCTTTATCCCCCATACGGCGACACCGCCGACGGAAGAGAGAAGCACCCTTCTCATGGCGTTGCCGATGGTTATCCCGTATCCTCTCTCGAGAGGATGGAGGACAAACTCTCCATATGAATCCGTCATAGTGTCAGGGTTTTTATCCACTTGCATTGGTATCGTAAAACCCTTAAGGTCCATAAGTTTCCTACCTCCCAATATGTTGTCACAATTACTTAAGGCAATATCTCAGGCTTGCATAGAAAGCAGACTGCTGTCTTTTTCAAGCGTTCTACCGAGAATACAGCTCCACGATAAGTTGTTCCTGCACAGGCTCGGAAATCTCTTCACGAGTAGGGATTGACATGATCTCACCCTTCAAGCCTTTGAAATCCACTCGTATCCACGATGGCGATTCCTCTCTCTGGCTGACCTCAATGCTGGACATGATGGCGCCAAGTTCTTTGCCCTTCTCTCTGACACCGACGAGATCTCCCTCTCTCACCTGATAGGAGGGGATATCAACAATCTTATCGTTGACAGTGAAGAACCTGTGGCGAATCAATTGTCGAGCAGACTTCCTCGATGGGCAGAAACCCATTCTGTAAATAACATTGTCGAGCCGCTTTTCGAGCATTATCAACAAATTATCACCGGTCAATCCATGTTTCCGGGAGCTCTTGTGAAAATAATTCCTGAATTGAGCTTCGAGGACACCATATATCCTCTTGACTTTCTGCTTCTCCCTCAGCTGAATGGCATACTCAGACGGGCGTCGTCTGCGCCGCGAAAAACGACCGTGCATCCCCGGAGCGAAGTTCCTGCTCTCGACAGGACACTTCTCGGTCTTGCACTTCTCTCCTTTCAATACAAGCTTTGTCTCTTCTCGCCGGCAAAGCTTGCAGCTTGGACCGGTATATCGAGCCATTCAACCTCCTTGTGGCAATCCTCTGATATTTGTGTCAACCAATACTCTTAACTCGTTTCCAGTCAATCCGTAAATCTACACCCTGCGCCTCTTGGGAGGACGGCATCCGTTGTGGGGGATAGGGGTAACGTCCCTGATGGTTTTCACCGCCAGCCCGGCAGCCTGCAAAGACTGGATGGCAGACTCTCTACCCGATCCAGGACCCTGAACCATGACAACGACTCTCTTAACACCAAGAGATAGAGCCTCCTTGGCACACATATCGGCCGTAACCTGTGCAGCAAAAGGCGTGCTTTTCTTCGACCCCTTGAACCCGGATTTCCCCGCGCTGCCCCAGCATATCGTATTCCCGTGAGGATCAGTGATAGTGATAATAGTGTTGTTAAAAGTGGCCTTTATGTGCACGACTCCTTCGGCACTCACGGCTACAGTCTTTTTCTTTCTGCTCGATCCCTTCCCTTTTCTCCTGGCACCAGCCATTTGCACTCCCTGATTGAGTATTTACAGTAGACTACTTCTTGGCCTTAATCTTTTTCTTACCCGCAATCGCGTGTCTCGGACCCTTATGGGTGCGAGCATTCGTATGAGTACGCTGCCCTCGCGCCGGAAGGCCTCTCCTGTGTCTCAAGCCCCGGTAGCAACCAATGTCCATTAATCGTTTTATATTCATCGAGACTTCTGCCCGAAGGGACCCTTCGACCTTGTAGTCTCTTTCTATTATCGTCCGGATCTTGCTGACATCGTCGTCTGTAAGATCCTTGACTCGTATATCAGGATCGACCCTCGACTCGTCCAGGATTCTTCTCGATCTGGTTTCTCCGATCCCGAAGATGTAAGTCAAGCCAATCTCGACTCGTTTCTCCTTTGGTAAATCTATCCCTGCGATTCTTGCCATGTCTTCAGATATCCTTTCTACCCTGCAGAGTCAGCGCCCTGGAATCAGCCCTGTCTCTGCTTGTGACGGGGATTCTTACATATCACGAAAACGACGCCCCTTCTGCGGATAATCTTACAGTGTTCACAAATCTTTTTTACCGAACTGCGAACCTTCATTTACCGTTCCCCTGCGTTACACTTGTACCGAAAGACAGAGCAGCAGACCAGCACACGAACCGGCACGATTCCGCCTTCAGTTCGCTGTAGAACTCCCCCGCTCTCTATTTGAACCTGTATACAATCCTCCCCCTGGACAAATCATACGGTGAAAGTTCCAGGGAGACCTTGTCCCCGGGCAATATCTTGATGAAGTGCATTCTCATCTTCCCGGAGACGTGGGCCAGGACCTCATGCTTGTTTTCGAGTTCCACCCTGAACATGGCGTTGGGTAGAGGTTCGATAACTGTCCCGGTAGCCTGTATTGCTTCTTCTTTAGCCATGACATCCCGCTTCTGCCGAGGTTCTTTCCCGGCTGTTTCTGAAAAGGGAAACTCTAAATTTACCTTTTTCGTGTGATCTTTTCAAGGTGTTGGCCAGAATCCATGAAATTCCCCTCATTCTTTCTTCCCGGATATTCCCGGAAAAAGTGATGGAGGAAGCGCCAGAAACAACCTAGTTGGCGTTTCTCCCGGTCAGAATTACCGGCCCATCACTCGTGACGGCAACGGTGTGTTCAAAATGGGCAGAATGGCTGCCATCCTCCGTTACTACTGTCCATTGATCAAAAAGGGTTTTCACCTCCCAGCCTCCAACGTTGAACATCGGCTCGATCGCCAGCACCAACCCCTCCTGGAGCTCAATACCAGTGTCCCTGAAACCAAAGTTGGGAACCTGAGGGTCCTCGTGGAGATTCGAACCGATTCCATGACCGACGAGGCTCCTTACCACAGAGTAGCCGTTACGCTCCGCCACAGCCTGAATCGCCGAGGAAATATCTCCAAGATGTCCTCCTGGCCGTGCCTGTTCTATCCCCTTCCTCAGAGCGTCTTCCGTGACTTCCAGAAACCTGGCGATGCTCTCCGAGACCCTGCCTGCTGGGGCGGTTATGGCGGCATCCGCGTAATATCCAGACATACAGACACCGACATCGGCACTTACGATGTCGCCCTCTTTCAGCCTTCGCTCCTTCGAGGGTATTCCATGAACGACTTCATCGTTCACTGAGACGCAGAGGGTAGCAGGAAAACCCCTGTATCCCTTGAAAGCGGGTCGGGCGCCGCGAAATGAATAAATGACCTCTTCCGCCACTGAATCCAGATCAGCGGTACTTGCACCAGGACGGATGGCATCACGAACGGTCTCGAGAGTTTCCGCCACAATAGAGCCACTCTGCTTCATTTCAAGTATCGCCGGGGCAGGTTTCAATACAACACCCCTTGAATCTGACATGTCCGCTCCTTCCGGGGGCATGGTGTTCCTGTTAATAGCCAGCGATCATGCTGCGCTGCCGAGCAACCGGGTTATCTGATCCATGACTTCCGAAGATTTCATTTCTCCGTCGACCTTAATGACATCGCACTTGTCTCTATACCAGTCAAGGATAGGTAGAGTCTCCTTCCTGTACACACCGAGCCGATTCAGAATGACTTCTTCCCTGTCGTCCCGCCTGACTACGAGTTCGCTGCCACATTCATCGCAATGCGCGCCGTCCTTCGGCGGGTCCGATGCCATATTGTAGAGCCGCTTACAGTCGGGACAACTCCTGCGTGACGTCAACCTCCTGATAACCTCCTCCTGAGAAACATCAAGGTAGAGGACATGATCAACAGCTTCTCCCATCCTGTCAAGGAGCGTGTTCAACTCCTTCGCCTGATTCAGAGTCCTGGGAAAACCGTCGAGGATAAAACCGGCGTTGTTCTCTTCGGACTTGAGCGTTTCTTCGATAAGCGCAACGACGAGACCGTCGGGAACCAGGTCCCCACAGTCCATGTGTTTCTGCGCCTTCAGCCCCAGTTCAGTCTTTCCAGCCACAGCATCCCTGAGCAGGTCTCCTGTTGAAATCCTGAGCAGTGAGTACTTCCGGGACAACACTAAGGCCTGTGTCCCCTTGCCGGACCCCGGTGAGCCGAGAATGACAAGGTTCATCATCCGAAGCTCCTCCCGGCTCCTTTCATCTTACCTTTTTTCATAAAGCCGTCGTAGTGCCGGAGAAGAAGGTGCGATTCCATCTGCTGAACGGTGTCAAGCGCGACCCCCACGACGATGAGAAGCCCCGTTCCGCCAAAATAGAAGGGGACATTCAACTTCGTAATAAGAAACATAGGCAGGACCGCAATTGCCGCGAGGAAGATAGAACCCGGCAATGTTATTCTCGTAAGGATTCTGTCGATGTAGTCCGCCGTCTTGCTGCCGGGCCTGATCCCCGGCACAAACCCACCCTGTCGTTTCATGTTCTCCGCGACATCCACGGGGTTGAAGATAATGGCAGTGTAAAAATAAGTGAAAAACACGATCATCAGAATATAGAGGAACAGGTAGAGCGGCGATCCCATGCGGAACAGATTACTGAAATCCTCGATCCACGGCACGCCCGGAAAAAACGTCGATAGCGTGCCCGGGAAAATGATAATAGACTGCGCAAAGATAATGGGCATCACGCCCGCGCTGTTAAGTCTCAAAGGAATATGTGTCTGTTGCCCCCCATAAACCTTCCTTCCCACTATCTTGCGGGGAATCTGTATCGGGATCCTCCTGTGGCCGAGGGTCATAAAAATGACCGCGGCGATAATCACCACGATAAACGCCAGTATCAACACGAGGTTTATTGTCGCGAGCACTTCGCTCTGCCACAGCCCGATCGACCTGAAGATGGCGCCGGGTAGACCTTCAACGATCCCGAAAAAGATGAGAAGAGACATCCCATTCCCGATGCCTCTTTCGGTAAGCTGCTCACCCAGCCACATAACAAACACCGCCCCGGTCGTGAGGGTGAGTATCGTTACGATCGTAAATCCTATCCCCGGATCCATGATAATGGCTGTAGGGACCTGAGTCGACAACCAGATCGATATCCCGTAAGACTGAACAAGAGAAATCAACACTGTCCCATAGCGCGTGTACTGCGTAATCTTCTTGCGCCCTTCTTCTCCCTCCTTCTGCAGCTTCTCAAAATAGGGAAAGACTGAGGTCAGCAGCTGAAAGATAATCGAAGCGCTGATGTAAGGCATTATGCCCAGGGCGAATATGGCCGCTCTTCCAAGAGCCCCTCCGACAAACATGTCGTACATCCCGAAGAGTGTGCCCTTCTGTGTCCTGAAGAATTCGGCGAGAGCCGTGTAATCGATTCCCGGAGAGGTGATATGAACACCGAGCCGGAAAACGATCAAAATGGAGACGGTAAATAGAATCCGCCTCTTCAGCTCTGGAACTTTGAAGACATTCTGAAAGCTCTGTGCCTGGGCCATCAGATAACCTCCACTTCGCCGCCGGCACCCGTTATCTTCTCCCGAGCTCCGCGGGTGAAGGCCTGCGCCTTTACATGGATTTTTCGTGCGATATCGCCCGACCCGAGAATTTTTACGGGCCTGCTCGAATGCTTTATGAGACCGAGTTCCTTCATTACATCAGGATTGTAGTCAGTGGTCTGACCAAATCGCTCCAGATCACGAATATTTACCTCCTGATAGACCGCCTTGTTCAGAGGACGGAATCCCCTCTTGGGCAACCTTCTCTGGAGCGGCATCTGCCCGCCTTCGTAGCCCGCCTTTATGCTTGCTCCGGACCTCGACTTGAATCCCTTTTGTCCCCTTCCACTCGTCTTCCCGCTCCCGCTCCCGGAACCTCGTCCAACTCTTTTTCTCGGCTTTGTTGAGCCCTCAGGGGCTCTCAGCGAATGAAGCTTCACCTACTCCTCCTGCCATTATTCTAATTCAGTACAATGAGAGGTCCGCCATGCGCTGCTCTCATTATCCATCTATTTCCCGATAATCGACCAGATGCGATATCTTCCGGATCATTCCTCGAATCTGGGGATTATCCGGCTGCACGACAACCATCTGATGATGTGTCAATCCGAGAGCGACCAGAGTCCTCCTTTTAATCTCAGGCTTTCTGATCCCGCTTCGAATCTGTCTTATCTCGAGCTTTCCCGGTTTCTTTTTCGTCATTTTTCACCTTTTCAAAGTGTCTGAAGGATGTCAGGTCACTTACATCCACTCCCCTCAGTCTCGCCACGTCATCAGGCGAACTCAGCTCCTTCAGCCCCTCAAGCGTGGCCTTCGCGATGTTGTGTGGATTGTTGGAGCCAAGAGACTTTGTCAGGATATCCTGGATGCCAACACATTCAAGAACGGCTCTCACCGCCCCACCCGCTATCAGTCCAGTGCCGGGCGCGGCCGGTTTCAACAGGACTCTTCCCGCGCTGAATCGTCCGACAATTTCGTGCGGAATCGTCCCGCCGATGGTGGTGACGCTGATAAGGGCTTTTCTCGCCGCTTCGGCACCCTTGCGAATAGCATCAGCGACTTCGTTAGCCTTCCCCAGACCGAGGCCGACCCTGCCCTTTCTGTCGCCAACGGCGACCAGCGTATTGAAGCCGAACCTCCGGCCACCTTTTACAACCTTCGCTACTCGATTAATGCTGATGACGTTTTCAAGAAGTTCAGGTGATTCCTTTTCCATTGCTGCCAAGACCCATCTCCTGTCAATTAGGATTTCCTGCCATATCAGCAGGGTCATTGAGAAACAAAACCAGAGCTATCCATACGTTACTGGTGCTGATAACGCCAGAGTCCGCCACTCCACAACGGTCTCGGACACTCAGTCATTGAGCTCCGCGAAAACCCGTTAGAACTCCAGGCCGCCTTCGCGGGCACCATCTGCGAATGCTTTTACCCGCCCATGATACTGATAGCCGCCACGATCGAATATGACCTTACGGACACCGGCCTTTACTGCCATTTCGGCGAGGTGTTTCCCGGCCAGCCTGCTGACGGGGATCTTACCCTTCTCCTGCTCAAGGCCTTCTCTGGCGGGCGAAGATGAGCTGGCAATTCCGGCCAGCGTATGCCCCCGGGTGTCATCAACCAGCTGTCCGTAGATATGTCGGGCACTCCTGAAAACAACGAGCCGGGGTCTTTCGGCCGTACCACGGACCTTTCCCCTTACCCGCAAATGCCGTTTCTTTCTGCCATCTGCTCTAGTGTCTGCTCTTTTTCCCATCGAATTTCTGCCGCTCCGTAGGTTGCTGGAATCCGTACCATCAAAATCACCAGGAATGATCACATGGCTGTCTTTCCTGCTTTCCTGCGTACATATTCACCTTTGTATCTGATCCCTTTTCCCTTGTAAGGCTCCGGGGGTCTCAGCCGCTTGATCTTGTCGGCCACTCTTCCAACCAGTTCCTTGTCTATTCCCTTGACCTTCAGCTGTGTCGGGTTCGCTACCTCGAATTCAATACCTTTCGGCTGCTCGAAGAAGATGGGGTGAGAATAACCAAGCAGAAAATTCAAGCCATCCTGTCTGGCTTCAACCTTATACCCAACACCTATGATGTCGAGCTCTTTGGCGAAACCTGTGGTGACTCCCTCCACCATGTTCGCCACAAGAGACCGCGTCAGACCGTGAAGTGAGCGATGCCTGGCGCTGTCGGAGGGACGTTCAACCCTGATCTCTCTTTCTTCAACCACTATTTTCATCTCGCGGGGAAGTTCTCTGGAAGACTTCCCCTTTGGACCCTCCACGTCAAATATACGCCCCTTCAGCGTTGCTCTTACGCCATCGGGCAGTAGAATCGGTTTCTTTCCTATACGGGACAATTGTTCTATCGCCTCCTTATCATCGGTCCGCTACCACACATATGCCATAACTTCTCCGCCGATTCCATTCTTCCGGCACTCACTATCCGTCATGATGCCCTGCGGCGTCGACACAATGGCAAAGCCCAGACCACGCCTGACCATCGGGATATCCTTCTTCCCTGCATAGATCCTCAATCCAGGCTTGCTGATCCGTTGCATCCCTCTTATCACATGGACCTCATCCCTGGAGTACTTGAGTGAAATCCTGATCTGGACCGGGAATCTGTCGGTCAAAACCCGATAATCGTTTATCATGCTGTTATTCTTCAAGACCTTCACCAGTTCTGTTTTCACTCTGGAGTGGGGAACAAGCACGAAGCGGTGTTGCGCCATCCCCGCGTTCCTTATCCGTATGATGAGGTCAGCAATTGGGTCTGTCATCGTCATCCTGGTATACCTTTCCTCCTCAAAGTATGCTCATCAAGCCCGCCCGGTCATTGCCGCCGGAAAATACCTACCAGCTCGCCTTTCTGACACCCGGTATCTTTCCCTCGAGCGCCATGCTTCGGAAACATATCCTGCAAATCCCGAAATCTCTGAGGTATCCTCTGGGTCTGCCACATCGCAGGCAGCGGTTATATTCCCGTACTCTGTACTTCTGTCTCTTCCTGCATTTCAATACGAGAGATTTCTTTGCCAAGAAGGTCCTCCTGTTCTTCTGTGCCCTGTCACTGTTTCACGGTCCCGCCCTCAGGCCGAAGCCGGCGAAGGTCGGCGAAAAGGCAACCCCAGCAACTCAAGGAGAAGATAGGCCTCATCATCCTTTCGAGCCGTTGTGACTATAGTTATATCAAAGCCCCTGATCTTCTCCACCTCATCATAATTAACTTCAGGGAAGATGATCTGTTCCTTGATGCCCAGCGAGTAATTCCCGCGCCCGTCGAATGATTTCGGGCTGATTCCCCTGAAGTCACGAATCCTTGGAATTGCCACGTATATAAGGCGCTCGAGAAAATGATACATCCTGGCTCCCCTCAACGTCACGGAGCAACCAATCGGCATGCCTTCTCTCAACCTGAAGTTGGATATTGACTTCTTTGCCCGCCTGATAACAGGTTTCTGTCCCGCGATCAGGGTGAACTCCCTGACCATCGAATCGAGATACTTGGAGTCCTGTATGGCCTCACCAACACCTGCATTCAGGACAATCTTCTCCAGGCAGGGCACCTGTAACACATTTGCAAGACCAAGTCGCTTGGCGATCTCTCCGATCACCCTGTCATTGTAGTCCCTTTCGAGGCCCCCAACCATTTCCATTTCCTCCGGTATTCAGTGCTATAGTGTCAATTCGTATCCAACAAGTCTCATGAGAGACGGCTAACTGCTCGTCTGGAACCGGCCGAACGCACATGTGGAAACCTGCGGGCCGCCGGCAATCTATTCACCTATTGCTCCCCTCCTTCGGGATGACCTCTCCACACCGCGCACAGACACGGACTTTGGTTCTCATTTCATCGGACAGGGATTCATGCCTTACCCGTGTCCCTCTGTTACACTTGGAGCAGAAAAGCATCACGTTGGAGACATCCACAGGGGCTTCGCGCTCTATTATGCCCCCCTGGGGGTTGGTCTGAGAAGGTCGAGTATGCCGCTTTATGAAATTGACATTCTCAATGGTTATCCTCCTGCCCTTCTGCAGAACGCTTAAAACCTTACCGGTCTTTCCCTTATCATTGCCACAAATCACCAGCACAGTATCACTTTTTGCTATATCCATGTCAGGACTCCGCTTCATTCATCGGAAAAAACTAAAGGACCTCGGGGGCGAGAGAAATAATCTTCATGAACTGCTTTTCCCTGAGTTCCCTGGCTACAGGGCCAAATATCCTCGTGGCCCTCGGTTCCCTCAGCTCATTAATAATCACGCAGGCGTTCTCATCAAATCGAATATATGATCCATCGCTGCGACGCAATTCCTTTTTGCACCTCACCACTACCGCGCGTACCACTTCGCCCTTCTTTATTGCACTGTTCGGCAGAGCATCCTTTACTGCCAGGACAACAATGTCTCCAGCTCTTGCGTAGCGCCTCCGTGTCCCACCCAGCACCTTGATGCATTGTGCTCGTTTCGCGCCGGAATTGTCCGCGATCTTGACCATCGTCTGGTGTTGAATCATTGGGAATCACCTTCTCCTTCCACACCATTCAGGGTACGATCTCCCTTATCTCTGGACGAGGAAATCTCCCCCACTCTCCACCTCTTCCTCCTGCTTAAAGGACGCGTCTCAACAATCGTCACTACATCGCCCAACTTGCATCGATTTTCTTCATCGTGCGCAACTACTTTGCCTGTCTTCTTGACAAGCTTACGGTAGAGCGGATGTTGGAGGACTCTCTCAACAGAGACCACGACACTCTTGTCCATCTTGTCGCTGACCACAACTCCCATTCTTGTCTTACGACGATTTCGCCTATCCATCAGATCCCTCTTCCATCATTTCGGTAGTTTGCGTATCCCAAGATCGTCCTCACGCAGGACGGTTTTCAACCTGGCTACATCGCGATGAAGGTATCTCAACCTGAGAGCGTTGTCTATTCCCTGGTTTCCGTGCCTGAAGCGAAGCCTGAAGAGTTCCTCCTCGAGTTCCTCGATCCGGGCTTCAATCTCCATAACGGTCATGTTCCTGATATCGACTGTCTTAATCAAGGTCTACTCAAACCTCCCGTCTTATGAGCCTTGTCCTCAGAGGCAATTTCCTCGAGGCAAGACGCATGGCTTCTCTGGCGAGCTCGTAGGAAACGCCTTCCAGCTCAAACATTACTTTCCCGGGTTTTACCACTGCCACCCAACCTTCGGGGTTGCCTTTGCCCTTCCCCATCCTCGTCTCGGCAGGTTTTTTCGTGAAGGGCTTGTCCGGAAACACTCTGATCCACACCTTTCCACCCCTCTTGATCTTACGGGTGAGAGCCACCCTTGCCGCCTCGATCTGGCGATTTGTCAACCACCCGCACTCAAGCGACTGGAGGCCGAATTCGCCAAAACTGACTTTACCGCCCCTGAGGGCCATCCCCCTCATCCGGCCTCTGTGCTGCTTCCTGTATTTCACCCTCTTCGGCATTAACATTATAATGATCTCCTTACAAGCACCCGAAGCGCCTTATCACCGCGCTGTGGTGCGTTCACCTCTCCGCCCGCGATCCACGAGTCCCGCCTCTTCTTTCCTGAATATCCACACCTTGACGCCGATCGTACCGAACGTGGTATGTGCTGTACTGGTGGCATAGTCGATATCCGCACGGAGTGTGTGGAGCGGCACGCGTCCATCATGATATCCTTCAGATCGGGCGATCTCAGCGCCTCCCAGTCGTCCACTGCATTGAATCTTTATGCCATTGGCGTCCCCTCTCATAGCGGAGGTGACAGACTTCTTCATCGCTCTGCGAAAGCTGATTCTCTGTGTCAACTGGAAGGCAATGTTGTCGGCAACGAGCTTGGCGTTCAACTCAGGTCGTTTGATCTCCTCGATCTTGATCTGAATATCATCCGCTTCTCCGGACTCTTCGTCTTCTCTTATCTTCCATCCCCGGCTGGTCTTCCTCGCAACTTCTTCTTCTCTGGCCGTATGAATAAGGTGCGCCAGTTCATCCCGGAGTTTATCAACTTCCTGCCCCCGTCGGCCAATCACGACTCCCGGGCGAGCGGTATGAATGATCAGAACGATCTTCCTCGGTGTTCTTTCAATCTCCACCATCGACACCGCCGCATGCCCCAGGCGTGTTTTGAGATACTTCCTGATCTTTTCGTCTTCCATAAGGAGAGATGACAGATCTCTCTCCTCGAACCAGCGCGACTGCCAATTCTTTACTACTCCCAATCTGAAGCCGACCGGATGCGTTTTTTGTCCCAAAAGATCTCCTCTCTTCAGCCTTAAAGAAAAGTGCTGCTATTCTTGAGATTCAGAGTTCACTACCACCGTTATATGACTGGTTCGTTTCCTTATTCGCCCGACTCTACCCATGGACATCGCTCTGAAACGCTTCATAGTGGGGCCTTCATCGACCATGACTTCCGACACCATGAGATCCTCCACTCTCAACTGCAGTGTCCCCACGCGGTTGAGCGCATTGCTCACGGCAGAGCGAAGTGTCTTGAGTACCGGGGTAGCCGCACGTTTCTGCGAATATTGAAGGATCGAATAGGCTTCTTCGACCGACAAACCTCGGATGAGATCAGTAACGAGCCTCACCTTTCTCGGTGAGGTTCTGACATATCGACTTACTGCTTTACCCTCCATACCTCTTCTCATCCTCCTCTTGAACCGGGGTGAACTGCCTGACAGCGGCGCAACCCGGGACGTATTATGACCCTATCTCGGCCTCGCCGACTTATCCGCAAGCCTGCCACCGTGGCCCCTGAACAATCTGGTCGGAGCGAACTCTCCGAGTTTGTGTCCAACCATGTTCTCGGTAATGAAAACGGGAATAAACTTGTTGCCATTGTGAACAGCCAGGGTATGTCCAACGAAATCGGGCGAAATGGTGGACCTCCTGGACCAGGTGCGAATAACCTGTTTGGCACCCCTGCTGTTCATGTCATCTATCTTTTTCATCAACTTCTCGTCGATGAATGGTCCTTTCTTTACCGATCTACCCATGTGAGCATGTCCTCTCAGTTTCTCCCGCTATCCCGTTTCTTCACGATATAGCGATCGGAGCTTTTTCTCTTTCTCCGGGTTTTGTACCCCTTTGTCTTCTTTCCCCAGGGCGTGGTGGGATGCCTGCCGCCGGACGATTTTCCCTCACCTCCACCCATCGGATGGTCAACGGGGTTCATAGCGACGCCGCGTACCCTGGGACGTCTTCCCAGCCATCTTGAACGACCGGCCTTCCCACTGGACGTGTTCTCGTGGTCGAGGTTCCCTACCTTGCCGATGGTCGCCATGCAGTCCAGCCCTATAAGTCTTACCTCGCCCGAAGGCATCTTGAGGTGAGTATGATTCCCCTCTTTCGCTACGACCTGCACACTTGCCCCTGCACTTCGCGCGATCTGGGCGCCCTTTCCTGGTTTCATCTCGACATTGTGAACCTCACTGCCAAGCGGGACATCCCTGAGGAGCATAGTGTTGCCTACCTTTACCGGCACACCCTTTTCTCTGTCAGAAACAACTGTGTCGCCCACTCTCAGTCCTGTGGGATGAAGGATATATCGCTTCTCACCATCCCTGTATTTGATCAGGGCGATGTTAGCGGAACGATTCGGATCGTATTCAACGGTTTGAACGACCCCGGGGACTCCCAGTTTGTTTCGTTTCCAGTCTATCACGCGGTACTGCCTCTTGTGCCCGCCCCCTCTTCGTCTGGAGGTAACATGGCCGTGGTGATTCCTTCCGCCTGACTTCCTCAGAGGCTCCACAAGAGACTTTTCAGGTTTTGTCCGCGTAATCTCATCAAACGCGGAAATCACCATCGATCTTCGACTCGGGGTCACAGGTTTGAATTTTTTTACAGACATCTATATCGCCTTCCTCAATCTCCGGCTTCTCAATCGAGTGGATGAAGCAGCCTGCCTACACCTCATCGAACACCTCGATGTGGTCTCCTTCCTTTAATGTCACTATAGCCTTCTTCCAGTTGGCACGCCGCCCGGAAAAGGCTCCCAGTCGTTTCGGTTTTCCCTTCATGTTAATAGTCCTGACGTTAAGGACAGTAACATCGAAAATGACTTTCACCGCGTGGGCCACTTCTATCTTGTTCGCGTTCCGGTCTACCTCGAAAATATACTTGTTACCGTTTCCCTGTAGATAAGTGCTCCTCTCGGTGATAATCGGTCTTTTGATAATCTTCCTTGGATCCCTCATTTAGATTTCTCCGCGCCCTCAAGGGTCTCTATGACACCATCCTCGATCAACAGAACATCCGCATCGAGAACCTCCAGCGCACTGATATCCTTGAAAGGATGTACCTTTACCCCGGAGATGTTTCTGCCCGAGAGGTAAACTTCCTTCTTGACCTTCTCGGTAAGGACAAGAACCTTCACTTCACTGACACCAACACTATTGAGAAGCTCCACCATTTCCCGGGTTCTGGGGGCGGAGAATTCGAAGCACTCAAACACCTTGATCGCCTCGTCCTTTGCCTTCATGGAAAGGGCTGAATAAAGCGCCAGTTTTTTCATCCGCTTCGGGAGCTTCAACCTGTAATCCTTCGGCGTAATGCCAAAGGCCGCTGCTCCTCCTCTCCATAGAGGTGATCTCGTCGAACCGGCTCTGGCCCTGCCTGTTCCTTTCTGCCTCCACGGCTTGCTGCCTCCACCTCGAACTGCCGACCGGTTTTTTGAAGAAGCGTTACCCTGACGACGATTCGTCAGATAGGCCCTGATCGCCTGATGGACAACAGATTCGTTGGCTTCCTGCAGAAAAATTTCCGCCGGCAGCTGACGCTTTCCTTTTTCTTCGCCTTTTCGATCGTAAAGGGGGGCTTCCACAACTGCGTTCGTCATTCTTTTTCAGTCCCCTCTCTCTTCCTTGTCCTGATGGTCACCATACTGCCCCGACTGCCCGGGACTGCTCCCATTAGAAAAATCAGATTGTCTTCCGGAGCGATCTTGATCACCCTCAGGTTCTTGACAGTCTTTTGCTCGTTGCCGTATCTTCCCGGAAGGCGCTTATTCTTCCAGACCCTGCCGGGGAAGGTAGAGGCCCCGATCGAACCAGGTACACGATGCTTGTCCTTTGTTCCGTGAGTGCTGTCGTAACCGGAGAAACCATAACGCTTGACCACTCCCTGAAATCCTCTTCCCTTCGACTTGCCGGTAACGTCCACGCTGTCTCCAACATTGAAAATACCGACTGTAAGAGCCTGACCTTTCTCGTAAACGTCATTTTGCTCGACGGCGAATTCCTTGAGGATCTTCATTGTCGGCAAATCATTCTTTTTGAAATAGCCGCGCTCCGGTAACGGCAGCTTTTCTTCCTTTACCTCCTGATAGCCAACCTGGACGACCCTCTTCTCCGCCTCGCCATCACCTTTGACCCGAGTGACGATGCAGGGACCGGCCTCAAGAACCGTGACGGGAACAGACTTGCCCTGTTCGTCAAAGACCTGAGTCATCGTAAGTTTCTTTCCCAGTAATCCAATCATGCCCTACCGCCTTTGAATCGTTATTTTTTCAGATATCGTTATCCGCTGACTTTCGTTTTCGCGACGCCTGCCGGGCGGAAGCCAGGTCAACATCCACGGGAAGCCCCTGCTCAGGACTTTATTACTACATGGACACCGGCCGGCAGATCCAGTTTCTTCAGTGCCTCTATGGTGTGCGGCTTCGGATCCAGGATCGTTATCAATCTCTTGTGGACCTTCATCTCGAACTGTTCTCGCGACTTCTTGTCGATATGCGGCGAGCGCAGCACTGTAATGAGTTTCCTCCTTGTTGGCAGAGGTATGGGTCCCGACACCACCGACCCGGTCCTCTGAGCCGTCTTGACAATTTCACCCGCTGAATTGTCAATCAGGACATGATCAAAGGACTTGAGCCTGATTCTTATCTGTTGGATGGCCATATCCCTTCCTCACTCAATGATTTCTGTTACGACGCCGGCGCCTACCGTTCTACCGCCCTCGCGGATGGCGAA
>CAZOAR010000032.1:0-29949 GCA_964577985.1 uncultured Gemmatimonadota bacterium | reverse complement strand
CGTGTCATTCCGGCTTGTCCGGAATCGGCCTGATTGTGCGATTTGATTCCCGACAAGCGGGAATGACATCCAGGGCGAAAATGGCATGTAAAGCGCTATTACTTACGATACAGAGAATAATTAACAGGGGAGCATTTACCGTCCACACCGTTTTCCACTTTTTCTGATAGTCATCTGTGTCACCAGAAGAGACTTATGGAGACTTGACCATATTGTCCGGGGAAACTATGGGTTGGAGGAGGGCTTTCTGCGCTCCCCTGCTTGGATGGACGGCGGTCTTTTGTTATATTTTGATCTTGTAATCGATGAGAAAGGGTTAATTCATGCAAAGCTGGGCTATTCTGTTCCCAAATCTGAGAGATCTGAAGGGCTTCCTGGAGGTCGGAAAAACATCCATGAGGCCCGAACTCCTTGATCCGTGGTTCGCGCCGCCCTTCATGGATGACCCTGAGCGTGTCCTGCCGGATCTGCTGAGATCTCACCTGATACCGGAGAAACTTGAGAGAGTCTATTTCGGCGTCGAATTCTGCCAGAGGCTTATTCCAGAAATCGGGGATGTGGGCAGAGCCCTCGAACTGACCCGTGAAGCGGGCCTGGCCCTCTCTTTCCTGACACCGCCCGTCACCGATGCGGGCCTGGGGACGCTGAGATCCCGATTCGCGCTCCTGGAGAAGGGTGTCGAGGAGGCAGGAGATATAGAGATCATCGTGAATGACTGGGGGACTCTGAGGGTGGTGAAGAAGGAATTCCCGGGCCTCAGGCCCGTTCTTGGAAGAATGATGAACAAGATGGTCAGAGATCCGAGAGTCGCGCCCTATTATGACAGCAGCAACGCCCCGAGTGATGGTCTCAAGGCGGTCCAGCAGTCGAGCGTGACGAACCCCCTCTTCGAGCGCGAGTTGAGAAAATGGGGTGTGGAGCGGCATGAATTCGACAACCTCTATCAGGGAGTAAAGCAGGAAGGCGAAGGGGTCTGCTTTTCGGTCTATCTTCCCTACGGGTACGTGGCGACGGGTAGGGTCTGCATGCCGGGCTCGCTCAATCTCGAGAAAGGAGACAAGTTTACGGTGTATGTCGGGTGTCACAGAGAATGCCGGGAATTCACGCAGGTTCTTCACAACACGGAGACGATTTTGTCGAACCGTTCGCTGGATTTGATTCAACGAGGAAACACGATATTCTATCCCAACATGATTGGGATGATCGAGACGGCATTGTCCGGAGAAGCTCCAGGGTCCTGGGACAGGGTTGTCTATCAGCCGCAACTTCCGATTTGAGAGAGAAGTCGATGAAGATACTTTCACCGTTGAGTAATGCGCGAGAGGTCGAGCCGTTGTCCCGTTGCGGGGCGGATGAGTTTTACGCCGGGATAATGCCGCCCGAATGGGTGGAGAAATTCAGTTCTGCGATATCGACCAACAGGCGGGGACCATCCACCGCGAATTTCGGTACTGTCCCGGAGCTCAGGGAGGCGGTGCAGATAGCCCACGGGCTTGGGAAAGAAGTGTTCGTCGCGTTCAATTCCCCCTATTACACCTCGGAGCAGGTCGATGTCCTTATGCCGCTCGCCAGGGACCTGGTGGATGATGTAAGACCGGATGGCCTGATCGTGAGCGACATCGGCCTCATGCTCGCTTTTATCGAGAAGGGTTTCGATAAGCCGATAGTCGTAAGCACACTGGCGATAGCGCACAACGTTCAATCGATAGAGTTCTTCCGGGAGATCGGGGCAAAGAGAGTCATCCTCCCCCGCCAGCTTTCCGTGGCGGAAATAGAGTCTATCCGGTCAAAGGTCCCGGATATGGAGATCGAGGCCTTCATCCTCAACGATACCTGTGTCTACCAGGAGGGACACTGTCATACACAGCACAACATCCCGTACATGGAAAACTTCTGTTTCACTCCATGGGACTACGAGACGCTTTCGAACGACGGTCTACGGCCTGTCGGCAGTGCCGAAGAGGAGAAATGGCAGGGACACCTGAAAGACTACAGAGAATGGCTCTGGTATTGCAGGAACTGTGGGTTCTCGATGACACTGCGCGGTCTCGTAAATGGGGCCTGTGGTCTGTGCGCCATCCACAGGCTCGCCAGGGCAGGTGTCAATGTCCTCAAGATTGTGGGACGGGAGGCCCCCCTGGATCGAAAAGCGAAGAGCGTGATAGTGGTGCGGACGATAGTGGACATGGTCCTCGAGGGAATGAGCGAGGAAGATGTGAACTATGAGGCGCGAAAGTTGAGGGACACGCCCGAATTCTGTGACTCGGGTTATCTCTGCTACTACCGTGACGCCAGTACCGGCTTGAAGGGATCGACGCATGCCCCCGATCCTGGCAGAGAGAACGGAGCGAGTGACTGATATGTTGACCCTGTCGAGATTCATCGACCCGCGGGACCGTGAACGCTTCACGAAGATCATGAGGTTTGTGAAGCCTTACTGGAAGAAGATCGTCCTGGTATTTGGCCTTTCCATGACCTCGACGCTCTTCGCGCTCGCCTACCCGCTCTTCATGAAATACCTGATTGACAAGATCTTCATCGGCAAGGACACGACGATGCTGTGGATGGTCGTCGTGGCGATGTTTATTGTGGGGTTGCTGCGCTATCTTGCATCCGCTGCGGGTGGATACTTGAACACCTGGGTAACGTCTCGTGTCCTCCTCGATATGAGGCTGAGTCTTTTCAGGCACCTGCACCGCGTCCCGTTGAATTTCTTCTCGCGAACACGTGTTGGCGACCTTGTGGCCCGCATAAACGGGGACATAGCCGAGGTGCAGGCGATAGCCACCGGCTCGCTGCTTGCCCTCGCGGGGAGCCTGCTCACCCTCGTCGGGACGGCAGCCATACTTGTATGGCTGAACTGGAAGCTATTCCTGATGAGCGGTGTCCTCATACCACTCTCCTTTTTCGTACTCCGTCACTTCCGGCCCATGATCAGGAAGCTCGCCAGGGAGATAAGGGATGTCAACGCGGACATCGCGAGTTTTGTGGTTGAGACGTTCACTGGTATCAAGTTCATCCGTTCACATGGCCTCGAGATCTTCGAGGCCCGCAGGTTCCTGCGAAAGAACAAGTCGCAGATAAAGAAGATCCTCAAGTTTCAGATTGTGAACGCACTCTCCGAGGGCGCCAACGGCCTTCTCTTCTCGACCAGTTCCCTCCTTGTGCTCGGGATTGGCGGATATCTGGTAATGAACGGTGCGATGACTGTGGGTGGGCTCATCGCGTTCGAAGTCTACCAGATGAGGATCTTCGCGCCTATCCAGAACATGTTGTCGGTCTATCTGAGGTTGCAGCGAGGGAGAGCATCGATAGACAGGATATTCGAATATCTTGATGTCAAGATACCGAGCAGGGAGATTGAGAAGCCAATCACGCTGGAAGACGTCCGAGGGCGAATCGAGTTCTCAGGCGTCTCATTCTCGTATGAAGGAAGCAGCCGAGTTCTTGACGATCTTAATTTTGTACTCGAGGAAGGGAAGCGATACGCGCTGGTCGGTCGCAGTGGCGTTGGCAAAACGACCGTGGCGGATCTTATCCTCAGGCTGTACAGCCCGACGGAAGGCACGATACTGGTGGAGGGCGTCGACCTGGAACGAGTGAAGATCCACAGTTTTATGAGGCACGTCGCCGTTGTGGCCCAGGAAACCTTTGTGCTTCACGCCAGCGTGGTTGAGAACATCTCCTACGGGCTGAAGGACGTATCGATGGAAGAGGTCATCGAGGCCTCCAGGATGGCGTTCGTCGATGAATTCGTGGATTCGCTTCCCGAAGGATACGACACCGTCCTCGGGGAGAGGGGGTTCAGGCTCTCCGGCGGGCAGAGACAGAGGATAGCGATTGCCCGCGCCGCGTTGAGATCTCCGGGCATATTGATCCTGGACGAGGCCACGTCTTCTCTCGACTGGATGGCTGATCAATGGGTTCAGCTCGCTCTAAAGAAGTTGATGGAGGGGAGGACGACGCTCATAATCACGCACCGGTTGAACATGGTGCAGGACGTGGAGAAGATCTTTGTGATGGAGGGTGGACGGATAGTGGAGGAGGGTACACACGAAGAACTGGCCGGCAGGAACGGATTGTACTCGGCGCTCCAGTCTGGTGGCGATCCGCGCGCGGGAGGTGACCCTGGTGAATCGGAGAGAAGAGAATTGCTTGCGAGGATGAGAATCTCTTACCTCGATGAGTCTCAGGCCGGATCTTGAATAACGGCGACTCGTTGAAAGAACTGGGGATTTCAAAGTCTCTGCTCCGGTCACTCGGCGCTGAAGGCAGCACTGGCCGTGGTGTCAGGGTAGTTGTGGTCGACAGTGGCATCCTGAGCGATCATCCCCATGTGGGACGGTTGGCACGGGGCGTGCGAATTGACAGGCTCACCGCCGGCGAGTTCAGGATCGAAGAAGATCATACCGATTCCATCGGGCATGGAACAGCGTGCGCGGGAGTGATACGCTTGATAGCGCCCGCTTGCGAAATAGCTAGTGTCAAGATCCTCGATGCCAACCTGCTATCCTCCAGTGACGTACTTGTTCGAGCCATCCGCTGGGCAGTCGAAGAGGGAGAGGCGGATGTCATCAACCTCAGCCTGGGAACGCGGAACGAGAAAGCGGTCCCTTCTCTGCGGTCAGTCTGCGCAGACGCGGGGAGCCGTGGCGCCATGGTGGTCGCGGCGGCTGCGAATGACAGGGAGATTGATTATCCCGCGGTCTTTCCAGACGTCATAGGGGTCACTTCCTCGGCGTCTGACGTGATATGCGCCTCGCGGGATGAACCCTTCATCTTCTACGCTCCGCCCTACCCGAGGAGTATCCCCCATCGGCACAGAGAAGACAATTTCAAAGGCCCCAGCTTCGCTGCTGCCAGGATAACAGGGATCGTCGCCTTGATGCTGGAATCGGACGGACAGTTGAAGTCTATGGAAGCCATGGCAATACTGAGTCAGTTTCTTCCTGGAATCTCCCGCGACCCCTCCACTGCATGACGCGTTCCGCCACAGGGGCGATGTTGTACCGGCCGACTATATGCCAATATGACATGCATGGGCCGCTGTGGCTGCCATAATGGCAGACTTTGTCTGTCATATATATCAGGAGTTTCCCGGAAAATCCGGTCGAATCTTCATAAACCTCTTCCGGGGTGCATATGACCATCAGAAAAAGTGGAAGGCGGCATGCACGGTGAATGCTCCCCGGTTGATTGTTCTCTCTATGATGGGTAATAGCGCTTTACATGCTTTTTTTCGCTCTGGATGTTATTTCCACTGTGGATGTTATTCCAGGGCTCTGGATGTTATTTCCGCTGTGGATGTCATTCCCGCTCTTGATATCATTTTCACTCTGGATGTCATTCCCGCTCTTGATATCATTTTCACTCTGGATCCTATTTCCACTATCGATGTCATTCCCGCTTGTCGGGAATCCAATCGCACAATAGGGCCGATTCCGGACAAGCCGGAATGACGCGAAAAAAGTGGGGAAACTCCAGAACATATATTGCTTGACATTGTCGACAAAGAGTGTTATTCGATAGCAGTGCGGGTGATCCGAGGGAACGCCTGGAATCGTGGAAAACAAATGAATTGAACCATACTCCCGCGCCGAGTGTATCAGATGGTGCAGGAAGATGCTCCGTGTGTGGCCATAGACTCACACCTGTAGACAAGAGAATGGATGGATGATGAAGTTTAATGAGATTGATAAGGACAAGGTCCTCGACCTGCTGGATGAGGTGGAAGGAAAAGACGCCAACTTGACGCCGGAGCTTCCCGTACTTCCGCTCAGGAACACGGTCATATATCCGGGACTCATTGTCCCCCTTGCCGTGGGAAGGCGCAAGTCGGTCGAAGTAATCAACTACGCGGTTGCGACGGAGAAAGTTGTGGGCATTATCACCCAGAGAGACCCCAACGTCGAGAATCCGGGCAAACGGGATCTCTTCAACATCGGTTGCGCCGTACAGGTCCTGAAGTTTCTAAAACTGAGCGATGGTTCGCAGACGGTCATCGTAAGAGGCACGGAGAGATTCCGTGTTGTCGATTACATTCAGCGGGATCCATGTCTAAAAGTCACCGCGGAGCGATTTCCCGATATATCCGATAATGATGTCGAGATAAGCGCTCTCATGCTCAACCTCAGGGATCTGGCGGAGGAGGCACTCGAGCTTTCCGCGAGTTTCCCGCCCGAGTCACTGTCTATCATCAGGAGTATCGACAATCCCGGCCACCTGTGCGACCTGATAACATCGAATCTTTCTAACATCGGGATCCCCGAAAAGCAGAAAATACTTGAAGAGGCGAATGTGAGGAAGAGGTTGAAAACAGTACTCGACTACCTCGGCAAGGAGATCCAGGTCCTCAAATTGAGCAGGGAACTGCAGTCACAGGTGAAGGGCGAAATGGACAGGACTCAGAGGGATTATTACCTGAGGGAGCAGTTGAAGGCGATCCAGAAGGAACTGGGGGAAGAGGATGAGAAGACACTTGAGGTCCAGGAACTCAAGCTCAAGATAAAAAAGGCGAACATGCCTGAGGAGGCACGTGATGTCGCGATCAAGGAGGTCGATCGGCTGGCGAAAATCCCTCCCGCATCGGCCGAATACACAGTTGTCAGGACTTATGTCGACTGGCTGATAGAGGTTCCATGGTCTCACAGTACGGAAGATCAGCTCGATATCCCGCTGGCGGCGAAGATACTCGACGAAGACCACTACAATCTTGAAAAGGTGAAGAAACGGATACTGGAATACCTCGCCGTCCGAAAGCTCAAAGGCACGATGAAAGGGCCGATACTCTGCTTTGTGGGCCCTCCCGGAGTTGGCAAGACGTCCCTTGGCAAATCGATAGCAAGGGCGATAGGGAGGAATTTCTTCAGGATGTCGCTGGGTGGAGTCAGGGACGAGGCCGAGATAAGAGGTCACAGGAGGACTTACGTGGGCGCACTCCCGGGGAGGATCATCCAGGGGATGAAGAAAGCCGGGTCGAACAACCCGGTGTTCATGCTGGACGAGGTAGACAAAATAGGAGTGGATTTCAGGGGAGATCCCGCGTCCGCCCTCCTGGAGGTCCTCGATACCGAGCAGAACTTCTCTTTCTCCGATCATTACCTCGAGGTCCCTTTTGATCTGTCCAGGGCGATGTTCATCGCGACGGCCAACGTGCTGGATACTGTTCCGCACGCGTTGAGAGACAGGATGGAGGTCCTTGAACTCCCTGGTTACACACAGGAGGAAAAGGTAATGATAGCGAAGCAGTACCTGATCCCTAAACAGCTGGATGCACATGGACTTACCAGAAAGAACGTGAGATTCCAGAAATCCGCTCTCGGGGAGATTATCCGTTACTACACCCGCGAAGCAGGCGTGAGGAACCTCGAGAGGGAGATCGCGTCCATCTGTCGAGGCGTCGCGAAGAAAGTGACGGAAGGCCTGGAGGACACCACCAGCATCGTGGCCAGGGTTGTCGCCGACTATCTTGGTCCCCGGAGGTTTTACTCCGAGGTCGCGGAGCGGACCACCGAGGCGGGAGTGGCCACGGGGATGGCATGGACTCAGTCGGGAGGAGACATAATATTCGTGGAGGCCACAAAGATGAGGGGCAAGGGGGAACTTAAACTGACCGGACAACTTGGCGATGTGATGCAGGAGTCGGCTCAGGCGGCGTTGAGTTATGTCAGGTCGAACGCCTCATCATACGGTATTGAAGAAGACTTCTTTGAAGCGCACGACATTCACGTGCATGTGCCGGCGGGCTCGATTCCCAAAGATGGTCCCTCCGCTGGTCTCACAATCTTCTGCGCTCTTCTGTCACTCCTGATGGAGAAACCCGTGAGAAACGATCTCGCGATGACCGGAGAAATCACTCTCAGAGGCCTCGTGCTCCCCGTGGGAGGTATCAAGGAAAAAGTCCTGGCGGCGAAAAGAGCGGGCATCAAGACTGTACTCCTCCCGGAGAAGAATAGAAAAGATCTGGTCGAAGTCCCCGAAAGGGCAAGGAAGGGCCTCACATTCAAGTTCGTGAATCGGATGGATGATGTGATCGGGGAGAGTCTGACAAAATCACGCAGAAAAAGGTGATTGTCACGTGTTTCCATTTCCATTCGAGAAAAACCGCTCGACCTCGGTTATCATCTGCTCGGCGTCGAAAGGCTTCTTGACGTATCCGGCGGCGCCAAGACTGTATCCTCTCCGAACCTCGCTCTCCTGAGCCATGGCGCTGAAAATCAGGACGGGAATATCCTTGTAGTCAGGGTCTGCCTTGAGCCTTTCCAGAACCTGGTACCCATCTATCCCGGGCATCATGATGTCAAGTATGATGAGACTCACGGGCAGACTCTTCTCGACCAGCTCCAGCCCATTCTCTCCGTTATCGGCGGAGAGAACCTCATATCCCAGGGTGTCGAGCGTGAAACTGGCCAGCAGGGATATATCTGGCTCGTCCTCAATGAGTATTATCCTTGGAGGGGTCAAGCCGGACCTCCTTCCTCCATGCGCGACTCTGATCCTTGCTTGTCTCCGCCGGGAGGCTGACACGGCAGGCTGAAGGTGAACCTGCTGCCCGCGCCCTCTCTACTTTCCACCCACATGCGGCCTCCATGCCTCTCGACTATCATCCGCGCCAGGGTCAACCCCAGACCGGATCCACCTCTCTTACGGGTGATGCCACCATCGACCTGCGTGAATTTTTCGAAAATCTTCTCCTTCATCGCTTCCGGCACGCCTATGCCCTCGTCGGAGACAGACAGCTGTACATCACCGTTGATGTAGGCTACCTCCACCAGCACGCTGCCCCTGTCTGAAAACTTTATCGCGTTCGACAGGAGCTTGGAGATGGCGTCCGATATTCTTGACTGATCGGCCATGACGGTGTGTCGGCGTCCGTTCGAGTCGATCCTGGTCTTGAGCTCTATTCCCTTTCTGGAACTGTCACCGTTCGCCTTTTCGATTATTCCTGGTATGAGGTCCTCTATCTCTATCGGTTCGAGGCGCAGTTCGGATTCTACGGCCTCCAGTCGCTGGACTTCGAGAAGGTCGTTGACGAGTCCGATGAGACGCTCGGAGTTACGCTGGCAAATCGAGAGGATATTTTTTTTCTTCTCATCCAGTCCCCCCATCATCCCCTTCATCAGGATGTCCAGAGACCCCTTGATGGATGTAAGAGGGGTCCTTAGTTCGTGGGAAATGGTAGAGATAAAGTTATTCTTCATCTGATCGAGTTCTCTGAGTTCCTTGTTGGCCATTTCAAGCTCGATATTATTCTGTTTCATCTCTTCTTCAAACTGTTTCTTTGCCGTTATGTCCCTCAGAACGCCCTGGACGGCAGGCTTTCCCTGGAATTGTATATATGTCACGTTAGCTTCGACATCCACCTTACGGCCATTTTTCCTGATGATCCTGAACTCATAGGTCTGCTCCAGCTCTTCCCCTCTCTCCCTTTTTTCTCCCCTCGCCGTGACATATTCGCGAAATTCAGGGGCGACGAGACTCATCAGGTCGAAGTCGGGGGACAGGATCTCCTTGCTTGTATAGCCATGCAGTTCCTCGAACGCTTTGTTGACCAGCACGAACCGGTCGCCCTGAAGGATATAGATAGCGTCATTGGCGCGTTCCACGAGCCCGATATAACGGTGGTCCATCTCCTTCTTCTCCCTCAGCAGCGCCGTTCGCTGATGGAGGTATCTTGCCTGCTCCTCAGCCGCCACCCTCTTGTTGCGAAGGTTCACCAGGAGTGAAGAGAGGAGACCGAGCAGGGCGAGTACAGCAAAGATGGCCCTGTAGAAGTACCTGTTGAAATCCTTGAACAGGGCAGCCATCGAGGGTTCTGGAAAAGCGAGCATGAGGGTCCAGTAGTCGTCCGGGAGCTCGAAGGCCGAAAAAGCGAAGACATCGGTGTGGCCGTCAGCCAGTTTTAAATTCCCCCATCCACTCGACGCCCTGAGCGCCCTTTTCTGCAGGTCCAGCGTATGGCACTCCACGCAGCGCTCCTCCGGATTGAGGACGTTTCCCATGATCATGTCGAGATGGTTCTGAGAATAGATCAAGTCACCTCGGCGGTTGAGGATTCCCAGGTCGGAGCATTCCTGTGCGGGGTCCACCCGGAGGAGTGATTCGGTTATGAGAGTCGTGAAATTCACTTCCGCCACCCAGAATCCAGCTATTCTGTCTTTGTCGCCTGCTCTTACAGGTACTATTACCCAGAGCGGGCTGCGGTTTCCCATAGACAGGCCCGGGCCCAGGAGCTGGAAGGACGGTCCGGCCTTGTTGCCGGCCTCAGTCGTAGTCCAGTCGAACGACTCCAGCGGGGAGAGGGGTTCGCCGTTAAGCGGAAGGGCCAGCGTTTCCCCTCCGTCCTGGTCGATCCACCTCACGGATACTATGAAGCCGTTCTGAGCATCAGGCTCCTGACCTGGCTTACGGACGAATTCCGAGAAGAACGTTTCAGGGACGCTCTTCGTTATCTTCCGGACGTTGAGCAGTGATGACGTGAGTTCCGCGGTCTCGGTGAGGTTGTCGGCCACGACTTCAAGACGACCTCTCAATCCCGCGGCGAGGGACCTGGCGGCCACGAGTTGTCTGTCGCCGATTACTCTCAGGACGTCGTTGTTGTAGCTGTCTCGGAGACGGTCAAGGCTGTGTACAAAGAGAATAGCGAGCGTTGAAAAGCCGAGTATATAGAGGATGGTTTTTCTGTTTCTTATTCCGGGCGACAGCTTCATGTCTCTCACCTCAGCGCGCATGAGACGTTCAAGCTCCCTCACAGCGGGGGCTTAACTCCTCAATCAGGCGGGAAAAATGTTCCCTCAATAGAAATATCTGACGTGTTCATTCTCATGTTTACGTCGAAGAACGGTTGTTCCGCCTCTGTTCATGGGCGCCTCTGCCAGCAAATACGGGGCACCGGGACCTCACATCAATTGCTTCAAGGGGTTGGGGCAATTAGCATGCCAGACTGAGGGTTAACGCAGTCCACCATTTCATCGATATCATGAAGTCACTGAACGCACTGGAGATGATGCCGCTCGGTGCCGATCATCGTCCTGCTGAATAACATCCCGCACGAAAAGACTTGACCTGACGCCGGGTCGTCCCATAATATAGATGACGAGCGCGGTATTGGCCCGGCGGCCGGAGAGGATTCAGGCGTTGTGATGGACAGGATAGGAGAGGCACTGAATGCGATAAAGGAGACGTCGAGAGACGGCACGATCGTCACGTGGAAGGTCTCCCGGGGCAAAGAGGGGAGTTACGCGCCGCTGCCGGAGGAGCTCGATCCCACACTGGCAGTCGCGTTGCGGCAGAAAGGCATAGAGCGGCTTTACTCCCACCAGAAGCGGGCGTGGGATGCCGTCCAGGGCGGGGAGAACGTGGTAGTCGTCAGCCCCACGGCTTCCGGTAAGACGCTCTGCTATAACTTGTCGGTAGTCAACGGGATAGAGCGTGACGATGCTGCTCGTGCACTCTATCTGTTTCCCACGAAAGCATTGTCACAGGATCAGGTTGCCGAGCTGCACGCGCTTTCGAAAGGACTTTCGCGCCCGGTCCGAGCCTATACGTATGATGGAGATACACCGGCGGACCAGAGGAGGGACATACGCGAGAGGGCACACATAGTAGTGACTAATCCCGACATGCTGCACATGGGGATACTTCCCCATCACGTGAAGTGGATACATTTTTTTCAGGGCTTGAAGTGGGTGGTCATCGACGAGATCCACAGCTATCGGGGCGTCTTTGGCAGCCACGTGACGAATGTCATACGGCGGCTGAAGAGAATCTGTGACTTCTACGGTTCGTCTCCGACCTTCGTATGCTGCTCCGCAACCATAGCCAATCCGGGTGAGCATGCCGAGCGTCTCGTCGAGGAGAAAATGACCCTCATAGACGATAATGGCGCCCCTTCCGGAACACGGGAGTTTATCCACTACAACCCGCCCGTTCTCAACAGGGAGACGGGCTTCCGTGTCGATCCGCTCCTCGAAGGCAGACGATTCGCCGTCGAGTTCCTGAAAAGGGATATCCAGACTATCATCTTTACCACCTCGAGGCTCGGGGTCGAGATCATGCTTTCGTATCTCCGAGAGGATATCAAGAAGGCGCCGGGAGCCAGGGATAGCATCCGCGGGTACAGAGGAGGTTATCTACCCGACCTGCGCAGGGAGATAGAACGTGGCTTGAGGGAGGGCATGGTGAAGGGGGTGGTAAGCACCAACGCCCTGGAGCTGGGAATCGACATCGGCAAGCTCGATGCCTGCATTATGACCGGATACCCCGGGACGATTTCAAGCACATATCAGCAGGCAGGAAGGGCCGGAAGACGAGCCGGCAGGTCGGTCGCCATCCTGATAGCCAGGAGCCTTCCGCTTGATCAGTTCATAGTGACCAACGCCGACTACTTCTTCGAGCAGTCTCCAGAGCATGGCCGGGTCAATCCGGACAACCTCGTGATCCTTCTGGCCCACATACAGTGCGCGGCTTTCGAGTTGCCGTTTCAGAAGGGAGAAACCTTCGGGGTAGAAGAGCTCGAGGAGTTGCTGCGATATCTCGAAGACGCCGGAGTGCTGCATCGCGCGGGAGACAAGTGGTTCTGGTCGAGCGATACATACCCGGCGGATGAAATCAGTATCAGGCACATATCTTCGGAGAACTTTGTCGTGGTCGATACGACGGACGTCGAGAGCGTCATCGCGGAGGTAGATTATGACTCCGCCTTCAAGACCATCTACGAGGGCGCCATCTATATCGTCGAGGGCGAGCAGTATCATGTGGACAAGCTCGACTACGACCGACAGAAAGCGTATGTCCACCGGGTAAAGGTGAATTACTACACAGATGCCATAAGTTCTACCAGGGTGAGGATACTCGACGTACTCGACCGGATCGGCGAGAATGATGACAGGCTCTGTGTGGAGTGGGGTGAAGTGGAGGTCCGGGAAAAGGCGGAGGGTTACAAGAAGATCCGATTCTATACACAGGAAAACCTCGGTTACGGCGAGATCAACCTGCCCGAGCAGGAGATGCACACCACCGGTTTCTGGCTGACGACGCCGTATGAATATCTCTCTCACCTCGAGCGGGACAGGTACGGCCTGGTTGACGGCCTTCTCGGCGTTGCTTACGCGATGCACACAGTGTCGTGTGTGATGCTGATGAGTGAATACCATGACCTTGGACGCTCGGTGGGCGATCGTTTCGCTGAGTGGTATGTCAGGAGCTCTCCCAAAGGTAGGGGGGTCTACAGTTCGGGGAAGCCGGACGAGATGCTGAAGCAGGTGGAGACCCCGTCGTTTCGTCCCACGCTCTTCCTCTATGACAGCTTTCCGGGTGGCATAGGTTTCAGCGAACTTCTCTTCGAGAAGTGGAAAGAAGTTGTGGAGCGTTCCAGCCACCTCATCAGGGGATGCCCGTGCAGTCATGGCTGCCCATCGTGTGTCGGTCCGGTCGTTCATGGCGGCGACCGGAGCAAGGAGATGGCCGTGGCCATACTCGACAGGATCATGGGAGATTTCTAATACGGTTGCATCATGAGCGGCGCGTGAGGAGATATCTCCACCCGGCCGCAGGTACGCCTTATCGACATGGTGGAATGATGTCCCCCGGCGGGACGCGCCCCCATTGAGGCGAACCATGTCGGAGGGTTGTCCATGACGGCGGAAGTCCCTCACTCCATGGTCGGCGATTCCGTCAAATGCTCCTGCCTTTGCGGACGAGCGCTACCGGGACGTCATGTCGCCGGGATCTCAACATGGGAGCAATATTGTCAGATCTACATCAAAGACTCGACTCTCTCTTCCAGCGCGGCCTGATCAGGAAGGGGCTGAAGGCCGATAGCCCGGGTCCCGCGCCGAAGCGGGCCGGATCCGGCTCGCTCGATACCGCCCTGGAAGGGCAGGAGGTGGGAGAGGGGAGTGAGAAATGTCTCCTCTTCAGCAGGGTGTATCCGTGCGACTATGTGTTCGGCATGAACACCGCGGTAGGTGACCTGATAGCGGGGCCCGACTCGCTCCACGAAATAAACTTTGTCGGGGGAAAACCGCTCGCGCGCCGGGAGGGGCTCCTCTTCCTCGACACGGAAACCACTGGCCTGGCGATGGGAACGGGGACGTATGCCTTCCTCATAGGGGTCGGATATTTTCAGGATCAAGAATTCCGTGTCGATCAGTACTTCATGAGAGATTTCACCGAGGAAGAGGTATTGTTGACGGTCCTCGAGGACGCCATCTCACCGTTTGAGCAGATAGTGACCTATAACGGCCGCACGTTCGATCTTCAGCTGCTGCGCAATCGCTACCTGATGTCCGGCATGCTGTCTCCATTCGATGGAAAGTCCGATCTCGACCTGTTGTATCTCACACGCCGATTCTTCAGGGGACGGACGGAGAATTGCAGGCTGACGACGATCGAGCGTGAAATACTGGGGTTTCGGAGAGAGGGAGACGTGGATGGAGCGCTCATCCCGGAGCTTTATTTTCACTATCTGAGAACTGGAGAATTCCCGGAGCTCGACCTTGTTCTCCTCCACAACTCGTGGGACGTACTCTCCATGGGCTATCTTACGCATCTCATATCCCACTCCATTCACGACCCGATTGTGTCAACGGAGATGCACAAAGGATCTTTTCTGCGCATAGGCAGCTACCTGGAGGAGGTGGGACTATCGACCGGTGAGACCGTCGATCGCTGTTTCGAAGAGGCCATGAATACAGGGCTCGGGGGGACGGACGGATATGATGCTGCAAGGCGGATGTCAATTCGGTCGAAGAGAAAGGGAGACTACGAAAGCGCATGCATGATATGGAGGAAGATGGCGGTGGAGGACAAGTGCGGTGATCTCTTCCCGCTTGTGGAACTCGCCAAATACTATGAGCACCGAGAGAAGGATTACCGGGCGGCGCTCGAGTTTGTCAATGAAGCCATGACACGGCTCGATAAATGGAGATACAGCATCCACCCTTACGCCGCCTCGAGGCAGAGCGATGAGCTCCTGCACCGGCTTTCGAGGCTCCAGAGGCGCCTGGAGAAGAATTCCGGGTGACTCTTTCAGATGTTTGGAGTTTCCCCGGACAATCCGGAATGACACGAAGGAAGCAGGGAGACGCCAGTCTCAGATGTCATCTGCGTGTCAACTCATTTAAGGTGGTAGCCGAGCGCGGTCTTATTGATCTTATCGAGAATATATGGTATAATGGAAGTCTTGAAAAGGAGTCGCTATGTCTAATCAAATCCATGCGTTATTTCTGCTGCTGACCATGCCCTGCATGATTCTCCTCCCATCGAAAAGTCTTTTTGCCGCTGCAACCGGCAACCTCTTCTGGTGGTTCCAGGGGATCGAAAACGTCGAGTCTGTGGCGTCGATAGGCGACCAGGACGGTGACGGCGTTTCCGAGGCCGTCGTAATGTCATACGACGCCGGCGCGCCGTCGGGTGATGATCTCTTCATGATCAGGGGTAACAGTACTGGTTATGGAGAGGTGATATGGTCGACGAAACCGTACGGTGGGGCGTCTGGCGGTGGCGGATACGGGGACCAGTGCTTGTCGACAGTAGCTGATATCAGTGGTGACGGTCGCGACGATGTGCTGCTTGGAACCGCCTGGGGCGGCAGAACCGCCTTCGCGATAGCGGGAGATTCGGGTGATATCTTGTTTCAGCACGATTCCTACCTGTATCCTCCTACGGGGTGGTGCTACGCCGTGAACCCGATGGAAGACCTGACCGGTGACGGGCTCGACGAGGTCCTGGCCGCTTTCGGAAACGATACACGCGCGGCCTACTGCTTCGACGGCGCCAGCGTCGGAGATGCCTCCGTGATATGGAAGTGGAACGCGATCAATGACGGGGTCGAGTCGATCTGCTCTCCAGGTGATATGAATGGTGACGGCTTCGCGGACGCGGTGGCCGGGTGCGGGGGAAACTTTGTCGACAACCGGGTCGTGATGATCGACGGTAGCTCGATCGGTGAGCCGGCGTCGACTCTCTGGACTCTCGAGACGGGAAGCACCGTTCAGGATGTCTCGCCGATTCGGGATGTCAACGGCAGTGGAATCGACGATGTCCTCGCGGGTGGATGGGACTATAATGTCTATTGCGTCGAAGGGGGTAGCGCGGGCACAGGGGAAGTCATCTGGCAACGCCTGGTCGGCACGGTCGTGATGAAGATCGAGTCGATTCCGGACGTCACATTCGATGGTATAGACGACGTTCTCGTAGGCTCATGGGACAACACCATCATCTGTCTCAATGGAGCACATGGAGATGACGTCTGGCTTCTCTCCACGGGTTCCCTCAACGGCGGAGACGTCTGGACGATTCACCCGATTCCGGACGTGGACGGCGACGGGATTGCGGATGTCCTGGCCGGTTCTTTCGATACCAGGATTTACTGCGTCAGCGGAGTCACCGGCGCAATCATCTGGACCTACACCACCGGCAATCGTCTCTATACGGTCAGGCCTATTCCCGACGTGAATGGTGATGGGATCGCTGACGCCATCGGTGGAACTCAGATGATCGGAGGAAGCGGCGGAAAGGTATATTGCATAGAGGGTGACAGCCAGGGGCCATGGATCGATGTCGCAGTCGAGCCGGACACCCAGATCGTCCCTGCCGGTGAGATCCTCGGCATGACAGTGACCCTCGAGAACACGACTCCCGGTCCTCAGACGTTCGATGCCTGGCTCGAGGCAAGAACCCCCTGGGGAGCAATGATTCCCCTGATCACCGAATATGATATTACGATGCCCTCGGGGATTTCGGCGTCTCCCCATGTCGAGCAGCTGGTCCCGGACAGGACTCCTTCCGGGATGTACATGGTATTCCTTAGAGCTGGAGATTATGGTTTTTCTGTGATCGACAGCGACTCCTTTGCCGTTGAAGTCATCAACTCGCTCCAGGGGGAGATTCGTTCGGGGGTAGAGTGGGGGAGACCCTTCCTGCCCGCCTCATGGTCTCAGTCAATCCGGGGGGATATTCGTCTCCCCGTAGTTCCGGCATCGGTTTCCAGCGATCGGTCGGATGGTGCCCGGATGACTCCCTCTCGAGCGGTCGAGGGTGTTTCCCTGCCGTCTGATCCGAGGTCGACGGATCGCTATCTCGAGTGGGCCTTCTCGACGGGCCGTCTGACGACCCGGCAGATTCTCGATGCCAGGAGGATGGGCCTGGGACCAGACGGTGAAAGATAGCAGTCTCCTTAACCCATTCATCCCGTGCGTGTTGACATCTACAGAAAAGGTGATATATTTTCTGGTGTGATTAAGGTATTTCATAGGCAGGAATCGATAGAGGAGGATATTAATGGGAAGTGTCGTCAAGAAAAGACGGAAGAAGATGAGCAAGCATAAATATAAGAAAAGGCTCGATCGCGATCGACACAAGAAGAAGAAGAGATAAGGACTTCTGTCCTTTTTAGTGATGTGGGGGGATCGATTCCAGGCGGGAAAGATCCTCCCTTTTTCCGTAACGGGGCTCTCCCGTCCGCTCCTCCCTGCTCCACAAGTGTTTATTACCGCGAGGTTTCTCCATGGCGCCTTCTCCCGTCCGCCCGCTCGTAAGCGTTGTCATCCCGACATATAATCGGAAAGATTATCTGCTCGAGGCGATCCGGTCTGTCCTTGCCGGGACATTCGCCGATTACGAACTGATCGTCGTCGATGATAGCTCGACCGATCGCACGGTGGAGGCCGTAGGCGGGCTTGATCGACGCATCCGTTACCTCTTCCAGGAGAACCGCGGTGTAAGCGCCGCGAGGAACAAAGGCGTCTCCATCTCCAGGGGAAAATATGTCGCGTTCCTCGACTCGGACGATCTGTGGAAGAAAGAAAAACTCGGCGCCCAGGTGGGTTATCTCCGCTCGCACCCCCATCTTAGGATCTGTCACACGAACGAGACCTGGATCAGAAATGGAGAAAGACTGAACCAGGGCAGGCGCCATGCCAGGAGCGCCGGGGACATCTTCGAGAAGTGTCTCCCGCTGTGTGTTATAAGCCCATCCTCGATTCTCATGGAGAGGTCTCTGTTTGACGAGCTCGGGGGATTCGACGAGACGCTCGAGGTATGCGAAGATTACGACCTGTGGCTCAGAATGACCCTTCGATTTGAGGTGGGGCTTGTCGAAGAGCCACTGGTCATAAAGCGCGGAGGACACAGCGACCAGTTGTCCCGGGCGAATTGGGGGATGGACAGGTTCAGGATAAGATCTCTTTCGGGCCTGATCCTGAGGGGAGAAGTCGACGGTGAGAGGAGGGAACTCGTCCTTGATGAGCTCAGGAAAAAATGCGATATTGTTGCAGGAGGCGCGAGGAAGCGGGGGAGGGAAGAGGAGGCGATAGAGTATGAGTCGCTGCCGGAGAAGCTGGGACGGGTGTAAGCCTGCTGAACGCCCTTCTCCTCCCGGGATCAGCGGAAACATTGTGTTGCTGATCGGGACTTCATGGAATGGTGTCGTGGTGATTTCAGTAAAGGAAACAGGGTGAAGCTGCAGGAAATACTCCTGGATAACATCGATCTCGCGGATGAGACCTTTCTCGTGCGCGAGAGGAAGCTGGACGACAATCTCCTCTCCTCGATAAGAACGACGGGAGTGGTCACTCCGCCATGGCTGAGGCTGAAGGCAGACGGAGCGGCGTACCAGGTGGTGATGGGGTTCAGACGCGTCTCTGCGCTCAGGCAACTGGGCAGCGATAGCGTGTGCGCCAGGGTAATCGAGGACGGCGAGTTCAGCGACCTGGAGCTGATGGAGAGTGCACTCCTCGAGAATCTCAGTAATGGCCCTCTCGACCCCATGGAGATCTCGCGTGTTTTCTCCCGCCTGAGGCTGTTCGGTGCCTCAGTGGATAGTCTGGCAACCCGTTTTCTTCCCCTTCTCGGACTCAGGAGCAGCGACTCGACAGTCGAGCGTTATCTATCGCTCATCGATCTCCCGGACGACATCACCTCGGCCATATCGAGCGGTGAGGTGAGTCTTGATCTGATCGAAAGGGTCGAGCGGCATTTCGATGGAGACGACGGGACCCGCGTGATCCGGCTGATTCGCGACTTGAGGCTCGGCGTGAACAGACAGCGCGAACTTGTCAGGCTCCTCGATGAAATCGGCAGGCGGGATGAGGTAGATGTTGCCCACATCCTTGCGGACCATCAGCTCTCATCCATCATGGAGGAGACGGGCGCAAACCTTCCGCAGAAAGCGCAGGCGCTGATAGCCGCCCTCAGGAATATCCGAGCCCCGGAGACGATGGCGCTGGCAGGGAAGGCCAGAGAAAGGATTCGCCGGCTCGGTCTCGACAAGTCGATCGGCGTGGAAGTCTCGCCTTACCTGGAGGAGCGTTTGATCAGGATATCGTTCGGCTTCAGGAGCCCGGAAGAGTACGGGAAGATCCTCGATGATCTCATCGCGTCGGGCGAGAGTGGAGAGATAGCGGAGCTGATGGATGAGTTATTCGGTGGACCAAACCATGAAGGCGATGAGAAGGATGAGTGAACGCAGGGCCGATCAGGCGCGGCCGAGGCCCGGGGTTGTTCTCGTGGACAGGAGTGTGGAAGGCAATCCTCTGGTCAGGTCGGTAGTTGACACTCCAGGCGACACCCGAGTTATATGGGTGAACGGGCGAGAAGCCGTAGTCGAGGAGATGAAGCGGTGCCAGGATCCTTTTACAGCCGGGAAGCGCACCCTTTATCTGACACGGCACAAGGGAGAGTTCCTCAAGAAGTGTCCCGGTTCTCCCGGGCAGATCTGCTGCGGGTACCGGGTCCTGAACGTCATAAATAACTGCCCGTTTGACTGCACTTACTGCATCATGCAATCCTATCTCAACTTCGAGCCAATCACCATATACGTGAACATCGACAACGCGATTGACGAGGTGAAGGGCATGGCGGCGCGCGAACCTGGCAGGCTCTTCCGGGTCGGCACCGGCGAGCTGGGCGACAGTCTCGCAACGGAACCGTGGGTCCCGGTCAGCCGATATCTCATTGAGAATCTCTCATGCGCAGGGAACGTTGTGCTGGAGCTCAAGACAAAGTCTGTCAATGTTGAGAATCTGATCGGCCTTGATCATCAGGACAAAGTCGTTGTATCCTGGTCTCTGGGGACGGAGGGGATGGTGAGGAGAGATGAGCCGGGGACCATTCCTGTAGCCAGTCGTCTGTCGGCCGCGGCCAGGGTGGAGGAGGACGGCTATCTTCTCGGGTTTCATTTCGATCCGATAATCTATTACGAGAACTGGGAAGACGACTATCGACGGCTGCTCGACAACCTGTTCGAGTCTGTGGACCAGGAAAACGTCATATGGGTGAGCCTTGGATGTTTCAGATTTCCGCCGGCCCTCAAGGAGGTGGTGTCAAAGAGGTCCAATCGCACCCGGATATTCCTGGATGAGTTCATTCCCTGTCCAGATGGGAAGATGCGTTATCTCCGACCCGTCAGGGAAGAGATATATGGCAGGATGCGGGAATGGCTCATGGAGAGAGCACCAGCCACGGAGATCTACCTCTGTATGGAAAGCTCGCTGATGTGGGAAAACGTCTTCAGCCTTAGACCGGAGGGCGATAACTGGTTGTCCGATCGGCTCGATCGAGCCGTCATGAGAAGGCTCAAGGTCTTCCAGCCTTCGCGAATAAGTCCCCGATCCACCTGATCTGACAGGCGACTTCTTTTTATCTCGCCAGCGAAAGGGTTTCTTCAAGAATCATACGCCGCTTCTTGTTTTCGGTATCGCTCCGGCCATGTCCGAGGAGTGCCTGGCCGCATCGCAATGTACGATTTGCATGTGCGATACCTGTGAACGTCCCTGCGATGCTTAGTGATGGTGCTCGTGCGGAGGCTCGCCCTCCGGCTTGTTGCCCAGGTAATAGACTTCCTCCACATCTCCAAGCGTCTTCAGATCGTCACGCAGCAGATCCGCGTTGCCCACGACTACTATCACCAGGTCCTGCGACCTCAGGAACCTGGATGCGAGGGCGTTTACCTGATCGATGTCAATATGGTCGATATTTGTCGTGTAATTGAAGAAATAGTCTTCTCCGAGGTCGTAGAGTTCCGCCTCGAGTATCCTCCCGCTTACCTGAGCGGGTGTTTCAATGGTCAGCGGGAATCCTCCTGTGTAACGAGCTTTGGCGTCCTTCAGCTCGTCGGGAGTGATCCCGTTTCTCTTCATCTCTTCCAGGCCCTTCAGTATCTCCTGTATCGTTTCGAGAGTAGTAGCCGTTTTCGTAAAGGTGGAGACCGTAAAAGAACCCCTCGACACCCGGGCGCTGAAGTGGCTGTTGACCCCGTAAGTAAGGCCTTTTTCGCCCCTTATACTCGCCATCAGCCTGGATGAAAAGCCGCCTCCTCCCAGTGTGTAGTTCATGAGAAGCATGGGAAAGTAATCCGGATCATTTCTTCTGATGCCGAGATAGCCGACTCTAATCTCGCTCTGCGTGAGATCGGGCTTGTCGACGAGGCGTATCCGGTAACCCTCTGGTTCAACCGCTTCAACCGGTGGGAGATCTAATATGATCCCTGATTTCCATGTCCCCAACGCATCCCTGACAGATTCAAGGACCTCCCCGGTATCGACATCACCCGTAATAACCATAACAGAGATGTTGGGACGATAGTAGGTCTCGTAAAACTCCGCTATGTCGTCCCGGGTGATTGCCTCCACGCTCTCTTCGAGTCCGTTGACCTGGTGAGAATATGGGTGGTCCCCGAAGAGCAGTTCCTGGTAGTTCTTGTTCGCTATGGCAGATTTATTGTCTCTCCCCCCGACTATCGAGGTTATGATCTGACTTCTCTGTCTCTCCACCTCTTCCCCGGGAAAACTCGGATGAAGGATGACGTCAGACAGGATGTCCAGGGCGAGTTTGAGGTCTTTTGTCAGCACATCGCACGAGATGTAGGAGGCATCATAACCGGCACTGGAGGAGAGAGAACCTCCAACGAAGTCTATGGCCTCGGCTATTTCCCTGGCGCTTCTGGTTTCGGTCCCCTCGGTGAGGACGTTGGACGTGAAGTTGGCAAGCCCTTCCTTCCCTGCGGGATCCATGGCCGACCCGGCTTTTATCATCACCCTGAACGAGACGATGGGAAGCTCGTGGTCCTCATGCACTATAACCTCGAGGCTGTTGTCGAGGCGTTCAGGTTTGTACTCCGGGAACCGCGCGCCTGCCGCCGAGGCGGATCGCGGGAAAAAGGAGAAAGTCGAAAAAGAAGAAAGGAAAACTGCCATCGCGATTAGCCTGGCGACGATCTTGATCTTAAGATAATTCATTGTCTATCTCCCTGGATGAGTTCGGTCGGGCGCTTCTGCATCACGGCCGGCCAGGTGGCCAGCCTGCCCGGGGTTATTCCACTCTCTCGACCTTGAGTCCTTCGACTGACTCCGGTATGAGCGTTACCACCGAGGCGTTTGCGTCTTTGAAATAACGACTTGCGACACGCATTATGTCTTTCTTGGTCACTGACCGGTACTTGTCGAGGACGTTCTTGAAATAGTATGGGTCACCCGTAAAGAGGACCGAACGCGCGATCTGCGTTCCCTTACCGAAATTTCTCTGGAGATCGAAGGTGAAGTCGGCTTCGAGCTGGTTCTTCGCCTTCTGAAGCTCATCATCCGAAACCGGTTCGTCTACGAGCCGCTGGAGTTGCGCTTTGATGGCCTCTTCGACTTCCCGTGGTTCATGGCCCGGTTTTATGTCTCCGGCTACGGCGATGAAGAGGCCGGGATCGAGCCGGATATCGGCTGTGGTGAAAACGAACAGCGCCATCTCCTTGTCATAGATCAAGTCCTTGTATATGCGCGAGCTTTTTCCGCCCGACAGTATCCGATCCACCACCTCGAGGACGAATGTGTCATCGTTGACCTGTTCGGGGATGTGATAAGCAATCCCGAGCCACGGCAATTGAGCAGGTTTGTAAAAGACAGCCTGTCTCTCCCCTTTCTGCTCTTCTTCGGGGGTAATGGTCTGGTCGAGCGGCGGTCCCGGCATCATCTTCCTGTAGTGTTTCCTGACGAGCTCATATGTGTCGTCGGGGTCCACGTCCCCTACAACGACGATGGTGGCGTTGTTCGGAGCATAAAATTTCTCGTGATAGTCAATGCACTCTTTCACGGAAATGGTCCTGAGGTCAGACATCCAGCCGACGACCGGCCAGTGGTAGGGATGCTGCTGATACGCGAGGGCGCCCAGCTGTTCGAGGAGTCTTCCGAAATTGGACGTGTCCACGCGCAATCTCCGTTCTTCCATCACCACCTTTCTTTCGGAGTCAAGGTTCTCCTGGTTGATGGCGAGGTGTTCCTCACGTTCAGCCTCAAGTTCCATCGCAAGATCAAGTTTGCCGGCGGGCATGTTTTCGAAGTAGGCCGTCAGGTCTTCCGTCGTGAAGGCATTGAGGGTGCCTCCGTTGGCGTTCACGATTCGGGCGTGTTCCTCCGGGCCATATTTCTTTGACCCCTTGAACATCATGTGCTCGAAAAGGTGAGATATTCCCGTGATACCGGGTCTTTCATTTCTCGATCCGACCTTGTACCAGACCTGGTACGTGACGATAGGCGCAGAGTGGTCCTCGAGAACAAACAGGGTCAGGCCGTTATCGAGAGAATACCGGTGGATATCGATATCCATATTACCCTCCGCCCGGCCCGGGATGACCAGCAGGAGAAGGGGAAGGATGAGAGATAGTAACCGTTTTGACATATTGCCTCCACTGTATACAGGTCAATAGTTGAACAACGAGCCTTTACTGTGCGTCGTGGGAGAGACAGCAATTTAGTCAATTGCGACGTCTCTGGCAAGGTCGTGAGCCAGGGGACTTCTACCGCTTTTCATCAAACCATACAGGGCTGGACCACGCCATGCCCTCATCTTCCTGGTAGACCCTTACCCTGAACCAGGTGGGCGGATCGACCGGCATCTGGAAGTCAATCGACGCGTCGTTGCTGTCAGGATGGAAGACCTGGATGATCCGCTCGCGCTCCAGCACCTCGACGGTCTGAATGTTCGAACTTCCCTCTACACGAATCTCAAAATCGGCCTCTTTGCGTTTCTCCAGAGACGCGATTTCTCCCATCCAGTGCCCATCGACCAGGAACCGAAGGATAATCCTCTCGCCGGATGTCCCATAGACACGCTTTGCGAGAAGCGCGTCCCAGATCCCTTCCCGACTCAGGTCGCTCGCCCATATCCCCGCGATTCCCATAGAAGGGGCGCCCGCACTTTTTCTCCCGGGGTGGCCGTCATGCGTGTCTCCCGAAGCGAGGATGCCGAGCCGGAATCCCCTCTGGAGGGCGTCGGTAACGAAGGCTCCGTCAACAGGATGGTAAATCTGCAGCGGCGCGCCGGGCGAATCGGAATTGCCGTGAACCGAACATATCTCGACGAGTGGCTCGTAGCGGTCCTCGTGATGCTCCCAGTCTACGGCGACAGGCCCTCCGGCCGGGTGATGCGGGATGGCGATTGCTCCCCACTGAGCGAGGAGGGCGCCGAGTTCGGCGGGAGTGTCCGATTTCGGATCCCGGAAACTGAATACCTTGCCATCGTCTTTCGGAAAGAGGACATGCCTGTGTCCATACGTCCAGCTCGTCCACTCGTACGCCACGAATGTCACGAATTTTCCGGGCTCGTAATGGCTGTTCGCGGACTCGACGATTTCATGCCAGAGAGCAGGATTCTCGTCGAGAGGGAGGAGGCCGTGGGCATCGTGGTCGGTCACGGCGGAGACATCCATCCCCGAGACATATCTTGCGTACTGGTAAAGCTCGTCCGGCGATCCGGAGCCGTCTGATATCCTTGAATGAGCCTGAAGGTCTCCCCAGTAGAGGTGATATTCGGGCCGCTCGGGGAGACAGACAATTGGATCGCTCACCGATTCCATGGAACCGCGGGATGCAATGACCCTTATGTTGAATCTCCCCGTTTTCGTGGCTGTAGCGTGGAAGACCGCGAGCCCGCTGTCCATGGACGCTATCTGGATGTCGCCCGGCATAGAGAGTCCTTCTTCAGCCTCTATTGAGATATCAGCGGTAAAAGACCTGTCCCAGTTGTCGAGAGGGTCCAGCGCGGTCACCGATACTTCGAATGGTTTGTCGGTTTCCACCAGAGAAGGCGCCTCGACGACCAGTTTCGATGCCGGGCCCGCGAGGATGTCTATGGTGGGCTGCGCCTTGATCGGGACGAAAAAACTGTCTCCATTGCCATCCACCTTGATGAAGAATTCTTCACCGCGTTCCGCATACTTGTCCACGTTCGCTTTTCCACCCGGATGCTCGCCATCCCCTGTGTCGCCAAAAGTGATCTGGACTGTGTCGCCCGCCGAGAGTTCTCCTGCTGAGAGCCTCGCGATGATGTAGTCCATGTCACTGCCCTGCAACTCGAAACGAACCTCAGGATTGCTCGATCGTACGCTGGTATATCCGGGCTGATCAGGATCTGCCACCTGCGGACTGCTCCACCCCCAGAAGGGTGAGACCTGGAAGACTATGCCCCCACCGAGGGCGATGCCGGTGGAGTCGGCGATGTAGCTGATTGTCCATGTGCCCCTGTCGAGCACCGTGACGGGATCCGCGGGCCGAACAGTGGCGACTCCTCTTCCGTCCGAGACATGAGGTTTCTGCCCGAGTTCGACTGCTTTGTGTTTTTCAGGACCGTCGGTACTCCGGCCTGAGAAGAATCGGATCAGCGGCAGGATGGAGATGGCCAGTACTATTATCAGAAGATATTTGCTGTATTTCATTTTCCCGCGTCCATTTTTTGATTGACGGAATTCCAGGGAGACCGTAGACTATAGTATGCTTCGCCCGAGGGTCCTGTCGATCGTTTCATCCTTTCTCAGGAGCCTGCCCGCCATGATGAAGGATGCGCTGACCATGAGAACTTTCAGCATCAGGCTGGTATCGGCCACTCCTTTGAGGCTCCAGGTGATCGCGAGCTGTGCGGCAAGCAGGAACAGAAACGCTATGATCAGGGAGTTTCCTACAATGCGGTCGGGACGTGGTCCGCTCCTGAAGCTGAATCCCCACATTAGATAAAATGTGCCTATCAGGGGGAGGATGAGGAACTGCAGATACCCCGAGACTGTATGAAGTAGAACGGCCATGTTTTCGAACATCACGAGATTAGCACCCGCTGTCTTTACCAGGAGATCGGAGGCTCCGTAGAGCATGAAACTGGAGATCATGAGAACGATCGATCCGACCATGCCGAATGTGAATCCTATGGCGGAGAGTCCCGGGCGGATCCGTTTCAGGTGGACCCTCATTCCGACGAGGGCCGGGAAGAGGAAGAGGTAGGACAGGCAGTCAATCACGAGAGACGCGTTGACTCCCGGATTGAGGTATATCGAAATGATCTGAGGCGGATTGAGACGAGAGATCGAGAGCGGTGGATATCCGACCCCGACTATGTAGGCGATGTAAGAAAGAGCGCAGCAGATTCCGTAAGCGACTGCGCAGAACCCGCACCACCTGAGGAGGACAGAATTTGAATGCATCGCACCTCTCCAGGGTTAACACTATGATAGTGGAGAATTTATTACATACTGTCAGGGCAATCAAGGGGAAAACGGCGAGCGGCTTGCTGTTGCTCTTCGTGTCCGTCATGAGCCCGGGAATCCTGTCCGCGGCGGGCATGGGCGAACTTGATGCCTACATCGGACGCGACTCGACCCGGACTGCTGATGAGAGGTTCCTGGTGATGCCTTACGCAGGCGTCGTCTTTTATGGCAACCTGGATCCACAGCCCAATACTGGATTCTATGAAGGGCTTCCCCGACCATCGAGTGTCTTGATTGGCATGAGGGGGAGCATGTTCCTGACCGATTGGCTTGCGGGTGAGCTTTCGATTTCGAGAAGTTCCACGGAGAATGTTCACAAGCTGCTCTATGATGACCCTGACCTGCTCCTCAGGGATCCTCCTGCGCCTCCCGTCGGGATCCAGACACTCAGAAACAGTGTCAGCCCGATAGTGAGACTCGGTGGGAATCTACTGTACCGTCCACCCCTGGATGGGGCTGTCAAGCCGCATCTTACTGCTGGTCTTGGATGGGTACATTACTCAGCGAGGAAGGAGGTCTCGGCGGAGGTGGCTTACTTCGAGTACGACATCCACAGAGTCGACACGACCTCGGTGACGGAAGACAGCGTAAGGGTCAGTGGCTGGAGCTCGGTTTCCATCGATCTCGGCGGCGGCTTGTCGGGCAGGATAACCCGGGTCCTGTCAGCCCGGATGGATGTCGAGTTCCACTTCTCGAAGTTTTCTCCACTCGATGTCGATGGACCCTTGACAGGTAAGGTCTTTTACGCGAGATCTCAATGGGTCAGAGACCTGGAGCTGAGCGCGGGTCTGGTCTTCAGGTTTTGAGGCTGAAAATGGGAAATCAGAGTCGGGTAATTGTCAGAGGCTCGATAGTCCTCCTGCCGCTCCTCCTGGGTTTGTCGTGTTTCTCCAGGTATAATCGGATGTCCGGCCTCAGAGAGGACATCGATAGTGAACGGACCAGCGTGGAAGACGCGATCGAGGAGCGCAATGACCTTATTCCAATCCTGGTGAGCACCGTCAAGGGATACGCGCCCGACGAGAACGCGGTCTTCGATGCGATAACCGCCGCGCGTCTCAGGCTGGCCGGGGCGATCAGTGCTGATGAGCTGATAGAAGCTGACGGGGCGATGCGGGAAGCGCTGGACGGGTTGGATGCCCTTGTCGATAAATATCCGGGTCTCTCGGAAGATAGCGATTTCACGCGGCTTGGTGAAGAGCTGGCTGGTGCCGAGGACCGCATTATTGAGGAGAGACGCAATCACGCGGATAGTGTGAAACGATACAACGTTTTGATTGAACAGTTTCCCGACCATCTATTGGCGCGCCTGCTCAATTTTCAACCGGAGGAGGAGGCCGGGGAGCCGATGGGGGATGACTACGACGGAACGGGTGGTAATTGAGGCAGATCTCCCGAAGACATCTCATCCTCGCGGCCGTACTGTACATAGTCGTTACTCCTTCCCGGGCTCGCGCTGGAGCCGAGAACCTGATCCATCCTTTCGTGGGGTCTGCCGCCGATCCCGCGTTCTACTCACCGCAATCAAAAAACGAATCCGTGACCTCTTCACCAACGGTCGCTGCCACATTTGGTCGCTTTGTGCCTGATTCCCGGGAGATATTCCTCTCGATTCTGCCCTGGCACTGGAAAGGCTATCTCCCCGCCGTGGCCACCGGGGCCGGCACCATTCCGCTCGTTATTTTCAAGAATGATGTTCAGCGGCAAGTCGACCTGTCGAGTGGAGAGGATCTCCCCTTCATCCACCCCGACGCCTTCTATGCGCGGTTCGAGTTTCTCGGAAACAACACGACACTGCCGGCGCTCTCCATGGCGTTCATCCTTGGGGGTGTTGCGGCAGGTAGTCATCGGGAAGTCGAGACAGGTCTCATGCTCGCCCAATCGCTTCTCTTCACCGCTGCAGTCACCGGGCTCGGACAACTCGTTCTGGCGGAGGATCGGCCGTTCGACGGCGGCGATATGGGGTTCTTCCGGATGAACGGACACGGAGTGTCGGGGCACAGCTCGGTAGCCGCCTCCATGGTAAAGCCGCTTGACGCCCAGTATCTGACAATCAGAGACGATGACAGGACCGCTGAAGTCGTCACGAAGTGGGCCGGAAAGGTGTTTCTCCATGCCGCGCCCCTTATGGTCGGGGTGACGAGGGTGAGGAGCAACAAGCATTATGTATGGAATGTAGTCCTGGGGCTCAGCGCAGGCTACTGGGTCGGGAAGATCGTTGCGGACGTTCATGGTGGAACAGGAGAAGAAGATGCGCGACGGGCAAGACGGTGGTGTGTGGCCCCTCACTCCGATGGGATGTCGATCTGCCTCGAGTGGTAGTAGGTAACCGATGCCCATATATGGACGCCGGCAGGAGTTCATACCCTGATGGGCTGATGGTCCGCCTTTATGTTCGGTGATGAACTATTCCACAGTCGCACACTCGCTCTGGGTTATTTCCCGAATGCAGGCTGAAGGTCTGCCTTGAAATGCGGTGTGGGGCTATTCCGTGGTCTCTTCGTCCCTCTGGATTCGTTCCCGGGTATGGGCCGCAGGTCTGCCCTGGGATGCAGTTTGGGACTCTTCCATGGTCTCTTCGTCCCTCTGAGTTCTTTCGGGGGCCTGCGCTTATCGAACGCGCGGCATACGAGTCGACAATTGGTGCTACTCCTCCAGGAGTTCGTCTATCATCTTGATGAGTTGCTCCTTCTTTCCCGGCGGAGCCCCGATGATACGGTTCTTGATGTTTCCGTTCCGGTCGATCAGATAGTCCGTAGGATACGCGTAGACCTGGTATTTTCTGGCAACTTCGTCTTCGCCCACAAGGACCCGATATTCTGTTTTGAGGCGCTCCGCGGCTTTCTTTATCGTTGCTGCGTCTCCCGACTGTGTGGCGATCGCCAGGAGTGCGAAGTCCTTCTCCTTGTATCTGTTATGCAGTTCGTTCAGATCGGGTATCTCGCTTACGCACGGGCCGCACCACGTGGCCCAGAAGTCAAGCAGCAGCACTTTTCCCTTCAGGTCGTCCGAACTCACCTCGTTGCCGTCAAGATCCTTCAGGACGAAAGCCTGCATTGGATAGACCTTCTCCTCTTTCTTCTTCCCGGCCGTGCTCTCCTCCGCCCTCGAGCACGCGGCGGAAATGACCGTGAGAAAAACCAGAGACAACAGCATCAATTTCTTCATCAGTTCTCCTGTCTGTCTGCGACCGCATATTGCCGGCGGTCAGGGTTATCGTGCTTCTTAACCCTGTGCGGGAGGATTGTTCCGGCCAGGATGAACTTCACAACGCTGAAACCTTCTTCGCTGAGAATAAACAAGAGTTTCCCCGCTTTTTTCGGCGGATTTGCCATAACTGTTTTCATGGCAGCCGGATGTTGAAAAGACGAAGTGTAAACAGTTGGATGACCTGTATATCGTGGCAATCTTCATCGACGGCAAGACGTTTC
>CAZOAR010000031.1:0-34603 GCA_964577985.1 uncultured Gemmatimonadota bacterium | reverse complement strand
CCCCATATGTCATTCCCGCTTGTCGGGAATCCAATCGCGCAATCAGGCCGATTCCGGACAAGCCGGAATGACACGTAAAAACCGGGGTAACTCCAGGACTCTCCCTGCGTCCTGCTTACCTGTAGCTGCATATCTCTCTCAAGAGGCATGGCGTACACTTCTCCTCCTGGCGCCTCGCGGGGCATGCCTTCAGTATTCCGAGCCTGCAGAGGGAGAAATCATATTTTACGGGATCCTTCGGATCGAATTCCGCGAGCGAGCGGGTTACCTGGCACGCGGCCCTCCAGGACGGAGTCCGGTAGGTTGTCAGGCCAAGGGCATAGGAGATCCGGCTCACGTGCGTATCGAGTGGTATTACGAGTTCAGAAGGCTCGATCGAATGCCAGAGGTCAAGATCTACTCCATCTCCACGCCTTACCATCCACCTCAGGAACAGGTTCAGCCGCTTGCAGGCGCTACCGCGACTCGGGAAGGGGAAGAAAAATCGGGTGGCCGATGATATGTGCCCATCCGGGAGGAGGAAAGGCTCCAGGTCGAGATCGAGTGCCCCCCTGGAAAAATTCTCGATGCGCGATTCCATTTCGGGATCTTTCCCCACACCACTCGACAGGAAGAACCCCTCTATGGATCCCCATCCATCTATCATCTGCCGTATGAGATAGACGAGTGCGGCTATATCTCGACCCTTATGAAATCTGTACCTTATCCCATCGAAAATCCGCGCGTCGCCGATAGGATCAAATGACCTGGCGAATGAGTATGGGCTCTGCCCCATGATGCCGAATATAGACTCGAGGGCATGCGCGATCTGCTCCACCCTTCCGTAGGCCATTGACGAGGCGAGGAAGCCCACGATCTCCTGATCTTCGGGTGTCGAGAAACGGTGCACAAAACAGAGTGGATCGGTCTTGAGATAGGCCTTGTCGTATGTCTGGTAGAGTTCCTCCAGCCTCTCCTTCAGACGTTCTTTCGGGCCATCCGGCATGCCAGTCTCTCCACTACTCGAACTCGATTCGATACGGCATCATCGCCATTGCTTCCCCGGAACCAAGTGTATTCAGCCACTGTATGGAGGCCATCATCTCCTCCAGGACCGGAGAGATACGGACCGAGGGTGGATTGAAAACCAGATCGCCCTCAAGAAGCTGTTCGATCAACTCCTTCGGCTCCGGGACAAGGACGAGGGAGACCGCCTTGTCGGGTGGGATGCCCGCGAGATCCCTGCCCAGCTCAACAGCCTTCCAGATGCCGCCGAGATCGTCCACCAGGCCCAACTCGAACGCCTGTTCACCAGTCCATACCCTGCCCCTGCCTATGCTGTCGACAAACGCCGGCGACAGGTCCCGACCCTCGTGAACTTTTCCAACAAAGTCGTTCATATAGAATTCCATGAGCTGCTTATATATCTTGTCGGTTTCCTCCTCACTGAAATCCTTCGTTTCGGAGAAAATCTCCGCGTTCTCTCCCCTCGCGACCGTTTCCTTACTCACACCGATCTTCGAATAGAAACCGCTGAGGTTGAATTTTCCCATGTACACACCGATCGAGCCCGTGATCGTACTCGGCTCCGCCACGATCGCGTCGGCCGGGACCGCTATATAGTATCCGCCCGACGCGGCTACATCGGACATGCTGACTACGAGCGGCTTCTCCTCAGCTGCCCTCCGGAGTTCTCCCCAGACGAGATCAGACGCCACCCAGCTCCCTCCCGGACTGTTGGTCCGCAGTATGATCGCCTTTATATCATCGTCGTCGCGGGCGCTCTTGATGGCGTCGCTCAGCGTTGCTGATCCCGCGACCTTGCCCAGATCCTGGCTCTCTCCGCTCCCACCCGTATTGATCGCCCCCTCGGCTACGATCAGGGCGAATTTCACGCCATCCCCGTCACCGGGAATCGACGCATCGGCGTCCCTGTAGTCCTCCAGGTCGATCCCGTGAAACTTCCGGGCCTCACCTTTCAGCTTTCCCTCCAGCTGGTTTGGATAGAGTAGATCGTCCACGAGGCCTTTTTCCAGTGCCTGGCGGGAATCGAGCATGCCGTCGTCAATGATTTTCCCCAGCTCTTCCTGGCTTATACTCCTGTCCTGGGCCACATCGGCCACATAGCGTGAGAATATGCTGTCGAGGATCGAGTTGATGGTCCATCGCTGGGCGTCACTCATCTTCGTGCTGGAATAGAGGTCTACGGCCGTCTTGTATTCTCCGATTCTCACAAAATTCGGCTTGATACCAAGCTTGTCGAACGTCCCCCTTACAAAAAAGGCGTTCCCCACGATGCCGTCGATCATGAGCGCGGAGACAGGGGCCATATACACTTCATCCGCCGCCGACGCGAGGTAATACTCGATGTCCCGCCCTATCTCGATATAGGATACCACCTTCTTGCCGGATTCCTCGAATTCTTCGAGCGCATGCCGGATCTCCTGGACCTTTCCATAACCCATATTGAGGATGTTCACACGCATCAGCACACCCTCTATCCTGTCGTCAAACCGGGCCTTCCGTATATTCTCAACCACGTCGAAGACGGTCAAGGTCCTGCCCTCAACGAGAAGAGTCCAGAAATCGTGGGGGGCGTCCTCTGGATAGTCTCCCGCCATGTCGAGGAGAAGGTAACTGCCGGCCTTGACCTCAGGAGTATTCTCCCTGACCATCAAGTAACCTCCCACCGCGATCACAACCAGCAACAGCACTATGACGGCGAGACATCCAGCAAACATCTTCTTTATCATTTATCATTCTCCTTGCAGCTACGCCCGGTCAAACGCTCAATTCCAGTCCTAATATAACATTCTTAATCACTGAGGAAAGCATCAAGAGGTCACCCTCGCCGATGACTCAGGTAAACCGCAAGGGGCAAAACAACTTGACAAATCCGGCTTCAAGTCATATCCTCAGATGCAGCTGGAATGGCTGCCGGCCTCTTGCCACGAGATACCCCGGGAGGAATCTTGCACATATGCGTATAGGAGTCTTTCATGACGACTGCGGGGACCCCGGGGGAGCGAACAGCTACAGAATCCGACTCTGCTCACTCCTGAAGGAGATGGGACATGACATCCATCTGTTTACATACCGCGGTGACAGCGACTGTGAGTCGGACGACAACGCTACTGTTTTCGTTCCCCCGGGGCCCCGAGTCACGGGAGGTCGGCTTCCGCAGCACAGACTGCCTGACGTCGCTGTGTACAAAGCCTTCCGAAAGTGGATGGATCGGACAGCTCCAGACTTATTGCACATCCACACCAACCACTCCTTCGCATCTTCAATACTGATGGGTTGCATGGGCGGCGTGCCAGTGGTGCAGACCGTCCACGACTTTCGTATTGTCTGCCCGATCGGGAGGGCCGTCACGCCGGGAGGCCGCCTCTGCGGAGGCGGGGTAGGCTGGCAATGCGCGGCGGACAGATGCCTTTCCAGAAAACGATTCGCCCTGGAATTGCCCGTGCGGAAAATAGAGTATCACCTCATGCGAAAGGCCATATATCGCCTCATAGCACCCAGCGCGGCCCTGCACGAGGCCCTGAAGAGGGATAACCTCCCATCGGTGCACATACCTCATTTTTCAGACATCGAGGCCTTCGAGCCAGGCTCATCGCACCAGGATGCCCGGACTATTCTTTTTGTGGGCTTTCTCCACTTCAGCAAAGGAGTCTGGATGCTCCTCAATGCGTTCAAGAGGGTCGTGCAGGAAATTCCCTCCGCGAGGCTGCTGATTGCCGGAGACGGGCCCGTAATGGAAGAACTCAGGGAGCGCCATGCTGAGCTCAAACTGGGCGTTGCTGTCACGTTTCTTGGTGCAGTTCCTGAGAATGAGGTAGCCAGATGGTTTGAGAGGTCGCTTTTCTCTGTACTTCCGTCGATCGTTTTCGAGAACAGCCCTTTGACGATCTATGAGGCGATGGCCTGCGGAAGGGCCGTGGTGGGCGCCAGAATCGGGGGCATCCCGGAGTTGATCGAGGACGGCAGGACCGGGCTGCTCTTTGAACCTGACGACGAAATCGACCTTGCCCGGAAGATTACGAGGCTGCTGAGAGAGCCCGATCTGGCGAAACAGATGGGGCGAGTGGCCAGACAGCGCGCGGAGAGTGTGTTTACGATCGACAAGCACCTTGACGCCATCCTCGGTCTCTATCGTTCAGCCATGGACGCAGTGTGATGAAGATCTGTATCGACGCCCGCAATCTCGTGTTCGAGGCCAACTGGGCGGGTACATCGCTATACACGATTCGCCTCATAGAAGCGCTGATGCGGATAGATCGGTCGAATTCCCTGACCCTCTATTTCAACTTCCTGCGGGGCAGACTCTTTGACAGAGCGCCCGAACTGAGACACTTGCACGCCAGGATGAAAGTCTTGAGGCTCCCCCGCAAGTACGCGGATCCCCTTTGCGATGATTACCATTTTCCAGTGGACCTGATAACAGGCCGTTTCGATGTCCTGCACGGACCCGCGTACGAACTGCTCTATCACCGGAACGGTCGATCGGTCGTCACTATCCATGACCTCACGTTCCATCTCCATCCCGAGTGGCTGGGGTCCGGCTGGAGAGATCATTTTGTCAGGGATGTACGCACCGCCATCGAGAGGGCCGATCTGTTCATCACGGTGTCAGAATACATAAAAGGGGAGATGATCGAACACCTGGGGATCGCGGGCGAGAGGATAGTCGCTATTCCCCACGGCGTTGAGGATCGGTTTTCAACAGATGAGGACGAGCACGATAAAAAGATCCTGAGCAACCGCTATTCCCTCTTCGATCCGTATATGCTGAGCGTCGCCACCAGGGAACCCAAGAAAAACCTTTCAGGCCTTCTGCGGGCTTACAGACTCCTGGTGGATCTCCTGCCCGACCCTCCGAAACTGGCCCTGGTGGGGAAAGCGGGGTGGGAATCCAGGTCACTTCGCGCCGAGATAGAGGAACAGGGCCTCGAAGGGAGGGTCATTACGCCCGGTTATATCTCGAACGACGACCTTCCCCGCCTCTACAGGAACGCTGAGATCTTCCTCTTTCCATCCTTTTACGAGGGTTTTGGTATGCCCCTGCTCGAGGCGATGGCGTCGGGGTGCCCGGTTATCGCGAGCCGGGCCGCATCTATCCCGGAGGTCACAGCAGACTCGGCGGTTTTGATCGATCCACACGACACCGAGGCACTCGCCCTGGCAATGCGCGATCTTATCTCCGACGCCGAGATGCGCCAGGACTTATCCGTCAGGGGAGTAGAGAGGGCTAAGGACTTCACCTGGGACGAAACCGCCAGAAGGACTCTTAACGCCTATGAACAGCTGCTCTCCGGCCCGCCACACCCGAAATCCATTTGACATTTTTTTTTATTTATGGTATGCTATAATAACGGTCAAAACGGTTGCAGTTGAGAAGTTAACCCTCATTGAAGGCCTCGTATTTCTCTTCTCGGCCCTGGTTATACCATCCTGAAACGCTAGAGGAAATCTTTCACTACAGAGCAATCAGGCAGAAGTTCCTCTGATAAGGAGCCAAGGAGGCGGTGATGTACTCCAGGTCGCGGTTGAGCCCGCTTGCATGCGCCCTTTTATTATTCTCGATGTTTCTCCTCCCGCCAGGGAGCGCCCGGGCCGGAGTAATAAGATCAGACCTTGAAAACCATCTGAGTGCCATCTCGGACGGCACGATGGTCTCGATCATAGTATATCTGACCGAGCAGGCGGATATCGCGTCGATTGACACTCAACTCCGGAAGACAAGGGCGTCGAGACAGGCACGGCACGAGAAGGTAGTGAGAGCGCTCAAAGAGGCTTCCGCGAGGAGCCAGGCTCCCATTCTTGCCTGTCTCGCGGGTGCGGTGAAGAGAGGAGATGCGACCGGATTTACTCCTTACTGGATCAGCAATATTGTCATAGTAGAGGCCACCAAGGGGGAGGTCCACCGCCTTGAGAGCAGGCCGGACGTAGGCTTCATCGAACCGAATTTCACGTTCAGTAAGACGGATCCCGTCGCTGCCGGGACAGGTGGCCCACATCCCACGGGTATAGGCGTCACCCCCGGCATCAAGGCGATCAACGCGGACAGAGTATGGAGGGAACTCGGTATTACGGGGGCCGGGCGTCTCGTTGCGAACCTGGACACCGGCGTAGACGGCAACCACCCTGCTCTCGCGTCACGATGGCGAGGGACGCTCCCGGGCGTGCGGCCGTCTGCGGCGTGGCTCGATCTGGTCTATGGCGGCTCCCAGTTCCCGGTCGATTACAACAGCCATGGTACGCACGTGATGGGGACCATGACCGGTCTGGGGGAAGCCTCTGGTGACAGCATAGGGGTCGCGTTAGGCGCATACTGGATAGCCTGCAACGCGATCGATCAGAATGCGGGTCCAGAATTCGACAACGACGTCATCCATGCATTTCAATGGTTCGCGGACCCCGACAGCAACCCGGCAACAGTGGATGACGTGCCGGATGTCGTCGAGAATTCGTGGAGGGTCAACGAATATTTCGGCGGATATGTAGATTGCGACAGCCGCTGGAATTCGGTTATCGACAACTGTGAGGCCGCGGGTGTCGTTGTGATGTTCTCCGCCGGCGGCGAAGGACCTGGATCGCAGACGATCGGATCTCCCGCAGACAGGGCGGATACCCCCTTCAATTGTTTCTCGATCGGAGCCGTCGACGCCAGCAACTATGGCTATCCATACCCGATAGCAAGCTTCTCGAGCCGTGGACCGTCCGGTTGCGACAGCGTATCGATCAAGCCCGAAGTGTGCGCCCCCGGGGTGGACATCTACTCCTCGGTACCGGGCGGCGGTTACCAGGGCGGCTGGTCAGGAACCTCGATGGCCGGCCCTCACGTCGCAGGCGTGGTCGCGCTCATGAGGGAAGCGAACCCGGACCTGACGGTCGACCAGATCAAGCACGCGCTGATGGCCACTGCGCACGACTTCGGTTCACCTGATGAGGATAACACATACGGAATGGGGTTCATTGACGCGTATGATGCGGTAATAATGGTCATGAGCGGCATCGGTACACTCACGGGAACCGTGACGGACGCGTTGACCGGCGATCCGATAGCAGCGGACATCGAGATAGCTGGAACCACACGCCGGACCACGGCCGACCCCGCGACAGGAGAGTATTCTTTCATCCTTCCCGGGGACTCGACGTACACCCTTCAGGTCACGTATTTCGGTTACGACACGGCGCAGCAGGTCATATACGTTGTTCCCGATGACACCACCATCGTTGACTTTCTGCTCAGTTCATCTCCATCGGGGACTCTGGCGGGACTTGTCATGAACAGGGAAGACGGCCTTCCTCTCTCCGGAGCGATCGTTGAAATCATGGGCACCCCTATCAACACGAAGACCACCGGAGCGCTGGGGTTATATAATTTCAGCGCGGTTCCGGGCGGCGCGTCCTATACCGTACAGTCGAGGGCAGATGGCTACGGCCCGAACACCGAGAAAAAACAAGTGGCCTCTGGAGCACTCAACCTCCTGGCACTGCCGCTGACAAGCGGATTCTCCGACGATATGGAGAACGGATTGAACGGATGGACCGACTACAGCGTGACATCCGGCTATGCCGACCAGTGGCATCAGACCACGCAGAGAAATAACACGGCAGGGGGATCCACATCCTGGAAGTGCGGCGCTACTGGAGGCGGCGGCTACGCGGACTACATGGACGCCGGACTCGTAACGCCCACCCTGACCCTCATGGGAAGCTCGAGGCTTCTTTTCTCGCACTGGATAGACGCGGAGATTTCTTCCGGGAGTGAAGCGTGGGATGGCGCAATAGTCGAAATCTCGATCGATGGCGGCTCGTTCGAGCAGATAACACCCGGCGGCGGCTATCCCTATACTATTGGAGACAACCCCGACAGCCCGTTCGACCCGGGCACTCCCTGCTTCTCGGGCTCTCATGACTGGAAGCAGGAGGAGTTTGATCTCACGGGCTACTCTGGCAGCGCTGAGATCCGGTTCAGGTTCGGCTCTGACGGCTATGTTGGTCAGGAGGGGTGGTATATCGATGACGTTGTTATCGCGCCCGACACGCCGACGCAGCCGGTATCGATCATGCTGCTTCCCGAAAACGCAAACATAGAGCTCGGGCCATTGGGCGGGACATTTTCGTACACATTGGCGCTGGTCAATAATACGAATGAAACACAGGTCTTCACGTGGTGGATCGACATTATGCATCAGACCGGATACGTCTATGGGCCGGTAAAGACGAGTACGGACACACTCAACCCCCTGGAAGCGGTAATGATTCCAGACAATGTCCAGGAGATCCCGTACTGGGTTCCTCCAGCGACTTACAATTACAACGGGAAACTCGGAATATTTCCGGATATTGTGAAGTCGATATCGAGCTTCCATTTTTCAAAAACAGAGAATGGACCCGCCACCGGCAGCAGAATTGAGGCGTGGAGTCTTGAGGTCGGTACCGACCGACGGTAATGGCACGGGAAACAGGACACGAGGGCGGGAGAGGCCGCTGAAATGGCTCCATGTAAGAGTTGAGAACTCCTCATGCCGTGACTCTCAGGCCTTGCGTCCAGGCCTGTATCTTCTTAATATACCACTGCGGACCAGCACAGCCCTGGCCACCCGGGACACGATCACACCATACAAGCCCCCCGTAGACGACGAGGAGCGCAGGAGAGATGAATCTTCCGTTTCAGATTGTGGGCGTTGACCATATCGGTTTCATAGTAGGGAACGCGAAGCACGCCGCTCATTATTTTCAGACACTCTTCGGATTCAATTATGTAGCGTACAGCGGTCTGGAGACTGGCGACAGGGAGGTCGTCAGTTACGTAGTCCAGCAGAACAATATCCGTTTCGTCTTCAATTCACCCCTGGTCCCGGGTTCGCCTCTGAATGAACACCTGCGGCTGCATGGCGACGGCGTCAGGGATATCGCGCTCAGGGTTAACGATGCCAGGTCGGCCTGGGAACACACGACAGGGCAAGGAGCGATTTCCCTCAGCGAGCCCACGACAATATCCGATGACAACGGCACGGTAGTCATCTCCGCCATCCATGCCTTCGGTGACACGGTACACACGTTTGTCGAGAGAAAAGACTATCGTGGTCTTTTCCTCCCCGGCTATGTCAAGGCAAAGCCATCGCTTCGCAACCATCCGGTCGGCCTGCATTCCATCGACCATATCGTCGGCAGCCATCCGGAAGGAGATACAGAGGAAATAGCGGCGTGGTACCAGAAGGTGTTCAATTTCCACCGATACTGGACCGTGGATGACAAGGATATTTCAACCGAATACTCGGCGCTCCGCTCCGTGGTAGTAGCAGACCAGGACGAACGGATCAAGATCCCTCTCTACGAACCCGCCTCGGCGGAGAGAAAGTCGCAGGTCCAGGAGTTCCTCGATTTCTATGGCGGAGCCGGCATTCAGCACATAGCGATGACCTCGACAGACATCGTCGCCACGGTAAGGAAGTTGATAGCCAACGGCGTGGAATTCCTCCCCATTCCGAGGAGTTACTATGACAGGCTTCCGGAGAGAGTCGGCAGGATCGAGGAGAAGATCGACAATCTCGCCCGACTCAGGATTCTGGTCGATCGCGATGACGACGGGTATCTGCTTCAACTCCTCACCAAACCGGTCGAGGTGCGGCCTACCCTCTTTCTTGAAGTGATCCAGCGCAGGGGATCCCGGAGCTTCGGCAGGGGGAATTACAAGGCGCTCTTCGAATCGATCGCCCGGGAGCAGGAGCAACGGGGCAACCTCTGACGCGCGGCATCTGCTCGAGACCGCAGGTCGAGTATCGCGCAGCGAGTGAACCCGAGCGCTGGAACGGATCAACTTGATATATTTCCCGCTATTTTTTATAATATCCACACGTCTGACACACGCTGACATGTCGGGCCCGTGACGATTCAGACCACCATGAACTCTTTCCCGGGTAACGATAACGCGGCAGGAAGGATCCGGTCTTGAAGCAGAACCAGGCAGTTTCCATCCAGGCTTCCCGGGGGCAGGATGGAGGTCCGGCACGGGCAGGTTCACATCTGCTCTTTGACCGTATCTCCGCTCGATACGATCTACTCAACCGCCTTTTGTCGTTCAGGCAGGACATCAGGTGGAGGAAACATCTCTCGCGGGTGATAGAGCAGGCCCCGCACGGGACTGTACTCGACCTGGCCTGCGGGACCTGCGATTCGATTCTCGAGTCCTTTTCACGGATTCACGATATACAGTGGGGCCTTGGGATTGACATGGCCGAGAAGATGCTGGCCCTGGGAAAGAGGAAGATCGTCGGGCGCGGACTCGACTCGAAGATATCCCTGACCAGGGGTGACGGCATGAATATCCCCGTGCTGGACGATTCTTTCGATTTCGCGATTATATCGTTTGGCATCAGAAACATGGTGGACCCCGACAGGTCCCTCTCGGAGTTGCGCAGGGTCCTGAAACCGGGGGGCAGTCTCGCGGTACTGGAGTTCTCGCTTCCCTCGAATCGATTTTTCAGATACATTTATCTGTTATACTTTCGTCACCTCCTGCCACTGATCGGAGGGGCGATATCCGGTGACCGGGATGCGTACCGCTATCTCAACAAGACTGTCGAGGCGTTCTACCACGGACCAGATTTCTGCCGCAGGGTGAAGATGGCGGGTTTCAGAAACATAGTGACCCATACGCTTACAGCGGGGATCGCGACGATCTATTGCGGAGATAAGGAATGATCTATAGTTTTGAGTGTGGGGATCCGAGCAGAAAGGATTTTCTCGGGATCCTGGAAGAAAATCTCATAGATTATGAATTGAGCGACTACGATCGATCTGTTGTCCGAATCCTGGGCTCGGTTCCGCCTGAAGTCGCGGAGAAGCTGGGGAGAATCCACGCCGTGCGAGATAAGCCTGCTTCCACTCATGCATCTTCTGGAGGCATATATTCCGATTTTTCCGATAAGACCATTGCGACGGTAATTGCAGGACCGTGTTCCGTAGAGTCGGAGGAGCAGATCGCCGCCGTCGTGTCGCTCCTGAGCGACCTGGGCGTAAGGTACATCCGCGGAGGGGCATACAAACCCCGTACCTCGCCAACTTCGTTCCAGGGCATGGGAAGAAAAGGACTGGAACTGATATCGAGCCAGACGCGCAAGTATGACATGAACATCGTGTCTGAGGTCATGGACAAGTCGCAGATAGACTTCCTTCTCGAACACGCTGACGTAATCCAGGTCGGATCCAGAAACATGTTCAACTACACGCTGCTGACGGCTCTCGGTTCGATCGACAAACCAGTGCTCCTGAAGAGAGGAATGGCAGCCACAATCGACGAGTGGCTCGCGGCGTCCGAGTATATCAGCCGCGGCGGCAATGAAAACATCATCTTGTGCGAGAGAGGGATACGAACGTTCGAGCCGAGGACCCGTAACACGCTCGACATCTCGGCGATCTGCCTCGCTCAGGAACTCTCAGGATATCCGGTAATAGCAGATCCGTCTCATGCCACGGGTTCTGCGGACCTGGTCGCCCCGCTGACCATGGCGGCCCTCGCGGCGGGAGCTGATGGTGTCATGGTCGAGGTGCATCCGAAACCTGAGCAGGCCCTCTCGGACATGAACCAGGCCCTGTCTTTTCCTCAGTTCAGGGGTCTCATCGAGCGTATCGAGAAGCGGCACATGGACCGAAGCCATTCGCCGGAGGAATAGGCTTGTCTGTGACAGAGAGATACATCCATTTTCCCCGGCTTGAGGAGATAGAGCCGGAACTGGAGAACAGGCTCCGGGAGACAAAATCGAGGCTATCACCATCATTATCCTCACTGCCTCTCGCCATGACAACCAGGATCGACGCTACAGACATACTCGAGTGGTTGAGGCATCAACCTGGATCTCCGAGGGTTTACTGGGCAAACCGCCGGGGAGACATGGAAATCGGAGGGACTGGCGCTGCACAGGCAATCATCGCCGGAGGTCGGGAGGAGACAAGCGGGAAGCTGCGCAGGATAGAAGAAATACTCGAGATATCTGATGACCCCCGCCTGAGGTTCATAGGAGGGCGATCCTTCGACACCACCTCCACACCCGACACTCTCTGGTCGGAGTTTCACCGATTGTCGTTCCATATCCCCCGGTTGTCCATCACCAGGGAACAGAACGATTGCTACATGACAATCGTCGCCGAAGTGAAATCGGGCACCTCAAGGGAGCAACTCCTGGAAGATCTCAGCGCTACGCTTGACACCTGCCGGCAGCCATCCGTGTGGGAGAGGGATGAATCGCTGCTCGAAATTCTATCGCGAGTCGATCACCCGGACCTGGAAGGGTGGAATGACAACATCGACTGCTCCCTGGCGAAAATCGCGGGAAGGGAGATGGATAAGGTAGTCCTTGCGAGGCGAACAGACCTCACTTTTTCGGAATGCGCGGACCCCTTCTCTTTCCTGTCGAGATTAAGGCGGAGTGAGAAGAACTGTTTCGCGTTCTTCCTGGAACCATGCCGCGGAAAGGCGTTCGTCGTGGTAACGCCGGAGAGGCTCTTCAGGGTCAGGGGAAATGATTTCGTCAGCGAGGCGATATCCGGAACCAGGGGCCGCGGGGATGATTCTCAGGGGAACGAGGATGGAGTAGACAATATGCTATTCAGCGGCAAGAACCTGCTGGAACACCAGTATGTCCTCGACGACATAACGGAAAGATCCGAAGGCCTTTGTGATTCAGTGCATGTCTCCGAAAAGAGATCGACATTCGAGCTCAGCGACCTGTCACACATATATTCCAGGATTGCGGGGACGCTCAAACCGGGTGTGTCCCTGGGTGATATTATCTCAACACTCCACCCGACACCAGCGGTCGGCGGAACACCGAGGGAGAAGGCGCTCGAACTCCTCGAGGAACTGGAACCTTTCGATCGAGGGTGGTACGCCTCCCCCGTCGGAATCATCGGGCAACGCGAAGCCGATATAGCTGTCGCCATACGTTCAGCCGTCATTGAAAAGAACAGGGCGTACCTCTTCGCAGGCGCTGGCATTGTATCCGGTTCCCGCCCCGACAGTGAATGGCTGGAACTCGAGCAGAAGATCTCGCACGCCATCGAGGGCTTCAGCAGGGGCCTCTTTTGAATTCCAGGAACATCCAGCAGCTCTGGACGCGACTGATAGTGGAGGAGCTGGTCCGGACAGGTGTCACGACCTTCTGCGTCTCTCCCGGTTCTCGCAACTCGCCGCTTGTCATGTCGGTGGCGGAAAACAGCGGCGCAGAGGCAATAGTCCATCCTGATGAGCGCGGGGCATCCTTCTACGCGCTGGGGTACGGCAAGGCGAGGGGTGCTCCCGCTGTCCTCATCTGCACGTCCGGAACCGCGGTCGCGAACTACCTGCCGGCGGTTGTCGAGGCTTCCAACGCTATGACACCCATGATCATTCTTTCTGCCGACAGGCCGATAGTGCTCAGGGATACTGGAGCGAACCAGACCATAGATCAGGTCGGAATGTTCGGCCGCTACACGAGGTGGGATTTCGACCTTCCATCGCCCACTCCGGAAATCACGCCGCGGTTTGTGCTGACGACCATTGACCAGGCCGTTTACCGCGCCACGAGATCACCAGCCGGGCCTGTCCACATCAATTGCCAGTTCTCCGAGCCGCTCACACCCGACTCACGCGATGACAGGCCTTCCACTCATCCTGCTGAGCTGGAGAGGTGGGAGAGGTCGTGCCGCCCTTTGACGAGCTACATATCTGGAGGCGATCGCCCGCGGCGCGATGAGAGCATCGGACGGGTAATGGATCTTCTGAAGTCCTCAAGAAGAGGGTTGATAGTGGCAGGCGCGGGACGTCATCCCGGGAATAACGCAGAGATTCTTGAAGCTGCCGAAGCCCTTGGTATGCCGATTCTCGCCGACGTGGCGTCCGGCCTGAGATTCGGCAAGTACGGGAAGAGAAATCTTGTATCCCATTATGATCTCATCCTGCGCGACCGCGAATTCGCTGTCCAGCATAGACCCGATCTGATGATCCACCTCGGCGGTCCGCTCGTCTCCGCCTCCGCCAACACGTACATAGAGGAAAGCGATGCCGATTACATCGTGGTGAGGGCTTCACCGGATCGCAGGGATCCGGCTCACCGGGTCACTCACCGCATCGAGGCCGCCGCCGTGGACTTCTGCCGCTCCATCCGTGATGCCGGCGATTTCAAGGGCTCCGAACTCCTTTCCGACTTCAGAAAAGCGGACGCGGCGTACGCGAGAGTCCTCAATGAGATCGAAACGCGCGACGATTCGATCGAAGAGTTTCTCGCTGCACGCGTACTTCTGTCCAGCATGCCCGACAACTCGGCACTCTTTCTCGCCAACAGTATGCCGGTACGAGACGCGGACAGCTGCGGAGTGGCCTCGGACCACGATGTCGCGGTGTCTACCAACCGGGGAGCGAGCGGCATAGACGGCACCATCGCCTCCACTGTAGGATTCGCGGACGGGATGCGGAGACGCGGAGTACTCCTCACCGGAGACCTGGCGTTTCTGCACGACCTGAATTCGCTCCTCCTGCTCGAGAGTTCCGGTTTTCCGGTCACAATAGTCGTGATAAATAACAATGGCGGGGCGATATTCTCTTTTCTCCCGATTGCGGACCACAACGAACACTTCGAGAGGTTTTTCGGGGCGCCGCACGGACTGAACTTCGGGGAGATCGTGCGCGGGTTCGGCCTCGACTACCGGAACCCCCGGACAATGGCCGAGTTCGAGGAGGTCTGCCGGGCCGCGCTGGAGAGCGACAGGAGCTGCGTCATAGAACTCAACACCGATCGTCGCCAGAACGTCGTCGATCACAAAGCCATCTGGGATAATATCAGAACGGCGAGATAGCATAAGACAAGGAGGGGAGGCTTGCGATGTCAGGGATCAAATGGGCTGACGCGTTGACATTCCAGGATATCAAGTACGAAAAGACCGATGGGATAGCCAGGGTGACCATCAACAGACCCGAGGTGAGAAACGCCTTCAGGCCCCTGACTGTCATGGAGATGTGCGAGGCGTTCTCCGACGCGCGTGAGGACCCCGCGACAGGGGTGGTCATACTTACGGGTGAGGGCGATAAGGCCTTCTGCTCCGGAGGAGACCAGAGGTTCAGGGGAGAGGCGGGCTACCGGGATGAAGATGGCGTGAATCGCCTGAACGTGCTCGACCTGCAGCGTCAGATACGCTCCCTCCCCAAAGCGGTCATCGCCATGGTTGCCGGATACGCGATCGGAGGAGGGCACGTCCTGCATCTCATCTGTGACCTGACAATCGCCGCCGACAACGCTGTATTCGGCCAGACAGGCCCGAAGGTTGGATCGTTCGACGGAGGATACGGTTCGAGCTACCTCGCCCGCATAGTAGGCCAGAAGAAGGCGAGAGAAATATGGTTCCTCTGTCGGCAATACGGCGCCGACGAGGCGCTCAGAATGGGACTGGTGAATGCGGTAGTCCCGCTCGATCGGCTCGAGTCCGAGACCATCCAGTGGTGCAGGGAGATACTCGCCAACAGCCCGATGGCGATTCGATGCCTCAAGGCGGCCATGAACGCCGACTGTGACGGACAGGCAGGTCTCCAGGAACTCGCCGGAAATGCCACACTCCTCTTCTATCAGACAGCCGAAGGACAGGAGGGCCGTGACGCCTTCCTCGAAAAGAGAAAGCCTGACTTCAAGAAATTCAACCGTTACCCGTAGCGTCGATGGTTAGCGAGGAAAGAAGAACGGGAAGGCTGAGAATCTGGTGGCTCGCCGCGCGCCCCAAGACGCTATGGGCGGGCGTAGTGCCGGTCATTATCGGCGGTTCACTCGCTTACGCCACAGAGGAATTTCACACCTGGGTTTTTTTAGCGGCGCTGTCGGGCGCTCTTTTCATCCAGACAGGAACGAACTTCGCCAACGACCTCTTCGACTTCCTCAAGGACGCCGATGAGGAAGGGCGTGTCGGACCGCTTCGCGCCACACAGTCGGGATGGGTTACTCCCGCACAGATGAAATCGGCCATGATCGTGACCTTCGCGATCTCGGTGCTGATCGGCGTCTGCCTTGTGATAAGAGGCGGCATGCCGATTGTCATCATCGGTACCGCGTCAATCATCCTCGGTATCCTCTACACAGCGGGGAGCAGGCCACTCGGATATCTCGGGCTGGGAGATATTCTCGTCCTGGTCTTTTTCGGGCCGGTAGCCGTAGCGGGAACATTCTACGTGATAACGCTCGACATGAACTCGACGGTACTGCTCGCAGGTGTTCCGCCCGGAATGCTATCCACCGCGATCCTCGCCGTCAACAACCTGCGTGATATCGAGACAGACAGGAAGTGCGGCAAGAGGACCATGGCAGTGCGTTTCGGAGAGTCCTTCGCGCGCCGTGAGTATGCGACCATGGTGGCCGGAGGGATACTCTTCACGCTCGTCATTTATCTCTCCGATACTTCCCATCCTCCTGCGCTCGTTTCCCTTCTCGCCCTGGTCGCGGCGTTGCCTTCCCTGCGCAAGGTCATGACCGGCCTTTCCGGTCCCGCCTTGAATGATGTACTGGCATCGACCGGCAGGATACTGGCGCTCTACGGACTTCTCTTCTCGATAGGGTGGAACCTGTGAAGATCACAGACCTGTCGCTGAGGCGGTACAATATCCCATACCGGACTGACTCCCCGTGGACCCCTGGCATCACGGATTCCAGGATTGGGATGATAGTCGTCGCGCGGGCCCGGGATGGCACGACCGGGCTGGGCGAGAGCGCTCCACTCATGATGTTCAGTGTGGAGACTCAGCCGGAGAGCGAGTCCCACTCACGGGCGGCTCTCCAGAAGCTTTCCGGAATCGACATACCTGAAGACTTCCACTCCCTGTGCGACCTCATGGACAACCTTGTCGATGCCAGGACCTCCAGGGCACAATATCTGGCGCCTTCCGCTCTTTTCGGGATCGAGACCGCCCTTGCGGACCTCGGCTCGAAGATGGCGGGACTTCCGCTGGCGCGGTGGATCAACCGGGATGCGCTCACGAAGGTGCCGGTCAACGCCATACTCACGGGGAGTGCTCAGGATGTGGAACGGACCGTCAGGAAGAAGATGGCCGCGGGGTTTACGACTTACAAGATCAAGGTCGGGAGCGGCAGTCTCGAAGAAGATCTTGAGAGGGTCGCCGCCGTGAGACGGCTCGCAGGCCGACAGGCGGTCATCAGGCTCGACGCGAACAGGGCGTGGGACTACGATCGTGCGGTTGAGGCGTGCGACCTGCTCAAGGCCCACCGGATAGAATATATCGAGGAACCTCTCAAGGGCTCCCTTCTGGCCGAAATCCCGAAACTATCGGGCGTCGATATAGCGCTCGACGAGACGGTCATGCAGGAGGAGTGGTTCGAGAGGCTGTCTGCGGCGGATTCTGTTGGAGCCGTGATCATAAAGCCCTCCATCACCGGAGGGATGGCGAAATCGCTGGAGCTCGCGCGTCGAGTGAGAGAGCTGGGGAAAAAAGCGGTTGTAACTTCGCTCTTTGAATCGGGTGTGGGACTGGCCGCCTGCGCCCACCTTGCCGCGGCCATCGGAGGGGAGGTGCCGCCGTGCGGCCTCGACACGCTCGGATATCTGGAAGACAGTCTGATACTGGAAGAGTTGCCGGTACGCAACGCCAGGATCGAGGTTCCCCGGACTCCCGGCCTTGGCGTCACGTTGAAAAGGGAGATACCGGGAGGATGACCGAGCGTGCGGAAACAATCGAGTGCCCGATCCCCGTCCACGCCCTGCGAACGCCGGACGCGGTGGCCCTGGTCGACGGAGAGTCATCGCTCACATACAGCGAGCTGGAGGCCAGTGTGGAGAAATGTGCCGCCACGATCCGGGAGTCGGGAGTCGCTGAGAACGGTCGGGTGGCGATCTTAGCCGCCAATTCGGTAGAATACGCCGTGCTGATTCACACGCTCTACCGCATTGGCGCCGTCGCGGTGCCGCTGAACCTCAGGTGGACGAGCGACGCATGGATGGCGTGCGCGAAACAGGCAGGCTGCGGGATGGTTCTCGCCGACCGCGACAGGAGCCCTTTCACTGCCGACATGGGACTACCGCGGACGCTGATCGGAGAAGACTGGTGCGGGGCCGGATCGATCTCCGGAGAACCACACCCACCCGTCTTTCTTCGTGATTCAATCGACGCTGAGGCCAGGACGACTATCATCTTCACCTCCGGCAGCACCGGCCAACCCCGAGGGGTGATTCTGACATTCGGCAATCACTATTACAGCGCGCTCGGGTCGAACCTCAACCTGCCTCTCGAACAAAATGACTGCTGGCTGGCGGTTCTCCCATTCTTTCACGCAGGCGGGCATGCTATACTGTTCCGATCGGCGGTGGCCGGAAGTGCTGTCCACATCCAGGATGAATTCGACGCCCCGGCGATCAACAGGCTTATCGACGCCGGGAGGATAACGCACATCTCCCTTGTTCCGACCATGCTCAGGCGATTGATCGAGGATCGGGGAACCCGCGCTTTCCCGCCTCGCCTGAAGGCCGTACTGCTGGGCGGCGCCCCGATCCCGGACGCCCTCATGCGCGCATGCGTCGATCTCTCCATACCGGTAGCCGCCACTTACGGACTGACAGAGACCGCCTCCCAGGTAGCGACCTCGCCTCCCGGTGTGCCGCGTGGCAGACCGCAGCCCGGTGTCAGACCGCTGAAGTATGGCGAGGTCAAGATCGTCGACCGTCTCGAAGGAGACGCGGCGGAGGGTGAGATAGCGGTACGCGGAAGGGTCCTCTTCAGAGGATACATCGATGAAGACCCGGCGGTGACCTTCGACGCGGACGGCTGGTTCCACACCGGTGACGTGGGTATCCTCGACAGCTACGGTCTCCTGAAGATAACGGGGCGCCTCGACGACATGATCATATCCGGAGGTGAAAATGTAAATCCTCTGGTGATCGAAAAGATCGCTTCGAGCTTCCCCGGAGTCGCAGAGAGCGCCGTCATAGCGGTCGAAGACGAGGAGTGGGGACAGAGGCCGGTCCTCTTCGTCACGTATCACGCGGCTACGGCCATAAAAACGACCCGTAAAGACCTGAAAGCGCGACTCATCGCGTTCCTCGGGAAGAGGCTGTCCCGCGTAGAGGTCCCGGACTCGATAATCACGATAGCGGAAATGCCGAGGACAGCCATAGGCAAGATAGACAGGGTCAAACTGGAAGAAAGATACAAAAGAGGGGATGAATAGCGTACACATGCGACGCAGTGGTTCACGCCGCCTGAAATCTCTCCAGGGACTCGCGTAATCTGCCGGGCAGTGGCGCCTTCCTGCCGTCGGCCTTCGTAATCGCCACATGGACCGTTCTCGTCCGCCCGACGACCTCCCCGCCATTACGTTTGATGAGATACTCCAGCCTGAAGGAGGTGTTGCCCAGGCCGGCCACCTTCAGCCCAACGTCGAGCTTGTCCCCCACCTTCAACGGCCTCAGGTAATCGGATTCGGCGTGTACAATCGGCAGCAGAAACGGTTCATTCTCCAGTGCCTCGGCGAACGAAAACCCTATAGATTCCAGAAACGCCTCATACGTTTCGTGCGCGAACTCGAACTGACAGGCGAAGAAGAGGATGCCCGCCGCGTCTGTGTCCTGCATGTTTACAACAACCTTGTGGTGGAACATTCCCATCGTGGGCTCCATTGTCCGTGACCGTTGTCCAGAAGGTAAAATATAAGGGAGGGCGCTGAGATGTCCAGTAGTTGTGAAGATCGTGTCATCAGGAGTCTTTCGACTCCTCCAGCGCAGGCAGCTCAAAGTAGAAGGTGGTCCCGATATCGAGGCCGGTGTCGAACCCTATCGTTCCGCCATGTTTTTCTATGATTGACTTGGCGATACTCAACCCCAGGCCTGTCCCCCCCTTCTCCCGCGTCGTCGATCCATCGGCCTGCGTGAACTTACCGAAGACCTCCTTGTGAAAATCCTCGGGGATCCCTTCGCCGTGGTCGGTGACCGTTACCCGGACCCTGTCGTCGTGCCGGATGGCTGATATTTCCACCCTGTCGTGAGGAGGAGAATACTTCGCGGCGTTTGAGAGGAGATTGTCCATTACCTGCGTCAGGCGATCATTATCTGCGTTCACCTTGACACCGTCGAGAAGGTCGTTGAAGACGAACTCGACATCGAACTGCTCCCCGAAGGACCTGTTGTTTTCGAGCGACTGCCTTATCAGAGGCGACAGGGTGCGGGGCTTGAGCTCAAAGACCATGGCCCCGGATTCTATCTTCTGTATATCGAGGAGGTCGTCTATCAGGTTTCTGAGGCGCTGGCTGTTTCTCTCGGCGATCTCCAGCAGCGCCCTCGCCTTCGGAGGCAGGACGCCTGTCTTCCCGCAGTTGATCAGGCTTATCGCCCCGTGGACCGATGTCAGAGGAGTTCTCAGTTCGTGGCTCACCGTCGAGACGAACTCGTCTTTCAACCGTTCCACCTTTTTCCGCTCTGTAATATCGCGGGCATACGCGAAATTAAATCCCTGACCTTCATACTCGATATAGTTCGCCACGACCTCGACAGGAAACTCCCTTCCGTTTTTGGTCCGATGGAGCGTCTCAAACGTGAGCGTGCCGTTTTCTTTCAGGTCGTTCCATTGGTCTTCCCAGACATCCCGCCGGAAATTGGGATCGATCTCCGGGACCGCCATCGACAGGAGCTCTTCACGTGAATAGCCGAGCGCCTCGCAGGCGTGGTCATTCACCCTCAGGAAGCGGGCATCAGGTCCTATCCAGAACATCGATTCTGAACTGTGATCTATGGTGAACTGTGAGAGCTTCAGATTCTCTGCCGTGCGCTTGCGCTCGATTGCCATTGCGATATGATCCGAGACGAATGTCAGGAGATCGATCTCCTCCTCACCATACACATCAGGATCGGAATAGCTCTGGACGGCCACCACCCCGATAACTCCTGCAGATCCCTTCAGGGGAGCGCCAAGCCACTGGGCTGCCGGCTCCCCTACTATCTCCACCTCACCTTCCTCGATCAGTCTCCTGTGAACAGCGGGATCCACAAGGAGCGTGGTGCCTGTCTTCCTGACATGATCTGTAAGGCTTTTCCTGAGCTGTTGCGGCGTGAAATCAGAGACCTCGTCGTACTCGTCGATGATATAAGGGAACGTGTACATGTCCGCCTTCGGGTCGTAGAGCGCTATGTAGAAGTTGCCGGTATCGATAAGCCTGCCGAGTTCCTCGTGAATGATTCCGTAAAGCTCCTCGAGGCCGATGGAACTGCTTGCCGCCTCGGAAATCTGGTAAAGCGCGGACCTGAGGATCTTTTCCCTTACCTCCTCTGTGATGTCGCTTCCATATATGTTCATTATCTCCAGATCCGGGATGCCACATGTGACAAACATGTACTCCCTGTCGTCGATCCTGGCCGTATGTCTGTTTAGCTTCCCCTCCCTGATATCTTCCTCGACATCTATTGCGGAGAGAGGGGGCAGGGCCTCTGCCAGGGGACGCCCTTCCAGCCTGACATCGCCAAGGAGGTCGTGCGCCGCGGGGTTGGCAGTCGTGATCTTTCCCTGTCGATCGATTCTGATCACCGGCGCCGGATTGAAGCGGGCTAACGCGGCCATCTCTTCGCGGGCCCTCTCCGCCTGCATCCTCTGAATGACCTGTGCGAGGCTGCCGGCAACATTACCAAGGAGGACATCCTCATCATGCGATATCCTTCTCCTGCTGAAGAGCGCCATCACACCCGTGGGCTCGCCCGAGGGTGACTGCAGCCGATAGCCGGCGAATGAGACCAGGCCGAGGCGCTCTGCCCACTCGTGGTCGTGCACCCTGGGGTCGCCCGCCACATCGTTTGTTAGAAAGCCGTCCTCCTCTCCTGAACCGAGGCGCCCTATCTTGTAGCAACCTAACGGAACGCGCCGATGGACTTTTCCATCCGTATGTGTATATCTTCCGGAACTTGCAACGAGATGGAGGCATTTATCCCGATGCGTACACGCGTGCCGCGGTCCTGAGTCGCGTGCGTGGACACAACCGTCATCACATCTATCCCCCTTCCCGATTACCCATATCCTCGCGAAATCCGCCTTGAAGATGTCCACTATTCCATCGGTGATTGTCCTGAACTTCTCTGCCGGAAGTCCCGCGGCAAGCAGGTCCCGGGTCAGCCTGCTGACACCCTCCATCCGCTTCCCGGAATCCTCCTTATGGATTGCCGCCCCGAGGGTACTCGCCGCCAGCTTGATGGCCTCGAGTTCGGCCGGCGACCACTGTCGCTCGGCAACGCACTCATCAAAACCGAGAAATCCCCACCACTGCCGCACGACGAAGACGGGGACTACGGCGATAGACTTGATCTCCTGCGCCTCGAGCATCTCTCGCTCACTCACGGGAAATTCCCGTATGTTCCCCTCGATTATATCGCCGCGGCTCATCAACTCGACCCAGCGCCCGAAGCCCGCGGCATGCCAGTCTATCTCCTGCAGGTCAGGGTTGCCTATCTCCGCGGCCACTCCCTGGCCAACCCACTCGTGGCGCTGGCTCGTGAGGAGACGCTGATCCACTCCACAGTGATTCTCGAAGATATAAACACGGCTCACCTCTGCGGCGTTTCCCAGTCGCCTGAGGACTTCTCCGATATGCTCCTCCCAGCGCGATGATTCCATGAACCGCCGCGCCGCCAGGTCTATCGCCTCGAGCAGCGCGTCACGCCTCGCGAGCGCTCTCTCCGCGGTCTCCCGCTCTGCAATCTCTGCCCGCATATACTCGTTAGCCGCGGCTACGTCATCTATCGACCTCTCCGCGCGCTTGAAGATGTGGAACGTGCTGATGAGAAGTCCTGTCAATATACAGACGTAACTGACCGGCTCCAGTATATGGGCAGCACCGAACAGAGGGTCGGAGGCGCGGAGTGACAATGAGAAGAACATTGCCTCGTACGTGAAGCTCACAAACAGGAAGAGTACAATCCAGTGCTCTAAGGCGCTCTTCTTCCACTCCCCCTTCCGAAAGTATCCCACCAGCGCGAGCAGAAAGAACAGCGCGGCAATAAGTTCCTCCGGGCGTCCAAACGTTTTCCCTGAATAATATGCCGGGGGCAGGGGATAGAACGTGATAATGAACGAGATGGACATGACGATGAGCGTGGCTGTTGCATACACCTTCTTCGCGTTTATGGTGCCTCTGTCACCGTATTTCGTCTCCCTGCGCCAGGCCAGCAGGCTGACAAACATGAAGAGAGAAAGATAGAGACGCGCAGTACTGCCGCTCCAGGCCATCAGCGACGGAGAAGCTGAGTCGAGCAGGCCACCAGAAGCCACGCTCGTCGCGATCGTGTGGTACCCATTCAGGAGTGCGGTGCCGAGGAACCCCACACCTATGAACAGGATGACGCCGGCCTGCCGGGTATGATATCGAACAAGCGCGACCGTGCCGACGAAGCAGGCGAGGAGCGTCGAGGACACCTCCATCAGGGTGTGGATCTGTACGCTACCCTGCCACCCGGAATGACGTAGAAGTATGAATAGCAGAAAGAGGCTGACACCAAGGCCCACATAGGTCACGATCCTCTTTACTTCTGTGCTGTGCGTCATACGCGTAGAGATCCCCAACTCTCTTCCCTTTCCTGCGGTTGTCTGATCAGTTCCACCCCGAAACTACGGAGAGAACCGGATCTCTCAGGTAGCGGTCGGCCCGATCCCGGCGGAGCGACGCATGATTCGTGCCTGCAATCGGCCAGGAGAGTCACTCACCTTTCCTCACCGTTGACGGGCCACTCCGGAAGCTCGAAATAGAATGTCGTCCCTTTGTTGAGTCGTGTCTCGAAGTCGATCGTCCCGCCGTGTCGTTCAATGATCATTTTCGCTATATTCAACCCCAGGCCCGTACCACCCCTTTCCCTCGTCATGGATGAATCCGCCTGGGTAAACTTGTCGAAGATCTTCTCCCTGAAGTCTTTTGGTATCCCCTGACCATGGTCTCTGACGGCCACCCGGACCGCCTGCTTGTTGCGACTTATGGAGACTTCGACGCGGCTGTCGGGAGGGGAGAACTTGGCGGCGTTGGAGAGAAAGTTATCCAGGACCCTTTTCAGTCGAGCATCGTCTCCCCTCACCTTTGCCCTGGGCAGCAGATCCTCGAAGGCAAACTCAACATTGAACTGCTCGCCGAAGGACCTGTTCTCTTCGAGCGACTCCGCTACCAGGGGCGCCAGTTCCAGCGGCTTCATGTCGAATCTCTCTTCCCCCATTTCTATCTTCTGGACATCCAGCAGGTCATTGATAAGACGCTTGAGCCGATGACTGTTTCTCACTGCGACATCCAGCAGCTTCTCTGCCTCGGGCGTCATTCTGCCCGCTTTACCCCTGGCGATGAGGTCGATCGCGCCATGTATGGAAGTCAGCGGAGTACGGAGTTCGTGGCTCACGGTCGACACAAACTCGTCCTTCATTCGCTCCACGCGCTTTTGTTCCGTGATGTCCCTGGAAGTGTGAATGATCCTGTCTATCTCGCCCTTCTCATTTTTCAGCGGAAACGCGGTCAGCGCGAAGCACCCCGATTCTCCCGCCGGTGAGTGATGGCGATGCTCGGATGTCGCCGGACGACCCGTGCGGATCGATTCCATGAGCGGGCACGGGTTGTCCGGCGCTTCGCAGGGTTCACTTCTACCGTGGGTAATCGCGTAACATTCCTGTCCGATGACGTCTTTCTCCTTCATATTCCATCTCTTCAGATAGGCCTGATTCACTCCTATTATCTTGAAGCTCGACGTGTCTATAACGGAGATGGAATCAGTGACGCCGTTTAAGACGCTCTCAGCGAATTCCTTGGCCGCCTTAAGCTTGTCCTCGGCGGTCTTTCGTTCGGTAATGTCCCTCAGGACATGCACTACCCTGTTTATCTCACCTCTATCGTCGCAGATAGGGCTCACGCTCACCGAAATCCAGGTGTTGCTCTCCGGTACAAAAACTTCCACCTCCTCGTGCCGTCTGCTCTTCAGGCTCTTCCTGAGAGGGCAGTAATCCGGGGGGGCCTCAGTCCGGTGCACCAGTTCATAGCAGGACCTTCCAACTATTTCGGGAATGGGCATCTCAAGGAAATCGGCGGTGGCCTGGTTAGCCTGGATTATCCGATTGTTCCGGTCGATCACCATAATGGAATCGCTCACCACGTTGAATGTCGACCTCCAGTTGTCGAGCGTGTACTTCAGCGCCTCCTCTGCCCCCCTGCTCTCGGTCATGTCACGAAAGCTCCAGACCCGTCCGCATTTTTCACCTTCCACCATGAGTGGTTTCGTGAATCGTTCGAAGATCCGGCCGTCCTTGAAGTTCAGGATGTCGGTGCTTTCGTCCATCGAGTCGTACAGTTCTTCCACTTTGGCCAGAAACACTCCAGGATCTTCCAGTTGATCCAGGACGTGGTCGAGCAGCTTCGCGTCGTCCCCCTCGCGCATGAGACGCTCGGGGATGCGCCAGAGCCGCGCGAATTGCTCGTTCGCCCGAACGACTTTTCCCTCGCTGTCAACAACAAGTATGCCGTCCGCGGTGGCCTCCATGGTTGCCCGCAGAAGCGCTTCTCCCGCCTCTTGTCCGCGTTCAGCCGCTCTAAGCCGGGCAACGTCCCCGCGCCTGTCCGCGACGGGATTGGAAGGCGTGCCGGGCCGTTTCATCGTGACTTCACGCTCTTTCACCTTATTTTTCTTATCTCTGGCCATCACTCTTCCACGTCATTATTCTCTCACTTGTTAAAAGCCAATGCGACCCGGTTCAAGAATGTTTAGCAGGAATTGTGCCAGAAGATTCTTCGGACAGCGGCTCGTAAGTGGTTGGAATAAAAGCTGCCAGGAGGGATAGCTGTTTGATGGGCTAACCGGCGGAGAGGGAAGAAGTTTCCGGATGCGTCTTAACGTTCGGTCGTGGTTTCAAGAGATAATCCGCTGGAGATGGCCAAACATCAGGCGAGGCGGGGAAAGAGAGACTCGCCCTTCTCGATCCTGTTATCGGAAGGGTAGCCGCCCCATTCTCCCAGGCATTGCAGGCCCTGTTCGCTTGCTGTTCCGCTGAGGTTCAACTGGGACCACATAGTCCTTGACTTCACCGGCATCAAGGGGTGAACGAGGATCGTGATGTGCCTCAGGGCCTCGACGAGATGATATAGTACCGACATCAACCGTTCGTGTGAGCTCGTCTCCCTGGCCAACTCCCACGGTGCTGTCTCCTCGACATAATAGTCCGCGGCCTTTATCAGTTTCCAGACCTCCGCCGTACCGCCACTCAGGTCATACGAATCCATATTCGCCCTGTAGTTCTTCAACACATCGGAGGCGACGCCGGACAGGACGGCCCCGTCGTGCATGGAGGAAGGCGCATGGACGACACCCTCGCCGTACTTCTCGACCATGGTCAGCACCCGGCTGAAAAGGTTGCCAAGGCCGTTGGCCAGGTCCGCGTTGTATCGCTCCTCGAATCGCTCGACAGAAAAGTCTCCATCCTTACCGAACGAGATCTCACGGATCAGATAATAGCGAAGCGCGTCCGGGCCATACTTGTCGGCCAGCTCGAGAGGATCCACCGCCGTTCCCTTGGTCTTGCTCAGCTTCATGCCGCCCGCGTTGACGAAGCCGTGGCCGAATATCGTTCCCGGGAGTTCGAGGCCGGCGCTCATCAGAATGGCCGGCCATATAACACAGTGGAATCGCGTTATATCCTTGCCGATCACGTGAAGGTCTGCAGGCCAGTACTTTTCGAATCGTTTCGGGTTGTTGGCGTAGCCTATCCCGGAGAGATAGTTTATCAACGCGTCCACCCATACGTACACGACGTGCCCCGTATCGAACGGGAGCGGGATTCCCCACGATGTACTCGACCTCGAAATACTAACGTCTTCTATGCCCTGATCGAGGAGCGAGAGAATCTCATTTCTCCGGCTCTCGGGCATAATGAATTCGGGTCGTTCCTCCACCAGCTTCTTCAATGGTTCGCTGTACCTGGACAGGGCAAAGAAATAGTTCTCCTCCTCGATCCACTTCGCTTCGAGCTCATGCACGGGGCACTTCTTCTCCTCCAGCTCCTTCTCCTTGTAGAAGCGTTCGCACGGGATGCAGTACCACCCGCTGTACGACCCCTTGTAGATGTCTCCCTTTTCATTCACCTTCTCCAGAACGTCCTGTACGGTAGTGACGTGCCGGGCCTCTGTCGTGCGGATGAAATCATTATACTGGATATTGAGGGCCGCCCACGTGCCCTCGAATTCTTCCGCCATCATATCGCAGTAGTCCAGCGGCGCCATGCCGAGTTCCCTCGCCCGCTTCTCCACATTGTGGCTGTGTTCGTCATTGCCCATGAGGAATCGTGTTCTGAAACCGCACAAGTCCTTATACCGTGCGATAACGTCGGCGGCTATCTTCTCGTACGCCGTCCCGAGATGGGGGCTGCTGTTTACGTAGTCTATCGCGGTCGTGACATAGAATTTGGGCTGATCCATTTGACTCCCGTTTTATTCTCTTCGTTCTGACTGTTTCTTTTCCCTGTGGAATTCCTTGAGAGAGATGGTCCTCTTCTCTCCGTCCTCATTCTTCAGGGACACCTGATCGTGGAAATAGTCTACCCCTGCTATCTTCTCTTTCCCCTTATTCATCCGCACCGCTTTCCCCAGCCGCGGGAACCTCTTTCGGCAACCCTTGTAGAAATCACGCTCATAGACAAGACAGCACATGAGCCTGCCACAGCAACCGGAGATATTGCTCGGATTGAGAGAGAGGTTCTGCTCCTTTGCGGCCCTCAGGGTTACCGGCTCGAATTCGGTGAGAAATGTCGAACAGCAGAGTTGCATCCCGCACCGGCCATACCCTCCCTTGCGCCTGGCCTTGTCCCTGACCCCTATCTGTTTCAGCTTGATCCGTTTTCTAAAGACCGACGCCATGTCCCGGATCAATTCCCTGAAATCGACCCTCTTTTCCGCGGTAAAATAGAAACTCAGCCTGCTCAGGTCGAAACTGCACTCCACATCCACGAGATTCATCGGCAGATCCTTCTCCTGTATCTTCTGCTGGCAGACCTGCCAGGCCTTCTTCTCGATCCGTCTCATTTCTTCGAGGCGTTCTTTTTCCTCGTCGCTCGCTATCTTGATCACCTTCGGCAGTTTCTTTCCGGCGGAACCCTTTTTCCGGGGAGCGAGATGCCCACGCTGTGCCACCAGGCCGATGTCTTCGCCCCGGTCTCCCTCGACCACTACATGATCTCCAACGCTGATCTGCAGATTCTTCGAGTTGGTGTAAAATCCTCTTCGCGTCCCCTTGAAGCGTACCTTGACTACATCCGACATCGTCGTATACCTCTCAGTTGGTTGGGCACCCGGGCGCTCCCTTTCCGTTCCATGGAAGGCCCGTGGACCCATCCATCGGCCTCTCCTGCCTGCGAAAAGCAAGATACCGCTCAGTTCGCCATCGTTCGGCCAGGCGTCTTGTAAAAGTAACAAATGCTCGGGGCCGTGTCAAAGAATGAGGTCAACCTGCTGACGCTTTGTGCGTTCGGACGCTACATCCCGAGATATTTCGCGTAAAATGAGAGCGCCTCCGCCTGGTTCCTCATCCCCTTCAGTTGCGCGCGACCATCCGCAAAAACGTTCATTACCTTTGATCCTATCCTGAATGTGAGATAATGACTCCCCATACTCACCTCTCCCCTTCCTTCGAGTCTTTCGGCATGTTCCCTCAGGTCCACGCGCCCCGGAGAAGGCGGATACACCTGATAGGCCCCTTCTCCGCAGGTCGCGGCCACGGCCGTCTTTGTATCCTCGTCCAGATATGGGAACACGCGACGCCCGCAGGTCGGGCAGTCGGGGTCTCTGCGCACACTGATAAGCGAATACTCTTCGCGCCAGAGGTCGAATGTGAGCAGTCTGCCTTCCTCGCTCTTCCCGGCAGACACCAGATGTCGCAGCGCGGCCATCGCCTGGTGAGATCCGACTGCGGCGGGAGCCGAGCCGAGAACACCGTCTGTTTCGCAGGTTCCCAGCCTTCCCGAACCGACGGCATCCCTGAACAGGCAGCGAAAACAGGGCCCTTCGACCGGTTCTATCAACATCGACATCCCCACCGTTCCGAGCGCTCCGCCATAGACCCACGGGATCCGCTCCCGCACGCAGTAATCGTTTATCAGGTATCGTGTCTCCATATTGTCCGTGCCGTCTATAACGATGTCCATCTCCCCAATTATCTCATCGATATTGCGAGGGGACAGATGATCGCTCACGGCGTCGACCGTGATCTCTTCATTCATGGCAGAGAGTTTCCTTTTCGCGGCGGGCGCCTTCGGACATCCCTCGCGCGCGTCCTCTTCGTCGTAGAGGAACTGTCGCTGCAGATTCGATACCTCGACGATGTCCCTGTCCACCACCCTCAGAAACCCCACTCCCGCTCTCGCGAGAATTGTCGATGAAACGGAACCCGTGGCTCCAACACCCACCACCACTATTCGTGCCGAGGAAATTGCCCTCTGTCCCTCAATACCTATCTCCTGGAGTATCGTCTGTCTCGAGTATCTGCTCTCAATTGTCACGGTTGCTCCCCGGGCAGGCCCTGGTCGACCGACCTGCCGATCTCGTCAAGCCGTCTGCGGGCGTCGATGTCGTCCGGTCTGATGCTGAGTATTCTACCGTAGCACCCCTTCGCCCTCGCTATTGAACCGGTCTCATAATACGTTTCTCCAAGCAGCGAGAGTACGGTCGTGTTGTCGGGGTCGAAGAAGAGCGCCTCCTCCAGCGACTTTACGGCACCCGCAAAGTGTCCCTCTTCTCTGAGGATCACACCCTCCTTTACGGCGTATGACGGATAAAGTGACCTTATCCAGAGCGCCCTTTCATTGCGGAAAATGGTCGGATCCAGGGTGGAAGTCATCCGGAACACGGACCTGTCAAAACTTTCTCCGTCGTACTCGTCACGGAGGCGAAATATTATTCCTTCCGGATCCTTCCTGAGGGTCGGCGCTATTTTCGGGTTATCGTCGAAATCGACATACGCGGGCCGTTGGGGATAATTCGCCAGCAGAAAGGCGTTCAACATGGCATGAAAAGCATCGTCCAGGCGGTCGCGGTCGAATGGTCTACCCTCTTCGAAATCATCCACGAGCTTCAGGAACAGATTCGCGCGATCGACGGCCGGACGAAACAGCTCCGGATGCTTTCTGATCACGCTCCTGACATACCACGATCTGCGTGACAACTCATAGTCTATCATGACGATATCCCGCCTTTTCTTCTCGACGTACTGCATATACATCACCGGCGCGTAAAGATCCCACGTCCTCGTCAGGACAACCGCGTTCCCTGAGACGGCCGATAGAAAATTGATCGCGAACTCACGGGCCATGTAGTCTCTACTCCTGTCGCAGACATCGTAGTTGGACCTCACCGAGGAGAGAGGAAGGGCGAGGGATACTAAAGCCAGTGGGACCGCTATTCTCGATTGTCCGCTCGATACCCATCGAATGACCTGGCACGCGCCCGCGGCGATCAGGACTACCACCACGAGGAATGACGGGAGGAAGTACGGGGCGATGTCCGGGATGTCATAGTTGAGCGAATAGACAAGGTCCGAGAGAAAGAGAATGATGAGAGCCGTCAGGAGCGGCCGGTTGCGCCTGAAAAGAAAGATTCCTCCAGGGACGACGAAAACCATAAGGAATGGGTTGAACTGGTGCGCGAGCAGGCCGGCATAATCCGCCATTTTCCCGAACATAGCATTCATTCCGCCCGAAAACATCCACACCCTGTACTGCCAGGCCGAGATGTGGCGCACAAAAGAATCGAGATCACCCGGATGCCCCCAGTTGAGGATCGGCTCCTGCATCGAGCGTATGGGAATGTAGAGATAGACCATTAACCCGAGGAGAAAAGCGCCGGCAGTAAGGAGGAGGCGCTTCCTCGCATCCCTTTGCCAGACCCTCTCAAGATAGAGAAGATAACCGGCCACAGGGAGGAGAAGCACCGCGCTCATGTGGTTTCCCATGGAAAGGCCCCATACATATCCGAACAATGGCAGCGTGCGAGGCAGGCGGTATCCGCTGTCAGATTGACTCCCGCTTCCGGAGGAGAGCAGCGGCATGGAAATCAACAGGAGCAGGGCAAAGAAGAGGACGGCAAGCGAGTAGACTTCCGTCTCGGTCGATGCCTGCCACATGGTCCTGGAAAAAGCGAAGAGGAGCCCGGTGGCCAGCGAGAGGATGTACCGGACCGGCGGTGGTACTATCTCGCTCTCTTCGCTGCCCCGGGTGCCGAGGGAGAAGAACACGAGGAGACCGACCAGCATCGATGCGACCGAACCGAAGAACGCCGACATGAAGTTCATCGCGACCGCGGGCTGGCCGGAGCCAAGGGTGAAGAGTCTCCCCAACAGCGTGTAGAGAGGATATCCGGTGGGATGGGCGATCCCCAGCAGACAGCAGACAGCGATCAACTCCCCACTATCGATGAAATTGACCGTCGGAGACAGGGTCCGCCAGTATACGTAGAGCGCCGTGGCGAAGAGCACACCAGAGTGGACTACCCATATCAGGCTGGAGATCCGAGTACGGTCCCGCTTTCCAGCCTTCTTCCCCTTATCCATGATGCGGCGCCCATCCTCCTCTTTCCTGAAGATTGAAACTCCGTCACCTTCGCGTATCCGCTTCCGGCTCGTATGACCAGGCCATCCTCCGCTATCCGGACGATCTCTCCCGGTCTGCCGCCATGATCGCCCGACGCATCGAGCTCTGTCAAGCCGAAAAGGCGCAGCCTCTCTCCATCCAGCAGCGTGAAGGGACCCGGCCACGGATCGAAAGCCCTCGACTCGAGCTCGAGCCTGCGGGGTTCCTTCGTCCAGTCGATTCTCGCCTCTTCGAGATCTATCTTCCGGGCGAAGCTCACCTCGCTTTCGTCCTGCGGTTGCGGGCTGGCCCTCCCCGATTCTATCAGCGGAAGCAGTTCCATGAGCGCCCCGGTCGACAATATACTCAACCTGTCGTTCAGTTCCCCCGCGCGTTCGTTTTTTTTCATCGCGACCGTCCGCTGGATGAGGATATCCCCCGAATCCATTCCCTCATCCATCTGGAATATAGTGACTCCCGTCTCGGTATCGCCGGTGAGGATGGAGCGCTGCACGGGAGCGGCTCCGCGATATTTCGGCAGAAGAGAAGGATGGAGGCAGATGGAACCTCTGGTCGGGAGGTCGAGCGTCACGACTTTCAGTATTTTCCCATACGCGGCGACGACTGAAATATCGGGAGAGAGCGATCGGATCTCATCCAGGAAATCTGGAGCGTCTGTCCTGGAAGGTTGCAGGAGCGGAAGGCCCCTCTCCCTCGCCAGCACGCTTACAGGGGTTGAGACGACCTTTCTTCCTCTGCCGGCTGGCTTATCCTCGCGCGTGACAACACCAACCAGGTCGTGCCGGCTTTCCATCAACGCCTCGAGAACCGGGAGAGAAAAATCAGGCGACCCCCAGAAAAGGATCTTCACCCTTCTCCCGCCCCTTCCAGCTCTTTCCTGATCCTGCGCCACTTCTTGACCTGCAGGCCCCTCTTGAGTACCCCGAGACGATCGATAAAGAGGAGGCCGTCGAGGTGATCGATTTCATGCTGAAGCACTTTTGCTGTCAGGCCCGCGGTGTTAATTTCCATCTCCTCGCCGTTTATGTCCAGGCCGGTGACGACCACTCTTTCCGCCCGCTTTACGACGTCGCGAATTTCCGGGATACTGAGGCACCCCTCTTCCATGAGCTCTGAACCCTCGGAGCTCGATATCACGGGGTTGACGATAGCAAAAGCACCCGTACCATAGTCCTCCCCTGGATCTCTATCGAGAACTATGAGCCTCTCCGAAACCCCTATCTGGGGCGCCGCGAGGCCAATACCACCGTAGTGATACATCGTCTCGATCATATCCTTCGCGAGCTTTTCGTGGCTCGAATCGATATTCTCGATCGGCTCGCTCTTCTGTCGGAGAACGGGGTCTCCTAGAAATCTCAGCTTCCTGATGGCCAAGGCCTTCTCATCCCCCCTTGTTCGATTCTCTCACACTTGTTATCTTGCCACGCTCCACCACCATCTTCGTATTCTCACCTATCTTGAGCGTCACCTTCTCGTCATTGAGCGCCTCTATCCTGCCATAAATACCACCCGACGTTATCACCTCATCACCCTTCTTGAGAGCGGCTACCATTTCGCGGTGGCGCTTGTGCTCTTTCTGCTGCGGGCGGATAAGGAGGAAATAGATGATCGCTACCATGGCAACAATCGGCAACAGAGAGACCAGACCGCCCTGTTCGGACGAAGCAGGAGCCATTCCCATCAGAGTTGTGAAGAGTGGCGACATACTATCATATCCTTTCCGTAGAGGTTCGCATCCTATCTCCGTGCATCCGGAACGCTGTTGAATCTCTCGAGAAACTCTCCCGACCAGCTCCTGAACGTTCCATCACCTATCGAATCTCTGATTCGTTCCATTAAATATAGATAAAAGCGCAGGTTGTGTAAAGTCGTGAGCCTCACGCCCAGAATCTCGCCGGACATGTGGAGGTGGCGTATGTACGCCTTTGAAAACACTCGACATGCGTAACAATCGCACTCCGGATCGAGTGGCTCCCCGTCCCTCGCGAAGCGCGCGTTTGTGATGTTGAAGCGACCCGAGCGCGAGAATATCGTTCCGTTTCTCCCCAGGCGTGTCGGCAGCACGCAGTCGAACATGTCAACCCCCATGCCGACAGCGGTTATCAGCTCATCGGGAAACCCCATACCCATCAGGTAGCGCGGGCTCTCGCGAGGAAAGACATCGAGTACGGCATCGAGGACCTCCCATGTTTTCTCTCTCGGTTCCCCTACCGAAAGTCCGCCAATAGCCAGTCCGTCGAACCCGATTTCTGCTATCTCCCTGGCACTCTCCACCCTGAGATCCCTGTAGACACTACCCTGTGCGATCCCGAAGAGAAACTGCCTGTGGTCCCATCTCATGCCGATCTCTCCGAACGCTCTGCTGCATTGCTTCGCCCAGTCGGTTGTCCTTCTGCACGCCCGTAACGCGTCGGAATGATCGACTGGATAGTGAGAGCAGTCATCGAATGTCATGATAAAATCGGCGCCGAGGGAGGCCTCTATCTCCATCACCCGTTCCGGCGTGAAGAGATGGTAGGAGCCGTCAATGTGCGACCTGAATGTGACTCCGTCGGCATTTATCTTGCGCAGGTCGGCGAGGCTCAGGACCTGGAAGCCGCCACTGTCGGTCAGCATCGGTCTATTCCAGCATGTGAACGCATGTAGTCCGCCGGTCTCGCGGATCATTTCGTGTCCGGGCCGCAGGTAGAGGTGATACGCGTTGCCGAGTATGACCTGCGCTCCAACCGTTTCCAGTTCATCCGGAGACATCCCCTTTACTGTCCCCTGGGTGCCGACGGGCATGAAACACGGCGTTTCGACATCACCGTGACCAGTGGCCATTATCCCCCGGCGGGCGTCGCCATCGCTCTCTTTCAAGGTGTACAATGACATATGCGTAAAGCCTCAGACGGTCATTCCTGAGCATGGACACACGTTTGCTCATGACGATGATTAGGGCCCGCTTACGACGATGAGCACAGAGTACGGTCTGTCATGCCGGCTTGTACGGCATCATTCTACGGGACCGATTCCAGACAA
>CAZOAR010000030.1:0-34678 GCA_964577985.1 uncultured Gemmatimonadota bacterium | reverse complement strand
CCCGGCAATTGCAATTCCGGTCCAGCCGCGGCATCGAGCGCTACCGGGCAGAGGAGGAGAAGAAACGAAACAAGCAGTATGACAGAAAAACTCCCCGGGCTATTCTTCTTCATTCTCTGCCGCATTCAGAACGGCGTGTGCCGCCGCGAGACGTGCTATCGGGACCCGAAAGGGCGAGCAACTCACGTAGTCGAGCCCGGCACCGTGGCAGAATGCTACAGAACTGGGTTCGCCGCCATGTTCGCCGCAGAGTCCGATTTTCAGGTTCCTCTTTGTAGAACGTCCCTTCTCGACACCCATACGAAGCAACTCGCCGACCCCATCTCTGTCGAGGACCTGGAAAGGGTCTGCGTCAAAAAGACCATGTTCAACGTATGATGGCAGGAACCGCCCCGAGTCGTCCCTGGACAGCCCGAACGTAGTCTGTGTGAGATCGTTGGTCCCATATGAGAAGAAATCTGCGACGGTGGCTATACTGTCTGCAGTCAGACACGCTCTCGGCAGTTCGATCATCGTGCCCACAAGGAAGTCAATCTCAACATCCGAGTCGTCGATCACCGCCCTTGCTATACGTTCTATCACGGCACGCTGATCTTTGAGTTCAGCAACATCACTCACAAGAGGAACCATGATTTCAGGGAACACCTCTATTCCTTCGCGTCTTACGTTTACAGCCGCCTCGATTATGGCCCTTGTCTGCATCTCGGTGATCTCGGGATAGAGAATTCCAAGGCGACATCCCCGGTGCCCGAGCATCGGATTCGCTTCTCTCAGGCCATCAACAAGGACTCTCAAGCTCTCGTGATCTATTCCTGCGCGAGACGCGAATTCCGTTATCTCGTCCTCTCCAGCGGGCAGAAATTCATGAAGAGGGGGGTCAAGAAGCCTGATCGTAACAGGAAAACCACCCATCGCGCGAAAAATTCCCTCGAAATCACTGCGCTGAATCGGAAGTAATTCAGCCAGGGCTTCCTGCCTTTTTTCACTGCTGTCGGCGAGGATCATCCTGCGCATCGAAAATATCCTGTCACCCTGGAAAAACATGTGCTCGGTACGGCACAGTCCTATCCCTTCCGCCCCGAATTCTCTGGCCTTCGCGGCATCCTCCGGTGTGTCCGCATTTGTTCGTATACCGAGCTTTCTCAATTCATCGGCCCAGGACATGAGGGTTTTGAAATCAGCAGACAATTCAGCCTCTACAAGCGGTACCTCCCCGGCGATCACCTCACCAGTGGTCCCGTTGATCGTTATGTAATCGCCCTTCTTTACAACTGTTCCGTCGGCCCGGAATTCACCTTTCTCGTAATCGACGACGATCGCCTCACATCCGCTCACGCATGGTTTGCCCATCCCCCGGGCAACCACGGCGGCGTGAGAAGTCATCCCCCCGCGAGAGGTGAGAATGCCACGGGCCACTGCCATCCCGTGAATATCTTCCGGGGAGGTCTCCGCCCTGGTCAGTATAACAGCCTCCGTCGGGCCGCGCTCTGCCGCCTCATCGGCATCAAAGACAACAATCCCCGATGCCGCTCCCGGAGAAGCCGGCAGGCCCCTGGCAAAGGAGATCACATCAGCCTCGGGGTCAATGTCAGGGTGAAGGAGGTGCTCCAGGCAGTCCGCCGGCCTTATCCTGTTGACCGCCGTCCTCTTGTCAATAAATCCTTCGCTGACCATGTCGACAGCGATCTTCAACGCCGCAGCAGTGGTTCGTTTCCCTGCCCGGGTCTGCAACATCCATAGCTTTCCCTTCTCTATCGTAAACTCGATATCCTGCATGTCCCTGTAATGTTCTTCCAGTTTCTTGTAGATCTGCGTGAGTTCTTCAAAACTCCGAGGCATCTCTTCTTCAAGACAGCTCTCATCACCTTCTGACATGTCCTCTTTGCTCAGAGGTTTAGGTGTCCTGATGCCTGCCACGACATCCTCTCCCTGCGCGTTATCAAGGTATTCACCATAGAAGCGCCGCTCGCCGGTAGACGGATCACGCGTAAACGCAACGCCGGTAGCGCTCTCTTCGCCCGTGTTCCCGAAAACCATTACCTGTACGTTGGCAGCAGTGCCTGAGTCGTCTGGTATTCCATGGATTCTCCTGTAGTTCACGGCCCTTTTGTTATTCCATGAACTGAAAACCGCCGTTATGGCTCCCCAGAGTTGTTCCCAGGGATCCACGGGGAATTCGACACCCGCCTTTTCCCTGATCCTGTCTTTGTAGGCTCCCACAAGTTCTTTGAGCGCGGAGACACTTAATTGATGATCATACACCGCTTTTTCCCGTCCTCTTGCCTCTGACAGCAACGCTTCAAAATCGCCATGATCTACTCCCAGCACAACATCTCCATACATCTGAATGAATCTGCGGTAGCTGTCCCAGCCAAATTGCTCGCTCGCGCCTTGTTCGCAGAGATTGCTCACCGTGTAGTCGTTAAGACCGATGTTCAAGACCGTGTCCATCATGCCGGGCATCGAGATCGCCGCGCCTGATCTGACAGAGAGGAGCAGAAGGTCATCAGCGGACCCAAACCTCCTTCCCAGGAAGCTCTCCAGCTTCTGTAGTTTCTCACCCACCTGGTCTACCAGCCCGTCCGGGTACTGATTACCATTCTGTGCATAGTGGATGCACGCTTCGGTTGTAATTGTAAAGCCAGGGGGAACGGGGATGCCCAGTCTCGACATCTCGGCCAGATTTGCGCCCTTGCCACCGAGAAGGCCTCTCTGGTGTTGATCTCCATCAGTATCACCGGCTCCAAACGAGTAAACCCACTTTCTGCTCATCATTTACCTCTGCTTGTGTTGAAATCTACCTTCTGACCAGGGGGAAAGAACGTGCTTCTTTTCATGGATATACTTATCCTTATCTTCTACGGTAACACAATAATCTCCTGAAAAACATGCGTGACAAAACGATTCCCTGGGAAGGGGAGCAGCCTCGAGCATCCCATCCAGCGAAAGATAGCCGAGTGAATCGACACCAAGATAGGCAGCTGTCTCGTCAACCGAATTGCTGGATGCGATCAGCTCTTCAGGGCTGGGGGTGTCGATTCCGTAGTAGCACGGATACTTGAAAGGGGACGAACCTATCCTGAAGTGAACCTCTCTTGCCCCGCACTGACGAAGCAACCTCACAAGCACCCGGCTGGTTGTGCCTCTTATTATCGAATCATCGACAACTATCACCCTGCGTCCTTGCAGCACCTCCCTGTCCGGGTTGTACTTTATTTTCACACCGAGATCTCGGACTTCCTGAGTAGGCCTGATAAAGGTCCTCCCTATGTAGTGGTTCCTGACGAGTCCCATCTCGAAGGGAATGCCTGAGGCCTCCGAGTAACCTAGAGCGGTGTAATTACTCGAATCCGGGACCGAGATTACGCAATCGGCATCCACCGGGTGTTCCCGGGCGAGTTTACGCCCAAACTCCCGTCTGGCTTCGCCTGCATTTTCTCCGAAGACCCTGGAGTCGGGCCTCGCGAAGTATACATATTCAAAGACGCACATCCTCGGTGGAACGTCTTCAAAAGGCTTTATCGATTCCAGGCCTTTTCCTGACAGCCTGACAAGTTCACCTGGCTCGATGTCTCTCAGATACGTGGCACCTACTATATCGAAAGCACATGTTTCCGACGCTACTATATAGCCATTCCCGAGTTCTCCTATAGACAGGGGACGGAAACCTCTCGGGTCTCGCATAGCGAACAACTCACCATTGATGAGAATCAGCAGGGAGAATGCTCCCCTGATTTCTTCCAGGGCCTCGACTACGGCATCAGTTGTCTTCCTGTTTGTCGACGAGGCAATGAGATGAACAATAACTTCACTATCCATTGAGGACTGAAAGATGGACCCTCTTTTTTCCAGACGCCTCCTTATCCTGATGGAGTTGACGAGGTTGCCATTGTGGGCTATTGACATCTGACCGCCCCTGAAATTGACCATCAGCGGTTGTGCATTGGAGATATGGGTGGACCCCGTGGTGGAATACCGGGTATGTCCTATCGTCGTATTTCCAGGAAGTTGCTGGAGAATGGAGTGGTCGAAGACATCCGCCACGAGTCCCATACCCTTGTACAGGTTCTGCCTCCTTCCATCCCACGAGACTATTCCGGCGCTCTCCTGTCCTCGATGCTGGAGAGAGTAGAGGCCCAGATAAGTAAGTTCCGACGCGTCCGGGATATTCCAGGTGGCAAAAAGAGCACAATGTTCTTTCAACGCGTGATTATTCACGAGTTAATCTCTCGAGTCGGGACTGGCAATGGGCGTATCTCCCCCCTGCGTATGATCATGCTTTTGTCCTGTCGGTGGACTTCTCCAGCATACCAACAACAACTGACCGAACGAAACCTGCTACAATATACATGAAAGCGAATATGAAAAAAAGATGTTCGGGCACAGTGAATAGCGCTATACCGAAAAGGAGGAGTGCGGCAATGGCGACCATGCTGAATATGCCTCGACCTCGCAGAGCAGGGAACGTCGGATATTGTATATTGCTGATCATGAGGATAGAAGTCAGGACAATAGACACCGAGAGGAACTTTTCATTGTTTACATCGCCGAAGTAACTGGTGTAGAAGGCGGTCGTGGAGAAGGGGAGGAAGGAAACCAGAAACATCCCCGCTATTGGAATCGGCAGGCCATTGAAGGCCTTCTTGCCCGGTCCCGGATCTTCCACATTATAACGCGCAAGCCTCAAAACACCAGCGAAGAGGAATCCGAAGGCGAGCAGCCATGACCACTCACCCCTGGTCCTGAGGAAATAGGAAAACATGATCACCGATGGCGCGACACCAAAGGTGACGACATCCGCAAGAGAATCGAGTTCCATCCCGAAGCGGCTGTGGCCTTTGGACAACCGGGCGACCTTGCCGTCGACAAAATCAAGGACCGCGCCAGCTATCACGAGCCAACTGGCAATAACAAGGTCCATCCGGATGGCCTCGACGACCGCGTAGAAGCCGAAGAAGAGGTTCCCCGACGTAAACGCGCCTGGAAGCGCAAGCCTGCCTTTTCTCCTGATCCCCATCAGAGAACTCCAAGAACCGTCCGGCCTGCCACGGTTTTTTCTCCGCATGAGACCAGTACATTGCACTTTGGCGGGAGAAAGATATCCAGCCTCGACCCGAAGAGAATCATACCGAAGCGATCACCCTTCTTCACGATTTCTCCCTCTTCCGGATATGTTATTATCCTGCGCGCCAGGATACCGGAAACCTGCTTGACAAGGATCTTCGCTTCCTCTCCCTCGATGATCAAGGTGCATTGCTCGTTTTCGTCAGTGGCGCTATCTCGAAAGGCCGGAAGATATTTGCCTCTCCTGTAGACTTTTCTTATTACCGTCCCGGACATAGGGACCCTGTTCACATGAACGTTCCAGATCGACATGAAGATCGAGACCAGAGTGCCTCGCTCTCCCGGAAAAAATTCATTCGTACCTTCTGAAACCTTTATCACCTTTCCGTCAGCCGGCGAAATGATCTGATTTCCTGTGGTATCTAAGCGCCTCCCCGGATCCCGAAAAAAAATCAGGAGAATCGCCAGGAATGAAAAGCTGAATAGAAGAGAACTGTAACGCGCCCAACCCGCCCAGTCGCGCGTAAGAAAAAGGCTTGACAGAACGAGCAGGAACGAAAAAACCAGGAACGGGAAACCGTGATGTGATATGGCTACCCGCAAGTCCCCTCCCCACTACCGCAAATCCTTTGAAACACTTCCTGATAAGTATCCTCGACATCGCCGAGATCGAATCTGAAGCGGTCCTTGTCGAGTTTCCTGCCCGATTCCTTATCCCAGAGCCGGCACGTGTCCGGACTTATCTCATCGCCCAGGAGAATCTCGTTTCGCCACCGCCCGAATTCGATCTTGAAGTCGACCAGGTCAATGCCTGCGGAACTCAGAGCCTCATGAAGGATGGAGTTGATACGGAAGGCAAGATCCAGGATCCTTTTCTCTTCCTTTCCCGTTGCCAGGTGGAGTGTTTCCACGTGGCAGGAGTTGATTATGGGATCGCCGAGATCATCATTCTTGTAGTATTCCTCGAACACGGGACTCTTGAGAACCGTTCCCTCCTCGAGACCAGTACGTTTGACCAGACTTCCAGCCACGATATTTCTGACCACTACTTCGATGGGAAAGATCTTCAGTCGTTTCACGAGCATGCTGTTGTCCGAAATCATCTCGACGAAATGAGTGGGGATGTCCTTCTCTTCAAGAAGGTGGAAAAAATGAGTGGACATCTTGTTGTTTACAATACCCTTGTCCGCTATGGTGCCCTTCTTTTTTCCATCAAAGGCGGTAGCGTCATCCTTGAATTCCTGCACAACCAGTTCTGGATCCTCAGTGGAATAGATTCTCTTCGCTTTTCCTTCGTACAGCAATTCAACCCTTTTCATGGTCCGCCTCTCCCTTTCTATCACGCAATCCCAGCCGCGAGAAGATTTGATCAACGTGTCGGAGGTGCTGTCCAACGTCAAAACAGGAGCGGATCTCTTCCTGCGAAAGATACTTTTCCAGCTCCTTGCTCTCGAGTGACCTTTGTCTGAAGTTCACTCCTGAATGTTCTCGAGCCAGGGCGATAGATTGCACAATTCTGTATGCTTCCTCCCTTGCAATTCCTTTCCTTGCCAGCAGGAGAAGGAGACTCTGAGAAAACACCATACCCCCTGTAAAATCAAGGTTATCCGCCATCCTGTTTCTGTTGACCACGAGTCCCTCGAGGACCTGGTGAAACTTCCTGAGCATGTAGTAGATAATGATAGTGCTGTCAGGGATAATGATTCGCTCGACGGAGGAATGTGTGATGTCACGCTCATGCCACAGATTGACGTTTTCCATGGCGGCGATGCAATTGCCGCGCAGTAGCCTTGCCAGACCCGCGATCCGTTCACAGAGGATCGGATTCTTCTTGTGTGGCATCGCAGAAGACCCTTTCTGGCCGCGCTCGAATGATTCCTCGAGTTCCATAACCTCGGTTTTCTGGAGGCTCCTTATCTCGGTAGCAAACCTCTCAAGGCTCGAGCCGACCAGGGCTATCGACGAAAGGAAAAGGGCATGTCTGTCGCGTGATATAATCTGTGTAGATATCGGGGCCGGTTTCAGGCCAAGCTGTTTCATAACATGAGACTCAACGGATGGATCTAAGTGCGCATACGTCCCGACGGCTCCTGAAATCTTGCCATGCGCGACCTCCTCTACCACGCGCTCAAAATGTTTTCTATGCCTCTTCAATTCATCATACCAGGAGGCGAACTTGAGCCCTGCGGTAATAGGCTCCGCGTGTACTCCATGAGTACGACCTATCATCGGTGTGTTTTTTTCGGCCATTGCAAGCCTGGCAAGTTCCGTAATAACAATCGTCAACTCATCCAGGATTGCACCGCCGGCTTCTTTCATCTGATAGGCAAGAGTCGTGTCGAGCAGGTCCGAAGAGGTGAGGCCCAGATGGATGAATCTGGACGACTCACCGACATTCTCCGCGACACTCGTGAGGAAGGCGATTACGTCATGCCTCGTTTCCTGTTCGATATCGTTGATCCTGGCTATGTCGAAATCGGCCTTCTTCTTTATCTCTTCAAGCGCTTCGAGGGGGATCACGCCTTGTCTCGCAAGCGCCTCGCATGCGTGTATTTCTATACGCAACCAGATGGAGAACTTTGTTTTTTCTTCCCAGAGCTCCTTGAGGGGCGACAACGAATATCTATCGATCATTTCATCTTATCCTATAAGAAGCGACCTGTAAACCAATCTTCCATTTCTCTCCAGGACTATGGAGTTCCTCCGCCTGGAAAGACCCTCCAGCACCTTCTTCGCCTCTTCCGCGGAACGGATGTCGGTATCGTTCACCTTGAGGATGACATCATGCGACTCCAGACCGCTGTCACGTGAAAGTTGCGGATCTTCAACCTCTATTATCAATGCACCCTGATTACTCCTCAAACCGAGCTGGCTCTTCACTGATTCCGTGATGTCAGACAGGACGATACCGAAATTGACCTCCGTCTTTTCCACGGTGTCCGTGGGAAGAGGGTCTGTGGCAAACGCTACATTCTTGAAGGATCCATCACGAAACACCTTCAGTGACAAGGTATCCTCGACCCTTACGTCGAGCAGGATTCCTTCCCAGTCCTGCGCTGACCTTATCGTCTTGCCGTTGATTCTCGCGATGACATCGCCCCTGCCCATCCCCGCATGATCGGCAGGGCTGCCTTTGTCGACATCCGCCACGATCACGCCATCTCGACCATCCTGATCCTCGAGATTCAGGCCTCTTCGAAGAGAGGGAGTGAGGTCTTGAGGATGAATGCCAACCCACGGCCTCAATACCTTGCCGTAGCTGATTATGTCCCGGCTTACTCTCCTGGCGCGGTCGACGGGTATGGCGAACCCGATACCTATCGATCCGCCGCTCTTCGTAAAGATGAAGGTGTTCACCCCGACGACTTCACCCCTTGAGTTCACTAATGGACCACCGCTGTTGCCCGGATTGATCGATGCGTCGGTCTGGATCATATCTGCGTACACGGACTCGTATCCCGCTGCAACCTTTATGTCCCTCTTCACGGCGCTGACAACTCCTACCGTGACCGTCGGCTGGGTGTCATCAAGCAGATAGCCGAAGGGGTTACCGATGGCTATTACCCACTCTCCGATCATAAGATCACTGGAGGTTCCCATGGCAGAAAGGGGAAGATCGTCAGCGTCTATCCTCAGAACAGCGATGTCCGCAAGCGCGTCCGATCCAACCAGGGCGGCCTTGAACTCTCGGCCGTCTTCGAGGATGACCGTGATATCCTCGCCACCCCTTACCACGTGCTCGTTAGTTATGATGTACCCTTCGTCCGAAAGAATAAATCCTGATCCCAGGCTCTGTACCTCTCTCTTGTAGCTCCGGGGGGAAAAGAACTCGTTCCAGAAATCGTCGGGGAAGAGGCCATTGCGTCTTCTGACTACCTGCGTCTGGAGGACATTGATGCTCACGACCGCACGCCCGACCCGCTCGGCAGCCATGACTATCGCGTTCTTTCGAGATTCATTTATCGATTCGGGAGGCTGTTCCGCTTCATGGTACCCCCCGTTACCAGCGGGGACGCTTTCTGGCGAGGCCACCTCCAGACCAGCGGGAATAATATCTTCTCTGACCATACGTTCCGGACGGGACGTGTCCGGGATGTTATTGCGGTAGAAGAAATACCATGTCATCATGCCGCCGGCGAAAAGGCTGAAGAGAGACAGGATAAAGATTATCAAGGGGTTGCCGGTGCTTCGCGATCTATGGTTCAAGGGGTCGCCCTCCCCCCGGATCGCTTCCAGTCCTCAGGAAAACGTTTCAGACCGATATCGGTCCGTGGATGATGAAGGAGTTTTTCCAGAACGTTGAACGGTATTGTGGCGATATTCGCGCCGGCAGGAGCAGCTTCGACCACTCCTTCGCGATCCTGAGCCATGACCTCAGCGCTTTCGGGGCCGGGGACTTCCCCGCATATTGCTTTCGGAATGTCCAGTGTTCCACCTTTCTCCTTCGCCAGAAGGGAAGGGTTGGTCGTCACTCCGTCTACCAGTCCCTGTGAATTAACCTCGCGGATCTCATCCAGATCAGCAGTGTCTATAACAAAAAGCATCCTATGGCCTTGACTGATTCGCGGACTGCGACCGACTGTCTATTCTACCCACTTCATATCGTAGTTGCCCAGATTCAAAAAGGGCTTCTTTATCTCCAGAACCAGCGTCGTGACTCCACCCTCGAACACGGTGACATTCTCCTTTTTCCTGGAGAGCGCCACTTCACCTGAGTGGAATTGCTTCCTGTAATCATTCGAAAGATCATTTCCTATCGAGACGTCCATAACATATTCTCCCGGCGGCAGGGGCACTTCACTGCGGCCTGTTGTGAAGTCGTTTTTCAAGATAGTCCATCCTTCGCTTTGGGCTTCATTGTCGGTAGTATTATCTATCTTTTCATAGACGACCTTCCCGTTTGCCATTATCTGAAAAATGATGCGGTTGGCGAAAGTCGCGACTTCCCGGTCATCGCTGTGCCTGAATCTGATCGAAGTCTCAAGGCTTGGGCCGGTTATAACGAGCAGCAGTTTACCTGTAGGGGCAGAACCGATAAAGGGGGACTGTGACTCTCCATCCGCGCCTTCGCCTGTGCCGAAATCTATCGAGCTAATCTGCCCCCGCTCTACCGGGAGTTCGTCGCTGAAGGAGGTCTTGAAAAAGAGGGTGTCGTTGCTCATCCTGAGCAGTTCTCCGCTGAGAACGGTCCCATCTCTTAACCTTGCTGTGTCCTGCGCTTTCAATGCTCCGGGAAGACATGCAATTGAAGAGACGATTAGCGTAAGGGCAATTTTCACGGTGCTTGGCATGATGGCCTCAATAGCTGACATTATGTAAGAAAAGTCCCTGCGGTGGAGCTACCCATGAAACGGGCGAACTCTCTTTCTCTCCACGTAATACTGCTTCAAGTGAGGAGACACTGCAGGCTCTGGCTCCTATATCGATCAGTGTAGAAAGGATCCTCCTGACCATCTGCGGCAGAAACCGGTTCGCGGTTATCTCAAAGAGGCAGCCGTAGGAAGTCCTTTCCCACGACACGTTATGAATTTCACAGTTCGTGTTTTCCCCGAGTTCCCTTTGTTTGGCCAACGCCCTGAAGTCCCTGATTCCTGGAAAAAGCCTGATGGCCTCCTCGATCGCCGTAATGTCCAGTGATTTTCCCGGATACCAGCAGTATCGATTTTCAAAAGGCGAACGAGGAGTACCCCACATACCCAGCCGATATTGATAAGTCCTTCTTCGCGCAGAATAACGGGCGTGGAAGCCCGAAGGCACCTCCATGATGTCCTTGATAAATATATCTCCCGGCAGGGTCATATTCAAGGCGCGTTGGAGATTCTCCGTCGGTATAGAGCAGCATGTTAGAAAGCTGAATACCTGACCGGACGCGTGAACGCCCTTGTCGGTCCTGCCAGCACCGGAGAGACGAACCTCTTCCCGGAGCAGCCATGTCAACTTCTCTTCTATGACACCTTGCGCAGTGCGCAGCGCGGGCTGAACCTGCCAGCCGAAGAAATCAGTGCCATCGTATGCGACTGTTGCCTTGATGTTCCTCTCTCTCACGCGATTCCCAGTGAAAAGAGTTGCGACCGGCCTGTTCAACGATTTCACACCGCGGAAGGCTGAATAATTATAGCAAAGTACCGGGGATGTGTCAAACTATTGAGTGGCGTAACCCGGTACATGTATCTCCTGGAATCTGTGCGCTGACGCTGACGCGAAAGAAGATCTCTCTCCTCAAGCAGCGTGTGGGAAGAGATATAGTGTGGAGAGACTGCCTCAGGTGACCAGTGACTGGATGGAGGGAGGAAGGTCCTGCGGGAAGAACTTAATTACCTGTCGTATTACCGGAACGTCTTCCTTCGTTCTGCTATTCGTCTTTCCAGCATACTTATTGTCGTCTGCAATTCATTCTCATCAATTATCTCTTTGGCCTGATCTATCTTCCAGTCTAGCTTTACCTCCCATTTCGCCGTATCGAGCTGGCGGACAGACCCGTTCTCAAGTCGTTTCGGATGAAGCGGTTCTCTTCTGCCGTCGCACTCCGCAACGGACCTGGATATCAAGGAACGTATCAGGCTGTGCGCTTCGAGCAAAGCCTTCTTTATCAGTATACAAACAAAGCTTATTTCGCTCATAATAACCTACCCCTTGGCTGGCTGCCCGACGTTCACGCCGTCAGGTTCCTGTTCACCCCACACAATGAATGTGCCCTGGAGATGACGCTTCCAGGCACCGGGAAGTGCGATGGTCTGAGAGTTTGCAATCTTTGTACCAATTCAGGCGGATTATGCCTTCGAGTGACTGGACGTGACAGAGGCGACCAGCAGGTATTTTTTGTCATCCCGATCAACCCGAACCATCGAAAAAAGAAAGGACTTGCAGGACCTTATCAAGGATGTTATGTTAGATTTCTGAGCAGGAAAGCAGCATGAACGCATAGTCTGCCATGTTGTCTCTCGGCGTTTCGGGCTTTCTGAAGGAGGTGAAGGCAGTGGGAAAGAAGATTGATATTGAATTCGGTGATCAGACGATCAGCATTCCTGATTTTTCCAGGTTCAATCCGCTATCTTCAGGGGGGAAAGGAATACTTTCTTTCATCGTGGCCATCTGGTTCCTGTCGGGCATATATATTGTAGGTCCCGATGAACTCGGTGTCGTCCGGAGGTTTGGTGAAGCGGTAAGGACGGCGGAACCTGGTATTCATTACCATCTCCCGTCACCTGTGGAGGTGGTGGATACTCCCAAAGTGACTGAAGTCAAGCGAATCGAGGTCGGATTCAGGACTATTTATCCCGGTCCGCCGGCGAAGTACAGGAAAATCCTCCAGGAGTCGCAAATGCTGACGGGGGATGAGAACATAGTCAATGTTGAGATTATAGTGCAGTTCAAGATAAGGGACGCCGAAAGATATCTTTTCAACATCAGAGATCTCGATCGGATGCTGCATCATGCGACCGAAGCGGCGTTGAGACAGATCGTTGGAAGTCATGATATTGATGAGGTTCTGACAACCGGCAAGTTTCAGATCCAGGAGGAGACAAAGGACCTGCTTCAGGTGGTCGTCGACAAGTACAAGTCCGGACTTCTCATCCTTGCCGTCCAATTGCAGGATGTTCACCCCCCGGAAGAGGTCAGGGACGCGTTCAAGGATGTCGCCAGCGCCAAGGAGGACAAGGATCGCCTGATCAATCTGGCGAAGGGATATCAGAACGAGGTGATTCCGAATGCCAGAGGTAATGCGGAAAAGAAGATCCGCGAGGCGGAAGGTTATCGAGAGGAACGGATGAATATGGCGGAAGGCGACGCGAAGCGATTCATGGAGGTGTGGAGTGAATACCGAAACGCGAAGGATGTGACCCGAAGGAGACTCTACCTGGAGACAATGGAACGAATTCTCCCTGATATTCAAAAGGTCATCGTCTCTCCGGAGACGAACTCGTCTCTTTTGAATCTCCTGGATATCGAGAATTCCCTTTCGCAGAGAGAGGAGTTGAAGAAATGAAAAAGGGTGGTATGATCCCTCTTATCCTGATTATCGCAGCCATCGCAGTCTCTCTCGTATCCTTTGTAGTCGATGAAAAGGAGACGGTGGTAATCACTCAAATGGGAAAACCGGTTGGAACGATCACTGACCCGGGGCTTCACTTCAAGCTCCCGTTTCCCATTCAGACCGTTCACACGTTCGATGACAGGCTGCTCGAATACGATTCGGCGCCAACGGAGGTCATTACACAGGACAAGAAGAACCTTGTAGTAGACAACTACGCGAGCTGGAGGATAGTGGATCCGCTGAAATTCATGCAGACGGTGGGGAGTGAATTCGGTGCTCAGTCCAGGCTTGATGATATTATATACTCTGAATTGCGCGTTGAGCTGGGATCGAACGATCTGAGCGATATCGTCGCCCTTTCAAGAGCCGATATTATGGGGATCGTGACTGAAAAGTGCCACAAGAAAGCACTCGAATACGGCATTGAGGTCGTGGATGTACGGATAAAGAGGGCTGACCTTCCGGAAGAGAACGAGAGGTCCGTGTTCGATCGTATGCGCGCCGAAAGGAAGAGGATGGCAAATCAGTATCGGTCGGAGGGGAATGAAGAAGCCACGAAGATCAAGGCGCAGACAGACAGGGATAAGACGGTAATACTTGCCGAGGCCTATCGAAAAGCGCAGGAGATCAGAGGAGAAGGAGATGCGAAGGCCCTGAAAGTGTATGCCGACGCCTACAAGCGCGATCCCGATTTCTACGGTTTCACGAGAAGCCTGGAGGCATACGAAAAATCGCTGTCGGCTAAGGCGGTAGTGATTCTGCCAACCAGCAGCGAACTGTTCAAATATTTTGAGAATATGAAGTGACTGAGTGAAGAACATGGATAACAGGGACAGGCCCATCCTCTTCGCCACCCTTCCATATAGTGAGGTCCTGAGGAATATTGATTTCCTCACGACTAATAATGTGGGGGTAGAGGTTGCCGCGCACGATACCAACTGGCTCCTGAACGTATTCAGACAACCAGTAGCCAGAAAGCTCGGCGAGGAGCTTCGGGAGAGGGGAATTGCCGTAATGGCGGCTGGCCCGATCTTCGATCTCAACCCGGGCAGCCTCGATCATATCGTGCGTAAACACACGGAGAACTGCTTCCTGAGGGCGGTTGATCTCGCTGTATCGCTGAATACGAATTCTATTGTACTTCCAAGCGGCTTCAACCCCTTGATACCTGAAGAGAGCGTGGAAGGATGGCGGGAACTCTCGCTGGAGACCTGGGAGGTGGTGGGGCGTGCCGCCCGCAGGAACGGGATAGAGATCGTCATAAAGAATGTCTTTGATCATACGCCGGACATAATCCTCAGGCTGGTCGAGACCCTTGATGGCCTCCCTTTCGGGATATGCCTCGACACCGGCCACGTGAACGTTTATTCAAACATGGAGGTGCGCGCATGGCTGAGGTCTTTCGGGAGCCATATCCGGGAGATTCACCTCCACGACAACCTTGGTACCGCCGATGACCACCTCCCGGTAGGGGAGGGCATAATCGATTATGAATCTCTCTTCAAATCGTTGATGAAGCTCGATTCCCTCCTCCCGATGACGTTCGATATGGAGGTGGATGATATGCTCAAGAGCCTTAAATTCATTGACAGATTCGACCTTCTGGGCCTTCAACTCAACCTCCTTTGAGACCGGAGAAGAATTCTGGACACCATAGTTTTGAAGGGTATAAAGTTCTTTTCGCATTCAGGCCTCTATCCCTTCGAGAGGGAAGTCGGGCAGCCGATAGAGATAGATGTTGTGTGCTCTCTCAATCTCGAAAAGGCCGGTAAGACAGATCGTATAGACGACACGCTGGATTATGTCGAGATTTACCGGAAAGTGGCGTCGGTGGTGGAGAAGCGAAGTCACAATCTGATCGAAGCGCTGGCAGAAGAGATAGCCGGGTCCATCCTGGAATGCGGGCAGGTTGCGACTGTTGTCGTTCACTGCCGCAAACCGAAGGTCCGTTTGCCGGGAATGCTTGACTATGTCGAGGTGGCCGTTGAGCGAAGCAGGTAAGAAGGAAAAGAGGGCGTTCATAAGTATTGGATCAAACCTCGGAGACAGGCTGTGGTATATGAAAGCAGCCATGAAGGCCATGGAGGAGTCGCCTGGATTGGACGTTATCGCCTGCTCGCAGATAGCCGACACGATACCTGTAGATAACCCCGATCAACCACACTTTCTAAACCAGGTTGTCTCCGTGAACACATCCCTGTCTCCGCACGGACTCTTGAGAGTTCTTCAGGCGATAGAGACCAACATGGGCAGGAAGAGGACTGTCTGGAAGGGCCCGAGGACGATCGACCTTGACATTCTCCTCTATGGTGACCGCGTAGTCGGACACCCGGACCTGACCATTCCACACGCCCAACTGCTGAATCGCTCGTTCCTTGTATGCCAGGTCCTGGAAATAGACCCTGACGCGGTCGACCCGGCCAGCCACCTCACCCTGGCTTCTTTCCTCCAGAGGGGACAGAATAGTTAAACATCACGGCACGGAGACGCGAAGGATGTACAAGAATCGGAAAAAGCCCCGCTTTTTGAGCGACTACACGAGGATGAAAGAGAAAGGTGAGAAGATCGCAGTCCTGACAGCCTATGATTACCTTATGGCCTTGATCCTCGAATCGTCCAATGTAGACATGATTCTCGTTGGCGACTCCGTCGCAATGGTCTTCTCGGGTCACGGTAACACACTCCCGGTTACCCTCGACGAGATGATCTATCACGCTAAGGCTGTATGCCGTGGGGCCAGAGAAACGCCCGTCATTGTGGATATGCCCTTCCTCTCCTTTCAGATCTCCGTCGAGGAGACTGTTAGAAATTGCGGCAGGGTCCTGAAGGAAACGAACGCGATGGCCGTAAAGATAGAGGGAGGTGAAGAGATTATTCCCGCTATCTCCGCTCTCAACCGGGCATCCATCCCCATTATGGGGCATCTTGGGCTCACACCGCAGTCCATCCACAAGACAGGAGGATATCACCTCCAGGGCAGGAGTCCGGAGCAGAGGGAGATACTGCTGAAGGACGCCGGTCTGCTCCAGGAGGCCGGGTGTTTCTCGATTGTACTGGAGATGATTCCATCCGAACTTGCCGCAGAGATCAGCGGAAACCTCCAGATCCCCACAATTGGCATAGGAGCTGGTCCTTCGTGCGATGGACAGGTTCTGGTCCTTCCCGACATGCTGGGTCTCAATGAGGGGTTCGAACCGAAATTTCTCAAGAAATACGCGGAACTCGGAGGCGAGGTCCGTGAATCGGTCTCGAGGTATGTCCAGGAGGTCAGGTCGGGGGAGTATCCCGCGGATGATCAGAGCTACTGAGAGGCAGACAATGCGGTGGACGTCCGATATCGATGAAATGAGGTGTTGGGCGAGAGGGTTTCGCTCTGAAGGAAGAAAGATCGCTCTGGTCCCAACGATGGGTTGTCTTCACGAAGGCCACCTCAGCCTGGTCGATCAAGCGCGAGAGCACAGCGATGTCGTGGTTATGAGCGTATTCGTCAACCCCACGCAATTCGGGCCGAACGAAGACTTCAGCGACTATCCGAGACAGCTTGAGCGAGACCTCGATCTTGCCGGGAAAAGACACGTCGACGCGGTGTTCTGCCCTGAACCGGAAGCCATGTATCCCTCCTCGGACACCTTAACGCACGTTGACATGTCGCGGCTCACAGACCTGCTTTGTGGAGCCAGCCGCCCGGGTCATTTCCGGGGGGTCATGACGGTGGTCGCAAAGCTGTTCAATATTGTAGAGCCTGACATCGCGGTCTTCGGTCAAAAGGACATCCAGCAGTTCATAATCGTGGACAGAATGACCCGTGATCTGAATTTCCCGGTTGAGATTCTGATGGGTCGAATAGTCAGGGAAAAGAGCGGGCTCGCCATGAGTTCGAGGAACAGGTATCTGGACGACAGGGAACGGGCAGACGCATTGCAACTCTTCAAATCTCTTTCGCGGGCAAGAGAGTTGATTGGAGAGGGAGAGCTTCACAGCGACACGATTTCAACAACCATTGAACGAATGCTTGGAGAAAGACACATTTCAATAGACTACGTTTCGATCGTGGATTACCAGACTCTTGAGCCGGTTGATATGATTGCCGGCAAGGCCATTGTCGCCATAGCCGGCAAGGTGGGATCCACAAGGCTGATCGACAACATGATAGTGGAGTTTGCGCGTGATGGCAGGCCTCAATTCTCGATCTGACAGTGCTCCGGTGGCCTCCGTCATCCTGGCGGCGGGGGATTCCACCAGGATGAAATCCGCCTTGAACAAGGTGCTTCATCCGCTCGCGGGCACCCCGATGATAGTCCACGTGGTGAAGGCTGTCAGCGCGGCAGAGCCGGAAAGGATCATTGCCGTCGTCGGGAGAAACAGAAGAGGGGTCGAGAATGTGGTTGATGGACTCGGAGTAGACCTTGTCAACCAGGATAAAGCGCTGGGCACCGCTCACGCCCTTCTCTCAGCGCGGGAACTGCTCGAATCTCTCGATGGAGACCTGCTCGTAACCTGCGGCGATACACCACTGATAAGTCAGAGTACTATTCTCAAGCTGCTTGAATATCACAGATCCGGGCGGGGCGATGCCACACTGCTGACCTGTTTTTTTGATAATCCAGAGGGCTACGGTCGTATAATCAGGGCGGAGGACGGCTCTATCCGGGCCATTGTTGAAGAAATCGACGCAACGGAAGCACAGAGAGAGGTGAGAGAGGTCAATACGGGGATATACTGTTTCAGATCCCCGCTTATTTTCCCCTTTCTGCAGCGTATCTGCGCGCAGAGTGGAGAGAAAGAACACTACCTGACAGACATCGTCGAGATGTACAACCGGGAGGGGCTGTCGGTGAAGGGTGTCTCCATAAACGACGAGCGCGAGGTGGCGGGAATAAACACCAGGAGCCAGCTCGCGGCAGCAGAGAACACCTTGCGTGAGAGGATAAGGGAGCATTGGATGGGTGAGGGCGTCACGCTTGTTGATCCATCATCAATCTTCATTGACATGGATGTGGAGATCGGAAAAGACACAACGATTTACCCCCACGTAATTGTGGAAGGGAAAACGGTCATAGGTGAGAGAACCGTTATAGGACCATTCTGTCGTGTTGTTGAAAGCAGGATTGGCTCGGCCTGCAGCTTGACGGGATGGAACTTTCTGGAGGGTGATTCGCTCCCTGACAAGACGAGACTCGAGGCTTTTTCAAAACCGCACAAGGGATGCTGACAGACGAAAACCTGTTAAGGCTTTGCGCGGGAGTGTTGTTCCGCGGGCCACCACCTCGCTACGTCCCATGACACGAAAAAAGAAGAAAAAGAGGACAGGCAGCAGGAAAAAGGGTGGATGGAGATCCAGGACATTAACCCTCGTCTCTTTTCTCCTTTTTTTTGCCGTTCTGTCACTGTTGATATCGACCACGTTGAGGTGGTTAGTCCCTCCTCCTGGTGATCCGATATTCGGCAGAGATGTCATCCGGGTGGAGATCCTGAATGGGTGCGGCAAATCGGGCGTCGCCGAAAGAGTTACCGACTGGCTCAGGGAGAATGGATTTGACATCGTTTATTTTGGCAACGCGGATTCATTCGAATATGAAAAAAGCATCCTCCTCGATCGTTCCGGAAGGCCGGAATTCACGCGTGAGGTAGCGAGCGTCCTCGGTTGCGCTAACATCGAGAAGAGATACGACGGCCTGCTCCTGCTGGATGTTACCGTCATTGTCGGCCACGACTGGGAGGATCTGAAGCTGGAAGCGACACACGAGGGGACCTGGGAAACGAACGCCCGCCGTTTCAGGGAAATGCTGGAAGAATGGCTACAGGATTAGATCTTTCTCTATACGTGATCCTTGACACGGATCATGTTCTCGGAAGAGACCTCCGGGAACTTGTGAGCGCTATCTGCAGCGGCGGCGCGACAGCTATCCAGTACAGGGCGAAAAATGAAGAGCCCGCTTCCCACGAGATGGCTCTTCCTCTGGTTATTGACGTGGCGGAAAAGAAGGGAGTCCCTCTTCTGGTCAATGATCATCTGGACCTCGCGCTGCGGTTCGGCAGCCGCGGTATCCATCTTGGATGTTCTGATCTGCCGATAAGCTCCGCAAGAAAGCGAGCCGGGGAAAGCCTTGTCATTGGAGCAACTGTCCACACGCCCGAGGAAGCCTTGCGGGCGGCGGATTCAGGCGCCGACTACCTGAGTGTCGGGTCGATATACCCGACGAGCACCAAGAAAGACATCAGAGTGGTCGGACTTGACATTCTCGAGACTATTTGCTCCGGCTCGACGCTGCCGACGGTCGCCATTGGTGGTATTACTCTCTCACGGATCGAGGAGGTACTCTCCAGGGGTGCAGACGGCGTCGCTTTAATATCTGCGGTTCTTGACGCTTCTGATCCGGGGCGTGAAACAAGACGGCTGCGGGATCGCATCGAAGCTTTCAGGAATAGACCACTCCTGGCTTGACCTCCCGGCCACATGTTTCACATTATGTTCCACATCCCGTCCCGGGGAGTCCAGCAGGAAGGTGACGGCGGGATTCTACGCTCCACTTGACAAACATAAAAATATATGATAAGCTGATGGTTCAGCACTGTTCGATAACAATAATCCGGAAGAAGAGATGGGTGGAAAGAATCGTGTCCTCATAGTCGACGGCAACGAAGAAATTCGCCGCAGTCTGACTCTGTTATTCAGAATAAAATCTTACGAAACAGCCACAGCGATAACGGGCCGCGAGGCCCTGGCAAAAGCCAGCAAGACTCCTTTCAATGTTGTTCTGCTGGACATCAAGCTTGCCGACATGAGAGGTGGGGAACTCATCAGCCGACTGAGAGAACTCCATCCCGAAATCGCAGTGATCGTCATTACCGCTTATGCCTATATTGAAACTGCCGCAAGCGCGCTCAAGGACGGAGCCAAACTCTATCTGATGAAACCACTCAATATGGACCTCGTCATGACCAAGGTCGAAGAAGCGCTGGCGGAACAGGCTGTCAGGCGGAAGAATAGACAGGATCTCGAGGTGCTTGGAGAGCGCGAAGAGAAGTTCCGAATGATGGCCGAGATCGGGCGGGACATAGTATTCCAATGTGATGTCCATGGAAAAATAACGTATTGTTCCAGATCGGTGGAAAGAATCCTGCAATTCACTCAGGAGGAGATTATAGGCTCTGATATGAAGCAGTACATAGCTCGATCTGACTCGGAGGGAGCAACCGAGGCGTTCCTGAGGGTGCTGTCGGGCGAGAGTGTTGAAGGGCTTGAAATATGCATCGCTCGCAGGGATGGAGCGCTTGTCCCGCTCGAGATAAGCACGGTACCAATCAGAAAAAACAATATCGTGGTGGGGGCCCAGGGCATGGGGCGAGACATCACTGCCCGAAAGGAGGCGGAGATAAGTATCCGTCGCCGGGACGCGATCCTGGAGGCGGTAAGCTTCTCTGCCTTGCTCCTGATGAAGACGTTCCGCTGGGAGGAACAGATACCGGAAGTTCTGGGGCGTCTCGGCATGGCTGCTGAAGTATGCAGGGTATATGTTTTCGAGAATCAGCTCAAGGATGGAGAACTGATGACCAGTCAGCGGTACGAATGGGTGAGAGAAGGTATCACTCCCCAGATTGACAACCCCGACCTGCAGGGAGTCCCCTACGAAGCGGGAGGGTTCGCTCGCTGGGCCAGAGAAATGGAGGGAGATGGGACGATTCAGGGCCACGTCAGGCATCTCCCGAAGAGCGAACGCGAAGTTCTCGAGCTGCAGGCTATCAAGTCTATCATCGCTGTGCCTGTCTTCGTTCGCGGCAACTGGTGGGGCTTTATTGGCTTCGACGCGTGTTTCGAGGAACGCATGTGGTCCGTGGCTGAAGAGGAGGCGCTCAAGACCGCGGCAGCCACGATAGGAGCCGCAATAGACCGAGGGGTGCTTCAAAACGATGTGCATAGACAGAAGAATCTGCTGGAAGAGACGTTCAACGGGATACACGAAGGCATCGGGATTGTGGATGACGAAGATACGATCGTCTTTTGCAATCCGACATACGCAAGTATCTTCGACGAACCCCAGGAGGGCCTCGTCGGCAGAAATATAAAGGAGTATCTGGACGATGACGCGGTCGAGACGATTCGCCGCCAGACAGAAGACAGGAAGGCCGGTAAATGCTCCAGATACGAACTTCCCATCACTACGCGGGAGGGAGTACGCAAGTTCATACAGGTTTCTGCGTCGCCGAGGTTTGATGGGGATGGATCATATGTCGGCGCTTTTGGTGCCGTTCTCGACATTACGGACAGGAAGAACACGGAGAAGGCGCTCCAGAACCTCACATCGCACCTCCAGTCTGTTCGATACGAAGAGAGGACCCGAATTGCGCGCGAGATCCACGATGAAGTTGGACAGACGATGACTGCGTTGAAGATGGACATATCCTGGCTTTCCAACAGGCTTACCCCCGATGACGGCGGCCTGAGAAACAAGATAGAGTCTATGATGAGCCTCGTGGAGTCCAACCTTCAGGCGGTAAAAAGAATCTCCGCCGAATTGAGGCCCGGGTTGCTCGACGACCTCAGTCTTATCGCGGCAATGGAGTGGCAGGTGGGGGATTTTGAACGTCGTTCAGGCATCAAATGCGGGGTCCACATTGTTCCCGAAAACATAGAAATAGAGAGAGACCTGTCGACTTCCATTTTTCGCGTATTGCGGGAAGCGCTGACAAATGTGGCGCGCCACGCCGAAGCCACTCTTGTCGAGGTGAGACTGGCCGAGGAAGGAGACGAATATATCCTGTCCGTGCAGGACGACGGCAAAGGCATCAATGAAGACAGCGTGTCCGACCCGCAGGCTTTCGGCCTGCTTGGCATGAGAGAGTACGTCAGACCATGGAAAGGCGATGTTAAAATCAAGGGGAAGGATGGAGGGGGGACTGTCGTGACAGTTACCGTCCCGCGACATATGGAGAAGGGTTGATATGACAAACGTACTGCTTGTCGATGATCACACTATCGTCCGAAAGGGTCTCAAACAGATTCTTGACGAAACGGAAGACATAGTGGTCTTGAGCGAGGCGAGTAATGGCCAGGAGGCTATCGAGGAAGTAGACAGAAACAGTTTTGATGTAATAGTCCTCGATATTTCGATGCCGGGAATGAGCGGACTCGATGTGATCAAACAGTTGAAAACGGTGGCACCCGCACTGAATGTCCTGGTCCTCAGCATGCACCCGGAGGAACAGTACGCAATTCGCTCTCTGAAGGCGGGCGCCGCTGGATACCTTACGAAGGATAAGGCGCCGGAAGAGCTTATCACCGCCATCAGAAGGGTAGCGACTGGTGCCAGGTATATCAGTTCCACTCTGGCGGAGAGGCTGGCCTCGATACTCAATAATGGCGCAGCAAAGGCCCCGCACGAAACACTCTCTGACCGCGAATACCAGATACTCTGTCTTATCGGAGCGGGAGTCACGGTAAGACAGATAGCGGACCAATTGTCGCTCAGCATAAAGACGGTCAGCACCTACAGGACTCGACTCCTCAGGAAAATGAACCTTGAGACAAACGCGGAGTTGATGCGCTACACGCTCGACAATCAGCTCGTGGATTGAGTAGATACATACCGCTTAATTATTATTGTGGCCAATCAATCCATCGGCTGTAGGACATATACCTACATCTCGATGGCCAATCATCCTACTTTCAAATCAGACTCTGACCGGCATCATTCTTTCCACCGTTGATGTATTATTGTACAGGATTACTTTTCGAAGTCCTGCCAGACCGTTTTGACCAAGCGTGGCCTTCGGGCCCGGCAGGGCTAAGCCTCTCGGGAGTGCAGAGGTCTAAAGTGTTAAGTCAATCAAGAAGCCCGCGACATAGCCTTATTGACTTACGATGAAGGCACATTAGGCCTCGCCTCACCGAGATAACCGGGCGAAATAGAATCTTTGAAAGGTCGTAAACCGTTGGACCGCGAGAAGAGAGGCGCTGACCCATCGCAGCCCACGGCAGGCATTCAGACATGCCTGTTATGGAGAGTTCTGATCTTCCTGGTATATCCAGCCATCGTTGGCCTGATTCTGCTCCTTGCTATTTCATGCGACAACACGATTCCTCTTTTACGGAAATCTCCCGGAACACTATCCCATACACATCACAGGGTTGGCGAAGTCTACCCCACCTGACCATCTGAACCGACCCGGCTAGAGGCTGGACCCTGCTGCCCCGGCTCCTTTCGGAGCGGAAGGGTGGCGGGGCCGGCGTCTTTATATAACCTGATTTGAGTGATTCTGTCGGGAAGAGATCCGCCAGGATCGACTGAGAGAATCGCTCAGCTCAGGCATAACAGAGAACCTGCCCCTCGAGCTTCCAGAATAGCCGGACCCGGCACTGATCGAGTGACCCCGAGAGTTAGAACGGGTCAAAAAGACGTCCCTGGAGCGAGAGGGACACTTGACGCCTCAATGCATAAGAAAAACCGGGGAACCTCCGGTTATTTTGACCTTGATTTTGGCAGGGTGAAATGTATATTAGAAGGCTCTCACAACAAGCGGGACAGGCAGGAAAGGCGACTTCTTTGGGATCCTTAGGGGGCAACCTTCAGAAGCTCCGGGAAAGTGTGGACCGGGCGCTTAAGAGGAGCGGCAGAGAGGGGGACTCTGTTGAAATTATCGCTGTCACCAAGACTGTCGAGATCTCAAAGATGGAAGAGGCTGTTGATCTTGGTGTCTCAGTATTCGGCGAGAACAGGGTTCAGGAGGCAAAAAGGAAGGCTTTGTACTTCCAGGATGAGAACGTCTCCTGGCACATGATTGGTCATCTTCAGCGCAACAAGGTCAAGGCAGCTGTATCGCTCTTCACGATGATCCATTCTCTTCACTCCATGTCACTTGCTGAGGAGATTTCGAGGAGAGCGGTCGAACAGGGCGCCGTCTCGGACCTCCTCCTGCAGGTCAACACGACTGCGGACAAATCCCGGTATGGTGTGTTGCCGTCAGAGGTGGAGAGTTTTCTTGAATGGGCAGACAGGTTGACTGGTATCAGAATCAGGGGTCTCATGACCATGGCCCCTTTTACGGATGATACGGCCAGGATACGGAAATCGTTCAGGACGCTCCGCCAACTTTTCAAACAAGCAGAAGGCATGCAGCTGATCAACTCTGAGATGCGCTTCCTCTCCATGGGCATGACCGCCGACTTCGAGATTGCTATCGAGGAAGGGTCCAACATGATACGGGTCGGGACTGCCTTATTTGGCGCGAGGGGGCGGGGGGATAGCAACATTGAAAATTACACCGCTTGATCTGCGAAATCAGGAGTTCGGCCGTACCTTAAGGGGGTTCGACCCCGAGGAAGTCAGAGTCTTTCTGGAACTTGTGTCAGATGAGTTTGAGCTCCTTATTAAAGAAAACAACAGCCTCACGGAGAGATTAAGAGGGCTCGACGAAAAGATCAGGGATTACCGGAGCATGGAGAAGACTCTCAACGCAACGTTGATCTCGGCACAGAAGAACGCAGACAGTTATTTCGAAAACGCGAAAAAAGAGGCGGATCTGACCCTTGAAAGTGCGAGGATGGAGTCGAGGAGGGTCCTCGAGAAGGCTCAAAACCAAAAAGTCGCACTCGAAGAAGAGATCGCGCAATTGCAGAAGACAAGAACGGTATATGTTAATAAGTTCAAGTCCTTTCTTAAAGAACAACTAGAACTGCTCGCAGGGGAGAAGGATGAACCAGTATTGGATGGCGGTCACGATAGAAGGCGGTCGGCCCTGCCAGGAGATTCCTTCGTGGATTGTGGGGAGAATCCGGGAGAGAACATTGATGCCGGCGCAGAGATGACAGCGCCGAAAATCGACACATTCCGTCCCACTTTTTCTGTGGATGAAGATGAGAGGCAGGAATCGGAAGCGGAAGACGCCCGGACTTCAGGCGATTGATTCTCCTGCCTGCTATGTGGATCAGCACCATCTATCCCGGGGGATACGGAGCTTCTGAAGGAGAGAATATTGGCGTTTAGAGAGAAAATAGAAGAAACAGTCGCCTTCCTGAGGACGAAGACGGACGCTGCACCCTCGGTCGGAATAATACTGGGAACCGGGCTGGGCGGCCTTGCTGGAGAGATAGATATCAGCACTTCAGTCCCGTACCGGGACATTGCGCATTTTCCCGAGTCCACGCTTGAAACTCACTCTGGTGAACTGCTCTTCGGGCAGCTCGGGCAACGAGAGGTCGTGGCCATGAGAGGACGTTTTCATTACTATGAAGGGCACAGTATGGCCGACATAACGCTGCCTGTGCGCGTAATGAAAGCTCTTGGAGTAAGGAAACTATTGATCTCAAACGCCGCGGGGGGGATGAACCCCATCCTTGATGCCGGAGACTTGATGATCATCGAGGATCACATCAATCTTATCGGAGACAACCCCCTCATAGGGATCAACGACCCTTCCCTGGGACCGAGGTTCCCCGACATGAGTGAACCCTACAGCCGCGGCATGATTGATCTTGCCGAGAACGTTGCCCTGGAGGAGAAAATACCCGTCAAGAAAGGGATCTATGTAGCTGTGGCCGGGCCCAACCTTGAGACGAGGGCTGAGTATCGTTTCCTGAGAGGAATCGGGGCGGACGCCGTGGGCATGTCGACCGTACCGGAAGTCATAGCCGCGATGCAATCGGGGCTGGATGTCTTCGCCGTCTCTGTCATAACCGACAGATGCCTTCCCGACGCACTCGAGCCGATCAACATTGAGAAAATAATCAGGACCGCTCGAGAGGCGGAACCGAGCCTGACGATGCTTATGAAGAGATTGATCGAACATCTTCAGGAGTAACAGGATGCCTGCACCTCAACCTGCCAGCATTGGAACGCATGATGGGAAATACCATGGATTATCGACAGACACTTAATCTCCCGCAGACAGCCTTTCCTATGAAGGCGAAGCTGGTAGAAAAGGAACCGTTGATTCTCGAAAAGTGGGGAGAGATGGATGCCTATAGCAAGCTGCGTGAACTCAGGAAAGGAAGCAGTAAGTATATCCTCCACGACGGACCTCCTTACTCCAACGGCCACATCCACCTGGGGCACGCCCTGAACAAGATTGCGAAAGATCTTGTACTCCGGTCCCGATCTATGATGGGCTTTGACGCCCCATACGTTCCCGGGTGGGACAACCACGGCATGCCTATCGAGATGAATATCCTCAAGGAGATGAGGAAGAGCAAAGGAGACATTGACCCCCTCACGCTTCGGAAGAAATGCGGGGAGTACGCGAGGCGTTTTGTGAAGATTCAGCGCGATGAGTTCATCCGTCTTGGAATCTGGGGTGAATGGGACGATCCTTATCTCACAATGTCCCCGGAGTTCGAGAGCGCTGTATTGTTCACCTTCGGCGAGATGGTGGAGCAGGGATATATCTATCGAGGTAAACGACCCATCCACTGGTGCCCCAGATGCGAGACCGCTCTCGCAGAATCCGAGATCGAATATAAGGAGAAGGAATCCTGTTCAATTCTGGTCAGATTTCCCCTCCTTGAAGACCCGGATTCTGTTTTTCCCGATCAAAAGGACAGTTATGTCCTCGTCTGGACCACTACCCCGTGGACAATTCCAGCCAACCAGGCCGTTGTTGTGCATCCGGAACTGGATTACGTCGTCGTCGAAAGCGGTGAATCGGCTTATCTACTGGCAAAGAGACTCGCTCCGGTCATAATGGATTCTCTTGGCCTCGAAGGGTATAAGACAACAAGGTCTCTGTCCGGACTGGAACTGAAAGGACTCGTTTTTGCGCACCCTCTTATTGAAAGAGAATCTCCTCTTTTCATGGCCCGGCACGTCAATCTCGATGAAGGAACGGGGGTAGTCCACACTGCGCCCGGACACGGTATGGAGGATTTTGAAGTCGGAAAGAGGGAAGGACTCGATATACTATGTCCCGTGGACGAGAAAGGTGTTTTCAACCACGAGGGCGGAAAATATGAGGGAGAACGGGTAGAGACAGTAAACGATGAAGTTCTGCTGGATCTCGAAAAGGCCGGGCACCTTCTTCAGAAGGAAACCATCACGCATTCGTATCCACACTGCTGGCGATGCAAGAGCCCTCTTCTCTTCCGCACAACGACGCAGTGGTTTTTCTCTATCGATCATAATAATCTGCGCGAGAAGGCCCTTGACGCGATAGAGAAAGTAATCTGGTTACCCGGCGCCAGCAAGAACCGCATCCTGGGAATGATCAGGAATCGGCCGGACTGGTGCATCTCCCGCCAGAGAGAGTGGGGGGTGGGAATACCTGTGTTCCTGTGCAACGAGTGTGACAAGCCCCTGCTTCGAAAGGACCTGGTAAACCGCGTCGCGGAAAAGGTTGGTGAGATGGGCTCAGACTGCTGGTTCACCCTTGACGCGGAGGCCTTTCTACCAGACGGGGTTACCTGCGACGAATGCAACGGGACCGATTTCAGAAAAGAGACCGACATTCTCGACGTTTGGTTTGAATCGGGGAGCTCTCACATCGCGGTTCTGGAAAAGCGGTCATATCTCAGTAGGCCAGCCGACATCTATCTTGAAGGCACAGATCAGCATCGTGGATGGTTTAATACGTCGTTGATAGTATCACTCGCCTCCAGAGGGGAACCCCCTTATCGACAGGTGCTTACAAATGGGTGGACTCTCGACTCGCAGGGAAAGGCGATGCACAAACTCGACGGAAATGTCGTGTCTCCACTCGAGATCATAGAAAAGAGAGGGGCGGACATACTCAGGTTGTGGGTTTCCTCCAATGATTTCAAGAGTGATGTCAAGATATCCAACGACACTATCGATCAGGTCGCGGAGACATACAGGAGGATCAGAAATACATGTCGGTTTCTTCTCGGGAATATCCATGGTTATGACCCGGACGTTAATCGAGTGGAATACGACCATCTCACAGAGATCGACCAGTACGCCCTGCATTTGCTTGAGAGGTTCAAGAGAACGGTCCATTCTGCCTATGATGAGATGGTATTTCACACGGCGTATCATTCCATCAATTCATTCTGCACGATGATATCTTCCTTTTATCTGGACGTCTTGAAAGACAGGCTCTACACCTTTGCCGAAGATTCTCCGGAAAGAAGATCCGCGCAAACCGTCTTGCATGAAATGATTCACACATTGGTGCGGATAATGGCTCCAATCCTCCCTTTCACGAGCGAAGAGGTCTGGGGTTATCTGTGTGAGCAGGATGGGGGTTCGATTCATTTCCTCACCCAGAGGCCATTTGAAGATCAATATCTACGCCCGGATCTCGAACAGAAGTGGGCTGCAATCCTGTCGCTTCGTGGAGAAGTGCAGAAGGGTCTGGAAATTGCGAGAGGAAATGGAGAAATTGGTTCGTCACTTGAGGCCGAAGTGGAACTTATGCCTCTGGAAGCATCTGTCGTCTCTTTTCTGGAAGAGACGGGGGAGGATCTGGCTGCGATTTTTATTGTTTCGCAAGTTCACGTCAGAGAAGAGGAGGGGGGAGATGGCTGGCGCGAGTCAACGGAACTTCCGTTGAAGATACGAATCGATCGCGCCGAAGGGAAGAAGTGTGTCCGCTGCTGGAACTACAGGACTGATGTCGGATCCTCTCAGGTACATCCGGATTTATGCGGTCGCTGTGTAAGCATGATAGGTCAGGAGAATACAAAAAATGACAAAGAAGAAATCAACAACTGACAGCAAGCAGCAGAAGAAGAAGAAGAAGGGCCGTTGGGGCAAGACTGACCTAAAGTTCTTCGAGGGCCGCCTCCGCGAGGAAAGAGAAAAAGCGATTAAAGAGCTTGGTCGCTTCGGAAAAACCTTTTCCGGCACCCAGAGGGATTTATCCGGAGACCTTTCGTCATACGCATTTCACATGGCTGATCTCGGTACTGACGCCATGGAGAGAGAAAAGGCATTCCTCTTCGCATCCCAGGAGGGAAGACTCCTGTATCACATAGACGAAGCCCTGCGCCGTCTGTACAAGATGGAACGGTACGGTGTCTGCGAGTATTGCGGTCATACCATTGACAAACGTCGCCTGACAGCAATTCCACATGCTCGTCTCTGCATAGATTGCAAGGAAGAAGAGGAGGAGGATTCCCATTAAGGAGATCCCTTCCGCAAGGGGTGATGAAGGAGGCTCGAGGGAAGGTTATGTTCGTCTCTTCATACTGATAGCGCTCCTCTCTGTGTTTCTCGATCAATCCACAAAGGCCGCGGCCCTCGTTTACCTCCTGCCATCGAGCCCTGTCAGTTTTCTGGGCGATTATTGCAGATTCACACTCATCCGCAATCGCGGGGCAGCGTTCGGTGTAACGCTGGGCCCGTTCTCTGACACAATCCTGGTCGTGATATCTGCACTGGCCATCCTGTTTATCATCCTCTATTACTTCAGGACTCCACCTGCAAGTATCTGGCAGCACTTCTCGTTTGGAATGATTACGGGTGGGGCGGCCGGCAACCTGATAGATCGGATAGCCCAGGGAGAAGTCGTCGACTTCATCGACATGGGCATAGGTCAAGTGCGGTGGCCGATATTCAACGTGGCCGATATCGCGGTTACCGTTGGAGCGATCCTCCTCTTGAGCCACTCCTTTTCCTCTCGAGACGGAACCACGGACTGACGGGCACAGCCGGCAGGAAGAGCAGGCAATAGTGCACAACTCCCATCTGCAAGGAAGAATTCTCGCCTCGTCCGATGTTCCCTGCCGAATCGACAAGTATCTCGTCCAACAGCTCTCAATATCCAGGTCGAGAATCCAGCGAAGTATAAGGGAAGGCTCGATCAGGTTGAACGGCGAACGGACCCGTCCAAATCACCTTGTCAACCCTGGCGACACAATAGACTACGTAATTACATCCTCTGAGACCCCCTCGCTGGCTCCTGAAGATATCCCGCTTGCAATACTCTATGAGGACGAGTACCTGGCTGTGATCAACAAACCCGCGGGCATGGTCGTTCATCCGGCACCTGGTTCTCCCGACGGCACCCTGGTTAATGCTTTAATACATAGATACAGGGATATGTCCTTTCCCAGCCATGATTTGCGACCCGGAATAGTGCATCGCCTGGACAAGGATACATCAGGTCTGTTGATAATAGCAAGGAGCGAGGAAAGCCGATCACGGCTTTCTGCCGCCATAATGAGGAGAGAGATCAAGCGAATATACCTCGCGTTGGCCTTCGGACACCTCAGGAAGAACGAAGGAACGATCGATGCCCCCATCGGTCGGCATCCAACCGACCGCCGGAGGATGGCGACGTTCAGCAGATCACCAAGAGATGCGCAGAGCGAGTACAGGGTCCTTGAAAGCTTTGATGTCTGTGAATTGCTTGAGGTCAGGCTGATGACTGGAAGGACTCACCAGATACGAGTGCATCTTGATTCGATAGGACACCCGATTGTCGGAGATTCACTCTATCACGGAGGCAGGGGCCGAGAGAAGGGACTGTCGGGGGGTAATCGCGCGAAGGCAGCAAGGATCTTGACGATGATGGGCCGCCAGGCGCTTCACGCGCACAAGCTGCGATTTACTCATCCATTCACAGGGGCAACAGAGGAGATAGTCGCGGATCCTCCAGCCGATTTCAGCAAACTCCTGGCGTTCCTCCGAGACGAAGCGACATCTGAGAGGAAGTAAGTGTGTGCCATGGGGCGAGAAGCTGACGGGAAAGGTTGTTCGAGACGATGGAACTGGAAACAGGTTTATATAACTGGAGTAATGCTATGTGTACGTGGAGAATAGGGTACTGATGAGGTGTAAGGAGACGACTTGCAACTTAACATAATATATCTTATGCGACATATTGTTTCCATCGCTAAGACCATACCATCCCGCAAGCCTCTCTCTTAACGCCGCTCCATCCTTATCAAGAAGATCAGTTGATAACTGTATCGCAGCGGCGCGAGACACGCTACCTTGAGAAGTATGCGCCGAATAATACCGAGCGGGCTCAGGTTCTTAAGTATAGGCGGGCCATGGTCTTTAGCAACCGACCTAATGGTAAATCCACAATTACGGATCACGCTGGACCACTCCTCGAGTGAGAATGCCTTCTCCTGAATCTGACCCGTTCCATCATAGAGACCGAGAACATCGGGCCAGAATCTCGCGTTTGGAACCGACAGCAGCAGCAGTCCATCACTCCTTGCCACCCTTGATAATTCATGCAGTCCCCTCTCAGGGCTTTGAAAATGCTCCAATGAGCCATTTGCCACTATACAACTGAACGAATGGTCCTTGAACGGCAACCGTTCTCCGTCCGCAAGCAGGAACATCGAGGCGGGAGATCTATGTCTGGCGTGCTTTAATGCCGTCGCGGAGACGTCTATCCCGAAGGCGCTCAACCCTCCCCTTTGAACCTTTTCTATGAAATCCCCACATCCACATCCGACATCGAGCAGAGACGATCCGCTCTTGTCGATTGACGACGCTATTGAGCTTATTGTTCCTCTGTAGTCCCTTGCGGGTTTCCTGTCTGAGAAGGTGAGCGGGTGATATACTTCGTCGTAGTAGTCCCTCACATCTTTTCTGGAAGGTTTCGTGTTCATGGGCCGCGAATTCCCTGTCAATCAGCTCAACATAATCCTCGTTTCAGCCGGCTCTTTCTGAGGCATAAAAGCATGAGTTATCCCCGGCGCCACCTGATCCGTCTTATCACGCGGGTTTCTGCACCCTGAAGAGCTCGCCAGCGGGATGAATTGCTCTGACGCCACCCGATCTAAGTTCTTTGATATTGAACGTGATATCCTGCTTATCTGCAAGCCTTAAGGAGGATAGATCAATAGATACCTCAAGGACTGTATCATTGGAGGAAGCTCCGATAACACCTTCGCCGAAGAACAGTTCGTGGAATCCCTTATTCAGCGGAATGTTTATGCTGGCCTTTTCGGGATAATGCAGCAGGAGGAGAAGGGAATCCTCCTTATCTACCGGTCTCTCCGCGTGAAGGTCGCATCTCAACGCGAGCGTATCGTCTGAACAATCCATAAGGATAGCCTCGATCATTGACGGAGTCTCCCACGCGAGAGGGCTCTCATACCGTGTATCATAGCGCATCGCATGATCCCATTCAGCAGGCGACGATATGCGCCCGTCAAGCTCAATTCTTGTACCTGGCGCGCGTTCCACCAGACGCCTTGACCTATCAGGGACCGACACGATCGGCACAAACAGCTTATCGGGTGCGGTATCGCCCAGCAACTCGTAGACACTCTGGAGGTGCGTGCGAAAGATGGCGTCAAAGTCCGCATCCATTTCGCTGTAGAAATCATCTCCATACCACCAGAACCAGTCACTTCCCTCCGCTATGTAGATCTCCTCCCATGCTTTTCTCAGGATATCGTCGGCCACGTTTCCTGATCGATTCCTCTGCTCAAGGTACTCTCTCGTCTCCCTCAGGAGTTCCCACGCGTGGTTGTTCTCAGGGTGCCCTATCCAGATCTTGAAGTTCCCACCAATCCAGGACCCTGGCGCCAGGTAATCAAGTCGGGCCTGCTCCCCGCTGCATTCCTTTACCTGTGTCAGGTAAGCCGTTGGAGTAAGAGACGTTATCCCTGGCTCAGACTCCAGGTAGCCATATAACTCGTGAAGAAAATCGGCTCCGTCGTTCGGGTAGTTCTCCCACGGGTTTTCTCCATCTACAACGACCGTAATTATTGGGCGCTCGATCCCTGATTTGATCGCGCTTTCCCTCACGGTCTTGAAGTAAGACTTCATATGAGCTATTGCATCTTTTGTTTCCATATGATGATAGGAGAAGCCAATCTGATCCGAAAAGAAACGGTCTCTAAAGAACAATTCGATTCTCCCCGAGTCCGTTTCGATAGAATAAGGCCTGTATATGCTGGTGGGGACGAGCTCATTCCTTCTCGACCAGTCCGCCTCAGTCTCCTGCAGGGACTTGAATAGAATCGCTTCATCGCTCGCAACCCATTCTATCCCCGCTTCTATAAGATAAGGAATGAGTTCATTGCTGACACTCCCCTCCGACGGCCACATGCCGAGAGGCCTTTCACCGAAGACATCAGCATGATAGGCTACCGCCCTCTTTATTTGCGCATGCACGTCTTCAGGGTAACTGAAGTGTTCAGTCGGCAGGTCGCTTTCGCTCCAGGCCTCTCTGGCGACATCCGTATCGAGAAGAAGCGGCAGTATGGGGTGATAAAAAGGAGAAGAAGACAGCTCTATCATATTTGCTTTCAACATGGTACGATACAGAGGAATAATCTCAGCAAGCACATCGCGCGTAAGCCTCGACAACCTCCTTCTCTCTTCTGGCAGGAAATTTCTTCCCTTGTCGACAAACGCCTTGAGCTCAGGGCGGCGAAGAAGCATCGGATCAAACCAGGCAAGGCTATACAGGAGCTCGAGGTCCGCGAACTCGTCATCGGTGAATACCTCCCTACCCTGGCCATCGTCCCTGGATGCGAGCCATTTCACATAGAGTTCGCTATATCGGGGAAACCGTTCGATGATCCTTGGGTTCAACATGAACAGGAGCTTCGGGAGAAGCGTTCGCTCTCGCTCGGGCAGGTCACGGCAGTCCGCCAGAGAGAGCTCTGCCAGGCTGTCTGACGCACCCTCCTCAACATACATCCTGAGCTGTTTAAGCAGACAAGGGGCGAAATTAAAGGTTATCCTGACCCCATCATGCTCCCGGAGGATGGCAGCCATGTCATAGTAGTCCTTGGTGCCGTGGAGCCTTACCCAGGGCATCCGCAATAATCTGGAATCTCCGATGCCATAGTAGGGCTGGTGCATGTGCCAGATGAGGGAGACCCCTAAAGAGCCTTTCTCCATCATACGATTACTCCACCACCAGTTGATCGGTTGCTTCGATCTCTGCCAGCAGGACGCCGGCATCCTGAATCGCGCGGCGATCATCCGCGAAGTGGTCGATAACGTATTGACACTGGGCGGCGGCCTTGACTCTATCACCCGAAAGCCTGAAAGCTCTCGCGGCGTCAATTCTCGATTCTACTTCCTGGTAGCTGAACCTTGAGCTTTTCGCGGCATTCAGATAGGCATCGGCGGCTTCCTCGAACAACTCCAGGTTCTCATACGTGCATCCCATGAGTGCGAAGGCCTGGCGACTCAACGGCGATGAGGCATCGTACCTCTCTTCAAATCCTTCGAGAGCATTTCTGGCTCCTTCATAGTCTCCGCTCTTATAGTAGGAATCCGCCAGCATCAATGACGCCTCATCCCCCACGTTCGTGCCGGAAAACTGCTCGGTGATTTTCTGGAGGTCTGCGATCGCGAGAGGAAAATTGCCGGCTTCATAGGAAGTCTGACCACTCAGCAGAAGGCGGGCGGCTCGAGATTCCTTGTGAGCCATGTAGTCCCAGCCATAGAAAACGATCCCCCCCGTAACAACCAGGGCGCCGAGCCCTATGAGCGCCTTTCTTGTGTGCTCCTGGACAAAATGCGCCAGCTCAAACGTAGTACTCACGAACTTGTCCTGTTTGAGCTGCTTCTTGGAAAGTCTCCTTCGGGTACTCATCTCTTTTTCCTCCGACTATCAAACGAGCGCTGGCGCCCTGAACATAACGTCAAATGGTACCCCTGGCGTGATTCGAACACGCGACACCCGGTTTAGGAAACCGGT
>CAZOAR010000029.1:0-34857 GCA_964577985.1 uncultured Gemmatimonadota bacterium | reverse complement strand
TGTGCGATTGGATTCCCGACAAGCGGGAATGACATCCAGGGCGGGAATAACATGTGGGGCCGGAATGGCATGTGGTAGTCATCTGTAGCACCAGAAAGGTTTAATGGATATTTAACCAAATTCTCCGGGGAAACTCCCGAGAAGTGAGTTGTAGTCGCCCCACTTCTTACGCGTCATTCCGGCTTGTCCGGAATCGGCCTGATTGTGCGATTGGATTCCCGACAAGCGGGAATGACATCCAGGGCGGGAATAACATGTAGAGCGGGGGTTACATGCGATCATCATCTATGGCAGTAGAGAAGTTTTATAGATCCTTAACCAGAATCTCCGGGGAAACCCCGACACATGGTTTTTCTGATACATCGAGCCGTCGGAGACATGTATTGCTTGACAACACTCGGCATCACCCGTAAATATCAAGCCAGTGCCGGGCGGAAGATGCTGCAAACGGGGCAATATAGAACCCGGCACGAATGGTGGTAGCGGATATTGATCACACCCGGTGAATCGGGATGTGACAGGTGCGTGCAACACCCCTTAGAGAGGTGCCCCGATGGCTGTGGATAAGAAGACCCTTTGCCTCATGCTGTTTGGAATGCTCGCGTCAGTGACATTGTCCCGCGGTGGAACAGCGTCCGAGGCCGCGTCACCTCACTGGAACAACAGCCCCCCCCTCGACGACAGCACGGAGATCATACTCCCCACAATCGTCTACCGGTCGGATCCGGTCACCCATCGGCGGTGGCCTTTCTCCCTCGACTGGAGCCACCCACTCCCGGCGGGTATGGTTGGCGCTCCCCGGATCCAACCAGCCGGGAATCCCACTCCCCGCGTGGGCAGAGACATATTCAACATCCTGGACCAGGTCCGACGATTCCGGGAGAACCCGGACGCGATGGCCGGGCCCTGCGGCGCCGGAGATATCTTAATCGTCGGCGACGATTCGCCTGATGAGATCGTAGTTATCGATCAGGACACGACGATCCGCGGCGATGTCTGCATAGTCAACCAGGGGGAGTTGCGCGTGGAAGGGGCCGGTTTCACGCTGGTCGGCGACATGACCATCCAACAGGGTGGCCGGATGCTTGTCAATGGCGGCAGTTTCAACGTGCCGGAGGAATTCCGTCTTCAGTACCGCTGTCTGGTGATGGACAGCGCCCGATTTGAGATCAATCAGGCCGAGGTCACCTTTAACGGGCAGAACTGGAGCCTGGCTGGCGCAGGCAACGCGTCGGTGCGCATAGACAATTGCTCATTCCCACACGGTGCCATCACTTCATTGCTCGTAGAGGATGCCTCGTTTGATCTGTCCAACTGCACAAGACCGGGTGAGTTCATCCCGATGGAGCGGTCGAGTATGGCGATCTCGAACTGCGACAGCGCTATCGCGTGGATCACATTCCCCGATTCGTCGGGAGGGACTTTCGAGGCTCCACTGCGGGACACGATGATCACACACTGGGAGTTCCCTACACCCTCTGTCAGCGGGATAGATTATCATTTCTCGATAGACAGCACGTCGAACGTGCTTACCGGCCTACTCTGCTCCGAGGAGACCGCGCTGGCGGTCGAAAACTCGGATATCGTGTCGCTCGGCATCATTTTCTGGGAAGGTATCGGCGACACCATACGTGTCGAAGGGCTCGTCGATGACACCGACTATCCCGATTACACGCTCGATCTGCCCGACAGGACGCTGAGGCTCTTGAATACGCATGTGGGTGCCTGGAACCTCTACCCGTTCGGCTCAACCATTCTGAGGATGGAGAATGACATCTTCGGAGAGATCATGGCCAATGATTCTTCGCGGACCGACATCTACAACTCGATCTGTGACGGGATGGGGGGGCATGTCATGACCGAGACCCGTGCCGAGCTCGTCACGTCCTTCTCATCGATGCTGACACAGGTCATAGCACGGAACCGCTCGCTGATGCTCTTTTTCGGCACAAGCTTCCCCTCGTCCAGTGTCTCGATAGACGGGGCGGCCGTGGTGATGTTTCTCAACAGCGTCCCGGTAATGCGCCCCTCGGTCCTCGACACCGGCCTTACCATCGAATCGTTCGTCGGGCTCCCATCGGCGCCGGCAGTCAATTCGGATATCCCGGTCACCGGAACGGCTCTCATGACACCGGGTCCATACAATCAACTCCACATGGACCACTATCTCCTCGATCACGCAGCCGGCGTAGACCCGCTGTCCGCGGAGTGGGCGCGAATCGATTCCGTGAACGGTTCAGTCTACCAGGACACGCTGGGCATCTGGGATACCAGGGGGCTCGATCCCGGATACCACATGCTCAGGCTCACCATCCGCAGTGCCTATGTCGACAGCTTCAGATTCGATATGCCGCTGGTCGTGTACATCTATCTGAACGAATCAACGAGGACCGGGAGCGAGAGCGATGATACAGCCATCCCCAGTGCTACCGCACTGATGCAGAACACACCTAACCCGTTCAACCCGAGCACGAACATCCGCTTCGCTCTCAGCGAGGGAGCAGATGTCAGACTGTCGGTATATGACATAAGGGGTCGACTTGTCAATACTCTGATCGAAGATCGGCTGCAGGCGGGGGAACATGTAGTACACTGGAACGGCACTGACGCCAGGGAAATACCGGTATCCTCAGGAGTCTACATCTGCCGCCTCGAGAGCGCCGGCCAGCGGCACACACGCAAAATGGTCATGGGAAAGTAGTGGTAGTCCGGTATCGGATCTCAGGGATCGACGTCGGGACCTTCCAGTTTCACCATCCATACGCAGATTCTGGTTACTCCAGGAAGCATAACAGTGGGCGGTTTGGCTCGAATCAGATTACAACGAGCCTGTGGGCCTCTGACATCAGTTTCTCCCTTCCGGGGGCATCGATAGCACGGGCCTTTGCCGAACCGTTCCCCGGCGGATTCCCTTCCGAGAAGAAAATCGCTTCCGCCCGCTCCAGGATAGCCAGATAGCCGTCCCGCCGCTCGCCATCCACTATCTTATCCGAGTTGAGATACAAGAGGGGCGAGGTCTCCCGGCTCAGGCAGATCTTTATCGGCGACTCTCCGACGGTCAGGCCCGACGCTATTCTCAGCCCTTCCACCGGCAGGTGACTGTCGGCAGGGCTCCAACGGATGAAGACCACGATATCCTTCCCACCGTTGCTCGAGATAGGCTCTCTGCCGGACGACGGCCAGATGGGGTCGTAGCCACACCCGACATGAGTCGGCGGGATCGTGACCATTTGTTCGCATCCTTTCAGGATGCCGCTGAGAACCGTCAATCCGCAGAAGACGGCGTGTTTTGTGAGTGGAACCCCGTAGCGAATCGATCCATAGGCACACGCATAGAGCCTGAGACCCCCAGATCGAAGAGCGAGAAAATCCTCCTCAATCATGTGGAGGACGCCACGGTCGATCAGGTAAAGATGCACCTCGTGGCCACGTGACAGGAGGCTCTTCACTTCAGACATCCAGGCCGGTCTGTTCACGTCTGCCGGTCCTGCGATCACCAGCACGCCTGTCTTTCTCTTAACCTTCACGAGCCGCTCTGCTCTTCCTGCTCAATCAGAGGACGCGGTGAAATGAGGCTCCGACGACGGGTATAGTGAGAGTTCGGGTGTCGAGTCCGGGCTACCGACCGGAGACTGCAGGCCTTCCGCCATGTGGGGACCCCACATCGATGACCTGCCCAACGGTTGCCCGCCCCGGGGACGGTCATTCTGCAGGCATCACAGAAGATGTCCTGATCTGACGGAGACGTCAATTCATACCGAACGAGATTACATCCTCTGGTGGGCCGGCCCTCCTCCGCCTTCCGGGGGGACCCACGTGATGATCTCGTAGGGGTCCATGATGTCGCACGTCTTGCAGTGAACACAGTTCGCAGGGTTGAGTTTCAACCGTTTGCCACCGTCCTCTGTCTCTTCCATCTCGTAGACACTCGCCGGGCAGAATGACTCGCAGGGGTTCCCATATTCCTCAACACAGCGGTTGCTGCAGATGTCGTAATCCTCGACGTGCAGATGAGGGGGCTGGTCTTCATCATGTTTCGTGCCGGAGTAAAAAACATCCGTCACCTTGTCGAAGAGGTACTTGTTATCGTACTTCCCTTTATCCTTTTCTTTCCACTTCCCACCATAGAACTCCCTTACCGTTTTCATCCTCGCGAAATCGGGCTGCGCAGGCATCGGATCTTTCAGTCCGCGGCCCCCGGTCAACATCTGAACACCTGTTCTCATCATCCCTTTCCAGAGCCCGTCATCATATCCCTGGTGAAAATTCCGCACCGGGTAAAGCTCTTCCCACAACCAGCTGTCCTCCAACCGCTTCGCGTAACCCGAAAGGGTTGCCTCCGAGTAATCGTCCCTGTCCATCGCCTCCAGGATGGTCTCGGCGGCAAGCATGCCACTCTTCATTGCCAGGTGAATACCCTTGAGCGCTCTCGAATTGAGCGTTCCCGCGGAATCTCCAACTATCAGGACACCAGCGCCATAAGCTCTGGGCATCGCGTAACAGCCCCCCTCGGGAATAGTCTTGGCTCCGTATTCGAGTATTTCTCCTCCCGCCAGGATATCCGAAACGAACGGATGAGTCTTGAACTCCTGCAACTTCGCGTGGGTGTTCATGTAAGGATCGCCATTGCCGAGTCCTATCACCATTCCCAGGTTGACCAGATTATCTCCCATTGAGTATATGAACCCGCCGCCGAAGTCATCCTGCTCCAGCGGCCAGAGCACGGTATGGATAATGTCTCCGGGGTCGAGACTGCAATCGGGAACTTCCCACACTTCTTTTACTCCAAGTGCGTAGCCCTGCGGATTTCTGCCGCGGTCGAGGCCCATCTTCCTGATGAGCGTCTTCGTAAGGGTTCCTCGAGGCCCTTCGCCCAGAACCGTCACCTTTGCGAGGATGTCTATGCCCGGCTCATAATTCGCCTTCTTCTCCCCGTCCCTTCCTATCCCTTTGTCGCCTGTCCTCACCCCTGTGACCATGTCGTCGTCATAGAGCAGTTCGACCGCGGGAAACGCCGGGAAGATGTCAACACCTTCCGCCTCGACCATCGGCGCGAGCCAGCGGACAAACCTCGAAAGGGAGATTACGAAATAACCATGGTTGTTCAGAAAAGAGGGGAGGATGGGGAACTTGAATTTGCCGTTCCTCGTGAGGAAGTAGAGCGCGTCATCACGGACAGGGATGCCCGGCATCGGCGGATCTTTCCCCCTCCAGTCTGATACCAGTTCATCCAGTGTGCGGGGGTTGAGTACCGCACCGGAGACGCCATGCGCACCCGTCTCCCGGCCTTTGTCTATGACCATTATCGACACCTCGCCGGCTGGTCCTGCCGACGAATCACCACCGCCATCCCTCTCTTTCAGTAGCCTGGCGAGGTGGCAGGCCCCACTGAGATTGGCGGGTCCAGCACCCACGAACAGGACATCGACCTCGATACTTTCTCTCTCAGGAGCCATGAACGTATTCCTCTATCCTTTTCCTTTTTCCTGCAGATATCTTTCCACCGCGATGGCCGCCTTGCACCCCGCACCCGCCGCCGTGATAGCCTGCTTGAAGACGCGATCGGCGACGTCACCCGCGGCAAAGACTCCTTCCCTGCTCGTATATATGTCCCTTTCCGCCACTATGTAACCGTCGTCGTCGAGTTTCAGCTGATCTTTGAAAACGTCTGTGTTCGGAATATGTCCGATAGCTATGAAGGCGCCTTTGCAATCTATGCGGCTTATCTCTCCCGTCTTGACATCCTCCACATCGACACCGACGACCCCCCCCTCTTCGTCACTTATGAACTCGTGCGGGACCGCGTTCCAGCGGAAGGTGATTCTGGAGTTCTGATGGGCGCGCTGCTGCAGTATCTGTGACCCTCTGAGCTCGTCGCGTCTGTGAATTATAGTGACCTTTGACGCGAATTTCGTCAGAAATATGGCCTCTTCGAGTGCGGAATCACCCCCACCGACCACCACGATCTCCTCATCCCTGTAGAAGAATCCGTCACACGTCGCGCATGTCGACACCCCTTTACCCAGCAATCGCTTCTCAGATTCGAGCCCGAGGAGCCTTGCAGTCGCGCCGGTCGCGATGATAATCGTCGACGCCCGGACCTCCCGCCCTTCCACAAAGAGAGAAAACGGTTCCTTCGACAGGTCGACGCGGTCTATTGTGCCTCTCGATATCTCCGCCCCGAATCGCACGGCCTGATCCCTGATGCTCTGCATCAATGCAGGTCCCTCTATCCCCTCAACAAAACCCGGGTAATTCTCCACGAGTGACGTAAGCGAAAGCTGACCACCAGGTTCCGGCCCTTCTATGACCAGCGGGCTCAACGCGGCGCGTGACGCGTAGATTGCCGATGTCAGCCCGGCACAACCTGATCCCAGTATGACTACGTCCCTGATCCCTTCTTCCATTTGATGACACCTCCCGTAAATGCATGTCGAGTCCCGCTCTCCGGAACAATAATTATATGGCCATGATGCCCGATGTCAATACGAAACAGCCAGGGACCGTCCGGCCGGGGAAGCGGCGGGTCGGAACTGCAGAAAAGCCATGCCCGGGAGTCTCCCCGGAAAAGCTGGTTAAATATCCATTAATCCTTTCTGGTGCTACAGATGACGACCACATGCCATTCCAGCCCCACATGTCATTCCCGCTTGTCGGGAATCCCATCGCACAATCAGGCCGATTCCGGACAAGCCGGAATGACACGAAAGAAGCGGAGAAACTCCAAGAAGCCATGCGCTCTTGACAAATCCGGTGGAATGTGAAATAATATAAACCCTGAGTACGACTTCCTTTCACGTTGATTACTTATCGCCAGTATACTGAACCGGAGGAGGTGAAACAGCACAGCCAGGCTCTGATCCCCGAATGACTACTCTGGTCGAAATTGAATCAGCTCTGTCCAAAGAAGGAGTTTCGAATGCGTAAGATCTTGTCTGTTCCAGCTATTCTTCTCTGCCTGCCGCTGATCGCCGTCACACTGCTGAAAGCGGAGGATGTCAGGCAGGTCTATCCTCAACAGGAAATTACGGGCAACGAGCCCGCGCCGGTTCCAACAAGTGACGGAACGGCGACATCCATTCCCAGCCCTCCCAGGCTCATGGCGATCGGTACGGTGATCGACAGCTCCATTTACGATCTTCAGGCTAACGGGACCCTGCATACGCGCATCGCGACCACCCACGACGGCGGGATGCACGTCACCGAGATGGTCTCACCCGACCCGGGCTTCGGGACGAGGGGGATGAAGTACGTTTACTACTTCAACGGCATATTCACCAACTTCGGATACGTCGAAGGAAGCGGAATGGGTGACCAACGAGGCGGATTCGGATCCGTCGTCAATTACTACACGCCCGCGAGCGGGCTTGGAAGCGTGGCCGTCATGAGCACACACACCAACCTTGCCGGCAGAGCCATGGGTTCTCACTGGTACAGCTTCCAGGATGCCTTTCAGGGGGTCGGCGCGTTCTCTCCATTTGAGGGCGATCCTTTCAACGGTCTCGGTGACTGCGATGATTTCCTGTGGCCCAGCATTGCCGTTGTGAACGACGCTACGGGTGACATGGCGATGACAGCCAGGACAAACGCTGCCTCGTGTACCGGAGGGATCGACGACATCATGGTGGTCCACAAGGCCTTCAATGATGCGGCGTGGGGATCGGGCATGCTGCTCGACACACTCGAGGATCCGAGTCAGTGGGGCGCGGGGTCCAACAACCCGATGATGGCGTCATATGATGACGGCCACATGTGGATAGCAACATCCGACTTTGGAACAAACATCTACTACTGGGAGTCCACCGACGGAGGCGCGAGCTGGAGTGACCGCATGGACGTCACGGGTTACCCGATTGCCCCACACAACATCGCTACCGACAGCAGCTCAACCGAGTACCGTCCGCTGCAGAACAATGCGATACAGGCATCGCCCGATGGAGTGCCTCACATAGTCTGGACCTCGTACCAGGCGCGTGGAGACAGCCCGAGCGACTCTACATACACGCCGGGTTCGAGCAGCGTCTGGCAGTACAGGACAAAGATCGAGCACTGGGACCCGATAAACGGTGTCACGACCGTCTACAGACATCCCCTTGGCGTCTCCGATTTTGCCGGCGGTACGAATTTCGCTTACAACGTGGGGCATCCCAGCATCGGCTTCGACGAGTCCGGTGATATCGTCTATGTCATATACGAGGGATTTGTCGACGCCGATCAGGATTTCACCAACGGCTTCTACTTCGGCGACGTTTATTGCTCTTATTCGACCGACGGTGGAGCGACCTGGCAGGACCGTATCAATATCACCAACAGCCCGGGCTCCGACGATCTTTATCCCTCCGTGGCTCAGGTCAATGCCCAGGGTGGATTCTCCGAACTGCCGGGCTTCAGCGTGGGGGATTTCGATGGTGATAACGACTTCGTGATGGTCTACCAGAACGACGACGTCGCGGGGACCTTTCTCATCGGTGATGAGTCCTCACCCAACTGGGACATGTTCTTCGTAGCGCCGGTTGATCTCGCCGACATCCCATCGGTTGGCATAGGCGACAGCGAGGGCAACGGCGGGGCGTCCATTCCAAAGGCGTTCGCTCTCAATCAGAACTACCCGAACCCGTTCAATCCGTCCACGACCATCTCCTATCAGCTCGCCGAAGACGCTCAGGTGTCGATAACGGTTCACAACATGAGAGGGCAGGTTGTGAGAGAGCTGGTAAACGGCAATAGAGAGGCCGGTACACATTCTGTACAGTGGAACGGCGAAGATGACCGAGGCCAGACGGTATCGAGCGGGATTTATCTCTATGTCATGGAGACCAGCGGGGGCCTGCGATCCACAAGGAAGATGGTTGTCCTGAAGTAGCCATGGAGCGAGGTCTCAGGTATTGATCGCCATAACGGTAATTCTGGAATCGGGGACGGTGTTCGTGCGCTGTCCCCTTTTCTTTGCGCGAACGCGGTGGAGAAATACGATATGCTCTTGACAGATCTGGAAAAAAGTGGAATAATATGAATTGCCGTACAGATTTACAGACACATACGTTCGACCGCCAATACCCGGAGTAGAGGAGGTGAAACTACTACAACACGGAGTATATTCCGTAAGCATGGCTTTGACCCGATTGGAACAGGTTCCATGTCAGAAAGGAGTTAAAAATGAGAAAAACATTGTCCGCTCTTATCGCTTTTCTCGCCCTGCCGCTGATGCTTGCCACCATCCTCGACGCTTCCGAGGTGAGGCAGGCCTTCCCGGAGGTCAATTTCTCCGGTGACGAGCCGCTACCATTTCCGGCGGATTTCGTGGACGGGCATAAGATTCCTTCACCTCCCAGGCTGATGGCGGTCGGCACGGTTGTCGACAGCTCGACCATGGATCACCAGTGCAACGGTACTATTCATCAGCGCATCGCGGCGGTTGGCGACAGCGCCCTGCACGCTACCTGCATGGTCTCCTACGACGACAATACCGGCTATCCAACGCGAGGGATGAGATATCTCTACTATTTCAATGGCAACTTCACGAACTTCGGCTATGTCGAGGGGAGCGGGACCGGTGATCAGCGCGCAGGATACGGCATGATACTCGGCTATTCCGAACCATCGACGGGTCTCGGAAATATCGCCATAACAGCAACGCACACGAACCTGGACAGCCGAGCGTTCGGCATGCACTGGTATGTCTTCCAGGATGCGTTTCAGGGTGTAGGTGCCTTCTCTCCGTACGAGGGGCCTTACGGCGACGGTGTAAACGCCTGCGATGCTTACCTGTGGCCAAGTCTCTACGTCACAAACAATCCGACGGGTCATATGGCGATGGCCGGCTTTACATTCGACGTCGCCTGTTCCGGAGGTATCGACGACATCGCGGTCACGCACAAGACCTTCTACGACGCTACCTGGGACGATCCCATAATCCTCAACACACTCGATGACGCGAGCGCCTGGGTGGGCGGCGGTCCCGATATCCCCTCCCTGTCAGGTGCAGACAATGGACTGATGGGTGTTGTCACGAGCGACTTCGGAACGAATGTCTACTACTGGGAGTCCACCGATAACGGCGTTACGTGGGGAGACAGACAGAATATCTCCGGTCATCCGACGACTCCCAGCTACGCGGCCCCCGACACGAGTTCGACCGAGTATCGTCCTTTGCAGAATGCCGCGATCAGCGTGTCGCCTTCAGGCGTGCCCCATGCCGTCTGGACGGCGTACCAGGCCCAGGGAACCATCGTCGGCTCCGACACCCTCTACACGCCGGGAGTGGACGGTCTGTGGCAGTACAGGACAAAGCTCCAGCACTGGGATCCCGTCAATGGAGTCACGACCGTTTACAGGCACCCGGACGGAGTGTCTAACTTCGCCGGCGGTACGGCTTTTTCCTATAACGTAGGCCATCCCGCCATCGGGTTCGACGAGTCTGGCAATAACATCTACGTGGTCTATGAAGGATTTGTCGACTCTGATCAGGATTTCACCAACGGTTTCTACTTCGGCGACATCTATGTCTCCGTCTCGACAGACGGTGGAGCGACGTGGCAGGATCGTGTCAACATCACCAGTACTACCGGCTCTGACGACCTCTACCCGTCTCTTGCCAGGGTCAACCCTCAGGGCCTCGTCCAGGATCTACCCGGCTTCAGCGTCGGGAACTCTGACGGGATCAACGACTTTGTCATGATCTATCAGAATGACGACGTAGCAGGGACATTCATGCGCGGTGACGAGTCCTCCCCCAACTTCGACATGCTTCTGGTGGCACCGGTCGACTTCGAGGCTATCGCAAGCACAGGTATCGGGGATGACAATGGCACCGGCGGCGGGGCGTCGATCCCCAGGGCGTTCGCTCTCGGTCAGAACTACCCCAACCCGTTCAATCCTTCGACGACGATTTCCTATCAGCTCGCGGATGAGGCTCAGATCTCGATCAAGGTTCACAACATCAGGGGACAGGTTGTGAAAGAGCTGGTGAACGGTACCAGAGAGGCCGGCACTCATTCAGTACAATGGAACGGCGAGGATGACCGCGGCCAGAAGGTATCGAGCGGAATATACCTCTACGTCCTGGAGACTAACGAGGGCCTGAGAACAACCAGAAAGATGGTTGTCCTGAAGTAATCAGGGCGTTGTTTTTTGAGAGATACGTCAACTAACAGGAGACGAAGAGTATCAGGGGACAGTGCCGGCGCGCTGTCCCCTTCTTTATGCCACACACTGCCGGTCCTCATACCGATGGCCGCCCCGCCTTTTCCCCTGCTATTTGACAATAGATGAGATGGCTTATAGAATTGATCCGGCATTTCAATAACCCCGAACCGGAAGGAGACCATGGAAAGGCTTCAAACCTTTTTCTTGAGCGTCAACGACTTCGTCTGGGGCTGGACCATGATTGTCCTCCTCATCGGTACCGGGATTTACCTTACCTTCAGACTGGGGTTTATCCAGATCCGCATGTTTCGTCACGGCATCCGGGTCATTACGGGGAAGTACGACAATCCCGAAGATGAAGGAGACATAAACCATTTCCAGGCGCTGAGTGCGGCACTATCGGCAACGATCGGGATAGGGAATATAGCTGGCGTGGCGACTGCGGTACACTGGGGGGGACCCGGCGCGCTTTTCTGGATGTGGGTAACAGGTTTTTTCGGGATGGCGGTCAAGTTCACCACCTGCACACTCTCCCACCGTTTCCGTACGATTCACCGCGATGGCTCGGCCAGCGGCGGTCCCATGTATTATATCGAGAGAGGGCTCGGGAAGAAGTGGAAACCGATGGCCGCCTTCTTCGCGGCCTGCGCCGCCTTTACCTCCTTCAACACCCCGAACATGGTTCAGTCCAACACGATGGCCGTCGCACTCGAACGGGACTTCGGTGTGCCACCATACATCACAGGTATCGTCCTCGCAGTCCTGGTCGGTCTCGTCATCCTCGGTGGGATACGGCGGATCGGCCTTGTCGCCAGCAGGCTGGTTCCTTTCATGTGTGTGGTATATCTGCTGGGGGCTGTCGCCATCCTCCTGATCAATATTGACGGCATCCCCGGGGCATTGCAACTTATTTTCTCGAGGGCGTTTACGTCCACGGCAGAAATGGGCGGTTTTCTCGGGACAGCATGGGTGGTCACACTCACGTGGGGAGTGAAACGCGGGCTGTTCTCTAACGAGGCGGGCCTGGGGTCGGCGCCGATAGCGCACGCCGCAGCGAAGACCGCGGAATCGGTCAGAGAAGGAGTCGTGGCCATGATAGGTCCGTTCATCGACACGCTCCTCATTTGCACGATAACGGGGCTCGTTATCGTTACGACGGGCGTGTGGAAGGACAAATTTCCGGATGAACTGGCGGGAAGCGACCTGGCGGGAGTATCAATCTATAACATCAGCCCGGACAGCTTCGATCCGGCATCAGTAACTCCCTCCAACCTGTTTCATGGCGAGATGGCCGTTGAGGTCGGCCGGCCGACGGGAGACCTGACCTTTTTCCGTGAGAGAGGGACGATAGAAACGCCGGTTTTCCTTCTGCTGAGTAATAACGGGGAGGAAGTCCCCATGACAGGTTCAATCGCCGTCTCGAAGGAGGGGAAGATCGATGAACATGGAGATCTGTCCGGTGACCTGAGGCTGGAAGGAGAAATGCTTCTCACCGGGGCCGAACTGACCGCGGAGGGATTCGGTCACGGCCTTCCCGGCAAGTGGGGAAACTATATCGTGACGCTCGGTGTGATTCTCTTCGCCTTTTCCACGGCGCTGGCGTGGAGTTACTATGGTGACAGGAGTGTCGAGTATATTTTCGGCAGACGTGGAATTGTCCCGTATAGAGTAATCTACGTGTTTTTCATCTTACTCGGCTCCGTTCTCACTCTCAACATGGTCTGGACTATCGCGGACATAGCCATGGGGCTGATGGCTATACCCAATCTCATCGCGATCATAGCCCTTTCGGGGCTCACGCGCAAGATCACACGCGACTACTCGGACAGATTCAGGGGCAGGCGGGGAGCGATGGATTGAGAAGCAAGCAGGAGGCGGCGACTTGAAACTCAAGGAAAGGTATATCTTCGTGTGTCTTAATCGGAGGCCGGACGGACATCCCAGGGGTTGCTGCTCCAACGCGGGATCGGAGGAACTCCGGGCGAGGCTGAAAGAGCTGACACGTGAGAAGGACATATCACACAGGATCCGCGTTGTTGGCAGCACATGCCTGGGCCTGTGTGAAGAAGGCGTCGTGATGGTCGTCTATCCCGATAACGTGTGGTACTCCGGGGTCGGGATTGAAGACCTCGATGAGGTTGTAGATGAGCACCTGATAGGAGGAAGGGTGGTCGAGAGACTTCGTCTGAAGGAGCAGTAACGAGACTACCAGGTTCATGATATCCTCCAGGCACAGGAAAGTCCGCGACACACCTGAAATCGGAGTGGCCGCGGACTCTTTTGCTTCCCGCCTCTTATCCAGCAGACCGCCGAATCTTCAAGCCGCTCAAGTACCTCCAAAACCGATTTTCGTCTCTCCATTCTCCACAATTACGGGAACGGCGCGCTTTCCCCCCGTAAGCTCCAGCATCTTCCTCATCCCTTCATCGTCCCTCGTGACATCCTTGTAATCGACATCCATACCTCTACTCGAAAAGTCCTCACGGGCCCTCGTCGTGTAGGGTCAGGTGTCCTTCCCGAAGATCAAGACCTTCTCAGACATAATCTATCCTCCTCCCGCACTGGAATGTGTGACAATATCCTGACTGCAACCTCGAATAGATCCGTTCTTCCCTTTGCAGCACCTAATCTAATCCCGCCTGCCGGCCTTATCAAGGCCTGACCCGCAGAAGCAGGTCTATTGTATCGAGTGAGCATTCTGAACATCATGAGTAATCGAGCAGCTGTCGTCTTTAGTTAAGCAGATATTCTTCCAGAAACACCACCACCGCATTCGCGTAGTAATCCCGGTTACGCTTCTTCTGAAACCCGTGTCCTTCGTCTGTCGCCAGCAGATACCATACATCACCGTCGTTTTTTCTTATCGCTTCCACTATCTGCTCCGCCTCGCTCGCCGGTACTCTCGGATCATTGAGGCCCTGGACGACGAACATCGGCCTGCTGATATTACCAGCACTGGTCACAGGGGAGATAGCAACAAGATGCTTTCGCATGGCCGGGTCCCGTTCATCACCATATTCAGCCCGGCGCAGATCCTGACGGTACTTTCCCGTCTTCTCCAGGAACGTCACGAAGTTGCTGATTCCCACTATGTCGACCGCGCATTTGAGCCTGTCGTTGTAGTGGGTCATCGACGCGAGGACCATGTAACCCCCGTACGATCCCCCTATCACACCGACACGCGACGCGTCCAGCTCGGGTCTCGTCTCGATCCAGTCGAGCAGAGCCCCGATGTCCCTGACGGAATCCTCCCTTTTGAAACCGTTGTCCAGCTTCAGATAGCTCTTCCCGTATCCACTCGACCCCCTCACGTTAGGGGAGATGACTGCGATGCCGAGTTCATTGACATAATACTGCACGGAGGACCTGAAGTATGGCACATACTGGCTCTCGGGTCCACCGTGAATGTCTATCAGGACCGGTACCGGAACATCCCTCTTTTCGGGCTTGTAATAGAATGCCGGGATCATCCTCGGTCTGCCACCGACGTTATCGAACGTAGCGTAGTGGACAAGATCGGGAACAACGAACTTATCCGTATCGAGTCCGCCGACCTCTGAGAAGGTCCACCGCACCAGCGCGTTGTCTTCCATGTCCAGAACATACACGTCGCCCGGCGTTCGAGGAGTATTGAGAACAAGCGCCAGTCGCCTGCCGTCGGGATGAAACCTGAGACCGTAGACACGGCCCACAGGAAGATCCGGGACCTTCCTGTATGTCATACGTTTCGTGTCGAGAAGATACAGCCTGCTGATGCCGTCCTCGTTCGTCATGAACGCGGCCTTGTCCCCTCCACGCTGGACCTCGATCCGCCTGACGTCCCACTCTATTTCAGGCGTCAGGTCAGTTAGAGACTTCTTCTCGAGGTCATAGTATTTGAGACGAAGGAACTCGCTCCCCTCGTCCGAGGTCAGAAAAATACCCTTCCCGTCCTCGGCCCAGGCGGCGTTCCCATATGCTATTTTCTCTTCCGCGGGGTTGATCTGACTTAGTTTGCCTGTCACCATGTCCAGGAGGTATATCATCGACTCGTTGACGGAAACATACTTCGTTACAAGGAGATACCTGTCGTCGGGTGACCACCCCATGGGGGACCATGTCCCGCCCTGCTCGATGACCGGCTTTCCCCGTCCGGGGTGATCCGGATCACCAATCATGATGTCCCAGTCGGTTCCATTTCTCATCAGACTGAAATAGGCGAATCTGTCCCCGCGGTTCGACCACACCATGTCACCATTCTTTGATACACCATCTGTCAACATCTTGTAATCACTGCTATCGAGATCGAAATAGAAGATCTGATACGCCTCACCTCCGCCGACATCCTTCATGAAGAGAAACCCATTTCTGCCAGGGTCTGGACAGTAAGCCGCCAGCCTGACCGGTTCCGGGAAAAACGTGATCTGTCGACGCGTGCCACCTGGCTCCGTGACGAAGTGAATCTGGGACGTTTCGCCGAATCGGGTAGAAATAAGCATGCCATTGCCGGAGGGGGACCAATCCAGGATGGAGGCGGATCTGGTGGTCTGATACTGGTACATCCGCTCGACGATCCTCGCGGGAATCTCGGGAATCCCTTCTATCACCAGGCTGCCTTCCTCTCGCCTGTCGACTCCGGCGGAGAGGGATGCAGCAGGAAGAGCTGTCAGGAAGAAGATCGAATATAAGAGTGAACGGCGCATTGTCTATCTCATCCCTTTTACCACCCATGAAAGATCTGAGGCAAACGACTGATCTAATCTTCGGTGATCCGCCACTTGAGATCAATCAGAACGGGGGCTACGGTGGGAATCCGCCAGTGAGGCAGGACAGAAAACCCCTGGACAGTTTTTTCGAAATCGGTCTCCGACTGAGATACGGTGTTGATCGGATAGAACCATACGGCCGCTTCCGGTGACCACTCTATCTTCAGCTCGGAGGGGGTCTTTTCATCGCCGAACGCGAGGGAGCCGGCGTGTTCGAAAGAACGCTTTCTAAAGCCCGTGCTCAGCTGGAGATCGTCGAGGAGAATCCTCCCATATCCCCTGAACAGGAAGGGCGGAAAAAGGCTCATCTCGATACCATAACGCAGGTCTGGAAGCGAGTCCGAACCAGTAACCGCTATCTTCAGTTCGATATCTCCATCGGGGCTGAAATGAAGTTCCCTCTTCACGTAGAGTGTCGCTGCGATCTCACCCGAAACAACCTCTTCCTCACGCTCCATAACGACTCCGTTCTCTATCAGCTTCCACATGTACTCCCCGGCTGGAAACCGTCCGAATTCGGAGAGCCTCGACCGGCGATACTCCTCCAGTCCGTCATTCCCGTCGAAGAACCTGTCGACGAAGAGACCGCGTGGTGTATTGTCGTAGATAAGGTCTTTCCGCGCGTCGACCGGGATTTCCTTTTCAATATCGTGAATGCTCGCCTGCCCGACACCACTGTCCCCGCTGTCTTCTCCTCCAGACATCCCCTTGTGATATGCCTCGAAGCGCCGCGCGAGAATATTGCAGTAGTTGTTGTCGTGAGGGAAGCAGGTCCATTCCGAGACACACCCTCCCCTCTCGGGCCGCACGACGGCGGAGAACTTGCAGGAGTGCGCGCAGACTTCCTCCCGGCCATCGAGATCGATATCCTGGACCTCGATGGAAAGATCTTCACCGACCCGGAGATATTTTTCGACCCGGGATACCCTCTCCCAGATCGCGCCCCTGAGATGCGGAAGATACAGGCCTCCAAACACGCCATGCCAGTACGTGTCATTACACTGTGCCGCGTAAAGCTCTTCCAGCACTTTCCGGGGGACCATCTTCCTCTGACTCAGCAGGTGGCTCAGGTGCAGCACTTTCTTGTGCAGGAAATTGGCCTCCGGATATTTCACAAGAAAGTTCTTCCAGTGGCCGCCCCTGATAAATGATTTGTATCGTTCGAGTTGATCGCCGAGATTCCGCATTAGTTCCTCATGCAGAACGAGCTTCTCTGCGGGGAGAGCCCATCCTTCCATCTCCGTGTAAGAAGCAGTGGGAAGGTAACAGAGCCCCTTCGCCCTCTCGTCATTCACGATCCGGGAACACGTCACCACATCGAGGAATTCCGCCTGCATCGACGAAATGCCCTCGAAAAACGCCTTCAACCATCCGTCCCTGTAGACCCATTCAGCCGTCCCCGGCCATCCTCCCATCTTCTCACCATCATCACCATAGACGATCGTCGAGCCACCTTTCTGGTGGACCTCTCCCAGGTAGGCCTTCAGCTGGTCGATCGGCTTGAACGGGATCTGGTATCGCAGTTCCTCGTCGATCGGAAGGATCGCTATCGACTCTCCCCCTGACTCTGTCAGGAAATACCCCCGTAGTTCGTCTTCTTCATATCCGGTCACCTTGAAATGACGGTCATCAACCAGAAGATAGCGAACGCCTTCAGACACGAGATCCGTGATTATCTCCCCATCCCATACACGCTCTGTCAGCCAGAGTCCCTGGGCTTCAACTCCAAATCTGTTTCTCAGGTACTCCCGCATCATGGCTATCTGACCCCGCCTGTCGTCTGAAGAGAGAGACGCGAGGACCGGCTCATAAAAACCTCCCATGAGGAGCTCCACCTGCCCGGAATCAACCATTTCGCCTATGAGGTCGAGCATGGGTGCGTCGTTCTCCTCCCACCACCTGAGCAATGGTCCGCTGAAATGAATTGTAACGGGAAAGGCCGGCTGCCCTTTCAGGCTCTGAAGGAATGGTCTGTAACAGGCACGGGTTAGACGCCGGATGACATTGTCAAAGTTGCCGACCGGCTGGTGGTTGTGGATGACGACGGCGAACTTCAGGCGATTCAACTCAAGTCCTTTCTCTAACCATGGTCATTCGAGATATTCGTCTCCAACCAGGAATGCAGATAACTAATCCTACGACATGGAATCACCTGATGCAAGCCTTTTTTTTCGCCCCTCATCAGACGGCAACCAATCAGGCAATTGGGCAAGCGGTTCGAGGCGGGGGACACTCGCTGATTGCCGGCACTTGACTAAATGAAATCATATGTTATAGTGAATAACATGAGGTAGGGGATAGGACGTTCGAATTACGGCCTTATGAGATGACACGCCAAAAGATGGTCGGGGGGTATCCCGCACGGGGGACGGATATCCTGCCACTCTGGGATAAGCAGCCGGGACCTCAAATGATCCAGATTAGCTGTGACTAAGAGGTCATACGCTCTATGTCGCCGGAGATCGCAGTGGGAAAAAGTCCTTTCTACGGACGATCCCCCCAATTCCCCGAAAAGGAGGGAACTTGATTGAGTTCCCTCCTTTTTTCCATCTCCTGTCTTGTCGGGTCGGATCAGATCTGGCTCTTGATCCACCTGGTTCCCACCGACTTCGGCCTCGTGATCGATGTACCCATCGCCCGGTTGAGTATGAGCTGGGCCAGCATTCCCTGGGCACGTGACACGCTGAAGAGGACCGTATAGTACGGGAACTCTTTCAGGCCGTAGTAGTAGAGAATCGAACCAGAGCCCGCGTCAACATTCGGCCACGGGTTCTTCGCCTTGCCATGTTCCTTGAGAACGTCCGGCACGACCTCGAAAATGGTGTCGACGGTCTTGAATACCGGGTCTTCGGGAAGGTGTTTCTTCCCGAACTCTATGAAGGCCACGAATCTCGGGTCAGGCGTACGGAGCACGGCGTGACCGTACCCGGGAATGACCTTGCCGCTGTTCAGCGTCTCCCAGGCAAAGTCCTTGAGCTGCTCCCTGGTCGGCACACCGTCGAAACGATCGATGACATTCAATACCCACTTGAGGCACTCCTGGTTGGCCAGCCCGTGCAGGGGACCCGCGAGCCCGTCCAGTCCTGCAGATACCGCGTAGTAGGCATCCGACAGTGCGCTGCCGACGGTATGGCAGGTGTTCGCGCTTACGTTCCCCCCCTCGTGATCGCAGTGAAGCGTCAGATAGAGCCTCATGTAATCATAGAACTCCGGGTTGTCGATTCCGATCATGTGCGCGTAGTTGGCTCCCCAGTCGAGGTCCGGATCGTAAGGGATCAACTCTCCCTTGTTGTATCGTATCCTGTAGACACCGGCCGCGAGAGAGGGCAACCTGCCGAGGAGATCCAGCGACTCCTCGTACATAGCTTCCCAGTAGTCCTCTTTTCTCATCCCGCTGTCATATCCCGCCCTGAACTTCGATTCCTTCTCCATCACAAGAATCCCGGTGTTGAGCATCGCCATCGGATGAGAGTCTTCCGGCATCGCTCTCAAAACATCCCAGACATAGCCGGGCACTTCCGACCTGCGGACGTACTCTCTGCTCAGAGCGTCTCTATCCTCCACGGAGGGAAGCTCGCTCGTCAGCAGGAGCCAGAAGATCTCCTCGGGCCACTTCTCGGTGAGGCCCTCCAGGAGTGGGATGCCCCGTATGATGAGCCCCTTGTCCGGTTCGACCAGCGAGGTGTCGCAGATCATTGCCTTGACACCTCTCATTCCCCCGTATGCCTGCGCAACCGTGACATCTGAGATCACGTGGTCGCCGTGTTCCTTGATGATCCCCCTGATCTCGTCGCGGAGACCGGGAATTTGAGAGGCCAGTTTTTCCTTCAGCGCGTCAGCCATTAGACTATCCTCCTCACGAGATTGTTATGGAAGAATACGCCGCACATCAAACGCACAGGATGATACGGCACTCATATTGTATGAGGGTTTCCACAGATATGAAGACTTCTATCTTCTGTCAACGGGGAAGGCTTATGCTAATTTAACGAATATATCGAGCGTGTCAATCGTACATTTACCAGGAGTCTCCCCGGAAAATCTGGCTAAATTGCTATCATGAGTGGCGCCATGTCTCATGAGCGAGAGATCATCGGCTGATGCTACTTGAGCAGGACCATCTTGCCGGTCTTTTCCCAGTTACCCGCGTTGAGTCGATAGAGGTATATCCCGGAGCTGACGCTTCGTCCCTGGTCGTTACGCCCATCCCATGTAATACTGTAAACACCCGGCGTCCTGTCGCCGGAATCGAGAATCTTCACGAGCCTGCCCCTGAGGTCATATACCTTGAGGGCGATCGACTCCGTCCTCCCCTCCGGAATCTCGTACGCGATCGTGGTACGCGGATTGAACGGGTTGGGATAATTCTGAGAGAGGCCATAGCTCATGGGAAGGCCGGATCGCTCGCCTTCATCGCCGATCGACACAGTAAGATCCATCACCGGCGAGGAGGCCGAGGCGAAGACCTCACGCGTCGGATAGTCCTGCAGGAATACGACTATTTCGCAGTGGGCTGCGTCCCAGGCGGGATCGACCGAAAAGTTTACGACCTCGTGGACCGAATCCCCTTTCCCCAGGGCGACCGGAATCCCCGAGGAGTCGGGAAACATCCCTCTCTCAACGAAGTGGAGACTGTCCTCATCCAACCATGAAAATGGGATGTGGCTCTCCGTCAGGACGACATACAACTTCAGGTCAACTCCGGGAATACCGTCGACCGCGTTCAGATCGATATACGCAATCCCGTTCCCGGTCGATTCGTTGTAGTTTCCCTGGAGCAGGATATCGACGGGCACTTTCTCCTGGAACTCACTGTTCGTTACGGTTCGATAGCTGTTGTACATCCCCGTCCCACCCCCCGAGACTCTGTTGACGCCGTCGAAGACCACCGTCGGATACGCGTTGATATTGTAATAGGCAATCCTGGAGTCCCCTGAACCGGTGCTGAAGTCATCGGAGTCATGGTAGGCAATTATCGCCACAGAGTCACCCGCGATCTCCCGGAGAGAATCGAGCCCCTCGGCGGCATAGGGGCAATAGACACACCAGGTACCCGTTGCTTCTTCTATCAGGACCTGTTTTCGCTCGACTGTATAATTGTGCGTAGTAATCTCCGCCCAGTCGTTGCCGGGCGTGACATCGGAGGATAGACGGGTCTCCATCGTAACCTGGTAGACATTGCCGGCATCCGGGCTCCATGGTGAGAAGGAGGCCGTCGTGGTCATACTGGGAAACAGTGAAGATACCTGGACGGAATCCTCATATATGGGGACACCTTCCAGTTCGATACGGCACACCACCCCGAAGTCCTCGGTATATGTTCCCCAGTTCTTTACTATCACCGAGGGAGTAACCGTGGAACCGGCATCGTACTCCGCCACGGGGGACACAATAGAAGAGACACCCACGTCGTGCGCGGGCCCACCGGCCCTCAATGTGAATGCGCGGAGCAGGAAATCTCCGTATACGCTCGTGGGCGTCCAGTCACCATTGTAGAAGTCCCAGGAGTGGTTCACATCATAGCCGTTATCGAACTTGACGGCGGGACAGTTCGGCCCGTCCTCCATCTGGATGTAAACACCATAGAAGTTACCATCGGGGATTACAACGCCCGTATCGTTCACTGTGAATTCGTTCCACTCTCCCAGCGTAATGACGTTCATCAACGTATCGGCACTGAGGATAGTCCCGGGGGACCCGTCCGTCCCGTCATCGTCCATGATCCACAAGATCAGGTCATCTCCTCCCGGGTCAGGCCATCCCGAAGGGAAGAACTGGATGAGCGAAGATACCCTGCACGGATAATAATACGGCTCGAACTCGACACCCCAGCCATTTCCGCCGCTGAAATAGTAGATCGATGTCCAGCCTTGACCGTCGTCCCAGCCGAGTGTATCGCCGGGGTCCCCACCCATCCCACTCGATCCCGCAGGGAGGATGGTATCCCACTGCGAGCCGGAGATACCCTCCAGAGAGAGCGACAGGGCACTCCGCCCATCGGGTCTGACTTCAACGCCCCTCCGTGCACGCGGCGAGATTATGTCGCCTGCTCTCAAAGAGACCGGTGACAACAACCATAAAGCGACAAGAATGCATGGAATCAACGCTCTTCTCACCATACGCTCGATTATCATGATTCCTCCCTCCTCTCCGGGTTTATCCGACGGAAAAAGTCTGAATCACCTCTACCTGATCAGGCACGACTCCAGTTCGCTCGTTATGCAAGTCTGGACTTCGAGCGCCTCGATGAGAACCGTAAGGCCCGAAGCTCCGGGAGGAATACAGGTGGACAGAGTCGGTGTGCCGGTGCTGTCCACAACTGACAGACCTTCCGGTTGGGCGTTGTTCAAACACTCCAGAACAGACGGGCAGAGTTTCCGTTGATCCGCCGCCGAAGCGGCAGGAAATGATAGGACAGTTTGAATATACCGTGGAAATGTGATGTTGTCAAGAGTGGGCCTGGCTGAAGATTACAAGGAGTTTATTTGTTGACAAGCCGAAGACTATTCGTTATTTTGGTCTGCATCGGTGCGCTCCTTTCGATGACCGTGCAGGACTTCCAGGAAACGATTTCCATATGGGTTGTTCTCGACACACCGAAAAATATTTCTTATCCTCACGCGGCCGCCCTACGGCCACTCTGGTATTCTTTCTTGCCGCACTACTCTTATCCGGTTCACCTCTGCGCGGAGGCACGACGGGAAAGGTTGTCGGCCAGGTGATCGATCCACAGTCGAGAGAACCACTTCCCGGGGCGCAAGTCCGCATCGATGGGACGGCGTTCGGCGTCCTCACCGACAACGAGGGTCAATATTTCCTGCTGAGCGTTCCCCCCGGCATTTACTCGGTAACGACATCCCTGATCGGCCACCGGACTGTCACAAAGCAGGACGTGGAGGCGATCGTCGACGGGACAACACGCATAGACTTCGAGCTCGAGACGGCTGTCATCGAGATGCCCGCCATGACCGTGACCGCGGAGAGACCTCTGCTCAGAAAAGACGTCACCTCCTCGATAAAGGTCGTGTCCGAGAAGAAGATAGGGACCATGCCTGTCAACCGTCTCGATGAGATCCTGAAGATCCAGCCAGGGTTTGTCGTGGATGCGAGTAATGAGCTTCATGTCCGTGGCGGCAGAACCGGCGAAATCGCCTATTACATCGATGGGATTCCCGTCGAGAACTCGCTCTATGGAGGGCTCAACAGCCTGCTGAACGACGACATAATAAACCAGTTGCTGATCTTGAGTGGTACGTTCAGCGCGGAGTATGGAGACGCGCTTTCAGGTGTTGTCAACGTAGTCACGAAGGAAGGCGAGGACGCATTCCACGGGCACGTAGAGTACAAGAGCCCGATGATGAACGACAGCCCATACAGGAAGAGAGACTGGGCGGGAGAAGGGATAGACAGCCAGAGAGATCCCGTAAGCAATATGTCGGACTACATGGAGCCGGATATTTTTGACAGTAATGTCCGACTTCCTGTTCCTGGCATCCTTTCGGCGTCGGTGGGTGGTCCGGTGGCAGGACTTGACAACCTCTCCTTTTTCCTTGCCGGCAGGAGTGACAAGCAAAACAGCTACCTTCCGTTCGGTTATCACCTCGAGGAAGACATGAGCTGGAAGTTGGCGTACAATCCATGGAAGGGTGCGAAGCTGACGCTCCTCGGTCAGAACAGCAAGAATAATGTTCAGAATTACAATCACGCATGGAAGTACGTGCCGGAGAACATGTCCGTCAATTCCAAATCGAGCGACCGCATCGGGGCCACATGGCGACAGAACCTTGGAGATAATGTCTTCTATTCAATCGTGGCTTCCCGCGAGTCTCAGCACTCCAATGTCGGTGTAGGGAACCTCTCTCCTCAGCAGTATCTGGAAGGAGAAAGGATAAGGGTGATGTTCTATTCGCGCGGGGACGACGATCTCTACAGGAGAAGCCGGATAACGACCAGTCTCGGCAAAACAGACCTGACCTGGCAGCGCGGGAAGAGGCACGAGTTGAAGTTTGGCGGGGAGTTCAAGTATCACGATATCTCGCTGCTGGAGTATAATGATCCGTGGCTTGGGCTCAAGGAGAGCTACAGGAAGCATCCCGTAGAGGGTGCTGTCTACCTGCAGGACAAGCTCGAATATGACTTTTTTATCCTCAACGCCGGCTTGAGGTTCGATTTTGTGGATCCGCGCGCAAAGATGTGGAAAGATCTCGAGGATCCTGAATCTCCGCTGGTCGATGTCCCGATCAAGAGCCAGTTCAGCCCACGAATCGGGCTGTCCCACCCGGTGACGGACAAGAGCATAATCTACTTTTCATATGGCCACTTCTTCCAAAACCCCGAATATGACCTCTTCTACTCCAATTCTCGCAATCTCGTGCCCGAGAATATGATCGAATTCAAGTCAGGGAGTGTAGGCAACAGGGACATCAGGCCCAAGAAGACTGTGGCCTATGAGGTGGGAGTAAAGCAGGAACTGACCGAGGATCTCGGTCTCGGCGTCACCGCATTTTTCAAGGACATCAACAACATGATTGGCATGAAGGAGGTGCAAGTAACAACCGAGCAGGGTCCATACCACTATTTTTATTTCACGAACATCGATTTCGCGAACGTGAAGGGAGTCGAACTCACTCTCGACCGCAGGTATAACCACCACCTTGCGTGGGACCTGAACTACACTTACGCTATAGCCATGGGCAATTTTTCCTTCCCCCGCCAGATCTTCTTCGATGTCACGAATGGCAAGGAGGAGGAGAACCAGGACTATTTTCTCGACTTCGACAGACGGCATGTCGTCTCTGCCGACGTCACACTGAACACGGAAAAGTGGAAAGGTCCGGGGGTGTCAGGGTTCCATCCACTTGCAAACAGCGGGCTGAGCGCCATCGTCCAGTATGCCAGCGGCCTTCCCTACACTCCCTGGGATCCTTCAACAAATACCCTCGGAGAAACGAACTCAGCGCGCAGGCCCTGGACCGGCACCGTCGACGTGAACCTGCACAAGAACCTCCTTACCGGCGCCATTCAGCAGTCGCTCTTCGTCGAGATCACGAACCTTCTTGACCGGCGAAACATCTTATGGGTCGATACCAGTACAGGCGCTCTCTGGGACACCTCCTCTTCCGGACCCGAGGCCGTTGACTTCGCGTTCGACCCAGGTGATGTGGGTGCGCCCAGGATCATCAGAATCGGCACGAGGTTCTCATTTTGAGGTCGATATGAAATACAGTACAGGGAAAATCAGGACCCTTCCTCTCATCGGCGCACTGACGATCTGCCTGATCTCAACGGCTGCACCTCATTACGCGGGTACGGACTCTGACTGCGCAGCCTGCCACGGCTCAAGCTTTGTGAATAGTCACAAGGGTGATAAGGGGGGCGCCTCCCTGCTTGGACAGGGAGACAGGGGTGTCGGCGTAATAGAAAAGGGGGAGATCTCAAACGTTGTCGGCAACTTCGGACTGCTCTCCGATTTTCACTGGTTTTCTCCCGCGCTTCACTGGCCCGCGAATGGATCGGATGTTCAGCAATACAGCTTCGGGCTGAATCTACTGGTTGCCGTCGATGGAAACGTGATCAGCTCATTCTCCGATCCTGGAATCGAGGTGGAGATATACGACTGGGAGGCGAAGGACGACTCCAGAGGTGAGCTGCATTGTTCGGAGCGAACCGACAACAATACCGCTGCTGATGAGACACCGTTCCTCGCGCACAGCGACATAAGGGACACGTGGCCCGACTGCACGACCAACCCTCACTGGCCGGGCCCGTTCCGGATCGACATAGACTCGACATCCGCCACGTTCGGAGAAGAAGTCGAGGGAGAGTTCACGTCCGATCGGGACATATTCTGCGAGTTCAACGATGAAGACAACGAGCAGGAACCCCTGGGTATCACGGTGTCTCAGAGGGGCTATTCCTACGGCAGACCATACGCCGAGGATTTCTTCTTCATGGACTTCTGGATAAGAAATGAGAGCGGAGATATTGCGGGGACCTCTCGTACCGATTACAAAGACGTCTACGTCGGTCTTGCCGCGGACATCAAGAACGATTTCAACGAAGACGATCTGATCGGCAAGGCGAAGATCGGCCATGAAAGTGATGCTGTAGCTCTCGACTTCGTATTCGAATGGGATTCGAATTTAATCGCGGAAAACCTTGGCGGCGGAGAGTTCACGGACTGGGTCGGACCGGTGGCCTACACAGGTGTAGGGCTGGTGAAGAGTCCCGATGGAGCTGGCATTACGAACTTCCATTATTTCGATGACGCGGAGACACCGATAAAGGATGAAGAGGTCTGGCCGCTCCTGATAAGCGATCCGGAAGATCCCAACCTCGATGATTCCTCGCTCTATTTCCATGGCCCGGATACCCATATCGATACGGATTCCCTGAACGGCGACTTCCTCGATCCCGACCCCACGGATGACAAACATGGCGCGGACATCACCTTCATCTTTTCGGCGGGGCCGTTCGACCTGGCTCATGGCGATTCCGTCAACTTCGCGCTCGTATTTGTAATGGGTGAGGATTCCACGGATCTCTTCGACAACGCGAAAGAGGCCTTCTTAATGGCGCAGGAGCTTGGTTTTCAGGGCTCTACACCGCCGGCGGCACCGGTTGTATCCGGCGTGAGCGGTGAGAGGCAGGCGACGATAGTCTGGAACGCTGAGCCCTCCGAGAGCAGCCGCGACGCACGCACTAGTGAGCAGGACTTCGAAGGCTATCGTGTATACAGGAGTACCAATCGCGGCCGGACCTGGGGAGATGACACCATCACGAACGAGTTCGGAGAACTGATTGGCTATGTCCCACTTGCGCAATATGACCTGGCCGACTCGATCGTCGGGAAAGACCCGCTCGGCTACAGGCATCTCGGTGACGACACCGGACTTGGCCATTCGTTCGTGGACACCGACTTGATGAACGGCTACGAGTACTGGTACTGCGTCACGGCCTACGACCGCGGAGATACTGTCAACCTGGAACCATCACTGGAGAACGGCCTCGGCGTAGATCCACGTGACTCATACCTCGTAAGCATCACTCCGGGAGTCGACCCGACGAACGTGGCCTCCGGAAGCACGCCGGAGGGCAATCTTGAACCGATCGGTGGTCCCTGCGAGGGCACGGTCCAGTTGCAGGTAATAGACCCCTCGGCCCTGACGGGCCACGAATACAGGATAGCATTCAACGACTCGGAACTTGTTACCGTTGAAGGAGAGGATACTACCTGGACTGAGCAGACATTCATGAGTCTCGAAGACCTCGACAAGGGCACGGATCCTTTTATCTTTACGGACGCGGTGACGGGCGAGGAGTTCACCTTTGTCGATTTCACACCGAGCCGGGATGATCTGCCCGTAGTGGACGGTTTCAGGATCTCCGCCCAGGATATCGAGGAAGACGGTGTCAGCGAGATAGGATGGACGGTGGTAAACGGGGACACTTCCACCTTCGACTGGTGGACGGAGAACCGATTGGGGCATCCATGGGAATTCGATGAGGTCGTGATCTCCGCCGATGACTGGAAGATCGTGGTGACGGAGCCTGAATCGACGATAAGTCTGGCCATCACCGATGGCCCGGCATGGTACGATAACATAGCCGAGTATGACGATGTCCCGATCAGAGTATACAAGGTGACCGACCCCGGGAACGAGGTGGACGTGAGTGAATACGTCCAGATCATCGATCTCGCTGTGGCACCGCTCGACCCGGCCGAGCTGGGCCCGCTCGGCTACGATCTCATACCGGGTGGCAAGGGTTACAATCCGGCAACGGGAGAATACCCGGTAGCGGGTGACCTGTGGCCCGATCTTATCCGCATACGCGACAACAACGAGGACTGGGTCAATGAAATCTGGCTCAGGACCCAGAACGGTCCGGAGGACGCAACACCTCCCTCACCGGGTGATGAGTTTACGATCAGGACGTACAAGCCGTTTCGAGAGGGAATCACATACCAGTTTCAGACGACCGCGCCACAGGTGCTGACAGGCGACATCAACCTCGACGCGATCAAGGTCGTCCCCAACCCTTACATCGTGACGACGGTCTGGGAAGAAAGCGAGCTCGACAGGAAGATCCAGTTCAACCACCTCCCCTCTCAATGCACGATAGACATATACACGATCGGCGGGGATCACGTTGTTGGAATCAACCATGATGACGATAGTGGCGACGAGTTCTGGGACCTCAGGAACAGGAATGAGCACACCGTCGCGTATGGCCTGTACGTGTATGTGGTCAAGACACCGGGCGGTCAGAAGAAGATAGGAAAATTCCTCATAATAAAGTGAGCCCGTTATGACAACAGATGGAGCGAGACGCCGCGAGAAGAGAATCATGCCGGGACTGGTCAGGGGTATGTGCATCGTTGTCCTCTCCGTCATCTTCTTCACGGGACATCCACGGGAGATGGTGTCTCAAACCAACGTAGGCACGACGGCGGCCCAGTTCATGAAGATAGAGGTCGGTCCCAGGGCGGTGGCCATGGGCGGGAACTTCGTAGCCCTTGCCAACGACGCTACCACCCTCTACTGGAACCCGGCCGGAGCGGCCATCATAACCGAACGGATGCTTACCTTCAGTCATACGCTCTGGTTTGCAGACATCACACACGACTATTTCGGGATGGTTGTCCCCTGGTCGCAGGGCGCGATCGGACTAAGTGTCATCGCGCTCAACACGGGCGAGATGGAGCAGACGACGCTCGAGAAGCCCGAGGGCACAGGAAGTTATTTCGATTTCTCCGATCTCACGCTCGGTCTCACCCTTTCCAGACCGCTTACGGACAGGTTCTCTGTGGGGATCACCGGAAAATATATCACTGAGAACCTCTTCAATGAAAGCGCTTCGGCTTTCGCCTTCGACCTCGGAACACTCCTCGACCTCGGGTACAAAGGGATGCGGATCGGTATGAGCGTTTCAAATTTCGGGGGGAGGATGCAGCTCGCCGGGAGAGATCTCACGCAGAGAGAAGATCTGAACAATGACGGTGTATACGAAACGGAATCCAATCTCTCCACTCAGGACTGGGCACTGCCACTGACTTTCAGGGTCGGTACGGTCGTGAACGTTACAGGACCGGAGAGCGGACTGTGGCTCAACCCGGACAGCAGGATTACCGTGGAGGTGGATGGAATTCATCCCAACGACAACGACGAGCGGATGGGCATTGGTACAGAATATTCATGGAGGGAGACCCTCTTTCTCCGGGGTGGATACAAGCTGAATCACGATGTGGAATCGTTCTCCCTGGGCGGAGGTCTCAGGCTCACGACAGACACCTTCGGGGTGGGAGTCGATTACGCGTACGCCGACCTGGGTGACCTGGACCTGGTACAGAGATTCTCCGTGTCGATCGACTTCTAGTGTCCTGTCCGGGAGGTCTATCGACAACAATAACTGCGAGCTATCGAGGTTCCTTGCAAGGCGCTATGACGCAAAGGAATACCTTCGAGGCGCTTTGATGAGGAGCAACGCCGCCAGGGGCAACCAGAGAGCCGTTGAGATCGGTGATGAACACCCGGGACAGGACGCCGGGGCGGGTGTGTAGGCCAGGTTACATACTGCGGTACACAGACCGTATACAATGATGGGAACAGTCGCAGGCATTATGACAAAGCGAAAGGAGCTGCAGTCATGAAACACAAAACGTTATTCGTCGTCCTCGCGACACTCGCGGGACTGTCCTTCACGGTGAGTTCCGGATTCTGCGTGGGCCCCTACTACGAGGAATATTTCACCGGGGGAACCACGGACATCGTCTGGCACTCCGCCTGGACCGACTCGGTCGGCAACGAGTTGACACCGATGCTCGTCGACAGCGTAGCCGGCAACCCCAGCGGTGATGGATGGATCGGCGATGTCGTCGCAGACACCGCATCACTGGGCGGAATAGGCCTGGCCCTCGCCGGTGATGATGCCCTGAACGACTACATCATGGAGGCACAGATCTGGGTCGACCCGGACGCGGGCTATTACGAGGGGATGATGGTCCGAGTGCACCAGGACACCACCACTGGAGTTACGAGAGGATACCAGCTCGTCTCCAACTTCTACTCGCCATTCGGCATAAGCCAGGTCAAGTTCCGTTATTACGTGAGTATCCCGGATTCCATAAGGGACATCAGGGTCTACGACAGTTCAGAGATCCCTGGAGGCGCGCCTACTGTAGCCGGCTGGCACCTGATGAAGATCAAGGCGAAGGGTGACAAGTTCTGGCTCTACTGGGACGGTCAGGAATTTCCAGGCAATCCTCAGGTCGACACGGCGATACCGAACGGTTTCTTCGGCATCTATACATTCTCATTCATGGGGCTCACGGAGACACTGTCCGACGACATCATCGTGCGACCCGCGACACTCACTCTGGACGACCCGTCTCCTGGCATAGCCGGGCAGAACAATACGCTCACGGCCGGTGGTGCCTCACCCGGTTCAAGCGTGTGGTTCGTCTATGGATTTCAGCAGGGATCGACCAACGTTCCTACTTGCTCGGGCGAAACGGTCGGGATAAGCAACCCGAACATCATAGGTGCTTCCACGGCGGACTCCCAGGGGATCGCCTCTATAACCACCTTTGTGCCGGGTGCGGCCAGCGGTCTGACAGTCCACATACAGGCTGTCGAATTGTCCGCATGTATGGTCAGTAACCTCGTTACGTATACCTTCCCGTAGCAAGAAGGGAAGGCCAGTCTCCAACCTGTCTGCACTGTTGCATCACGGCGGTCGACGCCCCGTGTGAAAGGAGCCGGTGTTATGAGACTCAGAACCTCGTTCGTGATTCTTACAGCCTTCATCCTCATCTGCCTGACTCTCCGGTCGGGCATGGGACAGGTAGTCCTCTACGAGGAACACTTTACGGGTGGGGCGATGGACCTGGAGTGGGAATCCTCCTTCTCTGATTCAGTCGGAACCCCGTTGACTCCAATGACTGTTGACAGCGTACCCGTCAACCCGAGCGGTGACGGCTGGATAGGCGTCGTCGAAGCCGATACAGCGTCGCTTGGCGGGCTCGGACTCGCGGTGGCCGGTGACACGTCACTGACCGACTACAGTATGGAGGCACAAATCTGGGTAGATATTACCGACAACAGTTTCTATGAAGGCATCATGGTCCGAGTCAACATGGACGCAAGCACTGGAGTAGCCCAGGGCTACCAGTTCGTATCGAGTTTCTACCCATCGTTCTTTCTCTCCCGCCTCAAGTTCCGCAAGTACAGCTCTCTCCCGAACGACATAGTGGATCTCCGCGTTTACGACGATACGGAGATCCCGGGAGGCGCTCCGACGGTTTCTGGCTGGCACACGTTCAAGATCGACGCACAGGGAGATCTCTTCTGGCTCTACTGGGACGACCAGGAGTTGCCGGATAATCCCCAGGTCGATACGACCCAGGCACCTCTTTTGAGCGGGAATTTCGGCGTTTACATCTTTAACGCCGGCAGCTACGGACGGGTCGGCTGTGATGACATCATTATCGAAGGTGAAGGGGATGGAGTTGGAGACAATCCGGGAACGGTCAACCTCCCGCGGGCTTTCGCCCTCTCCCAGAACTATCCGAACCCTTTCAATCCTATGACCACGATCCGTGTCGATATACCCGATGCGGATCTTCTGAAGACCACCCTGACGATATACGATCTGAGGGGAAGGCTCGTCAGAACACTGGTCGACAAGCCGCTCACGAGTGGAACGCATCTCTTCGCGTGGGATGGTCGTAACAACTCCGGCCAGCCGGCTTCGTCAGGAACTTACATCTACATGATCAGGCGAGGGACGGAGCACTCGACCAGGAAGATGATAATGATGAAGTAGTGGCATCAGAACGGACACGTTCTCTGCGGAGGATCAGGAGGCTCATGTCCAGGCCTCCTGGTCTCCCGTCACCGGAACACCGTTCCATCATGGCATCCCGGGAAGACAGCTTGCAGCGTTCCGATCCCTGAACGACCTCGACGCTGACCCGGTTGTCAGGAGGGAATTAGAGCGCGTGATCCGCAAGATCAAAGACAAAGGCGATACCCCTAGGATATCGCCTGTCAACTGATGGGAAAACTTCTTCAGCATCCGAGACAGAGCACGGCACACCGTACTCCTGCTCTACACTACTATCATCTCCTCCAGTTCCGGAATCTTCTCCCTGAGCGCCGTTTCGACGCCGTGCTGAAGGGTCATCTGGGCCCCCGCGCAGCCGTGGCACGCACCCATCAGCCTGACCGACACGGTCTTCCTGTCGGCATCCGCGTTGACGAGCTCGATACCTCCGCCATCCATGGCGAGCATGGGACGAACCTGGTCGAGCGCGTCATTGACACGCTGAACGAAATCGTTTCCGTTGCCTTCCGTCATTTTCTCTCCTCCTGTTCCGATGTGGTCCTCTGTCATAGCACCGACGTGCGTTCTCTCGAATGTGAAACCCGGATTAATGGAGTGTAGCAGCCCGGCTATCCACTTGCCCCCGAGATTCACCATCAGTCCCGGCTCTGCCGACACTCTCTCCCAGTAGAACTTGTGAAGGGCGTCAGGCCTTGATATAAGCAGTGTACCCGTTCCGTCAATCGTTGAGGACACACCGCCATCGCAGGGCATCCCCTCCAGGAGATATGTGTCAAGGATCTCCTCTATTCCCTCCAGGTCGTCTATCTCGACGCCCGCCTCATCGATCAGATTCGCGCCGAACTCTTCCCCATGCCTGTAAAAGGATTTCTCGAGGATGTCGACCCCGGCCTCGCCGAATGCGCTGCTCACAGCGCTCACGAGCGCCGCCTCGCTTATTTCCGCGCGATCAACCTTATCCTGGAGAAAACCGTGAATAGACTCATCGCCCACCTGCTCTTCGAGCGGCTTATCATTCCATGCAAACCCGAACTCCGCCCGCGCCTTCGAGACAACCTGTTCGGCGCCCGGATCTCCCAGTTCGCTGACCACCCGGTCACCCACGAACCTGTCCCTGTCATTGACGAGCTTGATCCGATCCCACATGAGGTGATGGATCGGTCCGAGGAATTGACTCATTCTCTTTCTCCTCCGGTTCTTCTCTTATTATCCATCCCGGGAACAATATTCCTCGAGCGCCCCGAGAGCCGCCTCAATCTCGACACTGTTAGACCTGCACAGCCTCTCGACTGTGAGAAACTTGGGAATCGAACCTCCGTCTGTCAATCCCCCTATCCCCAGATCGGACAGAACGGATGCGGAGCCGGGGAACTCATGGAGGATTTCGAACACCTTCGTCTTCGGCCCGAATCTCGACTCGATCCCCTTGCTTTCGCGACCCGGTGTGGGCCTCTCCTGCTGGAGTGTCTTCGGAACTGTTTCATCCGAAAGATTGAGTGTTTTCCAGATATTATAAGAAAACAAGGCTATCGCGGCAAACTGCAGGTAGCCGGAACTACCGATCAAGTAGCTGCCGGTGGATGCGCCGACAGCCTGGAAGAGGACTCTCGCGCCGGTCCCGACCGTTACAAGCAGGAGGACCCAGACCATCAGCGCGGGGCTGTGCAACTCCTTACCCTCCCACACAGGTATGACCCGCTGCGCGACTCCGAGGATCATGGTGGTGACAAAACCCATGGCGAGCGCGTGTCGATACGCGTCTATGAACGCGTGCGCCTGCGGAGAAAATGAGGTCATTTCGATTATCGAGCCGGAAGTGGCCATCATCAGCCCAACGATAAGCCATGCATACGCCAGCCTGATGTACCATCTGAAAACAGGGCTGCCACCCTCGATCTCTATGGCCGCATGCTGATGCCTGAAGACAGCCAGCGAAAGGACAACCACCAGGGTTGCGGCCAGTTGTATCGCGAGTGCGACTATCACGAGCTGTGGCATCCCGGCCAGTGCCCCCCACAACCAGAGTACGATCCCGATGTTGAAAAGCGCGAAGGCCCACCCGGCGCCGGTCGGACTGGCCGTGTCTATCCCCAGAAATCCTGGAAGCAGCCTGTAGGAGACTCCTATTATCATGAGACCGATGAATCCATACAACTGGATGTGTCTCAGGATTTCGTCGGTCGCCGGTGTGAGTAGAGGCGTGGTCCCGTTGACCATCGCCACAAGTGATGAGAGATTCACCACGACTGAGACGAGTCCCCACGCCAGCGCGGCGACAACGAATTTCTCATAGAACTCTGTCTCCGACTCAGCCTTCCAGATAGTGGCGACCATGCTGAAGAGAAACGAGACATACGCGAGGGCAAGGAGCAGCCCCGAGCTGATCAGCAACCCGCCGAATATCGGTTCGCCCTGCACGAACGGCTGCGAGATGAATCTCGTCAGCAGCGAGACCAGGACAAGGATGAGGGAGATAAATGCCGTCTGTCCGTAACGGAGCGGTGTGTTCTTGAATCGTGGTATCGCGTGATAGGCAAAGCCCATTATGAACAACCCTGCCCAGCCATACACCTGGACGTTGGCGTGCGTCTGCGCGTACGCGAGCCTGGAGATCGAGAAACCCCTGAAGAAGGCAATATCGCTCAACAGCACGGTACCCCAGCCGGCACCCGCCGTCAGCCCGCAGACTATGGCGGCCTTGACGAATCCCCTGTACAACGTGCTCTCTTCTCTTACCCTGCCCGATCCCTCCGCGACGACTTCCCCCCGGATTGCCTTTTCCAGGTCTCCAATCAACTCGTCGCAGTCGACCTTGTGTGCCTGAGCGAAGAAGTTGAGAGACTCCGGAGGACCGTACTTTCCGCCGCAACCGGCGATTCCATACTTGTCGAAGACTGTCATCGCCTGCGGGTACTTCATGTTGACATCTCGGACCGTCATGTCCGCCGTTATTTTTTCTCTCGTGTCGTTCGCCACCTTCTATGCCCCCTCCTCTTCCGGCTATTACCTCATGGTTGAATAATCACAGCCATTGTAAATATAACCATCCGAATACTTATCTGCCAGCGGGGCCATATTATCGAGCGGGCGCGAATCATTCGTGCGGGTGCCATTCATCTCC
>CAZOAR010000028.1:0-34928 GCA_964577985.1 uncultured Gemmatimonadota bacterium | reverse complement strand
GCGGGAATGACATGTGAGGCGGGAATGACATGTGGGGCGGGAATGACATCCAGAGCGAAAATGACATGGAAAAAACGTATGGAGGTTTGACCGGATTTTCCGGGGAAACTCCAGGGCTGCAATCGAAGGTTGAAATATCCGGCCGATCTTGTATAATATCTTAGACACTGCCAGAGACGGGAGCGTCTCTCGATTAGAAACCCATTAAGAAGAAGGAACGAAACAATGAGCGATAAAATGACGGCGGCGATGAAGAGATCCGATGGGCCCGGTATCGTGATAACCGAGGTCGACGTACCCGTCCCGTCCCCCGGGGAGGCGCTCATAAAGACCCGATACATGGCCATCTGCGGGACCGATGTCCACATCTATCACTGGGACAGGTGGTCGGAACAGCGGATACATACCCCGATGATCATCGGACATGAGTTCTCGGGCGAAGTAGTGGAAATCGCTGGAGACGCGACCCGTTTCAGTGTCGGAGACCTGGTCACCGCGGAGACCCACATCAGTGACGGCACGTGCTACCAGTGCCGCACCGGCAACGCGCACATCTGCGAGAATGTCTCGATCCTGGGGGTCGACAGGAATGGATCGTTCGCGGAATACGTGGTTGTACCGATCGAGAACGTGTGGCCCGTCATAAGCGCTGTAACTCCCGAAACGGCGGCCGTCATGGAGCCGCTCGGCAACGCCGTCCATACCACGTTTTCAGGCACGATTGAGAACACCACGGTGCTGGTCACCGGATGCGGCCCCATCGGCCTCTTCTCGATCGCCGTCGCCAGGGCCGGCGGTGCAAGCAGGGTCTACGCCACGGAGGTAAGGAAGGTCCGCCGTGAGATCGCGGGCACGATGGGCGCAGATATCGTGATCGACCCGGTCGAGGAGGATCTCACAGAGATAATCATGCGAGAGACTGGTGGCGTCGGGGTTGATGTTCTGCTCGAGATGTCAGGCCACCCCGACGCGATTCATCAGGGTTTCGCGGCGTTGAGAAAGGGAGGAAGGGCGTCTCTTCTCGGGATACCGGGTGGGAACGTGGAGATCAACCTGGCGGAAGAAGTGATATTCAGGGAATTGCAGATAAAGGGGATAAACGGGCGGCTGATGTTCGACACCTGGAAGGAGATGGACAGGTTGTTCGAGTCAGAAAAACTGGATGTCAGCCCCGTGATCACACATCGCATGCGGCTCGATCAGTTCGATGAAGCGATCGGAATGATAGACGCGGGCGAGACCGGAAAGGTGCTTCTGCATCACTGAAACTCGTCTTCCCACAGATCCATTATCTCTCCTCTCTCTACCCCCGTCGAGACATATCGCACCGGGCACGCGACAAGCTCTTCTATCTTCCTGAGATAATCGAGGGCTCCTGCCGGCAGTTCTTCTGAATCCACTATCCCGCTCGTCGCGCCGTCCCACCCGTTCACCTCTTCATAGACAGGGTCTATCTTTTCCAGCCTGGTCAGATCCGTCGGGAAATCGGTCAGTGTGACACCGTCATAGCTGTAGCCGGTCCCTATCCTGATCGACCGGAAACCGTCGAGGACGTCGAGTTTCGTCACGGCAAGCTCGGTAATTCCGTTAAGCCTTACGGCGAGCCTGACCACCGGGGCGTCAAACCAACCACACCTCCTCGGCCTGCCCGTGGTAGACCCGAACTCGTTCCCTGCGCTCCTCAGGTTGTCGCCGAGATCGGAATCGAGCTCTGTCGGAAATGGCCCACTGCCGACCCTGGTAGTGTATGCCTTTGCGACACCTATCACCCTTTCGATCCACGCGGGACTGATCCCGAGTCCCACGGCGACCGCCCCCACGGTCGTATTGGATGATGTCACAAAGGGATAGGTCCCGTGATCAATATCGAGCATGGTTCCCTGGGCGCCCTCGGCGAGGACCATCTGACGCTCTTCCAGACACCTCGTCAGGAAAAGTGAGGTGTCGTCCATGTGATCGAGCAGCCTTTCCCGACAGCTCATTATCTCGTCCACTACCTCGTCAGCAGGAATCTCACCCCCTCCAACGTGTCTCAGGAGGATGTTCTTCGTCTCGACGTTGTCCCGAACCCGCTTCGTGAGAGCATCCTGATCGATGAGATCCGCCACCCTGATCCCGACGCGACCCGCCTTGTCCTCGTATGCAGGTCCGATACCACGGCCGGTCGTGCCGATTCTGTCATCCCCGAGGCTGCCCTCCCGGGCCTTGTCAAGTGCCTTGTGATATGACAGTATGAGATGGGTGCGCCCGCTGATCCTTATCCGGTCCCGCGTGTCGACGCCTTTATTCTCGAGTTCCTCGATCTCATCGAAGAGGGTCAGGGGGTCGAGGACCACGCCGTTTCCGATCACGCACACGACTCCGGGATGAAGAATACCGGAAGGAATCTGGTGGAGGATGAACTTATCGCCACCAACCACCACTGTGTGGCCCGCGTTGGCGCCGCCCTGATATCTGGCAACAATATCGACCGATTCGGCGAGACGGTCGACGATCTTGCCCTTCCCCTCATCTCCCCATTGAGTCCCCAGGACTACTATACAGCTCATCTTCTATCCACATCCATAGCCAAAAAAAATCCCCCATTCCCCGGGGGAGCAATCTCCTCTGGTTGAATATACCCCTGCCTGTCCCGCATGTCAAGAACGGGAATCCTTCGCTCACCCCTTGATGATGAGGATGAGTACCATGGCGATTCCAACCTCCAGTTTCAGGACAACCGCCAGGATCCTGCCGACAAACGCACCGACACCCGCTTTGTATCCTATATCGCTGCGCATCCGGTGAAGGTATTCGAGCGCGAAAGCACCGGCGAAGGCGCCGATGAACGCGCCGACCATCGTCCCGACTCCCGGAAAGAGGAGCGGCGTCCCTATTATTCCGCCGGCTATTCCACCGAAGAAGGCGCCCATCATGCCCCATCGTGAGGCGCCGTACCTCCTGGCGACGTACATGCCCAGGAGAAACTCTATCACCTCCCCGAGGAGTGCGAGTGCCAGCAGCAGCAGAATCCATGAGAAGGTCAGGCCCTGGAAGCCTGTCGCCCAGGCCTTCAGAATTGCGATTCCGAGGATGAGCCAGTTCCCGGGCAGGCCGAGCGGGATGAGGAAGAGGCCGAGAAGAAGTCCCAGGTAGAGAGCAGACAGGCCGAGGAACGACAGGATCGAGTCCATCACGCAGAGACCCCCCGCTCGAGCTCCCGAACCAGCGCGCAGATCAGGGCATAGCCTCGCTCGACCGCATCGGCGGAGACGTTGCCCGCGCTGTCCCGCTGCGTGTGGATTGACAGACACTCCCGGCTCAAGCTGGTGCTCGACAGGCTGACCGCCCTGAAGCCCCTGTACGCAACAGGCACGTGGTCGAGCCCGGGGAAGAAAGGGAAATAGGTCGGGTGAACACTGATTCCCGCATCTCTCGACACTCCGTTGAGAACCACGCCGAGTTGCCTACCGCTGTCCACGACCGGGAACCCGTGCCGAGAGAAGAGGACTATGTCGCCCGGCGCGCCGATCCCGTCTATGTTCACAAAGTAGGTGTTGTGCGGGTGATACTCAGACCCTTTTCCCTGCATGAACCTGAGCGCCCCGGCGAGCCCTTCCTCCTCCGCTCCCGTGAAGAGAAAGATTACCTCTATCCCGGCTATGCCCCTGTCTTTCAGGTTCCTCGCCAGCTCAATGAGTAGCGAGACTCCCGAGGCGTTGTCGATTCCCCCCGGTGACCGGTTACCACTGAAATTGAAGATCAGCAGGAAAGAGGGTATCGTGAGGAGCAGAGATGGTGCCCACAGGTAGACGATGAGCGTGTCCGAGCCCGAGATCTGGAATATAAGGGCGAGGAGCGAGACACCCGCAAGCCCAACGAAGAAGACCGTGTACAGTATGAGTCTGACGTAAAGGGGCAGAGACTGTGATTTCGAGTCATAATGGGTGAGGAGGACTATCCTCCCCAGCACCTCTTCAGGCTTGAGGATCGCGAACAGGTTCTCTGACTCCTTTCTCATGAAACCCAGGTCGTAGAGCCTCTCGACAAATCGATTCCACTTCAGACCCGTGAATGAGGCGACCAGGACGGAGAAGAAAACGACGGCCGAACCTTTGGTGGAGATCGCGCGCAGGCTCAACGCCAGTATGGGAGTCAGCCACAGGAGGAGGATGGCGAGCCTGGTCCCTATCTTCGCGGGGAAGGTCGAGAATGTGAATTTCTCCCTCGAGAGAGGAAGTTTCATTGCGCGGAACGTCTCGGTGAGGTAATCGACCGCCTTCTTCTCCCCGGCCGATCCGGTTCGCCTCGGGACACTCAGGGCCCGTATCTGTTCCATGACCCTCTGCGGGTTGTATCCGTCCAGGCCCCGGTTGCCGCATTCAGATTCAACCATCAGGCCGCCCTTTCTCTTCCGCCTTTGACCCGAACCCTCCACCCCCGGGGCTTCTTATACTCAGTGTCTCGCCGGCTTCGAGCCGCACTTCCACCTTCGACGGGAGCTCTTCCTCCATCCCACTCCGCCGGATCAGCACGTTCCTGCCCGGCCTCCCCTCTTCGCCGCCGCTCAGGCCATATGGCCCGCGCGTTCGTCTGTCCGAAATAATGGTCGCCGTCGCGTCCGAAAGCAACCTGAAATCTCTCCGGATTCCATTGCCACCCCTGTAGCGCCCCTCTCCGCCGCTTCCGTGCACGATCTCATATCGATCGACTCTCAGCGGAAGATAGCGTTCCAGCGCCTCGACGGGCGTGTTCATCGTGTTCGTCATGTGGGTGTGCACAGCGTCGAGACCATCGCTCCCCGGTCTCGCGCCCATGCCACCCGCTATCGTCTCGTAGTAGGCGTATCGGCCGCCCGAGGCGGGATCAGCACCGCCGAGGGTCAGGTTATTCATTGTACCGCTGCTCGCGGCCGGGATTCTGTCAGGCAGCGCCTTCGACAGGGCGCCGAAGAGGACATCCACTATCCTCTGCGATGTCTCCACGTTCCCCGCAGCGACCGCCGAGGGGAAGAGGGCATTGACGACGCTCCCCTCTGGAGCGATGACTTCGATCGGCGCCACACACCCTGAATTAGACGGTATCCTGTAAGGAAGGAGACACCTGAACACATAGAATACCGCAGACATTGTTATGGCATAATTGGCGTTGATATTGCCCTTTACCTGCGGGGCGGTACCTGCAAAATCGATCACCGCACGCTCCCCGCTGATCGTGATTCTGACCTTTATCTCTACGGGTCCACTTCCCATCCCGTCGTCGTCGAGAAAATCGGAAAATACATATTCTCCGTCCGGGATATCACCTATCACGCTCCGCATCACCCGCTCGGTATAGCCCCGCAACTCCGCGGCATACAGCGATACCTTCTCCAGGCCATGACGCCCGATCAGTTCCCCGAGGCGGCGCTCCCCTGTCCTGAGTGATCCGAGCTGGGCTGTCAGGTCTCCCCTCCTCTCATCCGGCGTCCTGACATTGGCGAGGATGAGCCGCATTATGTCGTCGTCTATGACTCCATCCCTGACCAGCCGGAGAGGCGGGATGATGATACCCTCCTGGAACAGTTCGCCGGCCAGCGGCATGGAACCCGGACTCATGCCACCGACGTCGGAATGATGCGCCCTGTTTGCCAGATAGAAGACGGGATCCGATGAACCCGCCGTGTGGAACGGAGAGACGAGCGTGATGTCGGGCAGGTGCGTCCCGCCCCTGTAGGGATCATTCAGTGCGACTACGTCTCCCGGCTGCATGGCGACGTGATCAAGCGCGAATCTGACTGAAAGCGGCATCGACCCGAGGTGTACGGGCATGTGGTCTCCCTGCCCAACGAGCCATCCATCGGCGTCGAAGAGAGCGCACGAATAGTCCCGCCTCTCCTTTATGTTGGGAGAAGACGCGGTCCTCATCAGGGAGACCCCCATCTCCTCGGCGACGGAGTGGAAGAGGTTCCTGAACACCTCCAGTGTGACTGGATCGTACGTCACAGCCGTGTCACCTTTCTTTCGGTTGATTGAGCCAGCTACGTCCTCTCCGGCGTGAGCGCGACCGGTTATCGCAACTCGAGAATGAGGCTGCCATATCTATCGACCTTCGCCTCAACACCGGGTGGAATCAGAGACGTGGCAGTGTATTCGACCACTATCGCGGGCCCCTCGATCCTGTTCCCCGGCCTCAGCCTCCCGCGCAGGTAGACGTCTGTCCGCCGCGGTCCATCCCGGAAATAGACCTCTCTACGGCCTGTGCGGGCGTCGCGGGCAATATCGGCAGACTCACGCTCGCGGGGGACCGGTGGACAAGGTACGCGGCTGACGGCGCGCACCCTCGCGGTCACGACCTCGACGCCCCTGCCTTGCTCCGCGAAACCATATCGTCTCTGGTGCATACAGTGGAACTCTTCATCCGCATGTTCAGACCATGGCACATTCAACTCGTAGCTCTGCCCCACGTAACGCATGTCGATCGTCCTCTCGATGGTCCATTCACCGCCTTCTCCGGCCTCATCTTTCATCTCGCACGACGTATCGGCCTCGAGCCCTCGAAAGAGAGCGGTTGCCGACTCGCCGGACCATCCCTCCCATTCCGCCAGCACGCTCGCGGAGTGGTCTATCACTATATCGGCCGTCAGCATCCCCTTTGCCGACAACGCGCCGGCGTCAGCAGGTATCAGGACCCTCCCGATCGAGAGATCCCGTGCGATGTCGCAGGCATGCAGCGCCCCGGCACCGCCAAACGCCACAAGTGTGAAATCCCCCGGATCGTGCCCCTTTTCGAGAGATATGACCCTGATGGCCCGTTCCATGGTGACATTCGCGACCTCTATGATCCCAAGCGCGGCCCCGGAAGGGCTCTTCCCGACCTTTCCCGCCAGGTCGTCCATCGCCGAGGAGACCCTGTCGACATCGAGAGACATAGTCCCATCCAGGAACCAGCGTTCATCGAGCCTCCCGAGGAAGAGATGCGCGTCGGTCACCGTCAGGTCGTGACCCACGCCGTAGCAGATCGGTCCCGGGTCCGCACCCGCGCTCTCTGGCCCGACTCTCAACGCGCCACCACCGTCTATCCACACAATAGATCCGCCACCGGCCCCGACGGTGTGCACGTCGATTACCGGCACTCGAACGGGACAGCCTCCCGTCTCCATCTCTGTCGTCGTGGCCACCTCTCCACGACAGAGGCAAACATCCGTCGATGTGCCTCCCATGTCGAAGCTGATTATATCGCTCAGTCCCGCCTGTCTACCCACCTCCAGCGCACCGGTGACGCCCCCGGCCGGGCCTGACAGGATCGTTCGCACAGGTTCCTCCACCGCCCGTGCAGGCGATATGAAACCGCCGTTCGACTGCATGACCCTGAAGACGTCCGCACTCAGCTCCCGGCTCAACAACGCTATATAGCCGGCCATCAGCACCTTGACATACGCGTTTATCACGGTGGTGCTGCACCTCTCATATTCCCTGTACTCGGGTACTATCCTGCATGACACCGAAAGCGGCCAGCCACCGTACTCTCTCAGCTTCTCCTCCACGACACGCTCGTTCCGCGGGTTGGCGTATGAGTTGAGAAGACATATTGCCACCGACTCTATCCCCTTTTCTCTCAACTCGGCGGCGATGGCCGTGACCTCTTCCACAGATACATCCTTCTCCACCTCGCCGAAGGGCCCGGTTCGTTCCGCCAGGCCGAACCGGTCGGAGCGATCAACGAGCGGTGAGAAGCGCTCCACCATGATGTCATAGATGCGCGGACGTGTCTGGCGGCCGATCTCTATGACGTCCTCGAAGCCCTTTGTCGTAATGAGCGCCGTTCTCGCGCCCTTCCTTTCCAGGAGCGCGTTGGTGGCGACAGTCGATCCATGCACAATCCTGCGCGCCTCTCCCGCACCAGGCAGCCCCCTGATCCCGTCGAGGACAGCCCTCGCGGGGTCATCCGGCGTTGAGGGGACCTTCCGGACTGTGACATCACCGCCGGTCACGGCGATAAAATCGGTAAACGTGCCTCCCGTGTCTATGCCGACCGCCATATCGTTCATTCGCGAAGCGCCTCCAGGTGCGCGAACACGGAACCAGCCAGCGCGTCGGGGTGGTACCCCCCCTCGAGGGCCGATACCAGGCGGCCATCGCACTGCTCCTCCGCAAGCCGCTTCACGAGCCTCGTCATCTCGGCGTATCCTCCCTCGGTCACCATCAACCCCCCCAGAGGGTCGTCCCTGTGGGCGTCAAAACCGGCCGAGACAAGGACGAACTCGGGCGAGAACATCTCTGCTATGACCGCAAGTGAACGCCTGAACCGCTCCAGATATTCCACCTCGGGGGTCCCGGCCGGGAGAGGGGTATTCAGTGTGAAGCCAAGGCCCTCTCCAACACCTTTCTCCCCTTGCATCCCCGTCCCCGGGTAGCAGTCTCCCTGGTGGATGGAGAAATAAAAGACCTTTCGGGAATCATAGAATATGTCCTGTGTGCCGTTTCCGTGGTGGAGGTCCCAGTCCACGCAGAGGACCCGCTCCAGCCCCCTCTTTTCGATCAGATAGCGGGCCCCGATCGCGATGTTGTTGAAAAGGCAGAATCCCATGCTGGCTGTCCGCGTAGCGTGATGGCCGGGCGGTCGGACCAGTGCCATCGCGTTCGATAACTCACCGCGCATCACGCCCTTTATGGCGCGGACGACCCCACCGGCGGCCTTTCGGGCGGTTGTGCAGGACCTGCTCGAGGCGAAGGTGTCCGCGTCGAGATGGCCTCCACCCGCCTTGCAGATGTCTCTGACCCTTTCGATCATCTCCGCGGAGTGGACACCCCTGATCGCCTCTTCGTCCGCTTCCTCCGGTTCAATCAACTCGAGCGCGTCGAGCAGACCCGTTACCTGCAGATGTGAGGTTATCGCCTTGAGTCTGCCCGGGTTCTCAGGATGGTTACCCGTCTCATGTTCCAGGTATGAATGGCTGTATACCAGGCCGGTCTTCATCGGCCTTCCCCTTTAATCGCTTTCACCCATCACCTGTACGACTATCTCCCTCCGTCTCGAGCGATTGTCGAAATCGACAAAGACGATCTGCTGCCATGTGCCGAGCAGCAGGCTCCCTCCATTGAAGGGTACCGTCAGCGACGGGCCGATGAGCGCCGCCCGGACGTGCGCGTGGCCGTTCCCGTCACCCCATTTCAGGTTGTGACTGTATTCGATGTCACTCGGAACGATCCTGTCGAGGAGATCGTCGAGATCCTGCACCGCGCCATTCTCGTATTCGATCGTCGTGACACCTCCGGTGGATCCCGGGACGAAGATCGTGACGATCCCGCTTCTCAGGCCTGTCCTCTCCACGATGTCGGCCACCATCGCCGTGATATCGTGCGTGTCGTTGTTGCCTCGCGTCTCGATGACGAGCCTCTGGCTCTTTACTGTCATTCCTGCCTCCATGACTGCGCGAATGCTGTAATGGCACGCACCGACCGGGTGTCTCCCCGGCCGGCGCCGACTGAGCGCGGATTGTTACCGATCATTCCCTGCCGGAAGGCTGACGGCTATGACGGCGATGAATGCCAGGATGAATGCCGGGACAAGCGAATAGACAGCACCTGACCAGGGAGAGTTGTCCCAGATGATAACGGTGAGAAAGCCGGTGATCATACCTGCAAGGACCCCGTTTCGCGTGGTTCCGCGCCACCACAGCGAAAGGATAAGAGCGGGTCCGAACGCCGCGCCAAGCCCTCCCCAGGCAAAGAGGACCTTGTCGAAGATAGACCGGGGCAACTGGGAGAGGAATATGGCGACGACTCCGACCGCGAGAGTAACCACTCGAGAAAGCATGACGAGCTGTTTCTGGCTCGCGTTCCTGTTTATGTGCTGGTGATATATATCCTCCGCGACCGATGATGTGGTGACCAGCAGTTGCGAGTCGGCTGTCGACATCATGGCTGCGAGCGCTCCGCAGATGAGTATTCCGGCGGCCCATGGCGGGAAGATAGTCTTCGCGAGCTCAGGCATCATCATTTCCGGATCGGCAAAGTGGCCCGCGCCGAACCAGGCCAGCGCAACGAGGCCCATGAGTACGGCTCCTCCATAAGCGAACACGGCCCACGCGATGGCTATGCGTCTTGCGTTCTTAATATCATCGATAGAACGTATGCTCATGTAGCGCGCCAGCAGGTGCGGCTGGCCGCAATAACCGAGGCCGACGCCGAATCCGCCGAGAATCCCTGTCAGGAGACCCCAGCCTGTACGTCCACCCGTTACGGTCAGGAACCGCGGGTCGATCTCGCCGATCTTCTCGCTGAGTCCTCCATGTCCCCCGAGCAGCGAGAGTGTGACCAGGGGAAGAACCACCAGCGTCACGAGCATTATCCACCCCTGCACGAAGTCCGTCCAGGCGACCGCCAGGAATCCTCCCATGAGTGTGTAGAAGACGATGATGGACGCGCCGACCAGCACCCCTGAGATGTGACTCCAGCCGAATGTCTGTTCGAGGGACTTTCCGGCGGCGTCAAACTGAGCTGCTATGTAGAAGGCGAAACAGAAGGCTATGATCCCCGTGGCGACTATTCGCACAGCCGGGTCGTTCTCCCGGAAACGGAGTTCCAGGAAACGGGGAAGCGTGAGCGCACCCAGTCGTTCACTCTCGCGGCGCAGACGCTCGGCTACAAGGAGCCACGACACGGTGATTCCAGCGACTCCCCCGATCGCCGTCCAGAGCGCCGGTTCAAGTTTCGTCCCTGACGGGTCGGCCAGTCCCGTGGCGTAGGCGAGACCCGTCAGACCGAGCAGCATCCATCCGCTCTCCCCTGACGCTCTCTCGGAGAAGGCGACCACCCAGGGACCGAGTTTCCGTCCGGCGAGGAGAAAATCCGGAAGGGTCTTCGTAAACCGCGAGGTGACGACACCGACCACCAGGATTACCAGCAGATAGATGGCAAATCCGATTCCAACGGCGGTCATCGTCCGGCCTCCTCTTCTGTGTCAGTCACTGAATATGCATTCTTCGATCATCTGGATTCCCCGCAACAGCGGCTTACCGGGCGACATTTCAGTACACTACCCTATGTGCCTATCAGGTCCCCTATCCTTCCGGCGAGTGCATCGATTCCCAGCCGCTCCTGTTCCATACTGTCACGATGCCTGAGCGTCACGGTATCGTCCTCCAGGGTCTGTGAATCGACTGTCACGCAATACGGGGTTCCCGCCTCGTCCTGGCGTCGATAGCGCCTTCCCACCGAACCACCCTCGTCATAGAAAACATGAAAGTCGTTCCGCAGCGCGTCTTCTATCCTTCTCGCGACTTCCGGCATGCCGTCCCGCTTGACCAGGGGAAATATGCCCACCTGGATCGGCGCGATGGAGGGCGAGAGTTTCAGCACGACACGCTCTTCCTCCTCACTGTAGGCGTCGACGAGACATGTCAGGAGCGTCCGGTCAAGCCCGGCGGACGTCTCCACAACATAAGGGATGAATCGCTCCCGTGTCTTCTCGTCGAAGTAGGAGAGTTCCTTCCCGGAGTTGGCGCTGTGCCTGGTGAGATCGAAATCCGTCCGGTTGTGGATCCCTTCGAGTTCCTTCCATCCGAACGGGAACTCATATTCTATGTCGAACGCTGCCTTGGCATAGTGCGCAAGCTCATCTTCCCCATGCGCGTGGAACCTGAGCTTATCCGCGTTGAGGCCGAGCTTGCCGTACCACGCCATTCGCTCACCCTTCCAGTAGTCGAACCACTCCTCGTCGGTCCCCGGCTTGACGAAGTACTGCATCTCCATCTGTTCGAACTCCCGGGTGCGGAAGGTGAAATTACCAGGCGTGATTTCATTGCGGAACGCCTTGCCCACCTGCGCTATCCCGCAGGGGATCTTGAGCCGCGATGCGTTGCTGATGTTCAGATAGTTGACGTATATGCCCTGAGCCGTCTCCGGCCTGAGATAGATAAGGCTGCCCTGCTCCTCGAGCGGGCCCATGTGTGTCTTGAACATCAGGTTGAACTGGCGCGATTCTGTCAGTTCCCCGCCGCAGTTGGGACACTTATCTCCATCGAGCTCGTCCTCGCGGAACCGATTCCTGCACTCCCTGCAGTCGACAAGGGGGTCCGTGAATCCGTCGACGTGCCCCGACGCCTCCCAGATACCCGGGTGCATGATGATGCTCGCGTCGACACCCACAATCTCTTCCCTGAGCTGCACCATCTCCTTCCACCAGGCATCCCTGATGTTCTTCTTCAGCTCCACCCCGAGCGGACCGTAGTCGTAGCAGGCGTTAATGCCCCCGTAAATCTCGCTCGACTGGAAGATGAACCCTTTTCTCTTGCATAGAGAAACAAGCTTATCCATCACGTCCTGTTCACGTTTTTTCCCCATGTTTATCCTTTGCGGTTGGCAATTAAGCCGGGAGCAACATGACCGCTGCCGGCACGTCAGCTCCTGTTCAGTCGTCAGGTGACATTGAAAATATACGGTATGTCCACGACCTTCTCCCCCACACCATCCTCATTCATCCAGTATACATCCTCGATCCTGACCCCGATCGACCTGTCCGGGTAATAGAGGCCCGGCTCCACCGTGAAGACCATCCCTTTCTCGAATCTGTCCCCCGGGCCCTTCACCAGCCCCAGGCTCGGGGACTCGTGTACGTTGAGTCCGATCCCGTGGCCGAGGGAGTGGATGTATCCGTCGGTCTGATTGCCCTCCGTTCTCAGGGTGGGATGGCCCTTCCCTTCGAAGTAGTCGACAACCGCCGTGTTGACCTCGCTTGCGCTGTTTCCTTCCCTGAGTAGCCCCTCCGCGACCTCACAGGCGCCCTTGACCTCCTCATAGAGTTTCAGGAACTGCTCAGGCGGATCGCCCACGACCATCGACCTGGTCACGTCGTAGTGATAACCGGTCAGCGCGTCAGCCGGGAAAATATCGAAGACAATGGGCTCTCCCGCCCTGACAACCTCCTCCTCTTTACCCCTGTTGTGGGGGACGGCGGTGTCATACCCGAGCGAGAAGATCGTGGCCTCCTCTTCGAGCAGGCCCTGTCCGCCCAGAGCGCGTGTTATGAAACGCTTCACATCCCCTATTGTCAGGGGTTGACCATTCTCGGAGTTGATCAACGACCCGTTCACCTTCTCTGCCGAGCGAAGCAGGTCGATGACATCTTCTATCACCCTGCCCGTGCCTTCTCCCGCGGAGCGTATGTGAGCGATTTCCTCACGGTCCTTCGTCAGCCTCGCCTGCGTGAAGATGTCTCTCTCTTCTTCCCTGACCCACTCGACGCCATCGAGCTCCCGTGCCAGATCCACCAGCAGCGGATAGGAGTAACTCGTCTCCACCCTCCCGTAGAAACCGACTCTTCCACTAATCCCGAGCCCGGTAAAGATTCTCTTGAGGAACTCCTTCGCCGTCGAGAATGGGCCCTTACCCTGCCGGGCGATCTCCATCATGCCGAACTCCTCGAAGTCCATCAGTTCGAGTCCCGACGCGCGCGCCTCTTCTCTCTCCATCACACCATGGATCAGTATCGTCGGCTCCCCTTTCTTCTTGACTATCACCGCCGTCATCACCCCGGCCTCACCGACCATGTACTTCAGCGGCGGGTTGCCCAGGACATTCCCTGTAACAACGAGGGCGTCCATCTTCCTCTCGTTCATGAGCGCGTCGAGATCTTTCTTCATATCCTATTCCTCGCTTTCGTTCCGGACTTCGCTCTCCACCTCTCCCGTCATGGGGACAAAGCGGACAGGAATGACCCTTCTCTCCTTCAGGCCGTCCTCCCTGGTCACCACCATCAATTCCTGATGCGATTCTCCCACGGGAATAACCAGCCTTCCACCCCGGGCAAGCTGATCGAGGAGCGGTTCCGGTATCCTCTTCGATGCGGCGGTAACGATGATCCCGTCGAAGGGCGCCTCTTCGGACCATCCCCGGTACGCGTCGCCGTTCCGGACCTCGATGTTTCTGTAGAAGAGACGTTCGAACCTCTCGACGGCCCGTTCCATGAGCGGCTTTACTATCTCGATGGTGTAGACTTCGCTGACTATCTCGGCCAGCACTGCTGCCTGATAACCGGACCCCGTCCCCACCTCCAGGATCTTCTCCGGGCCTTTCAACTCGAGCAGCTCGGTCATCAGCGCCACTATGTATGGCTGCGATATCGTCTGTCCCTCACCGATGGGGAGCGGTTGATCCTCATAGGCGCATCCGACCTGGTCCCCGGGGACGAATTCATGGCGCGGCACACTGCGCATGGCGGCAAGCACCAGTCGATCGGTGACGTTGCGCCTTACTATCTGGGTCATCACCATATCCGCGCGCAACGCGGAATAGCGAGTCCTGCCGTTTGCCGTTATTCCCCCACTCTGCAGGTTCATACGCCGACCTCCCCCAACCGCGCCCTGCGTGTGAGCCTGTGGGCCATCCTGATCGGCTCCGGGAGCCTGAAACGTGTGACACACTTCAGTATCATGTCGACAGAACCAGCGGTGTCGATAAGGTGGCCGGGAGAGACATATACCGGTTTCACATTCTCCCTCGTGCGCACAACAGCGCCGATCTCCCTCCCCTTGAACTTGAGAGGCGTCATCGATCCCACCTTCTCTCCGGGTTCGTCGTGCTCACCCACGAGACGACTCTTCGCGCAACCGATGGATGGAGTGCCCAGAGTCAGGCCCATGTGAGATGCGAGGCCGAGCCCTCTCGGATGTGCGATGCCCTGCCCGTCGAATATGACGAGGTCCGGCCGGCAGGTCAACCGGCGGAAGGTCTCTATCAGCGGTGGAGCTTCACGAAAGCTCAGGTATCCGGGCACGTACGGGAACCGCACCCTTCGCGAAGAAACAACCTCTTCCACAACCGACAGCTCAGGAAATCTCAGCACGACGACGGCACCGAGGAGCATCTCCTTGTCACCGACCGAAAACGAGACATCCGCTCCGGCGACGAGTGTTATCTCCTTCGCACTCGGCGAGAGGACCAGCCGTTCTTTGAGCCGATCCTGAATATCCTTCGCCTCCCCACAACCCACGTCCCACGAATGGAGCTCGCTGACCTCTATCACTATCCCGAAACCGCGTCGACTGAAGAACCCGTCTCCCGCTCGATCGTCATCTCATACGCCTCCATGAGTTCCACTGTAATCCTGCCCGCACTACCGGCACCCAGCACCTTTCCATCCACGCTGTGTATCGGAACCACGCCCGCGGTCGAAAACGTCAGAAACGCCTCATCCGCCCCCAGGAGTTCTTCGGGACGATAAAGAGCCTCTCGCGCAACGTTCCCCTTCGCGCTGAGAATCTCCATGACAACCCCCCTCGTCACACCCTCAAGTATGCCGCTCTCCAGGGAAGGAGTATAGACCGCACCGTCACGGGCGAAGAAGATGTTGCACGACGTTCCCTCCGTCAGGAATCCCTTCATATTGAGGAGAATTGCCTCTTTTCCACCCTCCTCTTCCGCCTCTCGCTTCGCCAGTATCAGGCTCAACCTGTTTGTAGTCTTCGCCAGCCCGGGTAGAACGGGATCCATGGCGACCGCCCTCCTGGATATCACGACGCTCCACCCTCTGGTATAGGTGTCGTCGGGGTACTCGGGGATCGGGAAGAGCGACAGTAGAAAGGTGGGATCCGTGGCGCCGCTCGTGCTGAGGCGCCAATCCCCCACGCCGCGTGAAAGATTGATCCTGAGCGCCGCATCCGCCGCGCCATTGGCCTCCAGAAGACGATCTATCTCGTTAGCGATTTCACCATCGCTCCACGGTATCTTCACACTGATGAAGGTCGCGGAACTTCTCAATCTCGAGATATGCGCCTCGAGACGAAATGGCCTTCCGTTCCTGATCAGCACGGTCTCGTAGATGCCGTCTCCGTACAGGAAACCCCTGTCGAGGACCGATATAGTGGCCTCCTCCTCCCTGAGGAGCTTCCCATTCAGGTTGAACATCGTCTCACTCATGCCATTACTCCCCTCTCAGACGGCCGTGATGGTGTTCCCGGCACCGGCAGACGGACGGACGCCCTGATGATCCGGTCACCGATCAACACATCGACTATCTTAGCGCCACTGCCCGTATCTGTCAAGCCACACACTCACATGGGGTTTTCCCCGTCTTTTCGGTGGATTTGTCATAAATGTCGTAATGCGCATCATATACCTTTCAACACCGAATCGATCAGCCTCTCGGCTCGCTTTATCTCCTTCCAGTGGGCGCGTTTGAGGATATCTGACACCGCCTGCTGCGTGATCTCGAGTCGCTCGGCCACCTTGTTCTGTTTTCTCAACTCCTTATAGAGCCGGATGACCTGATTCTGATGATCGCTCCACATGCTCCGGAACGAGTGAACCAGGGAGGCCATCTCTGTAAGGACCGAGTTGAAGGGGACATCTTCACCGAGATCGAAGACGTAGCACCAGCCGGCGGATCTTGCTCTGCCCAACAGCGTCCTCGCGTTATCTCCAGCCTGGCTTATCAGCGCGCTTTCCGGTTTTCCGCCGCCCGGCAGGTCGATGGAGTCCCTGACGATGGCAAACCGTATGGACCCAGGATAGAGTTCCTCGTTAAAGGCGGCGCACACCCTGTAACTCGCCTCGGGCCTTCTCAAGAGCCCGAAGATCTCTCCCCGTTCTCTCCGCAGGACAGGTGGCACGTAGAACTCATCTCGATAGCCCCTGTAAAGATGCCCTGAAAGCCACTGGGCCTTGTTGAATATCCAGTCTGAATCGACTCGATCGGTCGGGCCCGCAAACTGACCCATTACTACAGTAACAAGTTCATCATTGTTCATGCGACAATAATATGGCGTCACATCGAAAAATACAAGGTTTAAGCCTTGTATTTTTCGTCAATCTCTCTTTCTTTCTCTTATTAGCGGTATTCCACAAGATAGGTGATTACGCCCAGGATCACGAGCACCATCCCTGTGACCCGCCGTTCGTGGTGCTCCAGGTAAGTCCATCGCAATCTCTCGAGCTCCTTGAGGCCGAAGTGGACGAGCAGGAGTATCCCGCCCAGGGTAACCGTGAAATATATCACCGATACACCCACGATAGCGGGCCAGCCCAGCGCGGCCACGGAGAAGTAATATGCTTCGATCTCGAGGCAGGGAGACAGAACCATCGCGGACGTGAGTGATATGATGATCGCGGCCTTCGATCTCCGGTCCGAACCGTCCGTTTCCAGGCCGGTGTGGCAGTGATGGTGTTTTCCCCTCATGTCCATCCAGACGAACACCAAACCCATCAGCACCAGTATCGCGGGCGCTACGATGTCCATAATGATGTCATACGATGAGGAGATACCGATACCGACGAATCCTACCACTATCCCGATGATGATCGTCCCCGTCACGTGTGCGCCACCGGCGATGGCCGTCACGACGAGGGTCTCCCCCCTGCTCCATCTCTCCCCCCTGCCTACCGCGAGGAGAGGGATCCAGTGATTGGGGATGAGAGCGTGGAGGACGCTCAGGACGAAGGCACCTGAGAGGATCTCAACCATTTTGAGTTCGTGTCTCTGATAAACAGCGTGGAAAGTGACGATTCAGACCATCCGACAGCCACTGACGCCGGATGACATAAATGAGATAATGACAAGCGGGGCGGAAAAAGTCAAGCTCTGGATCTGATGATTACGGGCGGGACGGAACAAGCGGAAACCTTCCCCTGTATTACTGAACAATAGCGAAGTTCGACGATACCACACTTCATACCAAACCAGGGAGGAAACGATGAAAAGAAGTGTTTCGACGGTTCTTTCGGCCACCGTAACGGCAATGCTGGCGCTCGCGCTGTCCGCCCCCGGCGCCCCGGCGGCAGACGTGGTGAACCCGAGGCTCCACATAATCTCCGCGGACAGTGACGGATGGCTCGGCGTATCGATCCAGGATATCAGCGAAGCGATCAAGGAGGCATCTGGACTCGACACAGACAAAGGTATACTGATCAACGAGGTGATGGATAAGAGCCCGGCGCAGGAGGCCGGACTTGAAACCGGCGATATCGTCCGCACGTTCAATGGAGAGGATATAGAAGATACCCGGCAGTTCGTTCAGATGGTCAGGGAAAGCTCTCCGGGTGATGAGGCCCGGCTGTCTGTTATCAGGGATGGCAGCGATAGAGAAATAGAGGTCCAGATAGGGGAGAGACCGAAGAATTCGAACGAAGAGTTGTTCGGCCGATCTGGTCCACCTGCCCTCGAGCACCGGGAGATGTTACCCTTTTCCATAGACCTGCCGGAGCTGGAGGGGAATTACATCGGTGTCAGGATCGAGGAAATGAATTCTCAACTCGCGGAGGCCCTGGAGCTCAAGAAGGCGGAAGGAGTGCTCGTAATCGAGGCAGAGGAAGACGGCCCCGCCTACGAGGCCGGCATACGTGGAGGCGACGTAATCACGAAGATCGACGACGAGGAGATCTCCGACGCTGATGCACTCAGGACGGTTATCAGCAGGAAGGAGAAGGGTGACAAGGTCAAGGTGAGCGTCATCCGCGACGAAAAGACGAAGAACTTCGACGTAACCATCGAGGAGTCCCCTTTCCTCTCGTCATACAGGGGGAAGATCGTCATCCCCGATGTAGACGATGAACTGGGTGATGGGCTGGAGAAGTTCAAGGAGTTCCGCTTTGAGATCCAGGATGGGCTGAAAGACGAGATGGCTTCTCTGAAGGAGGAACTCGACAAGCTGAAAACTCAATTGGACGAGCTGAAGAAGGAAATGAAATAGCGGAGAGCGACCAGAGAGACACGACAGCCGAGAAGTATGTGGCAATTATTGCCTGTTATGAAAAATACAAGGCTCTGGCCTTGTATTTTTCGCGATGAGATAACGTCCGACTGGCGACACCCCGTCCCCCTCAGAACTCCACCCTCACTCCCCCTACAGTGAACAGTCCGAACTGGTACACCTCGTCGTTCCTGTTACCGCCCGAGTTCCAGACGTATCCCCAGAGGTTGCGCCTGTCATAGACATTTTCCACTATTCCCTGACCAGGGACGCTCGGCCCTAAATAGAGCCTCCCGTGGACATGCGCCCGGGGCGCCACGATCCGCTCAATGCCATTGATACCGGCCGTGTCGGGATAATACTCGATCGTATCACCTGGGATGGGCATGATGATCGGGACAACCCTGTTCAATCGGGAATCTATCTATACCGGCTAAAGGCTAGCGTTTACGTGTCAACCCGCAAGCTCGTCGTGTTGAAGTAGATGCGGGAATAGGCCCCCATTACTATTCGCGATCCCGGGCGTCCACTCGACCCGCAACAACGCCTCCAGGAGTGCACGTCCTGGAGTGAAACCTGTATAGAGGCGAATCAGCGTCTCTTGACAGGTTCGAGCATAGATAATAGATCGGTGCTCAGCTCACGTTAAATCGAAAATCGATTATATCCCCGTCTGCTACCTCGTATGACTTTCCTTCGAGGCGAAAGAGACCTCTCTTCCGCGCCTCGGCGATGTTTCCCGCCGAGACGAAGTCATCATACGAGACTGTTTCGGCGCGTATAAATCCCCTCTCGATGTCGGAATGGATCTTTCCGCCCGCTCTCCTGGCGATCGTGCCCTTCCTTATCGTCCAGGCCCTCACTTCGTCACTTCCTACCGTGAGGAAGGAGATGAGGCCGCATTTCTCGTAACCGAGCCTGATCAACCGATTGAGCGCCGGTTCCTCTATACCGAGCTCGGCTATGAACTCGGCTGCTTCTTCCCGAGGGAGCTGCGCAATCTCCATCTCGATCTTTGCGCTCAGCGAGATAACGTCATCCACTACGTGGTTCATCCCCTTTGCTAACGCGCTCACCAGGAGGTCCGTTTCCTCTTTTCCGAGGCCAGCCTCCGATATATTCAGCAGGACTACACCCGGCTTCATTGTCAAAAACTGCAGATGCCTTATGGCTTCGGCCTCTTCCACGGAAAAATCCACGTCTCTCAACATCACCTCGCGCTCCAGGGCAGCCCCACATTTCTTGAGCACATCCCTTTCCTTCGCATCGACCGGCTGGCCCTTTCGGGCAGCCTCCTCCATCCGGCCGAGCCGCTTGTCGACGAGCTCCAGGTCAAAGAAGAGAAACTCCGTCTCGATGCCGGCCGCGTCCCGTTCGGGGTCTATCCCCCCATCGGGGTACGCGATCGACTCATCGTCGAAGACCCTGACCACCTCAACAAAGGCGTCGGCTCCCAGGATCAGATCGAATACCTTCCGATTATGGTCCCGGTCTCCGTGGATCAAGCCGTTATAGTCGATATACTCGATCGTGGAAAACGTGGTCTTCCTGGGCTGGAAGATCTCGGCGAGACGCTCGACCCGCTGGTCCGGAACCTTGACTACCCCGATATTCGGTTCATCCATGACTGAGGGATAAGGCGTGGCTTGAAAGTCCAGGCCGGTGAGGGCATTGAACACAGTGGTCTTACCGGAGTTCTGAAACCCCGTTATAGCGATCTTCATGTCTGTCTCCTTCCCGGTTCCTGCACGGAGCTGAGACGACCGGGTCTTCTGAACGGCCAGCAACGTCGACAACAAAACAATGCCGACGGCCTCAAGATATAGAATATCGGCCAATTCTCTGCAGAAGACAATAGCACAGGCTGCACTGCCTCAGATTCTGTTTCTGTGCAGTCTCGGCGGAGAAGGAGGAACGTCGAGGGGAATAAGCGTTCGTTGAGCAGAGGTCATGGCGCCACGCTGAAGCACCAGGGCCTTTCCCATGACAGGCAGCAACCGGGAGGATTGATGCCGAAGAGATCCCACGGCGGGGCGGTCATTCCGCCGAAGCCGTCGGTGTCGGGTGCGGGCGGAACCGGGATCGGTGTCATTCCGTCATAGCGCGCGAGTGCCATCCAGTCATAGTCCCCGGAGCTGAAACCTGACACGCCGGCAGTGATGTACCATGATCCTGAAGCAGGCAACGTAACCGCCAGGGTCATCCCGTCCAAAGACGTACCCAGTATTGCCGGGAGGGGAGGGAAGATCACACCATTGCCGCAACTCTGCCATACCAGGGCGAGTGAGACAGGCAGAGGAAAAGGACCGGCGTTGGCCGCCACACCCACGACGTGATTGACGGTTGCCTGGGCACCACCCGTGAAGGAATAGTGCTCAACCGGAGGTGGAGGCCCATTAGGGTCATTCGTGAAAGCGGTCATCAGGGAATTGGAAGGTTGCGGGTTGCGAGACCCCGCCACGTCCTCTGGGGCCTGATCGGCCAGGCGGATCTCCACATGTGTGATCGTCAGGTCCGACTGGTGGTCATAATCCTTCGACCAGGCGTCATCCGCCCGGAGCTGTGCGACGTCGAACATAAACATGACGCAGGAAACTGCGAACAGTGTGAACAGGTACTTCATTGTATCCTCCCCGAGGCGAGAGCCCCTTATTGCGGGATTAACGGACACCCCCTGACATGCGGCCCTGAACAGTGGAAGAAACTCCTTCTACATATTATAAGTCAGAGACTGTGCGATCGCTGTAAGCCGGGGTACACACAACAACCTGTTGTCCGCTCCTCACTTCCAGCGCGTCAGGATCGTCTCCCTGTCGAAGAGGGACGAACCTACCCTCAGGACGACGAAATCGATAACAACGAGCGCTGCGGCAGCCATGAGGACGATTCCAGGCGTCAACTGGAAGAGCCCGAATATCTGCGAGAGGACGACTCCGAGCAGGGGAAGGATTACTACGAGGGAGACCTGCTGAGCGGAGCGGGGGTCTGTGCTTCGAGAGGATGTGATGATTCCGACGCTGAGGCCCAGGACGCCGATCATGGGGGCGATGAGAAACACAACAAGAAGCGCTGTCGTGTTGAAGACGTGTTGAAGCACCTCGGGGCTGAGCAGAGCACGGATGCCGACCGCGTAAAGCCCGAAGCAGAACCATGTCAGAAGCACGGTCGGAATCGCCGCGGCCAGGCATTTTCCCCAGAGAAGTTCTGTCGTTCGGATTGGTGTCGCCAGCAGGGGCTCCAGGCTGCGGCCGACCTTCTCACCTATTATACTGTACGCGGCTATCGACAGCCCCCCTATTACGGGCCCAATCAGGAAGAAGAGCATGAATTGCCGGAATATCAGTATCTCGAACAGATCAGCGGCGCTCAGGTGGGCCAACTCCGGTTCCAGGCTCAACATGGCGGAGAGTGTGCGCTCCATGTCCGAATCACTGTAAGCGCTCTCGCCCTGTAGCGAAGGTATCAACAGCCCTATGACAAAAGGGATCAACAGAAATATCAGGTACATGAGAAGCGTGGAGAAGATCAATCCCCTGCGGTGAATCAGTTCTTTCCACTCCTTTTTCACAAGCACTGATATGCGGCCTGTCAATGCTCCTCCTCCCGTCCGTCACCCATCAGCCTCAGGTAAATATCCTCGAGCGAATGAGTCTCTTCCGTCACGGAGAGGATATCGGCCCCCGCCGCGACAAGACTTCGGACGAGTTCCGGGGTGTCCCGTCCAGGGTCCTCCAGTGTGACTGTGAGCCCACGATCATCCAGGCGGGCGTCGGAGACGAAAACGAGCCGGTCGACAAGGCCTTTAATTTCCTCTTCCACCCGTCTGATTCGGACGAGCGTGCGTCGACCGAATAGCCGCCTTCTCAACACCTCGGCCCTGTCAATGGCCACCAGGCGTGAACGGACCATGGCTATACGGTCGCAGAGACGCTGTGCCTCGTCGAGGTTGTGCGTGCATAGAAGGATAGTACGCCCATCATCATGCAGATCTCTGATGAAGTCCCGTACCACCTTCGTCATCCGGGGATCGAGGCCCGAAGTGGGTTCATCGAGGAAGATCACCCGCGGTTCGTGGATAAGCGTCCGGGCGATAGCCAGTTTCTGCTTCATCCCCCTGGAGAACGTGCGGGCCGCTTCATCCCGGCGATCCCACAGATCGAGCAGCTTCAGATACTTTTCCACCTGGCCTGCCGGGTCCTCCACTCCATAGAGACGGGCGTAGATGTCCATATTCTGCTGTGCGCTCAACTCCTCGTAGAGGCCGGGGACTTCCGTAAGTATGCCGATCGACCTCCGTACGGCCGTGTTGTCGTGTCCCACACTATGCCCACACACGGTCGCTCCTCCTGACGAAGGCGAGATCAGGCACGAAAGCATGCGCAGTGTGGTCGTTTTGCCGGCCCCATTGGGCCCGAGGAGTCCGAGCACCTCTCCGGCGTGTACATCGAGGGTGAGATCATCCACGGCGGTCAGGCCGTCAAAGCGCTTCGTCAGGTTGCGTATGGTGATCATCGGTTCCTGCATTGTCCCCTCGGATGGTCTGAAGGGGCGCATATTGCGCTGGATGATGGCCCCTTCCGTGAATCCTGCTATGAATCGCACCCGGACTGTTCGATCAGTTTCGCGATGAGCCCGGTCCATCCGGTCTGGTGGCTCGCGCCCAGCCCGCTCCCGTCATTCCCGTGGAAATACTCGTGGAATGGGATGTAGTCTCTCCAGTGCGGATCGGTCTGCAGCCTCTCGTTCTCCCCGAAGACGGGGCGCCGCCCCAGGCCGTCGCGCAGGAATAACCCATTCAGACGCCGGGAGAGATCCCGGGCGACCTCCCATAACGTGAACGCGCGGCCAGACCCGGTCGGAAGCTCGATCCTGAATTCATCGCCCAGGTAGTAATGATACCTCTGCAGTGCCTCGATAACCAGAAAATTCATGGGAATCCAGACGGGCCCCCGCCAGTTGGAGTTTCCACCGAACATCGCGGTCGTTGACTCGGCAGGCTCGTAATCGATGCAATGGCGCTTTCCGTCCAGATTAAGTACGTAAGGGTTCTTCTCGTGATAGCGGGAGAGCGAACGGATCCCGCAGGGTGAGAGAAACTCATCCTCATCCAGCATGTAGGAGAGCACTCTCGCCAGCCGTTCACGGTCCACGATCGAGAGGAGCAGGCGATCCCCACCATCCCCACTCGGCCGGGTTTCCACGTGACGCCTGAACTCGGGACGGTTGTCGATGAACCACATCATCCGCTTCTTGAACCCCGGTAGCGAGTCTATGAGATCCGGCTCGAGTGTCTCGATCGCGAAGAGGGGAATCAGCCCGACCATCGACCGAACCTTCATCTGGATGTGCCGACCGTCCAGGAGGTGCAGGACGTCGTAATAGAAGCCGTCGTTCTCATCCCACAACTCAATGCCTTCGTGTCCTATGTGGTTCATCGCGTGCGATATATAGACGAAGTGTTCGAAAAACTTGCTCGCCACATCGGCGTAGGCACGGTTCTCCCTTGCCAGTTCAAGGGCGATTGTCATCATGTTGAGGCAGTACATGCCCATCCAGCTCGTGCCGTCAGATTGTTCTATAAGGCCGCCCGTCGGGGACGGGTCACGCCTGTCGAAGACCCCTATGTTGTCCAGGCCCAGAAATCCGCCCTGGAAGAGGTTGTCCCCCTCCCAGTCCTGCCGGTTGACCCACCATGTGAAATTGAGCAGCAGTTTATGGAAGACCTTCTCGAGAAACTCCCGGTCTGCCCGGCCACGGAGGCGCTTCTCGATCTTGTAGACGCGCCAGGCGGCCCACGCGTGCACCGGAGGGTTGACATCACTGAACGACCACTCGAAGGCTGGGATCTGACCGTTCGGGTGCATGTACCACTCCCGCAGAAGAAGGATAAGTTGCTCCTTGGCGAAGTCGGGGTCGACCAGTGCCAGGGGTATGCAGTGGAAGGCCAGGTCCCAGGAGGCGTACCACGGGTATTCCCATTTGTCCGGCATGGAGATGACATCAGCATTATAGAGGTGTCGCCACTCGCTGTTGCGTCCCTGTAACCGTTCGCGGGGGGGCTCCGGGCCGGCCGGGTCGCCATCCAGCCATGTCGAGACGTCGTAATGGTAAAACTGTTTGTTCCACAGCATCCCTGCGAGTGCCTGTCGATGAATCCTCCTGCCGTCTTTCGACAGGCCTGCTGGTACCTTCCTGTCGTAGAATTCCTCTGCCTCGGCGATACGTGTCGCGAATGTACGCTCATACCCGGCGCCCAGCATGTCTGCCACGGGACGACGATCGGTCAGACGGAGCCTGACGGCTGCCTTTTCGCCCGGGGCTATATCGAAGCGGTACCAGGCGGACACCTTTGTCCCTGTTCGATCGGGGTTCACCGCATCTTTCGCACCGTTCACCACACACTCGTTGATCCCGTCCTTGACGTACTTTGACCGGTTGGGCTCGCCGGAGAGTCGCTCGAAGTTTGTCTCGTTGTCAGTGAAGAGGAACTCCGGGCGGCCCTCGCAAATCAGCCATCGCCGGCCGTAATAATCGTGCCTGACATCGAGGGTGGTGGAGCCCTCGAACAACCGGCCCCGGGAGAGGCCGCCAGGCGGATCTTCCCCCTTCCAGCTCCATGTGTTGCGGAACCAGATCGTCGGAAGGATGTGGAGCGCCGCAGGTTCAGGCCCCCTGTTGTGGGCCTCGATCCTGACAAGGATGTCATCGACAGAGGCCTTGGCGTACTCCACCGTCACGTCGAAGTAGCGGTCTTCGTCGAATATCCCCGTGTCCATCAGTTCGAATTCAGGATCGTCCATCGATCGGTCGCTGTTCTCCCGGACGAGTGTCTCGTAGGGAAATTCCCGCTGAGGGTACTTGTAGAGGAATTTCATCGAGGAGTGTGTGGGCGTCGAATCGAGGTAATAGTAATATTCCTTGACGTCCTCACCGTGATTCCCCTCCTTTCCAGTCAGCCCGAAAAGACGCTCTTTGAGAAAAGGATCGCGTCCGTTCCAGAGCGCGAGCGCGAAGCAGACATACCCGCGGCGGTCGCAGATACCTCCTATACCATCCTCTCCCCAGCGATACGTCCGATAACGCGCCTGGTCATGGGTGAAATACTCCCAGGCCGTCCCTTCCGGGCTGTAGTCTTCCCTTACCGTGCCCCACTGCCGTTCGCTCAGATAGGGACCCCAGCGCTTCCAGTGCATCTCGTGGAGGCGTGATTCCTCCAGGCGCATCTCTTCAACGGTGATGGATTGCTCGCCTTTCCCTGTCACTGCCTTCCTTCCCGTAATTGCATATCAGTAAGTGTGCTGCGACTCTCGCGCTGAGAGCATGGACGCACCCTAAGCCGTCCCCTGCAACCGTTCAGCGGCGGACTTATCCAGTAACCACAGCAAAGTACCGTTTTCCGGCTGGACGACTTGAGCGGGGAGGATGTCCGGCTGAAACGTTCCGCTGATGACATCCCGTACGACTTCCGCTTTCCCGCTGCCACAAGCCAGGAATATAACCCGGGCCGCGTGATTGAGTGCGGGAGGGGTCATGCTGATCCGATGTGAATGAAGCTTCTTGATCCATTCCGCGGACACCAGGCGTCTCTTCTCCCGGATGATCGATGTCCCGGGAAAGAGTGAGGCCGTGTGCCCGTCGGTGCCGAGCCCGAGCAGGATAAGGTCGAATCCGGGTCGTTCACCCCCCTGCAGGTGAAAGAACTCCCTGACCTTCGCGTCATAATCCGACGCCGCGCCGCTCGCGTCCGGGTTCTCCGCCTGGACGCGGTGCACATTACCCGTGGGTACTGGAACCCTTGAGAGCAGGGTTTCTTTCGCCATACGGTAGTTGCTCTCAGGGTCCTCCGGCGGGACGTGGCGTTCGTCGCCCCAGAAAAAGTGGCAGCTACCCCACGGAATCCGGCCGGCAAATGGTTCTGTGGGATCGGAGAGGAGGGTGTAGAGCAACCTCGGAGTAGTGCCCCCGGCCAGCACGACCGTGAACGATCCGCTCCGCTCGACCGACTCGAGGGCTCGTTCGGCAAACTCCTCCGCGGCAATAAAGCTCTGTTCCAGGGTATCCTTCGCGATCCGAATCTCTGGTCCCGAAACACGCATCATCTTATACCTGTCTCTGTTGCCGTGCCTGCCGTTGGGGGCTTGATGCCAGAGGGGGCTTCTTCCTTAAAATGCTCCGCACATGCCGCGGGACCATCTTTCAAACGCGCGCTGAATTCACCGCGGCCATGGATCATATGCCGCACTCTCTCCACACGAAACCGTCGTTCCCCATCAACTCCCCGGCCTCCCCGGGACCCCAGGAGCCTGATGGATAATTGGGAAAGTCTCTGGGCGGCAGGGCGTTCCAGACATCGAGTACCGGCTCTACCACCTGCCATCCTGCCTCAATCATGTCCGATCGCTGAAATAGCGTCGCGTCGCCCAGCATGCAGTCGTAGAGGAGGCGCTCATATCCGGTGCTCGGAGTACTCTTGAAGTAATCTTCGTACTGAAAGTCCATGTTGACGGTCCCCAGCTCGACTATGGGACCGGGAATTTTGGCTCCGAAACTCAGAGAGATCCCCTCATCGGGCTGAATCCGGATGACGAGCACGTTCGTTTTCAGTCGATCGACGGGGGTCTTTTCGAAGAGTGTGAACGGGGCGCTCTTGAACTGGATCACTATTTCGGTGCCCCGGCACGGCATCCTCTTTCCGGTCCTGAGATAGAAAGGGACACCGGCCCAGCGCCAGTTGTCTATGCGGAGTTTCATCGCGACGAAGGTCTCGGTGTGCGAATCAGAGGCCACATCCGGTTCCGACCGATAACCCTCCACTCTCTTGCCATTGACCGTTCCCTCACCGTACTGCCCCCGAACTGCCTGATCCAGGACATCTTCCGGCGCTATGGGCTGGATAGCGTGCAGGACCTTCGCCTGCTCGTCCCTGACCGAGTCTGCCTCGAAGGATATCGGCGGCTCCATCGCGGTCAGCGTGATCAACTGAAAGATGTGGTTGGGGACCATGTCGCGGAGTGTGCCTGCCCTCTCGAAATATCCACCGCGCTGCTCCACCCCCAGGTCTTCGGCGACTGTAATCTGAACGTTATCGACGTAACGGCGGTTCCACGTAGGCTCGAATATTCCGTTCGCAAAACGGAATACCAGTATGTTCTGAACGGTCTCCTTTCCGAGATAATGGTCGATCCGATATATCTGTCGTTCGTGAAACACGCTCCCGATTTTTTGATTGAGCGCGCGGGCGGAGTCGAGGTCCCTCCCGAACGGCTTTTCGACAATTACCCTCCTCCAATGGCCATCCTTCTCCCTGGCCAGGCCCTCTGCCCCGAGCCGCATCACGATCTCGCCAAAGAACTCCGGGGCCGTGGCGAGATAATAGAGATAATTGCCTCCCGTTCCATGTCTCTTGTCGATCCGCTGTAGTCGGCTTGACAAGCGCTTGAACGAATCCGTTTCCTTGAAGTTCCCGGAAACATAGTCGAGTCGGCTGGCCAGCCACTCTCTGAACTCAGGCTCGACGCTACCGGTGGCATACTCATGAAGATCTTTCTCGATCTTCCCACGGAACTCCTCCCGGCTCATCTTTCTGCGGGCGAATCCGAGTACGGCGAACTCATCCGGCAGCAGACCCCTCCGGAAGAGGTTGTGAAGGGCGGGAACAAGCTTTCGCTTCGTCAGATCGCCTGAGGCGCCGAATATCACCATCACGCAGGGCTTGATACGCTCGTCTCGCGAGTCGCCCGCGCCAACTGTATCCTCTTCCCGTTCCATGTTTTGCCTCCCTCGGTTCCGACCGGTATGTCTGGCACCCGTCTGGTCAACTTCCCGACGGGTCCTCCTGGTGGCCGCCGAACTGCCAGCGCATCGCGGAGAGCACTTTCTCGGCAAAGGTGTGGTCCTGTCTCGATCGAAAACGCGCATAGAGCGCGGCGGAGATTACATCGGCCGGAACCGCCTCCTCAACCGCCGTCATCACTGTCCAGCGGCCCTCTCCCGAGTCGTGGACGCTGCCGGAGTAATCCTTGAGATCCGGGTCCTTGAGAAGAGCGGCGGCTGTGAGATCGAGGAGCCAGGAACTGATCACGCTTCCGCGGCGCCAGACCTCGGCTATGTCCTGGAGATTCAGTTCGAAACGCTGTCCCGCCGCAACGCTGTCCGAACCCGCGCTCTTCAGGATGTCAAAACCTTCCGCGTACGCCTGCATCAATCCATACTCCATCCCGTTGTGGACCATCTTCACAAAATGACCGGCGCCGGCCGGGCCACAGTGGAGATAGCCCTCTTCCACCCTGTCTGCCGGGCCATCGCGCCCGGGGGTCCGCTCGATTTCGCCATTCCCGGGGGCGAGCGTCCTGAGAAGCGGGTCAAGATGGTTGACGATCTCATCCTCCCCCCCGATCATCATGCAGTAACCGCGCTCAAGTCCCCAGATCCCCCCACTCGTACCAACGTCCACGTAATGGATCCTCTTCTCACTGAGCTGTTTTGCCCGCCGCACATCATCCTTGAAATATGAATTTCCCCCGTCGATGATCATGTCGCCCGGATTCATGAACCCGGCGAGCGCGTTCACCGTGTGTTCCGTGGCTTCGCCGGCGGGGACCATGCTCCAGGCCGCTCGCGGAGGACTCAGCATCCCGACCAGCTCTTCCACGGAAGAGGCTCCGACAGCCCCTTCTTCCACCATCTTTTTCACTTTCTCCTGGTTCCGGGTTGTGACCACACATTCGTGCCCGCCGGCCATCATCCGTCGAACCATGTTGGCCCCCATCTTCCCCAGACCTATCATGCCTATCTGCATATCTACCTCCTCATTTCGACACGTATCGGGGCGCACAAGCCGGCGCAGGCAGCGCGTGCCTGCCGTGAATCATCTGCCGGGTCCCCGTGTTCTTCCGCAGGCGCGATCCTCATGATCGCCCTGTGCACGGCACCATATTACACAACGTGCGACCATATCCCCAACCTGGCGCTACTAATGCGCCCCTACCACGGAGTGTTTCTGATCACGTCCCGCAGCCGTCTCAGTCCCGTCCCGACATCCTTGCCCAGGTGGACTCTCACGACACGCCGTTCCCTTTCTACCAGGACCTGGAGGTCGCCCTGTGCCTGGGCCGCCTCCACGGTGCCGAACGTGTACGACCTGCCGGGAACGGGGATGTCTTCGTGGTCGTCGCTCGTGATCTCAAGGTAGACGCCTGAGTTCGGCCCTCCCTTGTACGCCTGGCCGGTCGAGTGGAGAAAACGTGGCCCGAATCCGAGGCAGGTGGCGACATGTTTTCGCTCCAGAACAGCCCGCCGGATTTCCTGGAGGACTTCCCGGTTGGACGCGTTGTTGTCGAGGTACGCGAGAATCGCGAAGTAGTCACCTCCTGCCAGCCGGCCCAGATGAGACCCTATATATCCACCGAGCGATTTATCCCCTCCGGCTATCTCATCGAGAGCGGCCTCATCGCGCGGGCCGGCGAACAGTCTTATGCCATCACCCTCGGCCACCGGTTTATCCCCGGGCAGGACGCCATTGTCTTCGAATGCATCCATCATCTTCCTCGTGGCGGCCTTGCTCGCCTCCACGTCGGGCTGATCGAACGGGTTGATCCCCATCACCGACCCGGCTACCACGGTAGCGAACATCCAGCGGAAGAACTCCTGTCCGAGCTCATACGGCTCGGCGAGTTCAATCCTTACTACCGGATGTCCCACCTCTTCAAGCGCATCGACGGCCGAATCCTGGCTCGCATCGGGGTTAGAGCCCAGCCTTATATAAACAAAAGCCCGGTCCTCGGTGTACCACTCGGGCAGTCCAATGGGCTCGTCGTCGACCGGAATCAGCCCTTTCCCCTCCTTGCCCGTCGATTCGGCCAGGAGTTGCTCCAGCCAGGCCCCGAACTCACGCAGCCCCGGCGAAGCAACGATCGTCACCTTGTCGCGGCCGTTCCTGGCGCAGACACCCAGGAGGATTCCGAGGACAGCCCCCGGATTCTCCTTGACGGGGAGGCTCGCGTAACAACAGGCGGCCATCCTGCGTGCCTGATCGAGGATTCGCCCCGTGTCGAGGCCCATGATGGCTCCTGGCACCATGCCAAAGTTTGAAAGCGCTGAATATCTCCCACCGATGCTCGGAAGACCATGGAGAATATGTCTGAAACATTCGCTCCGGGCCGATTCCTCGAGCTTCGAGCCCGGATCGGTAATGGCGATAAAGCGTTTACCGGGGGATTCGCTGTCGATTTCATTGCGGACGCGGTCGAAGAAATAATCTTTCAGGATATTCGGTTCCAGCGTCGTCCCCGACTTGCTCGCCACGATGAAGAGGGTGTTGTTGAGATCGATCAGATCTTCGCTCGATCTGATCTGGCCGGGATCTGTAGAATCGATGACGTGGAGTTCAGGGAATCCTTCTATCGAGCCGAATGTCCTGGCAAGAACAGATGGGCAGAGGCTCGATCCACCCATGCCGAGGAGGAGCGTGTGCGTAAAGCCGGCGTCCGCGATTTCCTCAGCGATCGTCCTGAGCTCTCCAATATCCACCACCTGCTCCTCCACAACGCCGAGCCACCCGAGCCAGTCCGCTTCGTCGCTGCCGGTCCAGACGGACGAATCGGTCGACCAGGTCCGCCTGACCTTCCCCTCGACCTGCCACTCGCCGAGTGTCTCCTCGACCTCCGAGGCCAACCCCTCAGGGAGATGAAAGCCGAAACCGTTGAGGAGCGACGGATCGGACGGTTTGCTCTTCGTGTCGAGCGCGTTGAGCAGTTTGTCGAATGCCTCCGAGAAGAGCCGGACACCATCATCGAGGAGCCCGTCTGTTATCTCTTCCATCGAGATGCCGAGCCTCTCCAGCGTCTGCATCGTTCGGGCGGCCTCATCGACATTCTCCTCCAGGCTCGACCTGAGTTTTCCGTGCTCCTTGAACGCGTCGTACGTAGCGGGTGGGATCGTGTTTACGGTATCGGGTCCGATGAGTTCCTCGACGTAGAGAACATCCGAATACGCGGGGTTCTTCGTGCTGGTGCTCGCCCAGAGGACACGCTGAGGATTAGCCCCGTTATCGGCAAGCGTGTTCCAGCGCTCCCCGGAGAAGATCTCCCCGTAGCGCCTGTAGGTCAACCTCGCGTTGGCAATCGCGACTTTCCCGGCGACGCTCCCGAGTAGATCCCGCTCTTCCTGATCCTTCGCGGATTTCAGGCGCTCTTCGACTATGGCGTCAACCGCGCTGTCGATCCGGCTGACGAAGAAGCTGGCGACACTGCCGACGCTTCCCGGGTCGCCACCCTCCGCGTGATACCTTTCAAGACCTGCAATGTAGGCCTCAGCGGCTCGTTCATACATCTCCCGCGCAAAAAGGAGTGTTACATTGACATTGATCCCCTCTCCAATCAACTCCTCGATAGCGGGAATCCCGGCGTTGGTCGCCGGGACCTTCAGCATGAGATTCCTCCGGTCCACTGTGCGCCAGAGCCTTCTCGCCTGATCGATCGTCATCCTGGTGTCATTGGCCAGGTATGGCGAGACCTCCAGGCTCACATAACCGTCCTTCCCGCCGGTTGATTCGTATACCGGCAGGAGCGTGTCCGCGGCGTCGCGTATGTCCCGGACAGCTATCGCCTCGTAGAGCGCCGTTGTGCTCCATTGCTTCCTTTCCCTCAACTCCTCCAGCAGTTCCGCATAGTCCTCGCTCCCGGTGATGGCCTTGGCGAAGATCGCGGGATTGGAGGTCACGCCGGCGAGTTTATCCTCCTCGACCATTCGTCGGAGTCCCCCGTCCGCGATGAGCCCGCGACGTATGTAGTCGAGCCATACCGACTGGCCGTATTCTCTCAGTTTCGCAATCGTATTCATCATTCTCTCCATCGACTTTGTGTTTCAGGCACGGGAACCGCCATTCAGGTTTGTCCGGTCATCCATCATCCCCACCTGGCCGGAACCGGTTGATTCCCGACGCGCTTCTCTCGCGGGATGACACGCGAATGGCCATTCCGCCCTGCTCGATCCTTTGTCTGCTTCAGCTTGCCCGGTACGCCTGTCATCCCGGCTTGTCCGGACTTCTTTCCTCCCTCTCTATTCGTCTGCGTCTTCCCGAAATACTTACACCTGATACCACTGTGGCCAGTTATGTTCCGATCGCCACCTGCTTCCGAGCCTCCCTGACGATGTTTTCCACCGTGAATCCGAATTTCTTCTGCAATTCCTGCAATGGCGCGGAAGCTCCGAACGTCTTCATCCCGATCGATCGACCGGTCAGACCGACATATCGGGACCATCCCATGGTGGACGCCTGCTCCACCGATACCCTGGCCGTCACGTCCGGCGGGATCACGCTCTCCCTGTATTCGACTCCCTGCAGCTCGAACAGCTCCCACGACGGCATGCTTATCACCCTGGCTTCTATTCCTTCTTTCTGTAGTTGTTCCCGCGCCTCGAGACAGAGCCAGACCTCGCTTCCGCTCGCCATTAGAAGTACGTCGGGGGGGGCTGTATCGGCATCAGCCAGAACGTAAGCACCCCTGCACAGCCCAGTGGCGGACGCACATCTTTCGCGGTCGAGCGTGGGGATGGCCTGCCGTGAAAGCACGAGAGCCACCGGTTCGTGACGCAGCTGCGCGATCACACGCCACGCCTCCGCTATCTCATTCGCATCGGCGGGCCGCATGGTGATGAGCCCGGGAATCGCTCGCAGCGAGGCGAGATGCTCGACTGGTTGATGGGTGGGACCGTCCTGCCCCACACCGATCGAGTCATGCGTGTAGATATAGATCACGGGGAGCTCCATGAGCGCGCTCAAGCGTATCGCGGGCCGGGAGTAATCGCTGAAGACCAGGAAGGTCGATCCATATGGCCTGATCTTGCAGTGTGACAACCCGTTGAGGATGGAGGCCATCGCGTTTTCACGGATTCCAAAGTGGAGGTTCCTGCCGCCCGGATTCTCAGATGTCAGGTCTCCCATTCCATCATCCGTCAGGCGGGTTTTTGTCGAAGGAGCCAGGTCTGCCGATCCTCCGATCAGCCAGGGCACGTTTCCGGCTATCGTGTTGAGCACTTTACCGGAGGCCACGCGGCCGGCCATCCCTTTCTCGTCCGCGGGAAAGCTCGACAGGCCCGCATCCCATCCGTCCGGGAGTTGACGATGCTGCATCCTGTAGAGGTGATCGGCGCACTCCGGATATTTCTTCTCATACTCCTTGAACAGAGCCATCCACTTCTCGCGCAACGACTTGCCGCGCTTGCCCATACCGTTCCCGAAATGATCCACGACCCCTTTCGGGACGCTGAACTTCGCGTCTTCAGGCCATCCGTAATTTCGCTTCGTCAGCCGGATCTCTTCCTCCCCCAGCGGTTCGCCATGCGCCGCGCTGGTGTCCTGCTTGTTAGGCGCGCCGTAGGCGATGTGGCTGTCCACGATGATGAGCGTTGGCCTGTCATCCGTTCTCTGGAATGTGACGAATGCCTTCTCGAGCCTGTCTCTGTCGTTTGCGTCCCCTATGCGGAGGACGTTCCAGCCATAGGCGATGAATCTCGTGGCCACATCTTCAGTAAAGGCCCAGTCGGTGTGGCCCTCGATGGTGATCTTGTTGTTGTCGTAGATCCAGCAGAGACTCGACAGTTTCAGGTGGCCCGCAAGGGAAGCAGCCTCCGCGGACACACCTTCCATCAGGCACCCATCTCCGCACAGCGAGTAAACATCATAATCGAAGAGGTCGAAACCGGGCCGGTTGAAATGAGAGGCCATCCACCTGCCGCCAATCGCCATGCCCACACTGACGGCTGCGCCCTGGCCGAGCGGTCCGGTCGTCGTCTCGACACCAGATGTCCAGCGATATTCGGGGTGCCCCGGGCACCTGCTGTCGAGATGACGGAAGTTCCTTATGTCGTCTATCTTCACGGAAAGCTCGCCAAGCATCTCGTACTTGGGATTCACCGCCTTGACCCGACACAGGTGGAGCATCGAATAGAGGAGCATCGACGCGTGCCCGATCGACAGGACGAACCTGTCGCGATTCGGCCATATCGGATCGTCCGGATCGAAGCGTAGAAAACGATTCCAGAGGCTGTATACGACCGGCGCCATGGCCATCGCCGTGCCGGGATGCCCTGAGTTCGCGGCCTGCACCGCATCCATCGACAGCGTTCTTATCGTATTGACGCACAACTCATCAATTCTGTCACCGGCATCCTGAAGCATCCTTCACCCCTCCGAACGGATTCTCATTTGATTTGTCCAGTGTGATGGCTTACTATAATGAATGATAAACATCGCCTGATGTCAATGATCAGTGTCAGAACC
>CAZOAR010000027.1:0-35874 GCA_964577985.1 uncultured Gemmatimonadota bacterium | reverse complement strand
CTATGGCGACCCCAGGGGGAGTCGAACCCCCGTTGCAGGATCGAAAATCCTGAGTCCTGGACCGCTGGACGATGGGGTCGCATCATCCTTGAGCGACGCAAAATCTACACTGTCAGTGAGTAAGTGTCAAGGGAGCGGAGCACCGCGATTCATGTTGACAAGGAACAGGTTGTGTGTTATCATGACGTATCGAAACGCAATGTAACAAACCACTTGAAGGGAGTATATCCCATGGCGATCACCTTCAACTCGTCTCCGAGACCGACCATCGGCGTGGAACTCGAGCTACAGATCATAGATCCCGAGACCGGTGCACTCGTACAAGGCGCACCCAGGATCCTGGAGCTGCACGAGAGCAAGGAATGGGTCAAGCCGGAGCTTCTCCAGTCGACCATAGAGATAAATACCGGGATTTGTGAGACGGTTGCGGAAGCGAGGGAAGACCTCGACAAGAAGCTGAAGATCCTTCATAAGACCTGCGACAAACTCGGTTATGCCCTCTCCATGGCGGGGACTCACCCGTTCTCGACCTGGTCCGAGCAGGCAATCACCCCCGATGCCCGCTACCAGGAACTGGTAGACAGGGTGCAGTGGCCGGCAAGGAGGCTCCTGATCTTCGGTCTCCACGTACATGTGGGCGTCGGCAGCGGTGAAAAAGCGATCGCCGTATTCAATTCACTTACAACGTTTCTCCCTCACCTCCTCTCTCTTTCCACCAGTTCGCCATACTGGATGGGAGAGGATACGGGCATGGCGTCCGCCCGTGTAAAGGTCTTCGAGTCCCTTCCTACGGCGGGTCTCCCATACCGCCTTATCAACTGGGCCGAGTTCACGAGGTTCATGAAAACATTGATCGGCGCCGGGGCGATATCCAGCATCCGCGAGGTCTGGTGGGATCTCAGGCCTCATCCCGGGTTCGGCACAGTGGAGATAAGGGTATGTGACGCGCTTCCCACGCTGACGGAGGTCATCTCGGTCGCCGCGTTCTGCCAGGCTCTGGTCGTATGGCTCGGAAATCAGTATGACGAGGGGATTTATCTGCCCACCCACAGGCACTGGATCGTTCGGGAGAACAAGTGGCGAGCATCGAGGTGGTCTACCGATGCCAGGGTTATCGTTGACGAGAACGGGGGCCAGAGGCTTCTCGCGGAGGACATCGAGAGATTGCTGGAAACGCTTCTCCCCGTGGCCAGAGAATTGCGGGGAGAAAAGGAGCTTATGGGCGTGCGGAATATCGTCCGCCTCGGGCAGAGTTATGTTCGTCAGAGACGTGTCTTCAAGCAGACGGGAAGTCTGAAGGCCGTTGTTGATTCGCTTGTCACAGAGCTGAGAGAGGACACACCAACACCGTTATGAACAGGATAATTGAAAAAGACGATCTCGAGACCTTAATCAAGACTGAGGCATGCGATCTGGAGGATTTTCTGGTCGGAGTAAGGAGACACCTGCACAAACACCCTGAGCTGAGTCATCAGGAGTATGAGACGACATCCTACATTGCCTCGATACTGGAAGACGAGGGCGTGCATGTAACCCGCTGGGATGACTGCACGGGCATGATAGCGGAGGTCCGGGGAAACAGAGAAACGCCCGTTATAGCGCTGAGAGGAGAGCTCGATGGGATCGGAGTCGACGACAAGAAGGAAGTCTCATACGCGTCCACCGTCCCCGATGTCATGCATGCATGCGGCCATGATCTTCATTCAACCATCGTCCTCGGGACCGCCATCGTCTGCCAGCGCCTCAGACAATATCTGAACGGAAGTGTGAGATTTATCTTCCAGCCGGCCGAGGAGGTCGTGCCCGGCGGATCCCTGGAAATGATAGACAAGGACGCCATGAAGGGCCTTGATGCGATCATAGGTTTTCATGCCGATCCTTTTCTCAAACTCGGAGATATCGGACTCAAGGAGGGAATGCTCACTGCCGGAGCGGACCTATTCGACATCACCATTATTGGAAAGAGCGGGCATACAGCGAGACCTCACCAGGCGAAGGACACCGTTCTTTGCGCGGCAAAGGTCGTCGAGTCTCTATACCAGCTTGTCGACAGGGAGGTCGACCCGAGGGAGCCTTTTGTCCTCTCCGTAGGCAAGATACAGTGCGGTCATACTCCTAACGCGATCCCTGAGACGGCGGACATATCGGGTACGGTCAGGATGCTCTCGAAGGAGACACAGGAGAGGATGCCCGCGCTGCTCGAAAGGGTAATCCACGGAATCACCGGGAGTATGGACATAGCGTACAGGTTCGAGTATCACCAGGGATCGCCGCCGGTAAACAACGACCCTGGTATCATAAAACTGATAGGGGACCTGATCCAGGGTAGTTTCAAAGACAGCACGATTGTGCAGATGGAACAATCCATGGGGGGTGAGGACTTCTCATGGTATCTTGAGCACGTGCCGGGAACACTCGTCAGGATAGGTACTTCCATAAACGGAGGCGGCCCGGCACTTCACTCCAACATATTTGACGTCAATGAAAAGGTAATCCCTCTCGCCGTCAGGCTGTTCAGCTCGGTCGTGACAGAGTATGTCGATCGCCACGACCGCTGACAATGACGGCAGGGAGCCGGATCTTCGAACTGCCTCGATGTCAGGGACATACTGCGGAGCGGATCCTGCGCCAATCGCCTGCCTCCTAATACCCTCGCGCCTCTCCGATCCCGCGTGGATCTGACACGCCCTGGAAGGTCTCTCCATCCACGAGGACAGCGCTGACGCACCCGATTCCTTCTTCCTTCACCTCGACGGAGTACCCCCTCCTCTCCATCTCCCGGCGCGTGGTACCCGGGATGGAATTCTCCACGTAGAGGATATCGGGAAGCCACTGGTAATGGACTCTCGGCTCTTCGATCGCCTTCCTCAGGCTCATGTCGAAATCGATGACGTTGAGCACTACCTGCAGGACAGACGTTATTATTCTCGGTCCGCCCCTGGATCCCAGGACGAGAAAAGGCCTCCCGTCCTTGAGGATTATTGTCGGGCTCATGCTGCTCAGAGGACGCTTTCCGGGTTCGATAGAGTTTGCCTCCGATCCGACCAGGCCGAACTCGTTAGGCACTCCGGGCATCGCACTGAAATCATCCATCTCGTCGTTGAGAATGATCCCCGTGCCGGGAACGGTTATACCCGACCCGAACCAGAGATTGATCGTCTGCGTGAGCGAGACCACATTGCCGGATCGATCGATCACACTCAGGTGGCTCGTCCCCCCTCCTTCCCTTCCGGGACTGCCGTTCTCGCCCACACCCTCTCTCATACCTGACTGGATATCCTCCCGTTGCTCAGACGCATATTCCTTTGAAGTGAGCCTGTCTACAGGCACCTCCACGAAGTCCGCGTCGCCGAGGAGGTTGGCCCTGTCCTCGAAGGCCTTCGACATCGCTTCAGCAAGGCGCTGAATATAGTACGGGCTGCGGGGACTGTATCCGGAAAAATCGAAGCGTTCCAGGATGTTCAGGATCTGAACGAGATGCACGCCACCAGAACTCGGAGGAGACATCGACAGGATATCATATCCCTTGTAGGTCCCCCTGATCGGCTCTCGTTCCACCGGACGGTAGTCTCGGAGATCGTCGCTCGAAATGATCCCGCCCAGTTCATTCAGGTGCTCGACTATCTTGCGCGCGATTTCTCCGCGATAGAACTCATTGCGTCCACCCGCCGCTATTCGACGGTATGTATCGGCGAGGTCCTTCTCCGGCAGTTGGTATCCCTCTTCATGCGGCCTCACTCCGGATAAGAGATAGATCGAGCTCGTCTCCGGGAACCTCTGAAGGAGATCGATTTTTTCCTCCAGTACGTTATGGAAGAACGGATCTACCTCCACGCCCTTCTCGGCGACCTCGATCGACGGAGCCATCACTTCTTCGAGTGACATTGTGCCATATTTCTCCAGCGCGAGCGTCAGGCCTGCTACAGTTCCAGGTACCCCGACAGAAAGGGGTCCCCTTGAGCTGAGTCCTTGTATCACATCTCCGTGCTCCTGATACATGTTTCGACTCGCGGAACTCGGAGCCCTCTCTCTGGCGTCTATGGCGATCGTCTCGCCTGTCTCTGCAATCCTGATAAGTATAAAGCTTCCTCCACCTATCCCGGAGTGATACGGTTCCACGACGCCGAGCGCAAACGCCGTTGCCACCGCCGCGTCCACGGCGTTACCGCCTTTTTCAAGAATGGACAGCCCTATCTCCGAGGCGATGGGGTGCTGGGAAGAAACCATTCCCAGCCTGCCGTTCTCCACCCCTGGTTGACACGAGAGGAGTGGAAGAAGAAGGAGAAGGTGCAAGAGGATCATGCAGTGCGGTCGAAGTAAATTCAACGTTATCGCCCGAATCGAGACTGTTTTCATTAAGGCTCCTCAGTGTGCTGGTCACCGGGTAGGACGTTTTTCGATTACAACCTTCTTCAGGTGAATCCTCTCGCGTGGAGTGCCGGTCGAATCCACCGGGAGGGAACCAATCTTGTCCACTACTTCCATTCCCTCGATCACTTTTCCGAACACGGTGAAAAGTCCGTCGAAGCGGGGCAACTCCCTGATACAAATAAAGAACTGACTGCCCGAGCTATCGGGAGACTTTCCCCTCGCCATGGAGACTATACCTCTCCGATGGCTGATGTCGCTGAACTCTGCCTTGAGTGTATACCCTGGACCGCCGGTTCCGTCGTTTGACGGATCGTCGTCCCTGGTGTTTGGATCGCCCCCCTGTATAAACTCCCCGGGAACGATCCGCTGAAAATATGTGCCGTCATAGAATCCACTCCTGGAAAGCACTTTGAAGTTCTTGACATGTTCGGGAGCTATGTCATCGAAGAAACCTACGACAATCACCCCGGCATCAGTTTCAAGGAGTGCCACCTCCAGGGTACGCTTGCTGCATGCCGTGCAGAGGAGGAGCACAAGTATCAAATCTGTCAATACGACCAGAAAGCGCATCTCTTCTCCATTTTCCCCGGTTCCAGATATAATAATCCCTCGACCGCCTGCCGGCAAGATCGAGGGATTATTCTCTTGAAACCTTACTCCTCTATCTTCTCACTGGCATCTATTTCTCCGGTTTCCATAGCATCTTTTTCAACCGCACTGAGAGGCTCGATACCCGTGCCGGGATCCTCGATGGATACCGCACTGCTGACCACATCCACTGAGAGATTGTCACTCACTTCCTCGACTTCAGCAACGCTCTCGGTCCCCCTGACAGAAGTCGCCTGTCTGCCCTTGTCGCCGTCTATGACGTCGAACTCGACGGGCTGACCCTTGCTGAGGGATTTGAAACCTTCCGCCTGAATGGCTGTGTAGTGAACAAAGACATCCCCGGAACCATCATCCAGCTCGATGAAACCGTAACCCTTCTTATCATCGAACCACTTCACCTTACCAGTCATTGCCATGTCCTCAACTCACCTCCTTATTGCACCAAAAGGATAGGACAACGTAGCAAGGGCAAGCAAGCATTTCTTCCCTGTTCCACTACCTGCATACATGAATGCGTACAGACTCCAGCCCTTAAAAACTTTTTCACCCGCTACGGAACTTTCTCAAATAGTACCACACATTTCAAAATAAATCAAGAAATTATTCATCTTTTCCTGGAATCCATCTCATTCATGGACCTTCCGAAGCGTGACCCGGTCTTGTTTGATGGCTCTTTCCGGGTTACCACTCTAACCCTCACAAGCTGGTCTCCAGTGCGCTCCTGCGTGACTATTCCCTCGTTCTTTATCCTGAACGTCGTACCGTTGCCAGTCCCTGAAGGGATCTTCAGCGAGACACGTCTCCCCATCGCGGTCCTCACAACAACATCGCTCCCCTCCCGGGCCTGCTCAGCGCTGATCGGTATTTCGCAATGAATATCAAGCCCCTCCCTACGGAAATAAGGGTGATCGCTTACCTTGAACTCGACTCCCATCCCCTCGCAGCCATCTCGATCATCGGGTTCCGCCAGGTCGGCCAGCATCATCCTGGCGCCAGTCTCTACACCCGGAGGAACGATGATGGCCACCTTCCTGTCCTTCCTGGATTGTCCCTGACCCTGGCAACGATTACACCTCTCCCTGATGAGGTTGCCCCTACCGGAACATCTCGGGCACTTCTTCTCCACTCCCTCCATACCGGCAACTCCCGGCCCATGGATCACTCCTTCTCCCCCGCATCCCGGACAGTCAATTATCGCCCTCTTCGACTTCGCGCCCGTCCCACCGCACTTCTCGCACTTCTCCTCGACCGGGACCGTCAACGTCTGTTTTCCGCCACGGACTGCTACTTCGAAGGAAACGTCTACCGCCACCAGTCTGCCATCTTTCTTCTCTTCCATTGCCGGCCCCGAATTATTCTTCGGGGCCCCCCCTCCAGCATTCTGATCCGTCGGTCCCGTACTGTAATCACAGGGGATGTCCGTGGAGTCGTCCTCTTCCGCAGAAGGGTCCGAGGGCTGGTATCCACTGGATGCATCGAAACCGATCGAGTTCATCTGGTCATATTTTCTGCGCCTATCCGGGTCGATGAGCACCTCGTATGCCTCTGTAATCTCGTTGAATTTCTCCCGGGCGACCGTGACGTCCTCATCAGGTCGCGCATCGGGGTGGTAGTGCTTGGCAAGCCGCCTGTAAGCCTTCTTGATCTCCACGGCTTCCGCCTCTATCCCTATACCGAGCAGACGATAATAATTCTTGACGCTCATTCCCTGTCCCCCGCTTCCTCAGATGGTCGAAGAAACACTCTCATGAGTCCTCAATCTCCCCACCCGTTTCGCCTCCGTGATCATCCTCTTCGTTGCCGGCGTCATCTTCATCTTTGAACTTGAGCACTCTCACCCTTGCGGGGCGAATAAGGACACCCTTGAAGAGATAACCCTCAACCAGCACGTCGTCTATGATATTGTCCCTGTCCGGTTCAGATACATCCTGTGTGAGAAGAGCTTCATGAAAATTGGGGTCAAACGGCCGCCCGACAGCCTCAACGACCTCGAAGCCTTCGCCTTCGAGGATGGCGCTGAGCTTTCTGGCGGTCAGTTTCATCCCGTCGAGCAGCGCCCTTGCCTCCACCTCTTCATCATCCCACTCGTTGATCCTTCGCATGTCGTCCACAACGGGCAGCAAAGACATGACAAGATCCCGCTTCGCCATCGACCACGACTCTGCGCGTTCTCTCTGGACTCTCTTGCGGTAATTATCGAATTCCGCCTGGAGACGCTTCAGCTGATCAACGATGGCCGCGTGCCTGTCATCTTTCCCCTCAACATCCCCACCATCAGGCAGAGCCGCTTCTTCTTCAGACGTCTCAGCCTGCTCCCCACCCCCGCTGCCGGCTCCCGACGAAGAACGCTTATCCTCGAAGGGGACACCTGTAGATGATTGCTCCGCTTTCTTTGTTTTTTCCTTCTTTTTCTTCTCTTTTCTCGACATTTATACACCTCACAATGACACATCCGCGAAAATTCCCAGCGATTCATCACGATAAGATAAAGCACGAGACACTTTTTCGCAATTAATGTGTTGTTGCGTTGCCGCGGAGCTGGCCACGAGGCATTAACGGTCACACTCTCGGAGGAGTTATTTCTTTCTGTGCCTGATATCTTCCCTGCTTGTCCGCGTAAGACGTGTCGCATATATTTTCCGCCTTGAGGAAGACAATCTGAGCGATCCCCTCATCGGCGTATACACGCGAGGGGACATCCGAGTGATTGGCTATTTGAAGCGTGGCGTATCCCTCCCATTCCGGTTCGAAAGGGGTCACATGTACTGATATTCCGCAGCGTGCGTAAGTCGATTTTCCAACGCACAGGGTAAGGATGTCTCTTGGTATCTTGAAGTACTCTACCGATTTTCCGAGTACGAAACCACCGGGAGGAATAAGACATATCGAGCCGCTGAAAGGTTCCATGGCCCCTTCGGGCAGATTCTTCGGATCGACTGACGACAGGCCCTCTGACCTGAAAATCATGAAATCCTGCGAGAGCCTTATATCATATCCATACGAGGAGAGGCCGAATGATATCACACCATCACTTTTCTCCCCTTCCGAGAAGGGCGTTATAAGGCCTTTTTTCAGTGCCATCCTGCGTATCCAGGAATCGGGTTGTACTCCCATTGCCGCTTATCCCTTCTCCCTTGCATCAGAGGCGCGCAAAAGCGCGCCCCGGGCTACCGTCCAGAAAGTCATCAGAACTCTGCTGCCAATCCCCACACTTGCGCGCACGTCCGCTCGACTCTCCATCCCTCACGAGCAATCGGAGTATGCACAGGACCGACAGAACGAGCACCCGCCCTCGTATTCCATGGCAGCTCCGCACTCCGGACACGCGCCGCTGCCGGCGTAGCTGCCGGAGTTTGAAGAATCTTCTATCCTGAGGTACAGGCGTATGGCCTTGGCGATCGCATCAGAGCACGACAGGATAGAATCCTTCCCGAAACCGTAGGGCTTGTGGCAACGGATGCCAATCAACTGCTTGATGATCGAGTCCGCCCCGATTCCACTCCGCCAGGCCAGAGATACAAGCCTCCCTATAGCCTCAGACTGGCTCGCTGCACACCCACCCGCCTTTCCCATGGTGTTAAAAAGCTCGAAAAGGCCTTTATCGTCCTCGTTCACTGTAACATAAAGGGGACCGCAGCCCGTCTGCATTTCCGTGCTGTTCCCCTTCAGCATCCTGGGCCTGTCCCTCTTGGGGACCTCCCTGTCAGCATCCCTCTCCCTGTCACCGTTCCCACCCCCGATATTGAGTACCTGTTTCTCTCTGCTTCTGTCCCGATATATCGTAACGCCTTTACAGTCCAGATGATAGGCTGTCTCGTACACCGTCCTGATATCATCAAGGGTCGCGTCCCTGGAGAAGTTGACCGTCTTGGAGACGGCATTATCGGTGTATCGCTGAAACGCGGACTGCATCCGGATATGCCATTCGGGCTTGATGTCGTGCGCGGTCACAAACAGCTCTCGTATCTCCGCGGGTACCTCCTCCATCTTCTGCAGGCTCTCGCCCCTGGAGAGTCTCTCCATCAGGTCCTCGCTGTAGAAGCCATGCCTGCGGGCTTCAGCCTCAAAAATGGGATGCATCTCCACGAGGCGGTCATCGTCCATAACGTGTCGGACATACGAGAGCGCGAAAAGTGGTTCGATGCCGCTCGAGCAGCCGGCGATAATGCTGAGTGTGCCCGTCGGCGCAATCGTGGTGCATGTCGCGTTTCTAATCCCTGTCTCACCCTTCAGGTCGTGCAGACTGCCTTCAAAGTTCGAGAAAGAACCGCGTTTCTCGCCCAGCTCCCTCGAACATTTCCTGGACGTTTCTGTGATATAGCACATCACTTCCTCGGCGGTCTTAATGGCGTCCTCGCTGTCGTAAGGAATGCCCAGGAGGATCAACATGTCAGCGAATCCCATTACACCCAGCCCGATCTTTCTATTTCCACGAGTAATCCTCTCTATCGATTCGAGCGGGTACTTGTTGATATCTATGACGTTGTCGAGGAAACGGGTGGCCGTCCAGACCGTGTCGTAGAGCTTGTCCCAGTCGATCTTTACAGAGCCGTTTTCTCTGCTGATCATTCTCGACAGGTTTATCGAGCCCAGATTACATGATTCGAATGGAAGGAGAGGCTGTTCTCCACAGGGGTTCGTGCTCTCTATCTCACCGAGGTGTGGCGTAGGGTTATCCCTGTTGATCCGGTCGAGAAAGATGATGCCGGGATCACCGTTCTTCCAGGCCATTGTCAACATCAGCTCGAACACCTTCCTCGCCTCGAGACTGCGTACAGCCTTCCTGGTGTATGGGTTGATCAGGTCATATTCCTCACCGCGTTCGAGCCTCTTCATGAACTCATCGGTAACGCCCACCGAAGTATTAAAGTTGGTCAGCTTTACATCATCTTTCTTGGCGGTTATGAAGTCTATTATGTCGGGGTGGTCCACCCGCATGACCGCCATGTTCGCTCCCCTTCTCGTTCCGCCCTGCTTGACAGTCTCGGTCGCGGCGTCAAAGACATTCAGGAAAGATAGAGGGCCACTCGAAACCCCCTTGGTCGATTTTACCCGGTCCTTCTTCGGTCTTATCCTCGAGAAGGAGAACCCTGTACCACCGCCGCTCTTCTGGACGAGGGCAGCACTCTTTATTGCCTCGAAGATGCTCTCCATCGAGTCCTCGATAGGAATCACGAAACACCCGGACAACTGGCCGAGTTTACGCCCCGCGTTCATAAGGGTCGGGGAGTTGGGAAGAAATTCGGAATTTGCCATCATCCTGTAGAATTTCTCCTCCGTTTCGGATGCATCACATCCCGGGTCATAAAGGAGGTCTGCAATGGCTATATGGTGAGCGACGCGCCTGAGCATCTGTTCGGGAGTCTCTATGACCACTCCATCTCCATCTTTCCTGAGATACCGTCTGCGCAGGACTTCTATCGCATTTCGTGTGAGACCCAGCTCGCTGTGAACGAAGCCGACATCCCTGTCTTTCGAGTGTTCTCCACCCTCCTCTATGGCTAACTCAGATACACTGCCGCTATCCGTAACCACCTTCCCATCAATATCCTTCTCGGCCGCCATTACCACTCCTCCTTGGGTCCAGAACCAGGGTTCATATATACAACATATTGGTACTTCCAAACATAATCTACTACATATGGGATGTCAAGGAACTAATTTATCACGCAGTTGCGCGGCTCGCAAAGGCCCATCCAACGTCACTTGATGGACGTTACATAGTGTGAAGCCCTTTATCAATGGGCACTCTATCAAGCACTTCCTCCAACTGTGGCCTGTCAGAACAGACCCGACACCATAACTGTAATATCAGTAAGCACACGTCTTGCAGTCTCCTGTCCATTCGGGCCCTACCTCCAGGACACCAGCGCTCCGGACGAGATCGGGGTGAACGATTACCTGATCCCTGTCTTCGAGGCCGGCACTGAAAGAAAGCACCTGGCCGGAGTGGCTGCCATAGCGGTAGATAGTTATCCCTTTACAGCCCAGATCGTACGCCATCATATAGATATCTCTGACGTCCTGCAGGCTGGCATCCCCGGGCAGGTTGACTGTTTTTGATACCGCGTTGTCGGTATACTTCTGGAAAGCGGCCTGCATCTTGACATGCCAACGCGGATCGATATCGAATCCCGTGACGAAGAGCTTCCTCTCCTCCTCAGGAATCGATCTCAACTCCCGGATCGAGCCCCTCCTTGCTATCTCTGTCATCAACTCATCATCGTAGTAACCGCCCCGCTTTGCGGCCGACACGAAGAGGGGATTCTTCTCCAGGAGTCTTGTCCCCTCTATGACCGTCCTGACGTAGCAGAGAGCGAAAAGAGGTTCTATGCCGCTCGAGACCCCCGCTATCAGGCTGATGGTACCGGTTGGCGCGACCGTTGTCAGTGTCGCGTTGCGCATGGAGACAAACCCGTCTCGCTCCCACACGCTGCCCGTGAAGTTGGGGAATGAGCCCTTCAATTGTGCGAGCCGCATCGATTCTTCTCTCGCCTTCGCCCTTATGAATGCCATAACCTCCTCCGCCATGGCAAGGGCCTTAACCGAATCGTATGGTATGCCCGCCTTGATGAGCATCTCCGCGAACCCCATCACACCGAGCCCGATCTTTCTGTTGCCCCTGGTCATCTCCTCTATCTCCGGTGACGGATAGAGGTTGACGTCGATAACATCATCGAGAAACCGCACCGCGAGCGATACCGCCCTTTCCAGTTTTTCCCTGTCGATCGAGGGGCCATCCATCATCTCAGAGAGGTTTATGGAGCCGAGGTTGCACGCCTCGAACGGGAGGAGAGGCTGCTCCCCACATGGGTTCGTGCTCTCGATGTCGCCGAGCAGGGGTGTCGGGTTCTCCCTGTTTATCCTGTCGATGAAGATCATCCCGGGGTCTCCGTTCATCCACGCCATCTGGACCAGGAGATCGAACACGTCCCTGGCCCTCAGGCGCCCCGATGCCTTCCCGTTGCGAGGGTTGATCAGGTCGTATTTTCTCTCTCCCCTGACGGCCTCTATGAACTCGTCGGTCACCGCGACCGAGATGTTGAAGTTGTTCATAATATCTTCCTTTGTCTTGGAAGATATGAACTCCAGGATGTCCGGATGATCCACCCTGAGCATCCCCATGTTTGCACCTCTTCTTCTCCCGCCCTGGCGGATCACCTCCGTCGCCCTGTCGAACACCTGCATGAACGAAACCGGTCCGGAGGCTATACCGCCCGTCGATTTGACCATGTCGTTCCTCGGTCTCAGCCTCGAGAAGGAAAAGCCGGTGCCCCCCCCGGACTGATGTATGAGCGCCATCGACTTGATCGCGTCGAAGATCCCTGACATCGAATCTTCTACAGGCACCACGAAGCAGGCCGCCAGTTGTCCCAGCTCCGTGCCGGCATTCATCAGGGTGGGAGAGTTGGGAAGAAACTCGCGCCTGAGCATCATTCCGTAAAAATCCTCCTGGAGTTCTTCCACTTCTCCTCTCTCCAGGTATTCCGATTCTATCGACGCAACCGCCTTGGCAACTCTGCGCAGCATTCCCCTCGGCGTCTCGACCACCCTCCCCTCTTCATCCTTGCGCAGATAGCGTTTCTCCAGGACCTTCACCGCGTTGACGGTCAGTTTCAGATCGTCCTGAACACCGAAGAGTCCTTTTGCCTGCCGGGCCTCCGTGCGTCTCTGGCGGTAGAGGATGTACGCACGCGCGACGTCGGTCATTCCTTCGGCGATCAGGACCTCCTCCACCATGTTCTGGACCGATTCCACACCCGGCACCTCTCCCCGGTATCGTTCGGACAGACCCTCGACCACCTTGCCGGTCAGTTCCTCCAAGAGATCCGGGGATTCCCGTTCGACGGAGATCATGGCGTTATCCATCGCGGCCCGGATCTTCCCGGGATCGAACGTCTCGAGACTCCCGTCTCTCTTGCGTATGTTCTTAATTGCCGTCTTCACTTCCAGTCCGCTCTCCTGTAACTTTCACGGTTTCGCGCCGGGCCTTCCCCGCTATTTTATCTGAACACGATACGTCACCAACTCTTCTCCACCCGCGCCGACCTTGACATTGAAGCTGATCTGGTCCGCCCTCTTTTTCTCATACTTGTGGCTGCTGTTGAGGATCTCCCAATCCCCAGGAATCTGCTCGAGCACCTCCACTACCACGCCTTCCTTCTTGTGATTCCTGAGAGATATCTCATAGGAGCTCTGGTAGACACGGGTTCCTATCTTCTTGAAATCGGTCTGCTTTCTCTCGGCTACAATGTCGAAGGCCGTGCCGATCTTGACATCAAGGGCCTCGTCCACGGGTGTATGATCTATCCTGTCTTCACCGAGGAATTGAGCGGATCCATCATCATCCATCTTGTACACCCTGACTATCCCCGCGGGAAGAGGAAGACCCATGCTCGACGCCTTGTTGTTCTCCATCTTCAGGTAGACCCCCACTTTTTCTTTCACGGGCTCCGTCGCGCGGAAATAATACCTGCCCTGACTCTTGTAAATGTACTTCTTCTCGACAGACACCCCGGGCGCGTCGAAGAGAGTCATCTGCTTTGTCTGTTTCTCCTTGATCGTGGTCTTCCTGTCGAGCGTATAGAGGTGGTACTCGAAGAACGCCTTCTCCTGAAACTGCGGTTTCGAGGCCATCTCCATCGATTCCATGCGCCTGCCTCTGCGTTCGAGCGACTTCGGATACCGTTCGGCGCGGTGGATGTCTCCCGCAACCAGTTGCAGACTGGCGTTCCTGTATGTCGCTCCGCTCTGGTTGTCGATCGTCACCCAGCCGGTAAGGTCCATCGCGGTATCATCCTCGTTCAGGAGCCCGACATAATCCGCCCTCCAGTTTATTCCCGATGTGAGATAAGAGATCTCAACATCCTGGCTGCCGCGCCGGTCGCTCTCGAGCAGCCAGACCAGCGTTGGCTTGCTGATAAGATTGTCCGGGATCCCTGGAAAAAACCACCTTCTGTACGGCGTCTCACCGCCTTTCGGCTCGAACGTGATGCCCTCTACCGTACGATACACGATACCGCTGCTGCCTGTACTCAATATGGTCGCAGTGGAGGCGGTTTCTTCTCCAGTCTCCGGGTTTATCTCGATCAGTCTTACATCCTTCCCGACATACTTCTCCAGCAACTTGTCGGGGTTCAGGAGATCATATTCATAGTTCTGCTCGTGGACAGCGAGCGCTCCCGGATTCTTCAGCGACCTTATGTGGACGGTCGTGGGATCTATCCCCGACGCGACATCTTTGAACTCGAGGGAGAACATCCCCTTCGAGAGACTTATAGACCGGCGATCCTTCACCAGCCCCAGGTCCTGATTGTATACGGTGAGGCCAACCTCCTTCTGGTCATCGAGGGTGACGGCCGCCATTCCTGTTCCCGCCGCGGCGTATCCCGCTGAAGACGCCGTCAGCACCAGGGCGCCCATCACACAGAGAACGTTCTTCATGTTCATTTTCAGCACCTCCGGCTGTAAGATATCGCTGGCTGGAGCCAGCCTGTCACGCTCCACTCATGCCGGCCAGGAGCGTGTCGATTTCATCCATGCTGTTGTAGAAATGCGGTGAGCAGCGCAGGAGTCCCTCGCGTAGTGAGATGCGAATGTTCCGATCTCCCAGCCTGCGGTGCACCTCTTCATTGTCATGGCCGGCAGAGAAGAGGACGATACCCGACTTCATCCCATCTCCTCTCGGGCTCACTACTTCGCACCCCCTCTCCTCAAGACCCTCCGCGAGATGGTCCGTGAGAGAGAGAATCCTTTCGGTCACGTTCTTTTTCCCCACCTCGAGGAGCAGCCTCAACGACTCGCAGAATCCCCAGAGACCCATCCAGTTGTCGGTGGCAATCTCGAATCGCTCGGCGGAATCGAGAAGATCGAGACGATAATCGAAGAAGTTCCACGCATCCTTCACGCTGAGCCATCCCACATACGCCTGTGACATCCGGTCCTGAACATCCTGACTCAGATAGACAAACCCGGTCCCCATCGGCCCCATCAACCACTTGTGTCCCCCACACGACATAAAATCGATCTTCTGCGCGTTCACATCTATCTCCATGGCGCCTGCGGATTGAATCGGATCGACTGCGAAGATGACACCCCTCTCCCTGCAGACCGCACCCAGCGCTTCGAGGTCACTGCGTAGTCCATTGAGAAACTGGACGTGACTTATCGAGACCAGCACCGTCTCTGCCCGCATCGCCCCTGCATAATCCTCCACCGTCACGAGCCCGTCGTGGTTCTTTACAAACTCCACTTCCACGCCCAGACGCTCGAGATTCAGAAACGGGTAGATGTTCGCGGGAAACTCCATGTCATTGAGGAGAACATGGTCCCCCTTCTTCCACTTCAAACCGCTGGCGAGTATGTTGAACCCTGTTGAGGTGTTCTTCACGAGACCGATGCGATCGGCCGGCGCGCTGATGAGTTCGGCTATGAGACCGCGGATCTCATTACTCTTCTCGACATTCTGCTCATAGGGATCGATAATGCCCTCGGATCGAATAGCAATATAATTGTGTAGCGCGTCTGTCACCCGGGTTGACATCGGAGAGACCGCTGCGTGGTTGAGGTAACAGGTCTGTTTTGTAATAGGAAAGAGAGAACGGAAATCGTCCAGCATCCCGGGATCCTTATTTCCTGCTGTAAGGCTTTTTGTCGTTCATGAGCAGAGATGAGCCTGATGCGTGTTTGATCGCTGAAGTTTTTCTAATCTACAGCGCACCCGGCCTTTTGGCAAGGAGAAAAAGCGGGGAGTTGACAACATCGATCAACTTCCCTTAGATTTAGTGCGGTCATCGCACTGGCTCGCACCGCTCCAGGAGTAACCATCTTTGTGATGACCAGCACTGATCATCGTTGATCGCGCGAGGAGAGCGAGCGGCAAATCTCCAGCGCAGCCAGGATCAGTCGATTAGAGCGGCTTATCAACTATATGTATCTTCCGGGGACACCGGCGAACGCCGGACAGCCAAGGAGAGGAACGAACCCATGCAGAAAAAACGTATCCTGACCGGCGATCGTCCGACCGGGAAACTTCATCTCGGCCACTATGTCGGGAGCCTGACTCAGAGAGTCAAGTTCCAGGACGAATACGAGTGTTTCTTCTTTCTCGCGGACTATCACACGCTCACGACACACACCGGTGTAGAGACGATCCACCACATTCCGGAGAACATACGGGAGATAGTGCTCGACTATCTGAGCGTCGGCATCGATCCGGATAAGAACACCATATATGTACAGTCAAAGGTTCCGGAAGTTACAGAACTCGCTCTGATATTCAACATGCTCGTAACCGTCCCCCGCGTGCAGCGGATTCCCACGCTCAAGGATATTCTCAAGTCACTGCACATCGAGAACCCTTCAGTGGGGCTGCTCGCATACCCGATCCTGCAGGCGGCGGACATACTCATGGTGCGCGCTGACCTGGTGCCGGTCGGGAAGGACCAGGAATCCCACATAGAGCTTACCAGGGAGATAGCCCGCCGGTTCAACACGCTCTATGGTGAGGTCTTCCCCGAGCCCGAGACCGGAACGAGCGGCCTCTCCACGCTCGTCGGAACAGATGGCCAGGCGAAGATGAGCAAGTCGCTGGACAATGCGATCTTCCTATCCGATCCGCCGGAACTCGTGGAGAAGAAGGTGCGGTCGATGTATACCGACCCGACCCGGATCCACGCCACCGATCCTGGACACGTGGAGGGGAACCCGCTCTTCATCTACCACAACCAGTTCAACGACGACAGCGATGAGGTGAAGGAGCTCGAAGATCGCTACAGGAAGGGGACTGTGGGAGACGTGGAGTGCAAGAAACGTCTCATCGATGCGCTCGAGCGTTTTCTCGCCCCGATACGTGAACGACGAGCCAGCTTCGAGAAACAGGATGGCATCATAGAGGATATCCTTGAACGCGGCTCGAAAAAGGCCCGCGAGGAGGCATGCGCCACCCTGCACGCCGCGCGCGAGGCCATGGGGCTCAACTACTTCTGATCAGTGATGAGGAGGCGCGGGATCAGGCGCCTTTCCTTTCAATCCACGCGTCAATCTCTTCCGTCATAATATCGAGCGGGATCGAGCCGTTTCTCAACAGTACATCGTGGAACTCCCGCAGATCGAACCGATCGCCCAGGGCGGCTTCGGCCCTGTCTCGCAGCTCCCTTATCTTCAACTCCCCTATCTTGTAGGCCAGCGCCTGCCCGGGCCACGCGATATAGCGGTCGACCTCCGAGATCACATCGTGCTCCGATATGGCGGTACGTTCGCCGAGGAACTTGATCGCATCGTCCCGGGTCCACTTCATCGCGTGGATTCCCGTATCGACGACGAGCCTGCTTGCGCGCCACGCGTCGAACGTCAACCTCCCGAATCTCGAGTAAGGATCCTGGTATAGGCCCACCTCGGCTGGAAGGCCTTCCGAGTATAACCCCCATCCCTCCACGAACACGGTAAAACCTTCGTGTTGTCGGAAATCGGGGAGCGAGTCGAGTTCCTGGGCCAGCGCTATCTGGAGGTGGTGGCCGGGGACTGCCTCGTGGTAGGCCAGCGCCTCCATCGTGTAGCGAGGACGGCTGTCCGGCCTGTACGTGTTCACATAGAAGTAACCGGGGCGCGAGCCGTCTTCCGGTGGCGAATAATAGTAAGCCGCGGGTGCAGCCTTCGCGCGGTACGACTCGATCGCCTTCAGGTCGTATGGCGCCTTCGGGAGATGTCCAAAGAGGAGCGGCAGCTTGTCGTCCATTCGGGCAAGGATCTCCCGGAAGCCATCCATCAGGTCGGAACCGGAAGAATAATAGAACTGCGGGTCATCACGCAGGTACTCGAAAAACTCTGTCAGGCTACCCTGGAAGGCAACTTTGGCCTTTATCTCCTCCATTTCCCCGCGAATCCGTTCCAGCTCCCTGAGGCCCGTGTCGTGGATTTCCGAGGGGCTCATGTCGGTAGTCGTATAGTGCCTGATATCGTAGGCGTAACGATCTTCACCATCGGGGAGGGCCCAGATCCCTGCATCATCCCGGCAGGAACCAAGATATTTGTTTCCTATGAAAACGAGCAGCTCCTGATATGCCGGGACGACCGACTCCATGATTGCCCTCTCGACCTCTCCCCTTATCCTGGCGCGTTCAGACTCCCGGATCTCGTCGCTGAACGCTGACAGGGGCTGATACAGCGGGCTCTTCTCAGGCTCGTCCACTATCAGATCCTCAAGCTGTGGGACGACCTTCTCTACCACGACCCGCGCCTGCACAATCTCCTCTCTCATCCCCTCTTCCATGCACGCGATGATCTGGTCGATCTGCGCCGGGAACGCGTCGAGGCGTGTTATGTAGTTTTCATAGTCTTGCACCGTCCTGAACGGATGATAGGACACGATCTGCGGGAAGCTCAGGTGGGGGCCTCCCTGCTGACTTATCGGCGTGAGGCAGGGCCGAAAACGCGCTCCCTCGATACGCGTCTCCAGGAGTCGTCTGAATAGAAGCAGGTTGAGGCGATCCTGTCCGTCAAGTATCTTCGGGTCGTAGCCCGAGACGCTGTCGAGATAATCCATGTACTTATCGATCGACGCGTTGTAGGCCTCCGCGGAGTAGTCATCGAGCCTGTCATCGTATCTGTGATCTCCGAGGTAGGTGGCCGACTGAGGATGTGTCTCCAGATGATATTCCCAGTAATCCGCGTAGATCGTGTTCAGTTCACTCACGGCCTGCTCCGACATCGTATTATCCTTTCCCGAACATGAGATCAACAAGACAAGCAAAGCGAGAAAGACGGGTTGAAGATAGCGCCTGCTCATGATACTCACTCTTCATCCTCCAGTTCGACACCGAGTCCCGAGGCGAGGCGGTTGACAAAGGCGAAGTACGCCGAGACCTGGCAGATATCGAGTATCTCTTCATCGCTGAATCCCGCCGCCCGCATCGATTCGGTATCGTCTCCCGTTACGGACGACGGAGCAACAGTCACCTTCTCCACATAGCGCAGCATCACAAGGTCCTCTCCGGAGACGGGAGCGGAGTTGTAATCTTCGATGAGACTGTCTGCAAGCGCATTATTGCCGGTCAACCTGCGGAGGGACCCCCCGTGATGCACCACTCAATAACGACAGTTGTTGAGGGATGAGACGACGACCGCAATCATCTCGCGTCGGATACGGTCAAGCGATGATCTGCCGAACATGATCGTCCTGTAGAGATCGAAATGCGCCCTGAGGCTGGGCGGGTTGAGAGATTGAATCCTGAGTATATTGCCGACTCCACCACGCCCGCTCCGTATGGTGTCATAGATATCCTTGAGCTCACCGGTTGCTTCATTCTCGGCAATGCATGGGATGAAAGCCATTCTACCTCCGTCGTTCAATTGATCGGATCGCCAGCGTCGAGGCTCTCCCCGTTCTCGTTCTCATCCATCCGCACGGGAGAGGTTACCTCGTCGCTGAAGAGGCTTACCGCTCCTGCTGTATCGCAGGCGGCGACGCTGATCGCGTAACGTTCCACATCCCGATAATCGTCGAGAACGAACGAGTTTACGTCGCCGGCGTCTATCACCTTCTTGAACCGGGTCTCGCTCGAAAAAGGGCCTGGCTCCGGCAGATGGCGAACAGCGAGGAGATACCCCGCGAAATCCGCCTCGGGGTTGCTCCTCGGCCAACTCAACCGATAAGATCCATTCAGCGTCAGCATTATCCGGGGTGGCAGAGGTCTCTCCGGCGCGAGCGCCAGGTCGGCAAGTATGGCGGCGGTGCTCCTTACTATCTTGATACCATATGACGGGTCCATGTTCTCAGGGACATCCTGCTCGCCATGCTGTTCGCTGCCATTCTCATTTGTCTCTATGAACCTGATGGCGGTATAGCCACTCCTTCGAAAAGACTGGTGATCACCGCCACGGCCGAATCGGTCTTCCCTGTTCTGCACTAACCCCTCGAGCTCCGGGACATATCGGAGGCCCAGCCACCTGCACAGCCTCGAGAGCTGCCTGTGGCTCGAGCCCGTCGGTCCCATCGAATAGATCCTGAACGTGGTGCTGTCCACCTGGCCCATGCTGTTGACGGCGTTGCTGATCGTGTCGAGATTGATCATCCCGCGGATATCGACACCGAGTGATTCGCTGCAGGCCGCGTACGCCTCGCTCCCGAAGAGTCCCTGCTCTTCCCCGGTAAAGACCATGAAGATCAAGCTGTTGTCGAAGGAGTAGCGGCTCATGACCCTCGCCAGCTCGATGACGGCAGCCACCCCGGAGCCATCGTCGTTTGCGGCGGGAGCGAATTCCTCCGGATCACACACGTCGTGGCCCCTGGAGTCGAGGTGCGCTCCCACTATGAAGAATCTGTCAGGATGAAGCGTTCCCGGAAGCGTCGCGAGGACATTCCGGTGACTGCCGGGAATATCGCAGATTGTCTCATCGAAGTCGAAGTACTCCGGTATGAGCGCGCCCCCTCCCCTTGCCGAGTAGAGGGCGAAACGGTCGAACACCCAGCGTCTCGCCGCCCCTATGCCGGTTTCCGTAGAAATGGTATCTGATACGGTGTTACGGGTATAGAAACCGGCCAGGCGATCAATGCTGGCCGTAAAGCTGTCGACCGACACCGCCTGGACGATCTCCTGGATCAAAGGAGCCGGCGCCAGGGAGGATTCCGCGTGGGCGTTCTCAACGGCGAGCAGCACGAGGAGAGGGGATAACAATCCGAGGGTGGTTTTCGGGGACATGTCGTGTCTTCTCCTTCCGAGATCCTGCCGCATGCTGCACCGGACACGCGGGTAAGAACACGCCCGGGATCAGAGGCGGCCACGCGCTAAAGCACACTGAAGAGCTGGCCCTGACAATGGATTATAGCACGGCGTGGAGAAAATATCAACAGCAAGTTTCGCCGGGACTCACTCCGCGTGTTGCGGCCGGCGCTGGTGATAGTCTTACTCAATGAAGATGAGAGGCATCGTGACGAAGCCTGGAGGTCTTAGCGCAAGCTCGAGCATCCCTTCCTTCCATCATTCATCGGCGATGTTCGGAAGTGTGCCTGAGTAATGCCGGCATGGCCGTCTTCCCGAGATATTCTCCCGGGTCGTTTTTCCAGGCATCTGTCAGCCGCGCAACCCTATGAGTTAACAAAAAGGGGGAGAGCCCCTCAGGGCAACCCCCCTGTTTGTTGACGGTGCTGGTAAAGCCTACTGATCTCCCGAGGGATGTTCCTGCCCGTTCTCCCCCCTGGCGCCCATGTGCATCATCTTTTCCATCGGGCAATTCGCCATCTCCTCGGCGAGGAGCTGGAGCATACCCATGTGCTTCTCCACCTCGGCCCTCCACTCCTTCTCGTCCCTGATCTCCTTCATGGCGTCGAGGTGCTCGCCCATCTTCTCGATGGCGGCCTGTACATCAGCATGGTGCTTTTCCATCCTTGCGCACATCTCTTTGCTGCAGCCCTTTCCTTCCATCTTCATACCGGAACCCATGCATCCCTTGCCTGCGGCCTCGCCGGCATTCAAGGTGCCCATCATGCCAAAGAGAGACATGCTGAGGAGAGCGGCGAAAGCAGTGCTCACGATTTTCGACTTCATATTTCCTCCAGATGTTCAAAAGTTGACATTGATCCTGACTCTTTCCTGTTCATCGATTCGGTGCTGCCAGTTACTCGTAATGTCTTCCTCTATACTGACCTCCTTTACCATACAGGCGGCGATTGCGGATACTGCCCCCTGACTCCAGCCCGCGACTTCATCTCCGCGTGGGTAGATCATTTTTCGCTCTTCTGCCACGGATTCTATACTATCCAGGGCCACTAAAGTTCCATCGCCAGAGATACGAACGCCCCGCGGTTTCAACTGCCGGGGTCCACCTCCACGGGAATTACTTCGCCACGTTTCATCTCGAAACGCCACTTCCATATCGTGTAGATCACCGGTATCACGAGAAATCCGATCGCGAACGACGTGATGATGCCTCCAACCATGGGCGCGGCGATCCGCTTCATGACGTCCGCCCCGGCCTGTTCGGCCCCGGACCACATGATCGGCAACAGCCCCATCAGCAACGCTCCGACCGTCATCATCTTGGGCCTGACCCTCATCACCGCCCCATGCATGACCGATTCCTCGAGGTCTTCGCGGTTGCGCATCTTCCCCTTTCGGATCCACTCGCGGTAGGCCAGGTCAAGGTACAGGAGCATGACCACCCCCGCTTCCGCGTCAACACCGGCAAGCGCGATGATCCCGACCCAGACGGCGATGCTAAGGTTATAGTTCAGGAAATAGAGGAACCAGAAGGCCCCGACAAGCGAGAATGGCACGGTCATGAAGATGATCCCGGTCTCTACCACCGACCGCGTGTTCACATAGAGGAGGACAAAGATAATCAGCAGCGTGAGTGGCAGAACCAGCATCAGCCTCTCCCTCGCCCGCTGCATATACTCGAACTGACCGCTCCACTCAAGATAATAACCCGGCGGTATATCTATTTCGCTGGCAATCATCTCCTTCGCCGCCGCCACATAGCCCCCGATGTCCTGGTCGGTCGTTATATCCACGTAGACCCAGCCTGTCAGCATCCCGTTCTCATCCTTGATAGCGGGCGGACCGGTGGTCAGTGTCAAGTCGGCAAGCTGTCCGACAGGCACCTGGACTCCTGTCGGCGTGGCAACCAGGACTCGCTTCAGTTTCTCAAGGTCGTCCCGGAGCTCACGAGGATAACGGATGTTGACCGGATAGCGTTCCCTCCCCTCGACCGTCATAGTGATGTTCTTTCCACCTATCGCGGTCTCGATTACATCCTCAACGGCTCCGACCGTCAGACCGTATCGGGCTATCTCGTCCCTCCTGATGTCGAAATCGAGGAAATAACCGCCGGTGACCCGCTCCGCGTACACGCTCCGTGTCCCGGGCAACTGGGGGAGCATCGCCTCGATGTGTTCTCCAATCCCCTGAATCACCCCGAGGTCGGGGCCATAGATCTTGATCCCGATCGGCGTACGAATCCCCGTCGTCAACATATCAATCCTGGTCTTGATCGGCATCGTCCATGCGTTCGTTGTCCCGGGAATCTTCATCGTCCGGTCCAGCTCCTCGATCAACTCGTTCCAGGTTCTTGGCTTCATTTCCGGCCAGGCGATTGCAAGCACTGGCTTCAGCCAGTCCGGCGCACCACTGGAATACCAGCGCTCGTGGTAAGAGTCGGGCCACTCGTCCATCGGCTTGAGCTGCGCGACGGTCTCCACCATCGAGAGGGGTGCCGGGTCGGTCGGCGTCCGGGCACGGCCGATCTTGCCGAAGACCGATTTGATCTCCGCAAAGCCCGAAAGGATCTGGTCCTGCGCCTGAAGCCACTGCCTGGCTTCCTCTATGGAGATCCCCGGCAGGGTGGTCGGCATATAGAGTATATCCCCCTCATTGAGAGGGGGCATGAACTCGGAGCCCAGCCTCTGGAATATCGGGACCGTTGAAAGAATGATGAGGCCTGCAACGAGGAGAGACGCCTTCCGCCAGCGGAGGATGAAGGCGAGTACTGGTGTGTATACACGGAAGAGAAACTGGCTGACCGGGTGCTTATCCTCGCTGTGTATCTCGCCCGCGATAAAGAAGTTCATCGTCTTCCGAAGCCATACCGGCCCCCGAGTGAGACCCTTCGCCGGTCGGATAAAGATCTGCATCAGGACCGGCACCAGGCTGATTGCCACCACCGCGGCGAAGAACATCGAGAAGTTCTTAGTGAAGGCAAGTGGCTTGAATAGACGGCCCTCCTGCGCCTCAAGAGCGAATATCGGCATGAAGGAGACCGCGATCACGAGGAGGGAGAAGAAGATGGGCCGTCCGACCTCCTGCGTAGCGTGCAACAGGACCTGGTTGAGAGGCTCTTTCCGTCCCTCTTTCTCCCACTTCTCGATACGCTTGTGCGCGTTCTCCACTATGATCACCGCTGCGTCGACCATAGCACCTATCGCAATCGCGATGCCCCCCAGCGACATTATGTTCGAGCTCAGTCCCATATAATACATCGGGACAAACGACAGGAGAGCGGCGATCGGAAGACTCAGGATCGGTACCAGCGCGCTCCGGAAATGCCAGAGGAAGATGATGATGACGAGACTTACAATCAGCATCTCCTCGAAAAGCTTGTGAGTCAGGGTATCAATCGAGCGGTAGATCAGGTCGGAACGGTCGTAGGTCGTGACAATCTCGACCCCTGGAGGAAGCGACGGCTTAACATCCTCTATCTTCGCCTTGACCCGGTCGATCACACTCAACGCGTTCTCTCCGAACCGCATCACGACTATCCCGCCGACAACCTCACCCTTCCCGTTCAGTTCCGCTGCCCCCCTGCGCATCTCCGGGCCATAATGGACCGTGGCAACATTGCGGACCTGGACGGGAACGCCGTTCCTGTCCGTCCCCACCACCACATCTTCCACGTCCTTGAGGGACTTGATATATCCGCGACCACGCACGAAATACTCGGTCCCGGCCATCTCGAGGACCCTTCCACCGACGTCGTTATTCGACCGCTGAATCGCCTGGATCACCTGCTTGAGTGGGAGATCGTAGGCCAGCAGCGCGTCAGGATCGACCTCGACCTGATACTGCTTGACGAACCCCCCCACCGACGCCACCTCCGCCACACCCGGCACCGCCTCGAGCCAGTACCTCATGTACCAGTCCTGGAATGTCCGGAGATCGGCAAGGCTGTTCTGACCGGTCGTGTCAACCAGGGCATACTCGAATACCCATCCGACCCCGGTCGCATCCGGGCCAAGGCTCGGGTTGACCCCATCGGGCAACCCCCCTGATATCTTGCTCAGGTACTCGAGTGTCCTGCTTCTCGCCCAGTAGATATCGGTACCGTCTTCGAAGATGATGTAAACAAACGAAAGGCCGAAGAACGAGTACCCCCTCACGACCTTGACCTTCGGGGCTGCGAGCATTGACGTCACGATCGGGTAGGTGATCTGGTCCTCCACCAGGTCCGGGGAACGCCCCGACCACTCCGTGAAGACGATCACCTGAACATCTGAGAGGTCCGGAATAGCGTCGAGGGGGATATTCTTCATGGCGTAGATTCCCCACACCACTGCAAAGACCGTCCCCAGGAAGACGAAAAATCTGTTCTTACTGCACCACTCTATCGTTTTCTCAATCATTTCTCATCCCTTATGAACTGGACCGCTCAATGCTGATGTCCGGTCATTGTCCGGGTCGCGGCCTTGAGCTTGCTTTCAGAGTCTATGAGGAAATTGGCACTCGTCATTACTTCTTCGCCTTCCTGGAGCCCGTCGAGGATGAGGTGATAATCCTCCACCTTCTGGCCCAGCTTGACCTCTCTCGGCTCGAAGCTCCCGTCCTCACGCCGGACGAAGATGACCTGACGGGTCCCTGTGTCAACGATAGCGTCATCCGGTATCGCCAGTTGCTCCCCGAGGTCTATATTGATCCGGATGTTCGCGTACATCTTTGGCTTGAGCTTCCAGCCCGGATTATCGAAGACGAGCCTGACCTTCACGGTTCGCGTCTTCTCCTCCATGTAGGGGTAGATATAGTCCACCTTCCCGGTGAACTCCTCGCCGGGGAGATAGGACAGACTGACTTCAGCTTCCTGACCGACCTGAACGAAGGGGAGTTCATACTCGTAGATGTCAGCGTACACCCATACGACGGAGAGGTCCGCAATGGTGTAAAGCTCATCCTTCGGATTGACATATTTCCCCTCGAACGCACCCTTGCGCAGGACAAAGCCGCTGATCGGCGAATGGAGGACCATCTGCTTGCTCGGCACACCACGCTTCTCAAGGTCCATGATCTGATCTTCGGTAATGTCCCACAGGAGGAGTCTCCTTCTCGTGGCATCGAGGAGAGTCCTGGCACCCGTGGCAACCTCCTCTATCGGGCTGTCCACGAGCTCGGCCCGGCCGCCGAGCGCGAGCAGATATTCCTCCTGCGTCGAGACAAGTTCCGGGCTGTAAATGGTCAGGAGGGGCTCTCCCTTCTCCACAAGCTTCCCGGTGTAGTCGACATAGAGACCTTCGATCCATCCACTGACCTTGGTATGGATGTTAGCTATGCGCTTTTCATCATAATCGACCAGACCGACGGTACGGATTACCTTGTTCATCGGTCGTCTTTCGATGATTCCTGTCTTGACGCCGATCAACTGCTGTCGTTCGTAAGAGACGTTTATCGGGGCATACCCTTCGACGCTCGATTCTTCCATCTCTCCCTCTTCCTCTATGGGAACCAGGGTCATCCCACATATCGGGCATTCCCCTTTCTGGTCTGAGATATAGGTCGGGTGCATCGGGCACTGATAGAGCTGTTTCCCGCCCCGGTCCTTCTGATGCTCATGCGCGCCATGGGCCCCCGCATCAGCAGATTCGACGGCGGCGTGTTCCTCCCCCGCCATTCCGGCGGTCTCCTCCATCCTTCCGATATAGAACCCGAACACATAGACCGCTATTACAACGATACCCATGATAAGCCAGCGCAATTTCATCCTGCTATCCTCCTACGAGCCCGTAACCGGGGCACCCGCGACTTCTTCCAGTTTTGCTATCGATTTCTCGTGATGAGTCAATTCTCTCTGATATTTCAGTTCGTCCTCGAGGAGAGTGATGAGGTTGTCAAGCAGGGTCAGGAAATCGACATTCCCCACTCCATATCCCGCAATCGCCGATTCCAGAGAGAGTGTCGCCTGCGGAATAATCCCTCTCTCATATAGAACGACCAGTTCCTCCGAGGTCTGCGCCATGTCGTAGAGTTCCTTCAGGCGATAGAGAACAAACTCCCTTACCGCCTGATGGTTCTCATTGGAGGCCTCGAGATCATATGACGCCTCCCTGACACCATACCGCTGCTTCTTCCAGAAATAGAACGGGACACTGATTCCCAGCCTGACCTCCCAGATGCCGTCCAGATCTCCCCGATCCGCGTATCCCGCGCTCAAGGCAAGGTCCGGGAGATACTCCCTCCTGGCGAGAGAGAGGGCCGCCTTGTCACGCTCGATGGCGTGGCTCTCTGCCTTCAGCAGGGGCGAGTTCTCCAGAGCGATCCGATTGAGTTCATCGAGGCCGTGTTCCAACATGGACTTCTCAAGGCCCGAGGGCGCTGGAAGTGGAGACGATGGAGGTCGATTGATCAGCCTGTTTATCCTGGCGGTTGTCTCCTCTCGCTCCTGTTCCTTTATCGTCAGTCGCTCCATCAATCTGGAGATCTCGACCTGCGCCTTGAGGACGTCCTGCTGGATACCCTCTCCAACCTCGTACCGCGCCTGAGCGGTCTTCTCAAACGTCTCGAGCAACTCCTTGTCCTTTCGGATAATGTCTATCGACTTCTCCACGAAGTAGTAATCGAAGTATGCGACCTTCAAGCGCGCGATGACCGAGAGGACCGTGGCGTTGTATTTCTCCTCCATCCTTTCGGCGTTCTTGCCGGCAATCTTCTCTTTCATCCCCAGTTTGCCCGGAAACGGAATCACCTGCCCTATGGAGACCGAAGCGGTGCTCATCATCTCATCCCCCCGGGTGATCTCGTCGAACCCCACGTTCTTGATGCCCAGCATCAGCACGGGGTCGGGGAGGCTGCCTGCCTGCGATGGAACCGATTGTGACGAATGGACCAGACCCGCGTCTCTCAAGATCTCCGGGTTCGCCCTAACCGCCTCCTCTATGAGATCATCCAGATACAGGAGGTCTTCGTCGGGTCCGGCCGTGAGATCTCCGGGCAGACACGAGAGGATCAGTATCGCTAAGAGAACATGAAGACATCTGTTGTAAGGCAAGATTTCACCTCCTCGTTTCTGCGGCAGCTCCCCTTGACCGGTCTCGATACAGACTTGTAATCCGCGCGCTACCTGTTACCGCCGACCTGCCAGGAACAGCATGGAGCGTCGGCTGCTGACACAGCCACTGACCTGGCACAACCAATCGTCTTTGTCGCCCTCCGCTAAAGCAAGGGGTGTGCCGCGGATGGAGCCGCCGCTTTATGACACCATATCACAATGCACACCAGATACTTAAGAGGTTTATATCGTGTGATATATGAAGCATAGAGGAACCTTTGCCTGTAGCATATCCTACAATGTCGGCCGGGGATCGAGCATATGAGACTGCTCAGCGGATGCCGTATTTTTCCATGCGGTAGATGAGGGTGGGTCTTGTCAGGCCGAGAAAGCCGGCCGCCTTCGTCTGATTTCCACTCGCCTTTTCGAGGGCCTTCAGTATCAACTCTTTCTCTATCTCTTCGAGATCGACCCCCTCTTCGGGGATTTCGCCGGGGAAGAACCCACCTGCCTCTCCACTGATGCTCGTGGGGAGCGTGTCGGTGCCCAGGTCGGGCCCCTTCTCCAGGATCAGTGCCCTCTCAACGACGTTTTCGAGTTCCCTCACGTTTCCGGGCCATGAATAACTCTTGAGGGCCGCAAGCGCATCCGGCGTGAAACCCGCGTCTCGACCGGCGGCGTGCTTTTCGATGAAGTGGCCGACCAGGAGGGGCAGATCATCTCTCCTTTCTCTCAGAGGAGGCAGTGGTATTGGATAGACGGAGAGCCTGTAGAAGAGGTCCTCACGGAAAGCTCCGTGCTGCATCATCTCTTCGAGGTTTCGGTGGGTCGCCGCGATCACCCTTACGTCCACTACCCGCGGCACACCCTCTCCCAGCCGTTCCACCTCTCCTTCCTGGAGCACACGAAGGAGTTTCGCCTGGAGATCGATCTTGAGGTCTCCTATCTCATCGAGGAAGAGCGTCCCGCCGCTGGCGAGGCTGAACTTTCCGTCCCTGTCCCTGTGTGCGCCCGTGAACGCCCCTTTGACGTGGCCGAAGAGTTCGCTCTCCATCAGGCCGTCGGGCACCGACGCACAGTTGACTACGATAAATGGCCCTTTCGCTCGATTACCGTTGTAGTGAAGGGCCCGCGCTACCAGCTCCTTTCCCGTTCCGCTCTCTCCTCGGATAAGTACTGACGTGTCCGTGTCGATCACCTTTTTCATCAGCGAGAACACGCCGGCCATCGACTCGCCCTTGCCTATCACCTGGCCGAACCGGTATTTCTCCTTCAGTTCATCGTGCAGCCTGACGTTCTCCGATTCGAGTTCCCTCAGGCGAAGGGCATTCCCGACGATGTGGAGGAATTCCTCCCTGCCGACCGGCTTCGTCACATAGTCGAACGCGCCCTGTCTCATCGCCTCGACGGCCGACTCGATTGCGCCATGGCCCGTGATCATTATGACGGGAAGACCGGGGGCCGCGATCCTCGCCTTCTTCAGGAGCGATATCCCGTCGAGCTCCTCCATTCTTATATCGCTCACGAGGAGGTCGAAAGTGCCTGCCTTCAGGGCTGTGAGGGCTTCCAGAGGCCTCCCCATGGCGACCACATCATAGCCACCTTTTAGGAGGTGGGCGCTGAGGATCTCCCTGAGGCTGTCATCGTCATCGACCAGCAGGATTCGTCTCTTGTCGGGCATTATTCTACTCTATCTCCCGGTCGGCAGAGACACAACTACCTTTGTCCCTTTTCCAACATCGGATTCGATAACAATATGTCCATCGTGGTTCTCTACTATCCGCTTCGTGATTGTAAGGCCCAGGCCGGTCCCCGAATCCCTGGTCGTGTAAAAGGGCTCGAAGAGTCTCGACATCTCTTCACGGGAAATACCCGCACCCGTATCCTCGAACCTCACTTCGATCCCGTCCCGCGCCGCCGCGGTCGAGACGATCAGCCTGCCCTCCTTCCCCATGGCGTGTACGGAGTTGAGAACGAGGTTCATAAACGCCTGTCTGAGCTGATTGGGATTCGCGTTGACAACGGGCAGATCAGGATCGCAAATCGCGTCGATGCTTATCCCCTTCTGTGCCGCCATCCTCTCGAAAAAGAAGAGGAGCTCATCCAGCAGCTCATTGATGTTGACCGACACGCGCTCTTCTTTGCGGGCCGATCCGACTCGGATGAAATTGTCGATCACATTATTCAGGCGGTCCACCTCTTTTACGAGTATCTGCGTGTACCGGTAGCCCTCGTCGCCCTCACTGAAGCTGTCGGACAATATCTCCGCGGCACCCTTTATCGACCCGAGCGGATTGCGGATCTCGTGGGCCATCATAGCCGACATCTCTCCAAGGAGGGAGAGTCGCTCGGATTGCCTGAGTTCTTCCTCGCGCTGGATCAGCATGCCTGTCTTCTCCTGCAGTTCCTCGAGAGATTCACGTAGTCTGTCACCCGTCTCCTCCAGTCTCTCTCTGTAGCGGTTCTCGGCCGACACAAGAAGACCAGTAATGACACCTACCACATTGTAGAGAAAGACCTCCGTCAGCATGTTGGCATTGCTGGCTATCATACCGCCCCAGTCGACGAAGATGTGAGGAATGAAGATGAGGCTGACAAGGATGGAGACACCGAGCCCACCGCGGATGCCGTAGAAAAACGCCCCCAGTATGATGGGGATATAATAGAGCCGGTTGTATACCTCATGGTATACGATCCTGCTCGTCGGTGTCGTATAGTGCAGGAGTGTGACGAAAAGGACGCAGATGGCGATCAGTGCCGCCCGCGTGACTCCTCGGCCACCTATCCTCTCGGGCATCAGCCTTCTCCAAGGACCCTTGTTATCGAGACTTCATAGGGAGCCCGGAGGACACCCCTGTCCGTTATTATCCCGCGCACCAGGGCGGAAGGGGTGACATCGAAGGCGGGACTGAAGACCTTGACCCCCTTCGGGGCGGTTCTCCTGCCGAAGCCCTCCGTGACCTCCTTCGGATCACGCTCCTCTATCGGTATCTCTTCTCCGCTCCTGATGTCCTGGTCGATCGTCGACATCGGCGCCGCTACGTAGAAGGGGACCCCGTGCTTCTCGGCCACTATGGCAAGCGAATACGTGCCAATCTTGTTCGCGACATCACCGTTCCTGACGATCCGGTCCGCCCCTACGATTACCATGTCGACACCCCTTGTCCGCATCACATGCCCCGCCATGTTGTCGCATATCAATGTCACGTCTATCCCCGCCTGCTGGAGTTCCCACGACGTGAGCCTGGCTCCCTGGAGCAGCGGCCGCGTCTCACACGAATAAACACTTACTCTCTTTCCCAACTCCGTGGCGACGTATATCCCGGCCAGGGCCGTGCCGAGCTCGCTCGTCGCCAGCCCGCCCGCGTTGCAGTAAGTCATCATAGTAAATCCATCCCGGATCAGCGGCTCTGTGTGCTCTCCTATCATACGGCACATCCGGCGATCCTCCTCGAGAATCGCACGGGACTCCTCTTTCAGCACATTGAGAATCTCCTCGCTCCCCTTCCCCCTGTTCTCCAGCGCCACACTCTCCATCCTCTCCAGCGCCCAGAACAGATTCACGGCAGTCGGCCTGGTAGACGCAAGGTACTCCTTCACCCCGGTAAGCTTCGCAAAGAAGGCATCCTCGTCCAGGCACGCATGAGGCTTGAGACCGAGTACCATGCCCATTCCCGCCGCTACACCGATCGCCGGCGCCCCGCGCACCTGCAGGATCCTGATGGCATGCGCTATCTCCTCCACCGTCGCCAGCTCGAGATATTTCACTTCCAGCGGTAGCAGCGTCTGATCGATCATCCTCACGCTGTCGCCCGCCCATTCAATCGTCTTTACCGTCATCATCTACTCCTGTCACTGCCGGATTGACTATCCACCCGTGGCACATTCAAACAAGCCGGCGGATCCCGGAACGATCATACCGGTATCCGAGTTCTTTCAGCATGCCGAGCATCCTCGCCACCGGAAGGCCCACGACGTTGTAGTAACACCCGTCGATGCGTTCCACAAGGGCCGAGCCCCTCCCCTGAATCCCATAACCACCAGCCTTGTCAAAGGGCTCTCCCGTGGAGACATAATCCTCGATCTCAACGCCGTCGAGTTCTCTGAACTTGACAGATGTCATCTCCTCGCCGGAAATGACCTTCTTCGCCGCAGGGTCTAATAGCGTCACGCCTGTGTATACGTTGTGCCATTCCCCGGAGAGCCGCGTCAGCATATCCTTCGCATCATCCCGTGAGACCGGCTTTCCGATGACGCCGCCTTTCAGAACGACTACCGTGTCGGCCGACAGTACAAGCTCATCTCCCGCACCCGGGGCTACCGATTCCGCTTTCTTCCTCGACAGATACCGGACGATCGAGACCGGCGGCAGTGGGGGATTCTCCTCATCGGTCACGGGCTCGACGACGGTGTGCGCTATACCCAGCATGTCGAGGATATTGCCTCGCCTCGGCGAGCTCGACGCGAGGAGCAGGGACTGACTCGGCGGTGGCTTCACTCTCACCTCTCCAGGATCAGCGTCACAGGGCCGTCGTTGACCAGGCGGACCTCCATCATCTCACCGAATATGCCGGTCTCCACGTTGACACCCTTGCCACGAAGGAGCCCGATGAACGTATCAAAGATGAAGCTCGCCAGATCGGCCGAGGCGGCGCCTGTGAAGCTGGGCCTTCTGCCCTTCTGACAGTCACCATAGAGCGTAAACTGCGACACTGCAAGGATCTCTCCGTCGACATCAAGGAGCGATTTGTTCATCTTCTCCTCGGCGTCGGGAAAGACCCGCAGGTTGACGCACTTCTCCGCGAGCCACTCCATGTCTTCCGGTTTCTCGTCCCCGCTGATCCCGATCAGCAGCAGCATGCCATGGGCTATTTCGCCCACGATGCCACCCTCCACGAGGACGGATGCGCTTGTAACCCGCTGAAGGACTATCTTCATATCACCCGCGAGGCTGAATGGATCTGCCGAGCAGACTGCCCACCCCGGGAAAGAGGCAGACTCACTCGCCGCTCTCTTGTGGAAACGCCGCGCTACTCGACAGTGACGCTCTTGGCGAGATTTCTGGGCTTATCGACGTCACACCCCCGCAACACCGCTATATGATAAGCCAGAAGCTGGAGGGGGACAATCGTCAGTAGTGGAGTAAGGATGTTCAGGGTCTCCGGCACCGTGATAACGTGATCGACCAGGCTCGCTATCTCCTTGTCATCCTCATTCGCAACCGCGATGACCCTCCCCCGCCTGACCTTGACCTCCTCTATGTTGCTCAGCACTTTCTTGTAGACGGAATCCTTCGTGGCGATCACCACGACCGGCATATTCTCGTCGATCAGCGCGATTGGACCATGCTTCATTTCCGCCGCTGGATAACCCTCCGCGTGGATATACGATATCTCCTTCAGCTTCAGTGCGCCCTCGAGGGCTACGGGGAAGTTGTATCCCCGACCAAGGTAGAGGAAGTTCGAGGACTGGTAATACTGCTGAGCCAGCTCCCGTATCTCGTCACTCTTGTTCTTGAGGATCTCTCCGACGAGCGACGGGATCTCGATCAGAGCGCTGATTATCCTCTGGCCCTCCTCCATCGGGATTTTCCTCAGGCGGCCGAAGAGGAGCGTAAGAATCGTCAACACTACGATCTGGCTCGTGAACGCCTTCGTCGACGCCACGCCGATCTCGGGGCCCGCATGGATATAAATACCGGCGCTCGCCTCTCTCGCAATGGTGCTGCCCACGACGTTACATATCCCGACAATCCTTGCTCCCTTTGCCTGAGCCTCTCTCATGGCGGCCAGCGTGTCCGCCGTCTCGCCCGACTGGCTGATCACCACCACGAGCGTGTGTTCATCAACCACGGGATTCCTGTATCGAAACTCGGACGCGTATTCCACCTCGACCGGTATCCGTGCGATCTCTTCGAGCATGTACTCACCTATCAGCGCTGCGTGCCACGAAGTCCCGCATGCAGTTATCACAATACGGTTGATTCCCCTCAGCTCATCTTCGGCGAGGTTGAGGCCTCCCACCTTCACGCCTCCGGTATCGAAGACCAGCCTCCCCCGCATCGAATTCTCCAGAGACTCGGGCTGCTCGAAGATCTCCTTGAGCATGAAATGATCGAACCCGCCCTTCTCGATCTCCTTTATGTCCCAGGAAATCTCCTCCACCTCCTTGGTAACGGCAGTGTTGTCCAGATCGGTCGTGGTGTAACCGCCCCGCGTCAGGATCGCCATCTCACCATCGTCGAGATAAATGACCTGCTTCGTGTGAAGAGCGATGGCAGAGCAGTCGGACGCCAGGATTAGATCACCATTGGCAAGTCCTATCACCAGCGGACTCCCGAGCCTTGCCGCCACGATCTTGTTCGGATCCTCGCTCGAGATTACAGCTATGCCGTAGGTGCCCTCCACCCTTCTCAGGGCCCTCTGAACAGCGCTCTCAAGGTTGTCGTAGAATTCCTCCTCGATAAGGTGGGCCAGCACTTCCGAATCGGTCTCCGTCTTGAAGTGATGGCCCAGTTCCACCAGCATCTCCTTGAGCGCGGAGAAGTTCTCTATGATGCCGTTATGGACCAGCGAGATCGACCCTGTGCAGTCCGAGTGCGGGTGCGCGTTCTCCCTGCTTGGATATCCGTGAGTCGCCCAGCGTGTATGCGCGATACCGATCGTTCCGCGCAGATCCTCTTCTCCAAGATCCCGCTCGAGCTCCGCTATCTTGCCGGGTCTTTTTATGGTCGTTATGCGTCCGTCATTGAGTATCGAGATACCCGCGGAATCATAACCGCGGTACTCCAGCTTCTTTATCCCCTCGAGGAGTATGTCCCTGGCCTGACTTGTTCCTATATATCCAACAATCCCGCACATCTGTTAAACCCTTTCCGGATCTGCGACCACGATGGGAGATCTCGTGAAATATCGCTCAGCACTTACCTTCTATCATATCTCTGAATTCATCGTAAAGCTCTCTCGCTCTCTCCTCACCGCGCGCCTCGACTATGATACGGACGATCGGTTCGGTCCCCGACTTCCTCACGTGGACCCACTGCCCATCCCAGATGAGCTTCAAGCCATCCTGCTCGTCAACGTTCGCGTCCGGGCGCGAGTCCCTGATCCTGTCGAAATCAACGACACCGTCGCCCTGCAGCGACACCTTCCCCTTCATCATGACATAACCGGCGAGGTCGGAAGCCAGAGAACTCGGCGTTCGCCCCGTTTCCGCCATGTATTGCAATATGAGTGCCACACCCAGCGGTGCGTCTCTCGTATAGTGAAGCTCCGGGAGGATCACACCCCCATTGCCCTCTCCACCGATCACACCACCCGTCTTCGAGAGACGACGTGAGACATTTATCTCGCCCACACGCGTCCTGTGGACGTCCACCCCGTACTCTGCGGCGATATCGTCGATCATCATCGAGGTTGACAGGTTCGTCGCCACGGGCCCCTTCTTTTTGCCGAGGACACTCCTGACCACCAGGGCCAGTGTCATCTCCTCACCGAGAGGTCGGCCGGTCTCGTCAACCAGTGCCAGCCTGTCCGCATCCGGATCGTGGGCCATGCCGACATCGGCGCCGCTTTCTCTCACAAGCTCCGCGAGCCTTCCCAGGTTTTCCGCGAGTGGCTCGGGTCCCCTTTGAAAATTCCCATCGAGCTCGCAGAAAAGCGGCACGACCTCGCATTCCATCCGCTCCAGCAGACGTGGCGTCATAGCCGCGCCGGCGCCGTTGCAACAGTCGAGAGCCACCTTGAACTTACGCCTGCGGATTTCCCCGAGGTCGATCAGATCCAGCCCCAGGATAGCCTCGATGTGCCGCTCGATACCCTTCCGGAAGATCTGCAGGGTGCCGGTCCTTGTCCCGGCTCCCGCTTCGCCGGCGACCGCATCGACCCCGGCGATCATCCTTTCCATCGCCTCCCCATCCAGGAAGGTGCCGTCGCCCCCCACGAACTTGAATGCGTTCCACTCGATCGGGTTGTGGCTTGCGGTGATCGCCACGCCACCAGATGCTCCGAGTTGCTCAACCATAAGCAGGACCGTCGGGGTGGGACAGATCCCCAGATCATATACGTCGCATCCCGTGTAAAGGAGTCCCGAGAGGAGCGCGTGACGACACATCTCACCGGACGGCCGGGTGTCCCTGCCGATGACCACACT
>CAZOAR010000026.1:0-37725 GCA_964577985.1 uncultured Gemmatimonadota bacterium | reverse complement strand
GCCCACCCTGATGATCTTATTTGAGCATGATTGCAACAGGGATCAATACGCAATAACCGAGGACGAGGAGGATAGGCGCCAGCGTAATCGAACCCCGGGCCAGCAACAAGTATCCGATTGTTATCACAGCGCATCCCGCGGCCAGGAAAAGGTAGTTCTTCCTGGTGAATCTCAGCACTGCCCCGTCCGAGGCACCGCTTTCGCGCGGTCTTCTCCCACCCGCCTTCTCACGATCGGCTTTGCGTGGCTTCTTTCCAACCGTTTTCGACATGTTTGACCACCTTTATATATCTTGTTTACTCAGGAAAATATACCCCTGCTCACGATACGAGTCAAGTAGTTAGCGTGAGATCTCCCTTTCAATCCTGCTTACGACCTCCATCAGGGGAATCCCCGTTTCCGCGGCGATCCGCAGGCAATCGTCATGCTCCACCTTCCTGCGTTTCTCTCCCGACGGCAGAACGGCCTCCTTGACTCTGACCTTCCCGAGGCTCGTTTCCACGTCTTCTATCCTCCGCCTCAGCTTGAGGCGGGAGACCTCCCAGTAACGCAACCCGATTGTCGTCGACTCCCTGAACATCACCTCCGCCACCCGATCAAAGTAGGACTCCTCCACCAGGAGTCGCAAAAGCAATCCGGGCCGGTTCTTCTTCATGTGCACGGGCGAGAGATATACGTCAAGCGCCCCCGCGTTGAAGATCTCCTCCTGCAGATGCGGAAGCAACTGAGGATCCATATCGTCGATGTTTGTTTCCACGGCCAGTACACAATCGCCCTCCATCTCGTCATCTACGTCTCCTATGATAGCCCTGAGAAGATTGGGGTATTCCTCGGAGACACGCGCGCCGGCCCCGTAACCTACCCTGTCGGCGACGAATGGTGATGGCGGAATCACGCCACTGGAAAGCTCGGAAATAAGGGCGGCTCCGGTCGGGGTCGTCAATTCCTCCTCCCTGTCCGTTCTGACAACAGGATAGCCCGCCAGCAGGCCGAGTGTCGCGGGGGCCGGGACCGGCATGAGGCCGTGACTTGTGTCCACGAACCCTGTGCCGAGAGGAATCGGCGTGCTGAACAGCTGCTCCACTTCAAGCATGGCCATTGCCGTCAAGACTCCCACGACATCCACTATCGCGTCTGTCGCCCCCACTTCGTGGAAGTGCGTTTGACGGATTCGCTCGCCGTGTATCTTTGCCTCAGCCCTGGCGATACTTCTGAAAATCGATCGGGCCATGGAGCGTATAGAACCTTCGATGTCGCTCTTTTCAAGGATAGCGAAAATATCATCCAGATTCCGGCGCTTCTCTTTACCGCGGATGCGCACCTCAAGACGCGTGGCGCTTATGCCGTGGCGCCGCACCTTCGTCCTTGTCAGGGAGTAACCTGGCAGTTTCAAGCCACTCATTCGACTCTTGAGCGCGGGGAGAGTAATCCCGCAATCAAGCAGGGCCGCCAGAGTCATATCTCCGCTCACGCCCGAAAATGTGTCGAGGTAACATATTCTCAATACGACGACCTTTCTATCTTACCTTCTCTATCAAGGCTACTGAGACAGCCGATATGGCGTCACCCTCGCCGACTGGCCCCAGCCCTTTCGCGGTGGTGGCCTTGATGGAAAGATCTTCCTTGTGTATGCCAAGGGCCGGGGCAATCGTGGAAATCATCCTGGGAATCCAGTCTGAGAGGACCGGGGCTTCAGCAATAACGGTGGAGTCGATGTTCCTGACCCTGAAGCCTTCCTTATCGAGGAGTTCCACGGTCAACTCGAGCAATTCAATGCTCCTGACACCGAGCCATCGATTATCTGAGCTGGGAAAATGTTCGCCTATATCTCCAAGCGACGCTGCGCCGAGCAGGGCGTCAATGATAGCGTGCGTCAGCACGTCGGCGTCCGAATGCCCGGAAAGTCCCCTGTCAAAGGGCACAGTTACACCACCGATGACCAGCGGCCTTCCATCAACCAGCTTATGGATGTCTGTACCAACCCCTACACGCGTCAATATGTCCCCATCTCCTCTTCAATCTTGAGAGACCGATCCACGAGAGCGTATGATCATCTCCGCCAGGAGTAGATCATCGGCCGCCGTTATCTTTATGTTCTCCGCATCCCCCATGACCAGCTCCACTGAATAACCGAGGCGTTCACAGAGGGCGGCATCGTCTGTGGAGTAAAATCCATCCTTCATGGCGTGATCATATGCCCTCATCAGCATCCCCGATGGAAACGCCTGTGGAGTCTGAACCGACCAGATCATCTTTCTCGGGAGTGTCTTCTGAACTCTTCCGTTTATAACACGTTTTATCGTGTCTCTCACCGGCAGTGCCGCTATCGCGCCGACGCCATCGTTTTCCACTTTCTCCACGACGCTGCGAATGGTGTCGAGTGAAACGAACGGCCTGGCACCATCATGGACAATGATTACCTCGTTATCGCGTTCGATTGACTTGATCCCCTCATAGACCGAGTCCTGACGCTCCCTTCCACCCGTGACGATCCGGATGTCCACACCTGCTTGCGCAACGAACTCTTCACATCGACCTCTGTCAGCGTGGTGTACTACAAGCACAATCTCATCGGTGTCAGGGAATTGCAGGAAAGGTTCGAGAGTCCACGCAACAAGAGGCCTTCCCCCCAGGTCCATGAGAAGTTTTCTCCCCCCGATCCTGGTTCCATCTCCCGCCGCGACAATAACCACAGAGCATTTCACAGGGCAATCAATTCTTCATCTGGGCAAAGACCAGCGTCCCCGCCTTCGTCTGATGGATCCCTGTAACGGTTACGCGGACCATCTTTCCGATCTCCTTGCGGGAGTTCTCGACCACAACCATGTTTCCATTCTCCAGATAACCGACCGACTGATCCATCTCCTTGCCGGGTTTCACGAGCTTGATCACAAGCTGGTCACCCTGGAGTACCTCGGGCGCAAGCTGGTCCGCTATTTTATTGAAATTCAGGACCGGGATATCGCTCTTGTGGGCCATTTTCTCCAGTTCTGAGTCCTTGGTGATAATGGTGGCTCCGTTCTCTCGTGCATATTCTATGGCCGCCCTGCTCTCCTGGCCGGATTTCGATGCTATCTCCCTGACGAAGAGGCGGACACCCTGCTCCCCTTCCATCGCGCGGAGATTCTCCAGCCCCCTTTTCCCTCTGAACTTCAGCACCTGATCGCCCGAGGCATTCATACTCTCGAGAGAATCGACGACAAATCGCGGGACGAGTATCTCGCCGGGTAGAACCGGAGTGTTGCAGAGTTTCACTATCCTGCCATCGACAAGAGAGTCCAGGTCGACGATATATATGACCCGCCTGCCTCCCTCCTCAACATCCGTGGTAAAGAGACGAAGTTCTCCCATGCTGCCCTTTCCCACGAGAATTCCCATGTAACCGAAGATGAGCGACAGGATGACAAGCCCGACTGGAGAAAACGAGGACATGGTGTAGTAGGCAAGCAACGGATCAGCTATCTGAGTCGAAAGGAGCCTTGCCAGGAGGAGACCAACGACCATACCTCCGAGACCGGCAAGGATCTGCCCGGTTCTTCTATGGTGGAGACGGATGTCCATGAAGAAGAGGAGCGCTATAAAGAGAAAGGCCCCCATCCCCGTCCATATAATAGAGAACGTGTCCTGTACATCACTTAACGTATATGTGACAAAAAGAACCACGAGGATAAAGATAAGTCTGAGGAAATTCAAGATGCGCCTCCATTTCAAGATATTGCATGAATTTTGATCGGGCTGCGGGCCGCCTGCCCCTTCGCATGGCCATTATCCGTGTATGCTCTCATACTCCCACGCGGCCGGAGACACTCGATATATCGAGCTGTTCAGGCAGGTCCTCATCGCAAACCATCTATGAAGATCAAATATCGTGTTAAGCCTTGCTCCTGTCTCACCTCCTCTCTCCGCCTGAAGATCCCCCCGGGGCGACTCCTTCACAAATTTCTACGGGCCATCATCCCTGTGGGAGTAGTTGACAAAACGAGTACACTTCTTCAGAAAAGTCAATTTCACCTTACCTACTGGTCCGTTCCTCTGCTTCCCGATGATAACCTCGGCCTCACCGGCATTCTCTTTCGTTGTCTTGTACACCTCATCCCTGTAAATGAACAGGACAACATCCGCGTCCTGCTCTATCGCCCCCGATTCTCGGAGATCGGCAAGAGTGGGGTGCTTGTCGGGTCTTTTTTCCGGCTCCCTGGAGAGCTGTGACATTGCGACTACCGGGATGTTCAGTTCTTTCGCCAGCGCCTTGAGAGAACTCGATATGAGAGAGATCTCTTCCTGCCGGTTTTTCTTTTCCTTCCCCGGACTCATCAACTGGAGATAGTCAACCATCACAAGCCCCACGTCGACATCGCTTTTCAGTCTCCTCGCCTTTGTTCTCATCTCCAGAACGGAGAGGAGCGGCGTATCATCAATATAGATCGGTGCGTCCCCGAGGATACCCGCCGCCCTGGCGAGTTTTGGCCAGTCTTTCTCACCCAGGAATCCGGTCCTGAGCTTCATGGCATCTACACCTGCCACGCCGCTGAGCAGGCGTTGCACAAGCTGTTCCTTGGACATTTCGAGGCTGAAAAAAGCGACAGGTACGTTCGTCTCGATGGCGCAGTGCTGGGCGATATTGAGAGCAAAGCTGGTTTTTCCCATCGAAGGCCTCCCGGCGACAACTACCAGGTCCGACTTCTGGAATCCTGCGGTGAGATTGTCGAGATCCGTGAAACCCGACTCTATACCCGTAATCCTCCCTTTCTTTTGATGAAGCAACTCTATCATCTCGAAGGTCGGGTGGAGCACTTTTTTGATCGGTACAAACCCCTGCTTTATTTTCCGCTGTGATATCTTGAAGATCATCTGCTCTGCCCGATCAAGAAGAACATCGATGTCCGACTCGTTCATGTAGACGTCATGGGTAATGTCACTCGAGGCCTTGAGGAGTTGACGCATTACCGCCTTCTCGAGCACTATTGCGGCGTAGTATTCGACATTGGCGGCTGTCGGCACGGCATCCAGGATCTGGAGTATATACGCCTGGCCTCCCACGAAGTCGAGCTTGCCGCGTTTTTTCAATTGCTCCGACAGAGTAACGACATCCACCACGTGGTTCTTCTCGAAAAGGATCTTCATGTTGTAAAAAATCTCTTTGTGAGCATCATTGAAGAAATAATCACCTTCGAGCAGTTCCAGCGCCTTTGTGATGGCGAGCTTATCCAGGAGCATTCCCCCAAGAACCGAGACCTCTGCTTCATAACTGTAAGGCTGAGACCTGTTAATGCTCTCCATAGACTTTTTCTTATCCGCGACACGCTCCATGGTTTTTACCTTTTTCGTTTCGTCAGTTCGAGAGTCAAATAACCCGATGCCCTGTCTATTGAAACGTCTTCTATCCCGAGGAACTCAGCAGTTGCATTATGACTTTCATGTCCTCCCATGTGGGCCTCTTCCACGCGGGATGCCTCAGAAGAGCGGCCGGGTGATAGGTTGGGACGACATCGATTCCCTTGAACGTGTGAACTCTTTCGCGCAGTCGGCCGAGTGGAGCATGCGAGCCAAGCAGCGTCCTTGTCGCGAAACTGCCGAGCGTGCATATGACAACAGGAGCTACCAAATCTATCTGCCGTTCCAGAATACTCCAGCACGCTTCTATCTCATCGTTCATGGGATCCCTGTTGTTCGGAGGCCGACACTTGAGGAGGTTCGCTATGTAAACCTCCTCCCTGCAGAGTTCCATGGCCTTGAGAATCCGGTCGAGCAGTTTACCGGCCGCACCAACGAACGGCTCGCCCTTGATGTCTTCATCTCTTCCCGGAGCCTCCCCGATAAACATCAGATCCGCGCTCGTATTGCCGACTCCAAAGACAAGCTTCGTCCTGGTCTCATGCAACGAACAACGCCTGCATCCTTCTGCCTCCTGCCTGAGCTCCTCAATGACCCGCCTACCATCGATGTGCCGGGCTTCCCTGCTTGAGGCTTTCCTCTCCACAAACAGTTCCTCTTCGCCGAGGTCCTTCAGGTAGGAGAGGTAGTTCCTTATCTCGTCTTCCATCGCGTTCGGTTCTTCCCCGCAGACATGATTCAGCCATCCATCACTTTTATCATGAACTCAATAAGCCGTTCAGCCATAATACCCTTCTCAAGAACCGGAAGCTCTTCGCGCACCCCGTTACTGTCAAGGATGATTGCCTTAATGAAGTCCGTGCCGAACCCCGTGTCCGGATCGAGAGGATTATTCGCCACGATTACATCAATACCCTTCTCTTTCAGCTTGCGCAGAGCATTCTCCTCGACGTCCGACGTCTCCATGGCAAAACCGGCAAGAAAAGGCCTTTTCTTGCTCATCGACCCCAGGCGCGCGAGTATGTCATCAGTGGCCCGGAGGGGGACAGACATCCCGCCCTCCCGCCTCCTTATCTTCTCATCCGAGTAGGAGGAGGGCGTAAAATCGGAGACGGCGGCGGCCATCACAACGATATCCACTTCCCCAGCCCTCAGCATGACGGTATTGCTCATCTCCTCTGACGTTCTGACATGGATGACCTCCATATTTCGAGGTTCCCTGAGTTCGGTTGGGCCTGAGATGAGTATAACCTCCGCTCCAGATCTCCTGGCGGCTCTGGCGATCGCGTAGCCCATCTTTCCAGATGATTTGTTGCTCAGATACCGGACCGGGTCGAAGGGTTCTTCCGTTCTGCCGGCGCTGACGAGGACAGTTTTTCCTTCGAGCCCCGTCTGTCTCCTCAGAAGCTGGATAATCTCGTGTATGAGATCATCGCTGTCTGGTAACCTTCCCCTGCCGTAGTCGCCGCACGAGAGGAAACCCTCATCCGGATCGACGATATGGTACCCCGACTCCCTCAGGCTTTGCAGATTTCTCTGCACGATGGGATTCCCGTACAGGTGCAGATTCATCGACGGTGCGAGGAGCAAAGGAGCCGTTGTCGACAGGAGGGTCGTGCTCACAAGATCATCGGCAATTCCCCCTGCCATCTTTCCAATGATGTTTGCGGTTGCCGGGATAACACAAACGATCTCCGGGAACCTCGCAAGATCAATGTGGATATGTTGTTGCCCGACGCCTCCTGACTTCTCACCAAACATTTCCACAGCAACGGGGTAACCCGTGAGAGCCTCCAGGGTGAGCGGCCGAACGAAGCGGGTCGCACTCGGAGTCATCATCACCCGGACAACAGCACCCCTCTGAATCAACCCGCTCACAACTCCGCACGCCTTGTAACAGGCTATGCTTCCTGTCATTCCAATGAGTATTCTCCGGTCTTTCAGCGCCTCCATGTGATTCTCATTTCTCCTCGCCGGCATGTCAGCCCTCTCTGCTCTCTTTCCCTGACTGGAATCGTCTGATCCACTCCCCGGCTCCGATCATCCTGTTGACCCTGCACTCCTCCGCGGCAATAATCGCCCGCACCTGCATCACAGCTTCATCGAGATTCAGGTTCGGGACGAGGTAGTCATAATGCACAAGCTCTCGCACCTCGCGTCCCGCCTCCCGGAGTCTCCTCTCTATTACTTCCGCCTTGTCGGTCATCCGGCCCCTGAGTCTCCTGGCAAGTTCATCGAGGGCCGGTGGAAGAACGAAGACAAAGACGCCGTTGTCGAATTTCTCACGAATCTGCCTGCCTCCCTGGACATCGATATCGAGCAGAACATTTTTTCCCGACGAGAACGCTTCGAGGATAGGAGTCCTGGGCGTTCCATAGTACGATCCATGGACAAACGCCGACTCAATAAACTCCCCCTCGTTCATTTTTTTCTGAAAGTCCTCCATCGTCGAAAAAATGTAGTCGACTCCATCCTTCTCCGTCTTTCTGAGTGGTCTCGTCGTCATCGATATGGAATAGTAGATGCCACGGTCGCCGTCGAGAAGTTTCCGTGTTATGCTGGACTTCCCGGAGCCGGAGGGACCGGATATAACTATCAGAAAAGGTGAATGCCCAGGAGTCGATTCTTTCATCTCTTCTTTCCCGGAAAACGAGAATGAGCGAAGGCTCAAGACACTTCAGGATACAGTAAAAATAGACATACCGGAGCGAACCGGCGCTTGCGCGGCCCCGGCTGGCAACACCGTATCCACAACTACCTTATCAAAACCCAGGAGTGCAAAAGGCAGGAAAACACGACATGGGATAGAATACCGCACGAAGACCTTTATTCGATATTCTCTACCTGTTCTCTGATCTGTTCCACTATTTCCTTGATCTCTACTGCTCGATGCGATATTTCAACATCATACGCCTTGGATGTAATCGTGTTCGCCTCTCTCTGTAACTCCTGCAGAAGAAAGTGAAGCCTCCTTCCAGCAGACCCATCGGCCTGGATAGTGGCCACACATTGTTCGAGATGAGATTTGAGCCTCGCCAGTTCTTCAGAGATATCCCACCTGTCAGCGAGGATGGCAACTTCCGTGAGAATACGGACATCATCAAAGTCCTTACCTGCCAGGACATCTTCCACACGTTCCTTCATCCTGGCCCTTGCGCGCTCAATCCTGTCTGGAACCAGCGCTTCTATGGCGACGCGAATCGCTTCAACCGTCTCGATCATTCCCGCTATGGCACCTTTCATCGCGTCCCCTTCCCGCTCACGCATCTCGATCAATCTCGCCAGCGCCTCGAGGGTGACCTCCGAGATCGGCTTCCACATCTTCTCTACGTCCGGTTCATCCCTCCTTTCAAAGGAGAAAACACCGGGGAGACCTGAGAGTATCTCTGCGTTGATTCCTCCTTTCAGATAGAATCTATCAGCTATCTTCCTCAAGCCGGAGACATACGCCTCCACGGCCTTCAGATTGACGCCCGGTTGAACTCCAGTCCCCTCTGTGGGCTGCCACATCAGTTTATACTCGATACGCCCCCTTCGGATCCGATTCTTTATCAGCTCCTGAATCTGAATGTCGAACGGTTCCAGTGGGTCTGGAAGGCACGTATTGATTGAACAGAACCTGTGGTTAAGGCTCTTCACCGATACTTCAAAATGACCCTGAGAAGAGTCAAGAGAACTACTTCCAAATCCAGTCATGCTCCGCAATAAGACGTCCCTCCACGACGAAAAAGAGTATAATTCAAAACTGCCCGGGTGTCAAATCGATTCTCAGTCACCGCAGCCATTGCTCTCAGCGTTATCTGTCTTCTGCAACTCCCTTCGCCTCGAATCGACTTCTCCCTGAAGCTCCTTCAAGGCGTTCAGTCGATCCATCGCCTCATCATCCTTGCCGGGTATGGCCTTGCTGTCGGAAGACCACAGATCAAACACCCGTATTCCGAGCTCTGTTTCCCTGCTCCTTATGCGTCGCTGAAGATTGAAAATCTCCAGTTTGAGTCTCCCTTCGCGCGAAATATCGTCGGTCTTCTCCGCAAGGAGACCGGCAACTTCCTTCGCCACTTCCGAGATATCATCAACGCTCTTTTTCACTTCATGCCAGACAGTCATTATCCCCCTCCTTCCGCAAACTCTCATGTGCCAGAGCCTGGATATCAATACCGCTTCCCCGGGACAAGGCCCGGGAATGTCCAGGTAGAAGCCATGATTTCCATATCCCTTCCTGCGGGGCGGATCAAAGATGATTGATCAGACTGGCGGCAAAAGCCGCCCCGAAACCGTTGTCGATGTTGACAACACTGACACCTGAGGCACAGGAGGTCAACATGCCGAGCAGGGCCGCCAGACCGCCAAAACTCGCTCCATATCCAACGCTTGTCGGAACCGCAATGATGGGTCGATCAACCAGGCCTCCAACGACAGAAGCAAGAGCGCCTTCCATGCCTGCCACCACGACGTAAACCCTTGCTTCAAGCATCGCGTCCCTGGCGGCCACGAGCCGGTGTATCCCGGCAACCCCTACATCATAGAATGTCTTCACCCTGTTGCCGAGCGCCTCCGAAGTGACTCGTGCTTCCTCGGCCACGGGAACATCTGACGTGCCAGCCGACAGTATTGCTATCAACCCGTTGCCCTCCTCCGCACCCCTGACAAGCGTGGCCATTCGCGCCGTCTCGTGATACGTGATCTCACTGTTGATCTCCTTCAGCGAAAGAGACATCTCCTCGCTGACCCTTGTCATGATAAGATCGTCACCCTCTTTCAATATCCTCCCGGCAATGGCAACGACCTGAGATGTTGTCTTATCCTGGCAGAGGACTACCTCTGGTGCGCCGCTCCGCATGCCCCTGTGATGATCGATCTTTGCAAAACCGACATCCTCGAATGGAAGATACTTCAAGGCCTCAATCGCGTCATCAACAGACATGTCGCCCTTTGACACGCTCCCGAGCAGTTTTTCGAGCCGTTTCCTGTTCATCCTCTGCCGTTTCCGCGCACGTTGGCAATGTTCATTGAGCCGAAATGCTCCGTCAATATAGCGAGATCCTCTTGAACCGTGATCATGTACCGGTTCCAGGCCGAATCACTCTGGAAAGAACAAATCGTGAACCGTTGACACTCGATAGAATAATAAGCCAACCAGCGAGCGGACGCAATAAGTTATGAGCCAGCCCACCTCACGAGGGCTGGACCGTCGCGGAAAATGACCGAATTGGCGAGCCATTGGATCCGGCACAGTTTGATTGACACGGCCTCATCCCCTGGTTATCTTACCGTGGCGCTTTGTCATTAGAACTGAATCCGATACCCGAAAAAGAGATTGAATAGACCCGAGCTACACTCCCTTTACACCCTCCTGGGCATTCTGATGATCCTCGTGCCCTCCCGGGATGGTCTAGCGGCTGATCCGAAATCGTCCCCCACCCCACCCTCCACAGAATACAGCTCCTTCTTCTCCGACAAATGGTATATTGACCTCAAGGGCCTGAAAGGTGTCACGGTGCGAGACTTCAACCGTGTTGATGGTTTTGTGCCCCTCTTCAGGATCGCTATACGGGAGGTAGAAGAAGGCAGCTACCCCTCTCTCAATCTTGCCACCTTCTATTACATCGAGCGTCGAAGGGCGGGCTGGTCCCTGTCTATGGATTATACATTTCTTGATCCGTCACGATTTCTGGTAAAGTGCGAGTTTTTTCGGGCAACTGACACGAAAGACCGCTGGCGCATGTCAGACCTGGAGAACTCCATCGCGTCATTTCTATTAAAAGAGGATTTCAGGGACTACTACGAGAGATACGGCTTTCGTCTCTCCGTGGAGAAAGAGATAGGATTCTTCCAGAATGTTTCTCTCGAATACGTTGACGAGGACGTTCATTCCCTGAGCGGAAACAATCCGTTCACACTGTTCGGCTGGGATAAGGAGTTCAGGGAAAATCCGGCGATAAATGAGGGAGAGGAGCGTGCGCTGTCCCTGGAGTGGGTGTATGACTCAAGAGACAACATCCGCTTCCCGCGGAAAGGCTGGTTCAGCACCATGTCGGTCGAGAGTTCCCCTCGAGGCCTCGGCGGTGATTTTTCATACAATCTCTTCAGAGCCGACATAAGACGCTACAACATGGTCTTTGGAGTCCATTCACTCAATATCAGACTGCTGACGGCACTCGGAGGAAAAAACCTGCCTCCGCACAAATGGTTCACGATTGGTGGCGTTGGTACGCTCAGGGGATACCCGGACCTCTCGGAAACCGGGTCAGATCTTCTTCTGGGTAATATCGAGTATCGATTTCCAATAAGAGGGCTGCACTGGAAACCGCTCAGACTGGTCTTTAATGAGATTCAGGGAATCTGTTTTGTCGACGCGGCGGACGCGTGGTCGAAGCAATGGAAGTTATCGGGACTGCGCACGGACGCGGGTTTTGGCGTTTCGGGTGCGAATATTTTTTCGTATTTCGGGCTTTACGCTGCCCAGGCACTCGAACGGAGCTGGAGGCATCCGAGGGTGACTGTCAGGCTGGAGAGGAACTTCTGATCGACCAAACGTATTTCTTCTATTGACAACTTGCACGTGCCGCTGTTATTCTATCAGAAATTCGTCATTATCGCTGATAATCCCACTCACTGAGAGGTAGCAGAGATGAAACTGGTTGACTTTCTGTCAGAGGAAACCATAACTCTTGACCTTAAGGGAGAAACGAAGGACGAGATATTGAAAGAACTCGTGGATATCCTCGCTCTGGAGGAGAGACCCAGACAGATCCTCTTTGACCTGCTGAAAAAGAGAGAAAAACTGGGATCGACGGGAATCGGGAAAGGCGTTGCCATACCACACTGTAGATCCCTTGTGATCAATCGCCTCATGCTGGCATTCGGAAGAAAGGCAAAGGGCGTTGACTTCGAGGCGATAGACGGAAAGCCTACCCGCTATTTTTTCCTTATCATGGCCCCGCCTCTGGAGATTTCGAATCTGTATCTTCCGGTCCTGGGCAAGGTGGCCCAGTACTGCAAGGACGATGAAAATATCGCCCGGCTCAAGACAATTAAGGATCCCGCGGACTTTCTTGAGATGCTGGACGAGCTTGAAGTCAAGTAGAGTAAACCGGAAATCATCAAATCGGAGAGTGTCCAAAGATGGGAGATCAACTTGATTATTTGATAAAGATCCAGGATCTGACGAGCCGAAAGAATGAGATGCAGAATGATTCCACCGTTGAGCAGTTCGAGGAAATGGGCTTCAAGATCGATCGAAAGAGAGAGCTCAAGATCCTGGACAAAACGATAGAGGAAATAATCGGACAGCTCGACCAGTCGACGCAGGACCTGTACAATCGAGTATTGCGGAAGTACTCCAGGCCCCTGGTCCCGGTGATCAACGGGACGTGCTACGGTTGCTTTGTGGCGGTGCCAACCGCGCAGGACACCGGCAGGAAAGAGGAGAATGTCCTTGAGACATGCTCCAACTGCGGTAGAATAATCTATTGGATATGATCGCTGATCAGGACCGCATCGGCACCCGTCGATCGATCACCCGTCATCGCCCCACAACTGTCATTTCAGATACCTGTGGTCCCCCCGGCGATAAGTAACGCCGATTCTGTCGAGGTATTCAAGGATCGGGATAGCATATTTCCTGCTGACGCCCAGCATCGCTCTGAGCTCGCTCGCTGTGGCTTTTCCTCTGTCGGTCAGAAACTCCTCGACTTTCTTTCGAGCAAGCTCGGCTCCCGTCGACACAAGCCAGATACTATCATCAACCTTCGCCACCCTGCCGATCTTCTGAAGTGCCGCCAGTACCTGCACGACCTTTCTCCTCTCCACGTTCAGTTCTTCAGAGAGGCCATTCAGGTCCGGAGGCGCAAACTGATTCGCGGTAAGAAGAGAGATGATTTCATCGGCCATCTCGTCCAGTCCCTTGTCGAATACTATTTCGTGTGAGGCGAGCTTCACTTCACCCCCTCTGACCTCGATCTCTCCTTCTCTCGTCAAGAAATCAAGCACACCGTCGAGAAGATTGTCCGAGAATACACTCTTGATTCTATGCTTGAGTTCCTCCCTCTTGAGGCCCTGCTGCAGTGGGTTCTCCCTGTGGTAGACGCCGAGTGTCTCGAGCACTCTCTCCTTCATGGCATCTACGCTCGAATTGTGAAACAGCTCTCCTTTCAATTCGACTACTTCCCCTTCAGAGCGCATCCTCGTGAGGGCGGCCTTAGCTGCATCAGGGCCGATTCCTGCATCCACGGGAAGAAGACCCGCGCTGTACCCTTTGTCTCCGCTATTCCTTATTAACGAGGTTATGACTTCTGTCGGTCGACCCGAATGAAGGATATCGAGATGTTCCCGATCAGCCGCGCTGATCCTTGTCCTCTTGGAGGCACAAGGGACAAGGACGGTCCCCCCCCCGATGGTCATGAGTGGAGAATAAGATCGTATCACGAAGCGATCGCCCTTTCTCGCTATAGCCGGCCCCTCCAGTCGAATCTGAACGTAAGCGCTCTCTCCTCCCGTCAATTCTCTCCCTTCAAGCAGAACAACCCTGGCCATGACCTCCTGTGTGGCGAGGTGCATACGGACCCTCGTCCTGTTCTTCAGCGGCCTGGTCCCCTGGGGCAGGTAATTGAGGAAGGCATCTATCATCATACTCGGGCGCCACTCATCCAGCCTGAGCGCTGTGGATCCTCTCTCGATCTCCCGGCGGGAAAGACCGCTGAGCCCGAGCGCGACTCTTGTCCCCGCGGAGGCGCAATCCCTGCTGACCGAATGTACCTGGATACCTTTCACTCTCGCCGTTTCAGCCGCGGGGAAAATGGTGAGCAGTTGATCCATTTCGACCGATCCTGACCATATAGTGCCCGTCACCACTGTGCCCATGCCCTTGATCGTAAAGACCCTGTCGATCGGAAGCCTGAATATATCGTCCGCGGGCCTTGATTCTATCTCCCGGGCGACTAAAAGGAGTTTATCTCTGAGTTCATCCAGGCCGCTTCCGCTCTTCGTGGACGTAACTACAACAGGAGCATCTTCAAGAAAACTTCCCGTCATAAGCTCCTGCGCTTCGTCGATCACAAGCTCCAGCCACTCATTGTCAACGAGATCCGCCTTCGTAATAACAAGGACGCCCCGCTTCACATCCAGGAACCGCAGGATGTCCAGGTGCTCCCTTGTCTGGGGCATTATTCCCTCGTCCGCGGCAATCACAAAAAGGACGAGATCCACTCCGGTCACTCCTGCCAGCATATTCCTTATGAATGCCTCGTGACCCGGCACATCGACGATGCCAAGGACCGTCTCTTCTCCCTCGATCGAGATGCTCGCGAAACCAAGATCGATTGAGATCCCTCTCGCCTTTTCATCCTTCAGCCTGTCCGTATCCACCCCGGTGAGAGCCTTTATCAGCTCGGTCTTTCCGTGATCTATGTGGCCCGCCGTTCCAATTATAAGATTGTTCATCACCTACACCTGCAGGGTTCTCAAGAAGTCCCAGCACGACAGTGGCCTTCTGTCTCGAATGTGATACTGTATATAAGCCTCGGTCATTCTCAACAGGGTCTGCTCTTCTTCCCGGTTCAAGCCGGCGGGTTGCCCCACGTTCTCTCCGGATAACACCGGCAGCATTCGCTCAGATAGCTGGATATCATCTTTTCTTCTGTCGATGCCACACTCTCCACAGGTTAAGCCGCCTTCAATCACCGAGAAAAACACCGGACCTCCTTCGGGCGGTCTGGCCCCGCAAAGTACGCACGACGAAACCCCGGGGGCATAACCGAGCGGACCCAGCATTCCCCACATGAAGGAGAGGAGTCTGGCTCCCAGGGAAGAAATAGGCCGTTTTGCGAATGACCTCAGCGATCTTACCAGCAGTAAAAAGATCTCCTCGTTTTCGTCCTCCTCAACCCCGAGTCTCAGGACCATCTCCGCCATCGCGGATGCGCGGTAGAATCTGTGTATGTCGTTGTCCAGCCCCCTGAATGTCTCTATCGAAGTAGCCTGAGAGAGAGTGAACAGGTTCCTGTTCTTCTTCTTGAAATAGACTACCTCTATATGATTGAAAGACTCGAGAATACCGGAGATCCTGCTTCCCCGCCTGCGAACTCCCTTTGCGATAAGAGATTGCAGCCCATGTGACAGCGTGTAGAGCCTGTATATCCTGCTCGTTTCGCTGTAATTCGTCGATTTCAAGACCACAGCTTCTGTTCGTGTCAGGCTCATTTCCTAAATCAAGTAGCCGAGCAGAAGAGTCGCGAGACCAAGAAGGAGAAAGAAACCAATGAGATCGGTGAAGGTCGTTATGATCACCGACGAGGCGACCGCGGGGTCGACTCCGAAGTCCTTCAATGTTATCGGAATAAACGCGCCGATTAAGCCGGCTAAGCCGATTGTCAGAAACATGGCAAGCCCCACGACCAGTCCCATATAAGGATTCTCGCCAAGCAAGAGCGCCACCAGCGAGATAGAACAACCTACGACCAGCCCGTTCGACAGCCCGGCCAGCAGTTCTTTCCTTATAATCTTCATTCTGGAGGCCGGGGAAACCTCGCCGAGAGTCAGCCTCCTCAGCGTAACGGCGAGAGACTGTGTGGCTGCGTTGCCTCCCATTCCCGCGATAATCGGCATAAAAATGGCAAGAACAACCACCGAACGGATAGTGTCCGCGTATAGTCCGACGACCGAGGCCGCCAGTAATGCGGTAAACAGGTTTAGAAAAAGCCACGGCAGCCTGAAGCGTACCGCCGTTTTCGTGCCTCCATAGATTTCCTCGTCAACATCGGCCCCTCCCATGCGGAGCAGATCTTCGGTTACTTCCGCTTCCACGATATCGAGAATATCATCTACCGTAATCCGGCCTATCAAGACGCCTGACTCATCAACAACCGGCACCGTCACCAGGTTATATCTCTTCATAATCCTTGCTACTTCTTCCTGGTCGAGGTCAGCCTCAACATGGATCAGGTCGCTCTCCATGATACGAGACACCTGCGTCTCCGGATCTCCGAGTATCAGATCTCTCAGGCTCACCGTCCCACGGAGCACATTGTTTCTATCGACAACGAATACGACGTGAAAATCCTCGATCTCTCTGGCACGTTTCCTGATTGACTTCATCGCCTGCCCGACATTCAAGTCCTCGCTTATGGCGATAAGGTCCGAGGTCATTATCCCGCCCGCAGACTCTTCGTCATACTCGAGCAGGACCTTTACGTCTTCCTTGTCCTCCCGCTTCATCAGGCCAAGGATTCGCTCAGTCTCCTCCTCCGGCAACTTCCCGACAATATCGGCCGCATCATCATCCGCCATCGCATGGAAGATTGCCCGTATGAGGTCGTCGTCGAGGCCCTCGAGCAACTCCGCTCGAAAATCCTCGCCCGTCTCGCTCAGGACCTCGGAGGCCCTTTCGGGATCGAGAATACCCAGGATGAATGAGCTGCCGTCGTCAAGCTCTCTGAGAATGTCTGCGATATCTGCCTCGTGGATCCCTTCCAGCACCTTCTCCAGGGCCGCACCATCTTCCTGCTCCACGAACCTGATTATGGCATCGAGCAACTCTTCCCCATATTGTGTTCTATTCTGATCCACGGTTTCTCCCAGCAGAGTCTGAAGGGTCGGCCTCGGCAGGCTCCCCTTCAGAGAGTTGCGGGCGGGCTTTCTCTGTGTCATAATCAGGCACGACAGCACCGCCTGAGATGACCAGTTTGATTCCCTCCTCAACAGAAATGTCGAGTGGCGTCAATTCCTCTTCCGGGATAAAGAGAAGGAAACCGGACGTCGGGTTCGGTGTTGTAGGAAGGAAGACGTTTATGAGCTTCTGTTCGGTCTTCGTCTGGACCTCCCCTTTGCTCTCAGATGTCACAAAACCGAGCGAAAAGATCCCTTTCCTGGGGTATTGAAACAAAACAACCCGTTGAAATATCGTCTTTTTTTCGCCGAGGAATACCTCCAGTATCTGTTTCAGGGCGAGATAGATCTTGTTGAAAAGAGGTATCTTGAAGAGAACCAGATTCCCCCAGCTGATAAGCTTTCTCCCGAAATAATTTCTGGCAAAGACCCCTGCCGTGATAACAAAGATACCGAGAAGGAGCAGCCCCAGGCCCGGCACATGTTTCCCCATGACCCGGGCTATCAGGACGCCAAGTACGCTGTCGGCTCTCATGAAGAGATTTACGAGTATCCATATGGAAACAGCCAGAGGCGTGACCACCAGGATTCCAGTGATGAAGGCCCTCCTGAACTTACCTCCAAGGACCTTGAATATGGATTTACGACTTTCGCCCTTATCAGTTGTCTTCATCCGCCCGTTCCACCTTGTCAATCTGGCCGGTTTCCAGCACTTTTACCAGGATCTTTTCGATCCTATTCGGTCTTGCCTCGACTATCTCGATCTTCAAATTGTCCATCCTGAATTCCTCACCCGTCCCTGGAATCCGCCCCAGTTTGGAGACGATAAAACCGCCAATAGTCTCCGTCTGAATGTCCTTGAGCTCTATCCCCAACCCTGCCTCTACTTCTTCGATCTCGGTGTTCGCGTCAACCAGGAGCGTGCGATCCTGTCCGAGAGCAAGCACCTGTACGCCTGAATCATATTCATCTCTTATGTCTCCCACCAGTTCCTCAACGAGGTCCTCCAGCGTGACCAGTCCGGCTGTTCCACCGAATTCATCGAGCACGATCGCCATGTGTCCCTTCTCTTCCTTCAGTTCATAAAGAAGATCGTCGCATGGTTTGGTCTCCGGCACAAAAACCAGAGGGTGATAGGCCAGCTCCTGTCCCTCATCGTGTTTCAGTATATTGAAGACATGGATCATACCGGAAATATGATCGAGATCTCCCTCGAAGACGGGTATTCGTGAAAAACCAGTATCCTCCATGAGCTCGGCTATTTCCTCTATTCCTGCACCCCTTTCCACGGCTGCTATCTCGGTCCGCGGTGTCATTACCTCTCTTACGGTAGTCTCACCGAAAGCGAAGACGCTCGAGATGATCTCTCTCTCGTCTGGCTCCAGAACGCCTTCTTTCTCGCTCTCCCTGAGGAGAAACTCCACATTTTCTCTGGAGAAGAACTTTCTTCTGTCCTGTTCTATTCCCATCGGCTTGAGGATAAGAGAACTCGCGAAATCAACGATAGCAATTATGGGATAGAAAACAACATATCCCCATCTCAGCGGAACACCAAGGCTCGGGAAAATCCGGTTGGCACTCTGGCGGAAGAGGGCCTTGGGAATCATCTCTCCGAACAGCAGCAACGGTGGAGAAATGATCAGGGATATTATCAGGCTCGAATGGAGGACGGAGATCACATTCATAGAGGTCCCCTCGCTGAAATACCTCGACATTAGTACAGAGGCGGTCACGTTCATGACGTTAGTGCCCACGAGGGCCATGCTGATAAGTCTCTGCGGTTTCTCGAGAAACTCCTCCGCGAGTTTCGCTCCCTTGATCTTCTTCTCCACCCAGTGGCGAAGTCTCAGTCTGCTCACCGATATGAGGGCCGTTTCGGAGCCAGAAAAGAAGGCGGAACCGATGATCGCGAGTACGATGAGAATCGCGTTCATTTGCCTGCTCCGCTCGGCCGGTCCTTCTGGACACGTATGACTTTCACCCTGACGATCCGCCTCCCGATCACCTTGGATACAATGAACCGTACATCATCCACGACAACCTCCTCACCCTGATGCGGAATCCTGCCGAGCGCCTGATAGATCAACCCTCCGACGGTTTCAAACCCCTCTCCCACTATCTCGGCGCCGAGAAGATCTGACAGGTCGTCGATATCGAGTTTCCCATTTACAAGATATGCGTTCTCATCGAGCTTCCTGAACATCCTCTCTTCGGCGTCGTACTCATCCCTGATTTCACCGACAATCTCCTCCAGTATGTCCTCCAGCGTCACCAGGCCTGCCGTTCCGCCATACTCATCCACCACAATCGCCATATGGATCCGGTCTCTCTGCAACTCTTTGAGGAGATCGCTGATCATCTTGGTCTCGGGGACGAAAAAGGCCTCCTTCAGCAATGACGAGATACTCTCCCCGCTCTTCTTCTCCAGAGACACATACTGGAGAAGATCCTTGGAGTAAACGATACCCACGATCTGGTCTATATTCTCCCTGTAGACGGGTATTCTGGAGAATTCTGACTCTCTCACCAGTTTGAGAAACTCCTCCATGTTCGTCTCAATGTCGGCGCTGACGATGTCTATTCTGGGGACCATTATCTCTTTTACTCTGGTTTCTCCGAAGTCGAAGATGCTTGAGATCATGTCCCTCGTTTCTGATTCAATCTCCTTTCCGATCTCCGCAGTATCGAGGATGGCCCTGAGTTCTTCCGGAGTATACGCCTGAGACTGGTTCTTCGAAGAAAACATCCGGCTGAAGAGATTGGAGAATGCCGTCATGGCTTTCAGAACGGGTTTGAGCGTGAAAATCCACCACCGCATCAAGGGAGCCAGCCGCGGTGCCAGTTTTTCCGCGTTCTCAATAGCGTAGACCTTTGGAGTTACCTCCCCGAGAATAAGAAGGAACAAGCTGACTCCTATAATATCGAGCAGGAACACGAGGTTTTCGCTCAACCCCCGGGAAGTCAGGAGCAGATGGGACAGCAGGGTCGCAGTGGCTGCCAGCAGGACGTTCACGATGAGATTTCCGAGGAGTATTCCATTGAGGAGGAGGTCGGACCTTTTCATCAGGTCGCTCACCACTCTACCATTGGCACTTCCGCTCTCCTCTATCCTGGATAGCTGAAAACTCGAGAGGGAGAAGAATGCCGTCTCCGTCCCGGAGAATAAGGAAGACAGGAAGAGCAGGAAAACCAGCATAAGTAAGAGGATTACGAGTGTCAGGCTCACTTTCCCGCCCTTTCACTGAGTCTGTTCACCCAGCACTCCTGCTTTTGCCACATCACGTCGTCCGCTCCCGTGTGATCATATCCCGCCAGATGGAGCAGGGCATGAACCTGCAACCTCAGGAGTTCCTCACCAACAGACACCTGGTTCTCCCTGGCCTGGTCAGCGGCACGATCTACAGAGATATAGATATCGCCGATCAAACATCTCTTTTCACCGGAAAGATCGAAGGCGATAACATCCGTCGGCCTGTCCCTGCCCAGGTACTTCTTGTTGAGACGCCGGAGACAATCATCCCCGTCAAAGGTTATGCTGATCTCTCCCACCCCCTTTCCTTCATCTTCGAGAACCTCTCGAGTCGTGGCTGCGATATTATCCTCTACTAACCGGGCCGTCTTTCTGACCAGATTGACGTGCACCGTCAGCGACGGAGTCTTTGCTCCCATTGGTCTTCTTTTCCTTTACTTCCTTGAGGTATTCTATTCTGGAGTGGAACCTCGCCAGGAGGACTTTGACGAACCCTTCCTCTATCAGATGAATATCCTTGAATGTCAGGTCACACATCTCGAGCTGGTCGGCTTCTATTTTTGACTTGATGGCGCCTTTCACCATCCCGCGAATCCTGCTGGGAGAAGGATCATTCAGCGTTCTCGACATCGATTCAACCGAATCGGCGATCATGCATATCGCTGTCTCTTTGCTCCGGGGCTTTGGTCCCTGATATGAGTAATCGTGTACGCTGATCGAGGCTCCATCGTTCTCTTCCTTCGCCTTTTCATAAAAGAAAGAGATTTTTGTCGTTCCATGGTGCTCCGGGATAAAATCTATGATCCGCTGAGGGAGCTTTGCCTCCCTGGCGAGCTCTATTCCTTCCTTGACGTGGTTCTCTATTATCATCGCGCTCATGTTTGGACTGCAACTGTCGTGTGGGTTGTTCCCCGGCGATTGATTCTCGATAAAATATTCCGGTTTCCTGATCTTTCCCACGTCGTGATAATAGCAGCCTACCCTGGCGAGCAGAGAATTGGCCTCTATAGCCTCGGCGGCCGTTTCCGCCAGGCTGCTCACTGCCAGCGTGTGAGCCCAGGTCCCGGGAGCCCTTATGACAAGGCTCTTGAGCAGGGGATGGTTGAAGTCCGACAGCTCCATCAGGGTAATATCCGTTGTCTCATTAAAAACATACTCGAACACCGGCAGGAGCGCCCATGCGACCAGCGTGGACAGCACAGCGTTGATACCTCCCCAGCCGCACAACTGCACAGTATCCCGCAGCGGAGTGAGCTTGATCATGTCCATCGACACAGTTGCGAGGATATACCCGCCGGTGATATAGAGAATGCTCTCGATGAGCTGCCTCCGCCTGCGGATAATGCGTATACTCAACCCTCCACTTATTCCGCCCATGAGTGATATGAAGAGGACGTCATACCCGAAGCTCTCCTGACCGCCGATAAGAATGGACAGGACAAGGATGGCAACCACTGCTATTCTTACGTCATAGATCATGGCGATCAGGAGCGAGGCGATTGAGATGGGTATCAACATAGGGATCAGAGATGCGGAGATGTCAGAAAGCCTTGCTATCATCGCCGCCGGGATCATGACAAGAAGAAAGATCGTGGAAAAAGACATCAGTGAGCGGAATGAGTCGTAGAGCTGCCTCCTGTAAAAGAACAGGTAGAGCCCGAATATCAGGAGCAGGAAGGCGTTGATCAGAAATGTCCCGAGGAAGGAGACCGTCGCGTTTACCGCATTCATGCGTGGCTCCCGGGCCATCGACTCTTCCTGAACAGCGTGATATTTTTCAAGGTCTTCTTCCGTTATCCTGTACCCTTTTGCTATGATCTTTTCCCCCTTGAGCACCTGACCCTTGACGGGCGACACCTGCGCCTCCGCCTGGACGATTCTCCTCGATGTCTCAAGCTCGTTCAGGATCACATTGGGTTTCAGAAAAACGTTGATCAGGCTCACAAAGATGGACCGGCTTGCTTCAGGCGCGTCAGGGTCTATGTTCTCGTCCCATGCCAGCCTGAAGGACTGAGATTGTGTGACCAGCCTGTCCACCCTGAGGAGCTTTTCTTTCCCGTCACGGCTGACCGTTACGAGTTCCTTGTTGATCCTCTCCATCGAATCATCTGTAAGGACACCCCTCTCGAGTTGCTGAGATATATATTCTTTCAGTCTGGTCTCCTGGACATCCCTTCTCTCACGATTTTTCAGATATAGAAAGTTCTCCTCGCTCTGTTTAATTCCCTGTTTATCGAGCCACGCAATGACCCCGGCCTGTCTCGATGCGGCATCATCTACCATTGTCGTGTCATCAGGATTGTTGCCGACTGACTCCTCCTCCTTATTCACGTCAAGCCCTGCGATACGTTCGTCCAGCTGCATAAAGAACCTGTCTATCCTGTCCGTTGTGCTGTCCAGAACATCGGGTATGAACTCCAGGACGGGAAAAATGGTGTTGGCCTGCTCAATCTTTTCCGCAGACAGCTCGGACTGATCCTTATAAACATTGCAGGAAAACTTCGCTATCACATCTCTCGGCGCCACCATTCCCGGCTCGAACTCCGGGAATTCAGGAGTAGTAGCAAGTGGAAAGAGCAACCTGATGGCTATGGCCAGCACCACCGCCAGCAGAATTCTGATACCATGGTTCCGCACCCACCTGCCAATCAGACTGCCTCCCCGGGTATCGGAGCTGTCTGATTTTCGGGAGAAACGCAAGGATCGCTTTCTCCTCATCAAACGTCTCATCTGCCGGATCATTTTCAGGCGCATAGCCGCTGGTGTCCTTTCCTGTTCGTCTTATTGAGATAGCAATGAATCAGGGGGTGCACGGTACGGTTTATCTCTTCACCCTGCCTTCATAGGCCTTGATGATCTGCTGAACAAGAGGATGACGGACGACATCCTCCTCGCTGAAGTAGACGAACGAGATTCCATCGATCGACTTCAGGATCTCCTCGATCTCCAGCAATCCTGATTCCCCGGGACGAACCAAATCGATTTGCGTTTTGTCTCCCGTTATTACCGCGCGCGAGTTCAAACCGAGTCTTGTCAGGAACATCTTCATCTGCAAGGGTGTCGTATTCTGGGCTTCGTCAAGTATAACGAAGGCCTCGTCAAGCGTTCTGCCCCTCATATAGGCAAGCGGGGCAATTTCTATTACTCCTGCTTCTATCGCCCTCTGAACCTTGTCAAGAGGGAGCATGTCGTTCAGCGCGTCATGGAGGGGTCTCAGATAAGGATCGACTTTCTCCCTCAGGTCTCCAGGAAGAAATCCCAGGTTCTCTCCTGCTTCTACTGCAGGTCTCGCGAGGATTATTCTCTTAACCTTCTTCTTGTTCATAAAATCTATGGCCATGGCTACGGCGAGATATGTCTTGCCCGTTCCCGCAGGTCCAATGCTGATGACAATATCGTTCTCAAGCATGGCCTTGATGTACTGGTCCTGGTTACTGCCTCTCGGACGGATTTTCCTCCTTTTCCCGGGGAGGTAGATGCTGAATCCCGGCTTTCCCAGATCCCTGTGGGCACTGCCATTCTCGATCTCCCTGCAGATCCTCCGAATGTCAGTGGTATTAAAACCCGCTCCCCTCTGAACCATGTCCACGAGATAAGAACTGATCTCAGCGCCAAGCTCAACATCTTTCTTTTTCCCGATGAGTTTCAGTTTGCCGCCTCGAGAGAGAACCCGGCAGTGCGTCAAAGATTCAATCATTCTTAGATTCTCATCTTCGAGTCCAAAGAGCAGGAGCTGGTCGACTCCATCAAGGGAAATCAGGTGCTCGACCTTAGTTGATTTTCTGCCGTCTCTGCCTTCGGGCTTGCCTTTTGCGGTCTTCTTCCGATCCATCATTTCCCTTTTATCACATATAAAAAGCCCTCTGCCCCTTTGCTTCAGTCAACACAATAGGGCCAAGGGCACCGAATACACTCCTGATTCGATTGTTATCGTATGAAAACGTCCCTCCAGCTGCAGGTTAATTCTATTACGAATCCCCTTGATTGTCAAGACTTCTAATGTGTAACTCCTTGAGTTCCATCTCACTAACAACAGACGGAGAGCTTTCCATCAGCCCTTGAGCGGCGGTCGTTTTCGGAAAGGCGATAATCTCTCGCAAGCTTTCCGCTCCGGCAAGGAGCATAGCTATTCTGTCCATGCCGAGCGCAATTCCACCGTGAGGGGGTGCTCCATATTCGAGGGCCTCCAGGAGAAATCCAAACTTATCCTCATACTCATCCGCGTTCATCCCGAGGATCTGAAATATCCTCTCCTGGACCTTTCGTTCATTTATTCTTATGCTTCCCCCACCAAGTTCCACGCCATTGAGTACAATATCATAGGCTCTCGATCGAACAGAGAGAGGGTCTTTCTCCATGTTATCTACATCATCGCCAACAGGTGCCGTGAAAGGGTGATGAACCGCGCTGATAGAGCTATCTTCTTCTCTTTTCTCGAATAGAGGCGGCTCTGTGACCCAGACAAATCGAAAGCGGTCTCCATCACATAATCCATCCCTCTTGCATATCTCCCTCCTGAGCAGATCCAGGGCGGAAGACGTTACAGAGTCCGGGCCAGCGACGAGCAATACCAGGTCCCCATCTTCCATCTGTCCCCTGTCCATTACAAGTTCGAGTTCCGTGTCGGCAACGTGAGATGCAATGCTGCTCGACCATGCCTGATCATTAAACTTCATCCATATCAGCCCCAACGCCCCACCTTTCCTGGCTTCCCTTTCCAGTTCCTTCAGGTCATTTCTGCTGTACCCTGCTCCATCCTTCACTACCAGACCACGAATCCTTCCGCCTGATTCGAGTGTAGTCTTGAATATCTTGAAGCCCGTTTCTACAAAGCACTGCGAGAAATCGACTATCTCCATCTTGAAACGCAGATCGGGTCGATCAGATCCGAATCGCTCCATCGCTACTGAGTATGGCATCCGCGGAAATGGACGCTCGAGATCCACATCCAGAATCTGCGAGAAGAGCTCGAAAAACAGCTCCTCGATAATTATGATGATATCCTCTTCATCAACAAACGACATCTCCACATCTAGCTGTGTGAATTCGGGCTGCCGATCCGCCCTCAGGTCTTCATCTCTGAAACATCTCGCGATCTGGAAGTAGCGATCGAGACCGCCGAACATGAGGAGTTGCTTGTAGAGCTGGGGAGACTGCGGCAACGCGTAGAACTTGCCCGGATGTACCCTGGAAGGCACAAGATAGTCCCTCGCGCCCTCCGGAGTCCTGCGAGTGAGAATCGGTGTTTCAATATCGAGGAACCCCTTTGACAACATGAGGTCTCTGGTAATCATCATGAGCTGACTCCGCAGTTCCAGGTTCCTCCGCAGGTCGGGTCTTCTGAGATCAAGATATCTATACGAGAGCCTGATATCCTCCGAGGCCTCTATGGGTCCCTCGATCTGAAACGGCATCGGATTGGACCTCGCCAGAAGTATGACTCTCGAGCAGCGGACCTCTATCGCCCCTGTATCGAGAGACAGGTTCACCATGCCTTCTGGTCGAGGTTCCACGATGCCTTCAACCTGAATGACATACTCGAGGCGTACCCCGCGGGCGATCTCCTCCTCCGGGATCGAGGAGGGATCGATCACGACCTGGGTGACTCCATATCTGTCTCTCAGATCGACGAAAATCAATCCGCCATGGTCCCTTCTCCTGCATACCCAGCCACATAACCTGACAGCACGTCCTGCATCTTCTCCCGCTAATTCTCCGCAAGTCGTGTCACGATAACTGGTCTCGATACCTCCAACTTGTCTCTTCTTTTTCACTCAACAGGCTCCTCACGCAGCTTCTTTTCGAGATCTTCCATGCGCACCTCCATCTCATCACCACTCGACATATCCCGGACGACAACCGCTCCCCGCTCCAGTTCGTCCTTTCCAAAGATCAAGACCTTTGGAACGCCCAATCGATCCGCCATGCGAAACTGTCCTTTCACGCTCTTGCCAAGAAAATCGATATCGACGCGGAAGCTTTTTCTCAGCCGGGTCATCTGTCGGAATGCTTCGTCCTTTGCCTCCTGGTCCGTGTATACAAGGAAGAGATCCAGGAACCCTTCGTCGGACTCGTCCTCTTTCAGCCCCACGTCTTCACTCTCAAGGGCGAGCAGGACCCTTTCAAGGCCCGCCGAAAACCCCACAGCAGGTATGTCCCCACCTCCCAGTGATGCTATCAGGTCATCGTACCGCCCCCCCCCACCGAGACTGTTCTGAGCACCAAGCTCCCCATGAACGAATTCAAAGGCCGTTCGAGTATAGTAATCGAGACCCCTGACCAGGAAGGGGTCATCGGTGAATGTGCAACCCGCGTCGTGGAGATGGTCCCTGACATGAGCGTGATGCTCGGAACAGGCGTCGCAAAGATGTTCCGTAATCAACGGCACTCTCTCTTTCAGGCTTCGACATGACTCCACCTTGCAGTCCAGGATGCGGAGAGGGTTCTTCGTATAACGCTCCCTGCAGTCAGCGCACAACTCTTCCCTGACGCCCGAGAGAGCGCTTCTGATCGCGTCCTGATATCCCGGTCTGCACTTCTTACAGCCAACGCTGTTGAGGAGGATGGTGATGTCTGACAGGCCCATTATGTTGAGAAACTCATTCCAGAGCAGTATCGTCTCCAGATCCAGGAACGGTGAATCGCTTCCAATCGCCTCTGAACCGATCTGGAAAAACTGGCGATTCCTCCCTGCCTGCGGTCGATCATATCTGAACATCGGACCAAAATAGTAGAGTTTCTGTATCTCCCTTTCCGTCTGCAGGTGATGCTGTATATAGGCCCTGACCACCGATGCGGTCCCCTCGGGCCTCAGCGCCAGGTCCCTGCCCCTCCTGTCCTTGAAGGCGTACATCTCCTTGACTGCTATGTCGGAAGCCTCTCCTACCCCCTTCAGGAACAAACGGGCGTCCTCGATCAGGGGCGTCTGAATCTCCCTGTAACCGTATCTCCTCAGAACACTTCTCGCAAGCCCCTTGACGCATTGCCATTTCCTTGTTTCACCGGGCAGAACGTCATGGGTACCCCTTGGGGAATTGAACTTAGGCATCGATCGAATCACTCCGTGCATGTGAGAAAAAGCGCATGAAAACCCATCCGCTTATCAGAACGCCCAGGACATCCGCCACAAAATCCATCGGGTCGCTTAACCGGCCCGGTACAAAATACTGATGTATCTCATCCGACAACGCAAACAGGATGGAATAAAGCATTGAGGCAACAATGACGCTCTTCTTCATTCCCGATTTTCTGCAGCTCCTCATCACCAGGACGTTCAGGAGTCCATAGACCACAAGGTGAAGGAACTTATCAATAAGTATGATCGAGGGAAGACGGATCACGGAACCGGGTAGCGAGGACAGATAGAATATGCCGGCTGACCAGAGTACGGGCGGGGACCAGTTGGCAAAAAACTTCCGGTGATTCCTGTCCCTGCGACCTGCTTCGTTGTCCCTGCCAGAAGATTGTTCCCTTTTCATCGTTGCTAGTATAATCACCTCCCTGGAAACTGTCAAGAATCCTGAAATAAATGCGCAATAACTCTCCGAGTTGCGGTGATCCGCACCGATGAACAGGCTCACTCTATCAAGCATCCGGAGAGCTGGCATAGCGGGGCGATAGCAAATCGTGACTGTTAATCCCATATCTCTCACATGATCAATTGGTTATGTCCCTCTTCGTCCCGGTATCGCCTGACATTCGTGCTCACCGTGATTCGTGGCCTGCTATTTGCGTTCAACAAACAGAGGAGTCATCAAAAATTGCCACGGAAAGGGCTGGAAGAATGCTCAAATCAAGCGCCGGGATGATTAGATCAAATACCGCATTGAAAGAACCGCTATCCAATCTTCTTTTTCAACGCAGGGGCCAGATACTCTCCGACTGGCAGTTTCAGCAAACACCAGGAACCACGGGGAAGAAGGCGAAAAAGTCTTCTGAGGCTCGCTCAAGGGGCCTTGATGCACGATCTGACAAGAAAACCCGGGGAAAGCGCGAGGCCCTTCGCCAAGCGACCTCATCCTTTCTCGACCTGTGCATGGACGAGCTTGAGGGCAGAGGCGCGCATGAGGGCTCAGAGAGACGGTTGGCTCTATGGATCGAAGAAACGAGAAGAATGGGCCTGAGACTCCCCGATATCGTCGAATCGCTCCTTAACCTGAAAAACGTGCTCTCTCGTCTCGTCACGGACCGTCTATATTACAGGCCAATGGAAGTCAAGAACTTGAACCAGGCTATCAATTCGATTTTTGACCGCACTCTCTTCTGCCTGAGCGCTGCCTTCAGCAACGACGCCGGTAATGTAGACGGACCAAGCGGGCAGGGAGCCTCCCCTCCCGGTGGCGACACTGACTCAATTAATCTCAATGAAAACCTCTGCGTCCTCTCTACGATATCTCATGAACTCCACACGCCTCTGACATCAATAATCGGTTACGCTGAGGGTGTCATAGAAAACCTTGAAGGATATGTGGATGACCGCTCCAACGAGGTCAGAGACGACGTCAATAAGGTATTGAAGAACGCCCACTATCTCATGGACATTATCCGGAACTCGATGGAGTGGAGCAGACTCGAGCATCAGAAGGACACATTGAAACCCGAGAGCTTCGATCTGAGAGAGTGCGTTCTGGAAGTGTTGACGACTATCTCAACCATGCTTTCCGAAAAGGGAATCAGGGCGGTCCTGCGCTCACCCTCGGGCATACCAAGACCGTTCGGAGACTACAGCCGAACAAAGCAGATTCTCCTCAACCTGCTGACAAATGCCGTCAGATACACTCCTCCGCAGGGCAAGATAGCAATAGAAATCGTTCCACTTTCCGGTAACCAGGGGAAAGGCAATCAGTCCGAACCTCCGTTTATCAAGGTGACGGTCATCGACAACGGCATCGGCATCGACGGGAAAAAGATAGGAGACGTCTTCGAGGAGTTTGCCATGCTGGACGGCAACAACAACGGAAAAAAGGAAGGCGCCGGCCTCGGGCTGTACATTGCGAAGCGGCTGGTCGAACTCCAGGGAGGAGAAATCTGGTCCAGGAGTCAACACCGGAAAGGGAGCCGCTTTTCTTTCACACTCCCGACAGTCTACAACAATATCCACTGAGAACGAAGAATTGGAACAGCGCGCTAACGCAGGCTGTCACCCGGATGGGTTGTCTGCCACCTGGCCTGAATCTCATTGACCTTGTTCGAATCACCGGTTTCCGTGTAAATCTTGTCCAGCAGCTGGTATGCCGGTTTGTCATCCGGGCTCGCGCGTAGAGTCTCCTCCAGGTATTCAGTACCTCTCGTCGTGTCTCCCTCCCGGAGAAAGAGTACCGCCATCTGCTGCAGGTAGCGGGGATCAACCGGCCCATCACCCACAAACTCGCGAAAACGCTCATCCGCCTTCTCGCCCTGACCATTCTGGGCGTAGAGGCTGGCGATCAAATAGAGGAAACGGGTATTATTTGTCGTGAACGTGTAAGCCATCTCATAACACTCCGTAGCGGCCGTCAAGTCATTGTCTGCAAGGAATGATCTTCCAAGATAGCTGAACGAGGCGGCATAGTTGTTCAATAGCTTTTGCGTATTAGGGGTTTTGTACACGGTGTCATCTGATATGCCTCTGTACTTGTAGACATCATTGAGAAGATGTCTCGATTTATCCTTATTAATATAGGTCTTGGTCTCCGGGATATAGGATATTGATTTCTCGGATGCCGCGAGCGAATCCGCCGGGACCTCCTCGATCCGATACACGAGTCCCTCCATTACCAGGTTACTCTGGAGATCCACCTTGTTGTTGTCAGAGACAGTAACTGCAAAATAGATGGGCCTCCGCCAGTTGTTTGCCTCGAGCATGTGCAGGATCATGATATCCTTGACAAAAAAGATTGTACCCCTCGGATATTCGTGCGTAAGTCCACCCGCGACAAATCGAATAGGCTCGGGAATGCGTTGCGGAAACAGCAGATCGATTTTATCGTCCTTCATCCTGACTATGGCGTTATCCTCCGGATATAACCTGGACAGGTCATAGACTTCTTTCTCGAAAAATGCTCTCGTCTCCTGCGACAATTCCTCAGGGCGCGGGAGCTCCCTGTCCCTTATCTGTTTGATATACCATGGCGTGTTCAGCAGACTGAGATTGACGACCGTGACATCCTTGCGGAGCTCGATGACCTCCTGCAGAAACCAGAGCGGAAACGTGTCGTTGTCACCGTTAGTAAAGATCACGCCATAAGGGTCAACAGACTGCAATATGTTGTAAGCGTAATCATAAGCGATATAATTGTTCGACCGGTCAGACCTCTCATGATTAAAGATCATAGGGAGCAGAGCGGGAGTGAAAACAATAATCCCGAGACCGTAGACTAATGCCCGCTTCTTCTCGAATGCCTTCGAGAAGTTTCTTCGCAACATGTTGAATAACGAGGCGAGCCCCACACCAATCCACATACCGAACAGCAGAAAAGAGACGATGAAGAAATAATCCCTCTCTCTCACTTCGTGGAGCGCAGGGTCCGGTACTTCAGCGAGCGCCTGTGTGTGTCCTATCTTGAAATTCAGATAGATGACAAGCCCGAGGCTCGTCAGGAGGAACAGGAGAGCAAAGTAGTAGAAACTCTTTCGCTCCTTTCTGAAATGCTCTACAATCCCCAGCAATCCGAGCGCGCTCATGGGCCATACCAGCCATGCCCGCCCGAACTGGTCGCTGAAATAGATGAAATAGAGTGGAATCTGATATTGGAAGAAATCCGATGTGCGTATAAGCATGCTTCGTGAGCCGTACTGTTTCCGGGAGAGAACTTCCCAGAAAGTGTTCCACGTACTTGGATCCGCCTCGTTGATAGACGGGTTCAGCGCCGCGCGCACCGGGAGATAAATGTGTACAGAGAGGCCCAGCAGAAAGAACAACACGATCGCGATAAGCGTACGGGCATCGGTTAGAGGCCTGTGGTCCACGATCAGCACGTACAGTATGACAGAGGGGCCTACGAGCAGGGCCATCAGGTGGTTCCCCACCGACAGTCCGGCCAGAAAGCCCATCAGCACGATGATGTTCGTTCGCTTGTCCCGGGACAGATTGTCTCGCCAGCGCAAGGCAAGCCATGCGAAGAGTGAGAGCGTGGCGATCGCCAGTATGTAGACCTCTGTCTCGGTAGTGTTGTCCCAGACTGTAATCAGGAACGAGGATGCTATCGCCGCGCTGACCCCCCCGCCATACACTACTACGGAGGCGGAAATCCCTCTGTCAGAACCGACCCATTCCTTCAGTATCCTCGAAACAACAAGGCAAATAAGTGCGGCAGAGGTTGCTCCGCACAGCGCCGCGAGGAGATTCATTTCCCGCGCGACGGAGAAAAGCGGCAGCAGTGTCCATACCCTGCCGATAAGCACAAACAGCGGTGTTCCAGGAGGGTGAGGAATGCCGAGTATGTGCGAAGTGGCAATAAACTCTCCCGCGTCCCAGAAGGTGACGGTCGGAGCGAGTGTCAATACATATACAACGAGGACAAACAGAAAGACGGAGGCCGCGGCACAATAATCGCTCTTTGACATGGAAACAACAGACTTCTCTTCATTCACTGCGACCAACCCTCACTTCTAATAGTCAGACTGACCAGGCGTTCCCTCAACGCGTCAGGATTTAGATCCCTCTCCAGATTGCCATCAACGACAAGAGAGATAGAACGCGTCTCCTCGGAAACGACAACAACAACAGCATCCGTCTCTTCTGTCAGGCCCACGGCCGCCCTGTGCCTGGTTCCCAGATTCTTGTCAAGCAGCGGATTCTGAGTAAGAGGCAGGATGCACCCCGCCGCCACGATGGAGTTTTGCCGTACTATGACCGCGCCATCATGCAGCGGCGTGTATGGACTGAAGATCGTTGTAAGCAGCTCAGAACTGACTCTGGCCTCGATCTTTGTCCCGCCTTCCATGAAACCCTTGAGACTAGCGTCACGCTCGATGGCTATCAGACCTCCGAGCTTGGAGGTGGACAACTTCTGAGCCGCATCTCCTATCTCCTTGATGAACTCTTGTTCTTCCTCCTCCACAAGGAATCTGAACAGCCGGGTTCTTCCGAGTTCGGCGAGCGCCCTGCGAAGCTCCGGTTGAAACACGATTATGAAGCCTATTATCCACACTGCCTCGAGCCCCGACACCATCGTCCGCAGGGCATTCAGATGAAACCACTGGGCCACTATTCCCGTCATCACCAGAAGCAGCAGACCGAAAAGCATCTGCGCGGCTCTTGTTCCCCTGAAGAGCTGGAGTATCCTGTAGATAATATAAGAAGCGACGAGAACATCGATGATGTCGAAAATACCCGGCCGCAGGAAAGTCATAGTCACGATTCGTCTCCGCTGCTGATAAACGCTTCAGCAACAACCAGGGCCTCATTAACTTCGCGCACATCGTGTACCCTTAATATATCAGCTCCATGCAGAAAAGAGAAGAGCGCGGCACTGATCGTTCCGGCCAGCCCCTCCTCTGGAGAACAGCCCAGGAGCTTGAACACAAACGATTTCCTGGAGGGTCCGATAAGCACAGGCCTTCCCAGTTCTTTGAAGCGGCATATCGATCGGATCAGCGTGTAATTGTCCTTCAGACGTTTTCCGAATCCGATCCCGGGATCGATGACGATGTTGTCACCGCCTATTCCGGCACTTTCAGCGATATCTATCGATTTGCGCAGAGATCGACTGACTTCGTCTACGAGATCGTCATACTCAGGCCTTATCTGCATCGTTCCAGGGGTGCCCTTGATGTGCATCAGGACTATGCCTGCCCCAAATCCGGCCACGGTATCGGGCATATTGGGGTCGAATGCAAATCCGCTTATGTCATTGACTATCTCCGCCCCCTCCTCCAGCGCAATTCTCGCAACACCGGACTTGGATGTGTCCACGGACACGGGAACGTCGAAGCGCTGTTTTATCAAACGAAGAACCGGCAGGATCCTCTTCAGCTCCTCCTGCTCCTCCACGGGAACAGACTCTGGCCTTGTCGATTCCCCTCCAAGATCTATGATATCCGCACCATTGTCGACCAGTTTTCCCGCCTGGCGCAGGGCATTGTCAGGCGTGCTGAATCTTCCTCCGTCATAAAAAGAATCCGGAGTTACGTTCAGAATCCCCATGAGAAGCGGCCGTTTTCGTATGGAGATTGTGCGAGCCGATGTGCGCCACACGTGTTCGCGGTCGGCGCCAGTTTCGGAGAGTAATGTGTCCCCGGGTAGATTCTGCAGCCTTTTCATTACGCTCTTACGGCTGGGTTGGTGTTGATGTGTGGCCTCCCGACGAATGGGGGACGTCCTCGTGCTCTCCATTCTTGTCGGAGATCATCTCGTCTTTTTCAATGTCCGGGCTGTCTTCATCCTGGCCATTTTTCTCATCGGTGGAGGATGGCTGAGTGTCGTCCTCCAGGGGTTCGAGCTCTTTGCCCTCCAGGATCATGTCTATCTCATCCCCCTCGAGACTCTCTCTTTCGAGCAGCGACCCGGCGAGCCGCTCAAGGCTTTCCTTGTTCTTCTCGATAAGATCGTGAGCCTTGCGGTAAGCCTCTTCTATTATTTTCTGCATTTCGCGGTCAATAATCCTGGACGTCTCGTCACTGTAGTTGGCCTGCTGGGAAAGCTCTTTCCCCAGAAAAACCATCTCCTCTTTTTTCCCGAACGTCAGGGGGCCCAACTCTTTGCTCATGCCCCAGTTTGACACCATCCTCCTGGCCATTTCCGTGGCCCTTTCAAGATCATTCCCCGCTCCGGTGGTGAATTCGCCCAGGGCAACCTCTTCAGCCGCCCTGCCGCCCAGAAGAGCGACCAGAGTGCCTTCACACCATTTCTTGGAGTAGATGTGCTTGTCGTCAACAGGGAGGAATTGCGTGATTCCGAGAGACCTGCCTCTCGGAATAATGGAGACCTTGTGAACGGGGTCCGCCCCCGGGGTCAGCTTTCTCGTGAGAGTATGTCCCGCCTCATGATAAGCTATCAGACGTTTTTCGCCGTCACTGATGACCAGACTTCTCCTCTCGGTCCCTATCATGACTTTATCCTTGGCCGCTTCGAAGTCTTCCATCCTCACTCTTTTCCGTATTTTTCTAGCGGCGAGCAGTGCGGCCTCGTTCACGATGTTGGCGAGATCTGCACCGGACAACCCGGGGGAACTCTTTGCCAGGATCTCAAGATCGACGTCATCAGCCAGGGGAATATTTTTGGTATGAACGCGCAGTATGCCTTCGCGACCTCTCACATCCGGACTGTCCACAACAATCTGTCTGTCGAATCTCCCAGGTCTCAACAGCGCGGGATCGAGTACATCCGGACGGTTCGTCGCCGCAACCATGATAACACCCTCATTCGACTCAAAACCATCCATTTCTACGAGCAACTGGTTCAGGGTCTGCTCCCTCTCGTCATGCCCTCCCCCCAACCCGGCTCCACGATATCTACCAACAGCGTCGAGTTCATCGATAAAAATAATGCAAGGGGCGTTTGCCTTTCCCTGCTCGAAGAGGTCCCTCACCCGCGAGGCTCCGACTCCAACAAACATCTCAACGAAATCTGATCCGCTCATACTGAAGAAGGGAACACTGGCCTCTCCAGCAACCGCCCGGGCAAGAAGCGTCTTCCCGGTACCCGGGGGGCCGAGAAGCAGAGCACCCTTGGGAATTCGTCCACCCAGGCGCTGAAATCTCCCGGGATCCTGCAGGAACTCGATTATCTCCTCGAGCTCTTCCTTCGCCTCATCACAGCCAGCCACATCTTCAAACGTTACTTTCGGGGTGTCGCCTCTCAGGAGCTTGGCCTTGCTCTTACCGAACGAAAACGCCCTGCTCCCACCCCCCTGCATCTGCCTCAGGAAGAATACCCAGAGTCCGACAAGAAAGATCCAGGGAAGCCAGCCGAGTATCTGGACCCACCATTTTCCCTCAGGAGGGTGGGAGGATATACCGACCTCAGCCTCTTCGAGCGATGAGACAAGGCTTGGATCTTCAAACGGAATGAAGGTTCGAAATTTCGTATAGTCGACCGCAACGCCGTCGCGCGCCAGCGAAGCCGGTACTTTGAGCTCTCCCGTTATTTCCTTACCGACTATTACCACCGAAGAGATATTCTTTCCGAGAAGCTCACTACGGAAGTCAGAATAATCTATCCTTACCGCCTCTTCCCTTCCGATGTTCAGGAAATTATATATGGTGAGGGGCAGTAGCAGAAGAAGAATCCAGAATGCCAGAGTCTTTGAGATGCTTGAAAACTTGGGTCCCTTGGAGGGAGGGAGTTTCCCTTCCAGCTTTATTTTTCCTTTTCTCTTCTTTTCTGTCATCAGCTCTCTTTCCGCAAGACCATCGTGTCGTGGCAATTGAGTGCGGTTCAGCCGGAGGTGCCAGCTTCCGAGGCATCCATGATGTCGCTCATCACTCCAATGTATGGAAGTTCCCGATGTCTGCCACAGTAGTCCATCCCATAACCTATGACGAAAACCCGGGGAATCGTGAATCCTACATATTTCACCGTAATGTCGCTCTCAGCGACTCCCTTCTTCATAAGCAACGCGCAGACTTCCAACGTGTTAGGCTGCTCCTTCCGAATCGCCTGCATAATATAACGCAGGGTCAAACCTGTGTCAACGATGTCCTCCACAACGATGACATTCCTTCCTCTGAAGGGGCCTTTCCCCGGATAGAGCACGCTGCTTCTCCCTGCGGGAGTCTTGCCGGAGGCGTAGGTCTCGATGCACATGAAGTCCAGCTCAACGGGCAATGCTATATTTCTGAGTAAATCAGCAAGGAAGATCAAGGCACCTTTCAGGATACCTACGAGAACCACGTCCTCTCCATGATAGTCTCTGTTGATCTCACTCCCAAGCGCTTCAACACGCCGTCCGATTTCATCCTCTGAAAAGAGGGTTGTCTCAATCGGTCTATCTGGCAAGATTCAAGCCTTCTCCTCGCTGGAGCGATTCGAACGATATGGAGGCTATCTTTCCACGCCCCCCTGCAACCCGTCCCCTGCTGCCTCTTCTCACGCCGATCACCCACAATATGGATCTTCCATCCTCAAGAACCAGAACATCGTCCCTGTTTCTCAGCGGCACTCTTTCATCGACCAGGAGGTCTGACACCTTCTTGCGTCCCCTCATACCAAATACTGCGAGACTGTCACCGTACCGCCATCTCCTCGCTCGCACCGGCATAACGACATCGCCGAGATCGAAGTATTGATGAAATGCAGTGCCCTTGTATTCGTCGATTTCCGCGGCAGGCGAGATGTCGACCAGGACCCTCCAGGCGCCGCCGCATGACTTTATTTCACCACTCCACCCCCTGCTCATCTCGATTTCCAGCGGTGGCCCTTCGCCCACCATAACCCCACTGGACCGCCTTGTCAGAAACAACTCATCAAAATCCCTTCCAATAACCACTCCTTCAGGCAGGTCCAGCCTCCTGCCACTCACGGCATCTCTTATAAACTCAAGGGCAACAGTCAGGTGCCTGCTGCACGGGCCATAATGTACTCCCAGCCCTATCATCGACCTTCTGACGACTTCCTTTATCACGAGTGGACTGCACTGTATCAGCTTGTTCCTTGCCACCGTGACCTCTCGCCCTGTACTCTTGAACCCTACCTCCCTCAGGTTTGCATCCATGAAGGAATCGATTGTCTCCCCTTCTTCGGCCATCCACATGGACATCCTGTGGAGAGCCTCCCTTATGCGTGGGTTGTAGGCCTCCAGGGAGGGGAGCAGGCTGTTTCGGATGATGTTTCGCTGATAGTGGAGTTCGCTGTTGCCAGGGTCTTCCCTGAAAGGAACCCCGTTCGCAGTCGCATACGAAATAACCTCGGACTTCCATTCCTTCAGGAACGGCCTGATTAAGAGTCCCTCCCTGTTTATCGGAATTCCTCTCAGGCCGCGGGGACCCGTACCACGCATGATCCTCATTAATACTGTCTCTACCTGATCGTCAGCATGATGGGCGGTCGCTATCTTGTCGCACTGGTACTGGCCGAGCACTCTATTCAGGAACCGATACCGGAGTCTCCTGGCCGCATCCTGAATAGAGAGGCCGCTCTCTCTGGAGTATACGGATACATCTTCACTGCCTCCGACGAAGGGTATTCTCTTCTCATTGCATACCTGAGCAACCAACCGCTGGTCATCTCTACCCTCGAGGCCACGCAGCCGATGGTCAAGATTGGCCGCCACAACCGCAATGCCAAGGTCCCTGGAGAAACGTACCAAGACATCAAGGAGCACCATGGAATCCACGCCTCCGGAACAAGCCACCAACACGACTTCGCCTCTTCCGAGCAGATCATGCTCCTCTATCGTTCTTGCGACTCTATCAAGAAAATCGCTTGACTTATCTTCGGGAGGGTTCTTCATCATCCAGCGGTCCGCCGTCTATGTTGCTTGAGCCGGGCGGCATGCGATCCAGCAGCTCAGAATATATGGTGAAGGGGGCGCCTCCTCATTGAAGGGGCCCCCTTCATATATGGTAGCGGTGCAGGGATTCGAACCCCGGACACGAGGATTATGATTCCTCTGCTC
>CAZOAR010000025.1:0-40007 GCA_964577985.1 uncultured Gemmatimonadota bacterium | reverse complement strand
ATGCCGGACCGGTCAGCGGTGGAACCACACTCTGCAGATCACCGGACTGACCATTCTCCATCAGTTTTCCGATATTCGGAAGCTTCCCTTCACGCACCCAGGGCCTCACCAGATCCATGGTCCCGCCGTCAATCCCGATTACCGCTATCCTGTTCATCCCACCGCCACCTTCTTTCCGTGTGGACTCAACATCATTGTTCGCAACTCCTTATCACGCGAAAGAACCTCCTGAGAAAAGGGATCATCAAGAGAGACCACAGAATTACTGATGAGCGCATGAGCATTGAGCCCATTATGGCGATAGAGGGGCTTATGCCATAGATCCCGGTTACATATATGAGAAGTCCCTCCGTTATGCCGAGATTCCCCGGGGTCAGGGTGACCATCATTGAAAGCGGGATCAGAGAAGATATCAACAGGCCCTGAAGGAGAGACAAATCCACTGAAAGAGCTCGAAAACAGAGGGTAATCCAGATGACTCTGATTATTGAATTGAGCAAGGCAAGGGGAATAAGCTTGATCTTAAGCCCTTTCTTTTGCAGCAGTTGAGATGCCCTCTTGAGCTGGCGCGCCGGGAATCCCGCAGCACCTTCAAGGCGAAAACAGGAAGAGAGCTGGATGAAACTCGATACGAAAAAAGCCGCCGCAAGCACGATGAGAATCGGTTTGTCGAGATCTCCTTCATATCGCCACATCAGATAGACCGTTGCGAGGCCGAGTATCGAATCGACAAAGAAGATAGTGCCGAATCGTGCCAGCGAAATCCTGGCAAACTCTTTATATCCTATCAAATGTCGCCGCTTCAGATAAACCGCCCTCAGGCCTATTCCACCCCTCATGGGAAGCGCGTAGTTCCCGACCGTGGAAACAAGAGAGATGAAAAAGGCTTCGACCACCCCGATCTTTGCGCCAAAGGGAGAAACGAGCAGAAATGTGAAGAGGCCTCTTACCCAGACGGCTGCAAACGCCACGAGGAGAATCCCCGCCATTTCAGCCGCCGAGAGATCCTTCAACGTCTTGAAATCTGGCCAGTGGTTGACGGCGTACGCGACAATCCATGCCAGAAAAATGATCAGGAATACGAGAGACAGGTACCTCCTGTAATTTGTCCAGGCGCCTCGCGTCTCCGATCCGGTCACTTGAAAATCTCTATGAGAGGCTTCCCATCCATCTCCTCGGGGATTTCAACACCGAGAAAATCGAGTATCGTCGGCGCGACATCCATGATCCCGGGGTCTTCCATGCTGTAGCCCGACTTCACCCCGCCTCCATAAGCCAGGAAAATTCCATCCAGCCTGTGGTCTCCCGACTTTCTGGTCAATGGCCTGGAAAAGATGTCGTTTGACGGCATGGCGAACATGGACGATGACGTATACGAAAAATTATCCATCGAGTAGATAATATCCGGCATCGACTTCGCGAACGGTCCGTGATAAAGCTCTTCTCGATCCCAGACCCTGTCGACGAGCTTGATATGCCTCTCTGGATCCACTATCTTCTTCAACTTCGAGACGATCTCCTCCCGCAGACGCGGCACCTCCTCGGCGCCGACTATGCCATCCCGATGACTGTCAACAGAATTGAGATATATGGGACCATAACTTCCGAAAGAGAAAGCTCTCGTTCTTTTCCAGTCCACATCATCAAAAGTATATCCCAACTTCGAGAATATGGCCTTTTTCTTCCCGAACGAGACCCTCTGATTGAAACGAGCAAGGCCGGCCCTGAACGCGATGTTGATGGCACTCTGCGGGTGAACGCCCAGCCAATAAGCGAGCCTTTTCATGAGGACTCCGGGCGTCCTCTTGAGATATAAATATCCCTCTCGTCTCAACCAGTTGTTTATGTACATCCTCTTTATGAACGGACCCGCACCGTGATCTGACATGATCAGGAAGAGGGTATCGTCATCCACAAGGTCCATCATTTGTCCGATATGTCCGTCTATCCGCCGGTATATTTCAAAGGCCTTGTCTCCATGCTTTTCTCTCCCCTCTTCCGTGTAGTCGGGGTGCTCGGGGTCCAGGTACTTCCAGAACCAGTGCTGAACAAAATCTGTCTCGTTGAAGACCATCATGAAGAGATCCCATCTTTCCCTGTCCAGCAGGTAAGACGAGGTCCTGAACTGAACATCTATCAACTCGAGGAGATTCTCGTAGTAAGCGTTAACATCGGATTCTCTCTCCGAATAGCGCGCCTCGGTAAATATCTTATAGTCGGGGATGGCGCTCAGCAGCTCTGACTTGAAATCGGATGGATAAGTAAAATTCGAGTTTGTGGACGGGGAGAGTATTCCACTTATCAGGATCCCGTTCACCTTTTCGGGCGGGAACGTGAACGGCACATTATAAATGCAACACCTCAAACCACTCTCTGAGAGAATCCTCCAGATCGAAGGATAACCGCGAAAACGGTTGAAATCCACCTGCAGTTCCCTGTCCTCGTCCAGATAATAGAACTCGCAGATTCCATGCTTTCCTGGATTCACTCCGGTCTTGAACGAAGTCCAGGCGCAGGGTGTGATAGGAGGATTCGTGCTCTCCAGTCTGCCCCAGGCTCCGTTGCGTATCAGCTTGTCAAAGTTGGGCAGTTTTCCTTCCGATACCCATGGTAATATCAGGTCAAACGTCCCACCATCCACACCAATAACGATAACTCTCGGCCTTTTTCCCATTCCTGCCCTGCACCAATTCTGAAAGAGTCCGCCCCGTGCGCGATCAGTGAAAACCCTCCCCTTCCGATCGCCCGGAGCACTCATCCTGCCCGCAGAATGCCGGGAAGATCAACGGTCCCCTTGCGTACCCGCCAGATTGTGACGGTCGCTTATAATAGTAACCGCGGAAACCCCAAAGTGCAACTCCGGACGCTCAACCCTCATCTTGCTTTTCGATCAGCGTCGAGTACAGATCTATCCACTTGTCCGTTATCGCCTCCCAGCGATAGGTTTCATGATAACGTTCGTACCCCCGCGACCCCATCGCCCTTGCCATCTCTCTGTCATCCAGGAGTCTGATTATTGCCGCACTCAGACGGTCGCACTCCTTCTCCGGGACAAGTATGCCTGTTTCACCATCCACAACGACGTCTCTGATCCCCCCTATACCTGAAGCGATAACCGGCTTCCCGAAGCTCATTGCTTCCACCAGGACCACACCCTGACCCTCCGTATCGCCTTTCCTGTCAAACACAGCGGGCAGCACCAGCATGCTGCACGCTCTGTAGTAGCCGGCGAGTTGGTCATCATCGACAAAACCGGCAAACGTGACGGCGTTCTCAATCCCCAGCTCCACAGCCAGCGCCACAAGCCTCTCCCTTTCAGGCCCATCGCCGACAATCACCAGCCTGGCGTCATGCTTGTCTCTAACGGACTTAAGCGCCCGCAACAGGTAATCGACGCCCTTGCGCTCGACTAATCTACCTGCGAACAGTATTACTCCATCCGAATCGGAACCGGAGGTAGCGCCATCCGGCTCATCCGCCGGCGCTGATTTTCCTCCAAGCCCCACCGAGTATGGGATTATTCTCACGTCGGTGTCCTGGACCAACGTTATCTCACTTGCCGTTGAGGACGTTATGGCGGTGACAGCGTCAGAGCCATTTATGGCCCATCTGAGGAATGATTTCAGAAAAGGCAGCTTGTTCCTCACCCATCTGAGCTCCACCCCATAGAAAGAGGAAACGATCCGGGTGTCTCTCATCATCCCGCCGGCTCGGGCCAGGATAAAAGAGGGTATCGGCCAGTGCGCCTGCAGGATATCGTACTTCTCCTTTCTCGCGAGCCGAACTATCCCGATAATGCCTCCAACAACGAAGAAGGGAACCAGTAGTTTCACAAACAGCCCTCTTTCCAGCCTGTCCGGAGCAGTCTGATCGTGCGTAAGACTCTCCCACCTCGAAAAGAAATATCGGAACCTCCGCACGCGAATACCATCGACGGTGTGTTCCCTCAACCCTTTGTAGGAAGGCGCGAAGACCTCCACGTCAACACCCCTCTCCTTGAGATTGAGGATCAACTCCGTCATCCAGGGAGTTATGACGTCTTCGTCGCTGCGTTTGTATGCCGTTACGATGAACAATACCCGCATGGAATAGACACCTGTGTCTGAAATCCGATCAGGAAGCTGGTCGATATAACCCGCACTCAGCGTTCACCAGCCGCGCCTGCGCTTCTGTTCGCCAACGGCTTCAATGGCCTCCTGCCTGGTACTGATCCTGCCCTCCAGCTGCATATCCTCAATGAAGGAGAGAATCTCCTTGAAGACTGGTCCCGGTTTGAAACCGAGTCTGATCAGGTCGTCACCGGTGAGCAGACACTGAAGCGGAGGTGGCGTCCGGGCCATCTCGTCGAGCTTTTCGGCACAGAAGTGGTAGTTTTCAAGATCGCCATGGCTCGCGAGGCAGTCGAGTCGGTGGAGTTCGAGATGGGTCGGGAACCCATCAGTCATCATGAATCGTTTCAGCGTGCTATCGCGCATCCTCTTGACCTCGATGAATTTCAGATGGTCCTTGACCAGGGACACGACCTCCCGCATATCCCTCCGCGAGAACCTCAACCGTTTCATGACGGAAAGGGCTATCTCCGCGCCGACACCTGTGTGATTGTTGAACCTGATTCTGTCTTTCCTCTGCATCGTTTCAGGCTTACCCACATCATGGAGGAGCACGCCCATGGCCAGGACCATCTTACCCCGGGACTCGATGTCGGCTGAGTCTACATCGCCGGCGTCACTCCCCATCGGTTCCAGTGGGAAGTGCTTGGACGAGGACAATGCCATCTCATGCAACATGAGCAGCGTGTGTGTCAGTACATCTCCCTCAGGATGGAATTCGGCAGGTTGTTCCACTCCATCCATCTTCGAGATCTCAGGAAGAATCACCTCCAGTACCCCCAGTTCCTGCATGAGCCGGATCCCTTCGTCGGGGTGAGGGCCGAGAAGGACCTTCACGAGTTCATCCCTGATTCTCTCCGCACTCACGTCTCGCGCTGATGGCGCCAACCCGCGTATGGCATCTCTGGTTTCGGGATCGATCGTGAACCCGAAGCGTGAAGCGAATCGTATTGCCCTGAGGATCCTGAGCCTGTCTTCGCTGAAACGTTCTCTCGGATCCCCCACGCACCGGACAATACCGCTCCGGATGTCTTCCCGCCCACCAACGTAATCGAGATACTCGTCCCGCAGCGGGTCATAGAATATGCCATTGATCGTGAAGTCCCTTCTCCGAGCGTCTTCCTCTGCTGCATCGGTGAACTGCACCGAAGAGGGCCTTCGTCCATCTTCGTACACTCCCTCCCTGCGGAACGTGGCAACCTCATACGACTGCCCGCCCAAGACGACCACGACGACTCCGAATTCCCGACCCACCGGGACAACCGTTTCGAAGAGTTCGATTACATCTTCCGGGCGCGCGTCGGTTGCTATATCATAGTCCACAGGACGATTATTCATCATCATGTCCCTGACGCATCCCCCTGCGAAACAGGCCATGAAGCCACTCCGCGTGAGCGTCGTCACGACCTTCTCGGCGTTCTTTCTCAGGCTATCCACCCTCTTCCTCCAGCACAAGCTCCAGGATCTCAAGGGTCCTGTCTGCCGCCTCATCCCAGCTGAACCGTGCAGCCCACCGCAGCGCCTGCGCGGACAGGCTCGCCCTCAATTGAGGATTCTGCAGAATCTCCACCGCTCTATCAACCAGTTCCCCTGTTTCCACCGGCACTACAAAGCCCGTCTTCCCGTTCACCACCGACTCGCGCAAACCAGGGGAATCGGCCGCGATCACCGGGCAACCGCATGCCTGCGCCTCGACATTTGTCATCCCCCACCCCTCCTTCTCGGAGGTATTCATGGCCAGGGTGGCTCCCCTGAAAAGCCGAGTCTTTTCGGCGTCCGATACCCTGCCCGTGAAGGTCAGCCTGTCGCCAAGCCCGAGCGACTCACCGAGCATCTCGAGCGCATCACTATGGTCACCGTCTCCGGCGATCACCAGCCGAACGTTCTCCACTTTTTTCACGATGTCCCGGAAGGCCTCAATGATAATCTCAATCCTCTTGTATCGCTTGAGACGCCCGAAATAAAGGATATATGGAGGGTCTTCCGGTCCGCCATTACCGCCGCCCGAGTGTATTTCGTGATCAAGGCCGTTGTAGACCACGTGGATGTTCTCTGAAGGGAGGCCTCTTTCGACAAGATCTTCCTTTGTAGATTCCGACACCACCTCAAACCTGGACGCGTGGTAAACACTTTTCAGTGGAAGCTCCCAGGCGTATACATAGGCGGCCACAGGCCAGGCAACCTCGCGGAATACGGTCGATCCGAAGAGATGATGGACGATAACCAGGCGGGGCATCCGAAGAAAAAGGGGTGTGAAAAACGCGATTTTGTTGAGGTCTTCCACCAGGATATCATATCCCTTCCCCTTGAACTCTCTCAGCAGGGTCATCGCCGCAACAAAATTAAAATTGAATCTCCCGCCACGACGGACTACTCGGACGCCATCAACAATCTCCTCACGCGGCGCAGACGGATAAGAGGAGCAGAGGAGGTCCACAGAATGGCCCTTTTCAACAAGCCTGCTGAAGATCTCCTTCGCGTGAACCTCCGCGCCACCGGCCATCGGATTCGTCCAGTCCTGCCAGTTGATCAACAATATTTTCATATCAGCGTTCGCGCTTTTTCCCGATCACACCTATGACATGAAAGGAATAGAAAGAGATCCTCCTGGTCATCAACCACTTCTTTGCCCGGAGTCTGATTCTCCGGAACGGCGCCCATGGATACATGGGTAGTTCCAGACCGAAGAGAAAGAACGCCTCCCTGATGCTGCGATAAAAGATGCTCGGAGACATCCAGTCACCATAGGATAGCACGGGATCCATCCGGTGCGACCTCATAATATCCTCAAGCTCTCCTATGCTGTACTGGGTCTCCCAACCGGCGAACCACCTGTTCATCCAGATCAGCGTCTGCTTCAGGATCGTGTAGACATGGTAACGCTGAGGCACGTCTACCAGCAGGTGGCCACCATCCTTGAGCACGCGCCTATTCTCCTCCAGGAGTCCGTCGGGCTCCCGGAAATGTTCCATCAACCCCTGGTGGAAGACGACATCAACGCTGCAATCCTTGATGGGTAGCTTAAAGGCGTCACCGCAGATCAGGCGAGGTACGCCAGACCCCGCTTCACACTGTGATCTCACCAGATCCAACGCTGTCGTCGTGTAGTCGAGCACAAAACATATCGCCCCTCCGCGAGCCATTTCCAGGCTGTCTCTCCCACTCCCCCCACCGACCTCCAGAATTCTTTTGCCTCCGACATCGACAGCCTTCATCAGATTCAGGCGTACTCTGTCATCGTTTGAATAGACTTTTCTGATGTCCCGATCACGTCCCCAGAACCTGCTCCATAACTCCTTCGATTGCGTGTCGCCTTTTTTCGCAGGCCCCACGTTCCAGCTCATTTCCCCACCGACAGTCTCATAGCCAGTTCTTTCGGAATACCCGCCTCGAGAATGTCCTTCTGCGCAGCTTCAATGTCATAGGGTATCCGATGATATTCGATCTCCCGTTTGTCTGCATTGTAGGTCATAAAGCATGAGTCCGGATTGCCGTCTCTCGGTTGCCCGACACTCCCCACATTGATGATGTGCCGGCAGGCAGTGTCGATTGAGAACCTTCCGACATGATGGCTCCGGACCTCCCCATCCTTGAGGGCAAAGACAACCGGATGATGCGTGTGGCCATAGAGGAGGAAGGTGACGTCACAAGCATCGAATTCCGCGGCGGCATTCGACGTTGAGAAAAGATAGCCCCATCCCTCCGGGCTGGAATAGGTCGCATGAGTCATCGTGAACTCGTCCTGTACCCCGGTCAGCGGAAGGCCGCGCAAATATTCCATCTCCGCCGGAGAGAGGGCATTCCTGGTCCAGTCGATCGCGGTTCTTGCGAGAGAGTTGAAATTATCGTATGGAGTCCTCTCCGCTGTCGCTGCATCGTGATTTCCCAGGAGGACTATCGAGCACCTGTCTCTAACCAGGGAGATACACTCCGATGGCCTGGCGCCGTATCCTACTATGTCACCAAGACAGACGACGGCGTCCACACCAAGCCTGCTGATCGCTTCGAGGACCTCATGCAACGCCTGAATGTTGCTGTGGATATCAGATATTATCGCGTATCGCAATCAATTCGACCCTGCTGGAAGAAGTCGCTCATGGCAGAACGTGATCGACGAGACACGTCTCTGCGCCTGCTCCAACTATGGCGACTGGTGAAGTATGGAGTCGAGAACCCCGTTAACGAATCCGGGCGAGTTCTCTCCTCCAAACAAGTGAGAGAGGTTAACAGCCTCATTGATGCTGGCCTTACCCGGGATGTCTGACAGAAACAGCAGCTCGCAGATGCTGATTCGAAGAATATTCTTATCTATTATCGAAAGCCTCTCTATCCTCCAGTTGGCCACGGACCTCTCAATAAGATCATTGATTTCTTCGCTCTTATCCATGTAGCAGTCCAGGAGCCTTCTTGTGTAAGCCTTCTTCTCCGCGCTGACTTCTCGATCACGGAAAAAAAGCTGAAAGGTATGAGGAAGAGGTCTCTCCGTTATCTCATGAGCGTAGAGAATCTGCAGCGCCCAGATCCTGGCTTTCGTACGCCGCTTCATCTCCTCACAGGCTCCTGTACAGGTTGACCATCTCAATCGCGGCGAGGGCAGCGTCCCAGCCTTTGTTCCCCGACTTCGTACCCGCTCTTTCAATCGCCTGCTCTATGGTATCAGTGGTCAGGATACCGAAGATGACCGGGATATCCGCCCTGACGGAGATCTCCGAGAGGGATTTCGTAACTCCATCAGCGAGGAGGTCAAAATGCGGCGTATCGCCCCTGATCAAAGCACCAAGCGCTACCACCACGTCCACGCCGGGGCTGGCGGCAAGTCTCGAGCACAAGCCGGGGATCTCGAAAGATCCGGGAACCTTGTGCAGCGTGATATCCTCCTCCGACGCGCCATGGCGGATAAGGCAGTCCCTGGCCCCCTCAACAAGCTTATCTGTGATCAGGCTGTTGAACCTGCCCGCGACTATCGCGAACTTGATCCCTTCAGCGTTCAATGTGCCTTCGATCTTTTTCATGTCGATTCCTTCCCATCAGGGTTTTTCCCGCTCGCGTTCGTCTTCAGGCTGAGGCTCCTTTTTCCATCTTTCATGCCAGCGCCGGTTCTTCCATCGGACCCGTCATCCCGATCTCCCGCCGGGGAGTCGGAAGAGGAAGTCGAGGCAGCGTAACGTCTTATCGGCTCACGCCTGTCAGCAAGTATCTTGTGTCCCAGCTTCGTCCTCTTTGTATCAAGGTACTTTATGTTGTGCTCATTTGGCTCAACCATAAGCGAGACCTGATCGGATATAGTCAGGCCATACCCCTGGAGGCCCACAACCTTCTTGGGATTATTGGTCAGGATACGTATGGACGAGAGCCCGAGGTCAGAGAGTATTTGAGCGCCAATTCCGTAGTCCCTCAGGTCCGCCTTGAAGCCCAGCTTCTCGTTCGCCTCTACTGTGTCGAGTCCCTGGTCCTGCAGAGCGTAAGCCCTGATCTTGTTCATGAGACCTATCCCTCTCCCCTCCTGATGCATATACAGGAATACCCCTCTTCCCTCTTTTTCGATCAACTCCAGGGCCGTCTCCATCTGTTCGCCGCAATCGCACCTGAGGGAGTGGAACACGTCGCCGGTGACGCACGAAGAGTGAACCCGCACCAGGACCTCCTTCTCGTTCGCTACTTCCCCCTTGACGAGGGCGAGGTGATGCTTGTCATCTATCGAGGTGCCATAGAGATGGAGAGTGAATTCACCAAATCGGGTCGGAAACCTTGTCGTTGCCACCTGCTCGACCAGCTTTTCTGTCCTCTGACGATACTCGATCAGGTCCTCGATGGTGATCAGCTTGATATCGTGTTTCCTGGATATCTCTACCAGTTTCGGCAGCCTTGCCATCTGGCCGTCGTCATCCATGATTTCGCAGAGGACACCTGCAGAGGACAATCCAGCCAGTCGCGCAAGGTCAACCACGGCCTCCGTGTGCCCGGCCCTCCTCAAGACTCCTCCAGGCTTCGCCACCAGGGGAAATATGTGCCCCGGTCTCGCCAGGTCTTCCGGGCGGGACTCGGAGTTGACGACCGTCCTTATCGTGGCAGCGCGGTCATGCGCCGATATCCCGGTGGTCGTTCCGTTGGCGGCGTCGATCGTGACGGTAAATGAAGTGCCGTGAAGGGCTGTGTTTTCATTCACCATCAGATTGAGTCCGAGTTCCTCAGCTCTCTTGTAGGTGAGCGGCAGGCATATCATCCCTCTCCCGAAAATCGTCATGAAATTGATCGCCTCGGGGGTTATCTTCTCTGCTGACATTATGAAATCGCCTTCGTTTTCCCTCCCCTCGTCATCCACTACGATCAGCATCTTTCCCTGCTCGATGTCTTCAATCGCCTCTTTTATGTCTGAAAAAGCTGTCACTACCAATTCCTTTCATTCTCCGGCTCCACTTATCGCCGCGGCCCGCTCCCGGGTCACGATATGTCCGCCGCTCAGATGTTTCAACTTCTATACACATCGACAAAAGACTTGACATACTTGCCAATGATGTCTACCTCGAGATTCAATCTATCTCCAGCCCGACATTTGCCGAGGTTTGTTTCGCGCAGCGTGGTCGGGATAAGGGCCACCGAGACGGCCTGATCGCTCTTTTCCGCGACGGTCAGACTGACCCCATTGAGGGCGATGGAACCCTTCAACACGACGTATTTCGACAGCTCCCGGGGGATAGACACAACGAGCGTAGCGTAATCACGCTGCCGTTTCATTGAGACGGCCTCAATGACGGTGTCAATGTGTCCCTGCACCAGGTGCCCTCCCATTCGCCCGCCTGGAGACAACGGCCTCTCAAGATTCACCGCGCGGCCCTTCCTGAACGATCCGATCGTACTCTTCTGTATCGTCTCCGACGAGATCTCCGCATCAAAGTTCTTCCTGTCTGAAGACACCACGGTCAGACAGGTTCCATCCACGCAGATGCTGTCAGCTGCGTTGAGACTGGCAATCAATCCGGCCGACCCGATCGTCAGCACCGCGACCCTGCCTTTTCTCTGGAAGCCGGCCACCTCTCCCATTTCTTCGATTATTCCGGTAAACATCCGGCTGACGCGCCTCTCCCGTTCCGAACTCCATGACATCCTTCCGATACACGAAGACTTCCCAGGCCCCTGAGAACCACAACTCTCAGATCAAGTCCTGATCAGAGGGCTTCCCGTGCTACTCTATCGTATTCAGGATAGCCTGTAATCAAGACATCTCTGCCCAGTGAACTGCTCTCCATCACGTCGACGCCGACAGTATCGCGTATGGATGTGACTCCGAGTTCGCGAAAACTGGGGTACGAATCGCCCCCCCCCATGATCATGGGTCCAAAAAATAGATATAATTTGTCGACGAGCCTCTCCGCCAGAAATGATGTGAAGACCCTTGCTCCACCCTCCACGAGAAGCGACGGCACCCCGCGCTTGAATAAATCCACGAGGACTTCGCGCAGGTCAATGTGTTCACCTCTCCTGCCATAGGAGCTCACAGTCGCACCTGATCGATGGATATACTCGTATTGTTCCCCCTCTGTATCTTCAACGGCCGTACAAATCAGCGTCCGGAATTCACGAGCGCTTTCGAGTATTCTGGAGTGCGCGGGCATCTTGAGATCAGTATCGAGAATGACTCGCAAAGGAGCCCTGACCAACTCCACATCTCTGACCGTGAGGAGCGGGTCGTCGATTTCCACGGTACCAGCGCCGACAACAACCGCCGCATATTCGTTCCTCAGTTCATGGACTCTTCTTCTCGACTCCTCCCCGGTGATCCACTTCGAGTCTCCGCTCCTGGTCGCTATCCTTCCATCGAGGCTCTGAGCGATCTTAAGCGCCACGAACGGCATGGCCGTCCTTATATTCTTGGAATAGACCTCGTTCAGTCGCCTCGCTTCCTCCTCCAGGATCCCGAAAGAAACTTCGATTCCCTCATCGCTTAACCTCTTCAGCCCCTTCCCTTTGACGCATGGGTTGGGATCCTCCATTGAACATACGACTCGACTGATGCCTGCCGCTATTATCGCCTCCGTGCACGGGGGCGTATTGCCGTAATGATTGCACGGCTCCAGGTTCACGTAGAGCGTTGCCTGGTCCGCATTTCCTCGCGCGGCCTCGATCGCCGCGATCTCGGCGTGAGCTCCTCCCGCCCTGCGATGATATCCATCACCTACGACGTTGTTGTCTCTTACGACCACCGCTCCGACCATGGGGTTCGGGAACGTCCCTCCCCTCCCCTTTCCGGCCAGTGAGAGGGCTCTTTCCATGAATCGACGGTCCCGGTCCGATCTCTTCTCCACACCTCAGCTCTCCGTCCCCATATTCTCCTGGTCCCGGCCGGGAAGCCGATCGAGTACCGATATTCCCCTGGAGCAGCACCAGACCCGGCGCATGCAGATACAACCATGGGCAGGACAGGATTCCACCATCAAATCAGCTCCACGTGTCCGTCACCGGAGACAACATCACCGACCATGACAGCCTTTCCTCCATTTTCCTCCACCAGTCGCATGACCTTCCCGGCGATCGATGAAGAGACCACCAGCAGGTACCCTACTCCCATATTGAAGACTCTGAACATCTCGTCCCGCGATACGCCCCCTTTTTCCTGAAGGTACAGGAAAATTTCAGGAGTCTCCCACGAGTCGGTGTCAATCCTGGCGTCTACCATCCCCGGAAGGATTCTGGGCAGGTTTTCAACGATGCCGCCGCCGGTGACATGAGCCATACCATGAAGACCGTCCATGTCGAGAAGGGGCGAGACTTCCCGCAGATATGACTTATGAACCTTCAGCAGCTCGTCGGCCAGCGCTACGTCCGTTCCCGGCAGGGGCTCGAAAAGGGGTTCATGCCTCTCTTCGAACAGTATTCTCCGGACCAGTGAATATCCGTTAGTATGGAGCCCGTTAGATGGGAGCCCGATGATCTTATCTCCCTCCAGTATCCTGCTCCCGTCGAAGAGGCTTTTCTTCCTGACCGAGCCTACGATAAAGCCCGCGAGGTCGTATTCACCCTGCTTGTAAAAACCCGGCATCTCAGCTGTTTCGCCCCCGATCAGCGGCATTTTGTTGCGCCGGCAAGCTTCCCCCAGGCCCATCATGACGTCCTCAATAATATGGCCCTCCATCTTGCCCACCCCGAGATAGTCCATGAAAAACAGCGGAAGAGCCCCCATCGTCAGGATATCGTTGACGCAATGGTTCACCAGGTCGGCTCCAACGGTATCGTGCTTTCCCGCCGCAAACGCTACCTTGAGCTTTGTTCCGACCCCGTCGACGCTGGAGACCATTACAAGATCCTCACCCTCCGTCTCTCCGAGGTGATAGAGCGCTCCGAACGTCCCGATTCCCCTGAGGACCTTATCATTAAATGTTGTGAGGGCTATCTCACCTATTCTCTTTGTTACTTCTCCAGCCTTCCGAAGGTCGACACCAGCCCTCGCGTATCTCGAAGCTGCAGAATCTTCCATGTGGTCCATAACAGGCCCCTTAAAGGTCAAAGTGGGTGAGTTCCCGAAAGCTCCTGACGCGCTCTTCAATGTCTTCCTCGCCGACTTTCAGTAGTTTGTCCACGCCAAATTCTTCGACGGTAAATGATGCGATCGTGCTGCCGTAGATCACAGCCCTCCGCATGTTATCTTCGCTCAAATCGCCGGTCTTCGCAAGAAAACCAACAAATCCTCCAGCAAAAGAGTCGCCCGCCCCTGTCGGGTCGAACACCGAATCGAGAGGGAAGCCCGGAGCGGAAAAGAATGATCTCCCCCGAAACATGAGAGCGCCGTGTTCACCTTTCTTTATTATGACTGTCTGAGGGCCACGATCTATTATCCATCTCGCGCTCGAAAGGAGATTGTATTCCCCGGAGAGCTCTCTCGCTTCCTCGTCATTAATGACGAGGATGTCCACTCTGGTCAGAAGATCGACCAGGGATTTCCTCTTGCCGCTGATCCAGTAGTTCATGGTGTCAGTAACTACTACGCTGGGAGAATGCATCTGGTCCAGGACCTTATGCTGCAGGTCGGGATCAATATTGCCCAGGAAGACGTAGGGGGTCGATAGAAACTCCTCGCCGATGACAGGATCGAATTCTTGAAAGACATTGAGTTGCGTGTCGAGAGTCTCCCTCGTATTGAGATCATAACTGTAAACACCGGACCAGCGAAATGTTTTACCTTCCCGTCTTTCAATACCCCTCAAATCGATTCCCCTCTTCTCCAGGGGCGCCATCCAGTCATCCTCCAGGTCATCTCCAACTACGGCTACAACGGCAACGGGCGAGAAAATACTGGCGGCGATCGAGAAATAGGTGGCTGACCCGCCAAGTTTCTCCGCAACATCCCCAAACGGTGTCTTTACTGTATCAAGAGCGACAGACCCAACACACAAAATTGCCATTTTTTCACCTCATCTCCTCGGACGGTAACTGGTTTTCTCCACTATTTCAGTCGCTATCACATGCTATCCGGGATCGCCACACCCAGTATCTTCAAAGTCGACCTGAGAATCACCCTGACCGCATGGCACAGGTACAGTCGGGCAAAAGTCACCTGACGATCTTCTCCTACTACCCTCCTCGTCTCATACCAGTGGTGAAAGGTGGAGGCCAGGTCTTCAAGGTAGGTGGTCAGCCTGTGTGGTTCAAGGCTGTCACAGGCCCCCCTGATAACCTCGGGATAGTGCGACAGTCTCCTGGCTACAAACATCTCCTCTTCTCCCAGCATCGTGGGCTCCGCCTCTTTCATCACAGTATCCATGTCTACCGCGTATTCCTCTCTTTCGGCGAACTTGAATATGCTTGCGATCCTTGCGTTCACATATTGAAGATAGTATACTGGGTTCTTCAGCGAACGAGACCTGGCGAGGTCAAGGTCGAAAACAAGATGGCTCTCGGGTCTGGTCATTACGAAGAAATAACGGGCAACATCCACTCCGACCTTGTCGATCAGCTCACGCAGCGTGACAAATGTCCCCGCGCGCGTGGACATCTTCAGCTTCTCCCCCCCCTCGACCAGTGTAACCATCTGATGGACAAGGTACTTGGTGAATGAATCGGGATATCCCAGTGCCGCCATCGCCGCCTTCATTCTGGGAACATAACCGTGATGATCGGCGCCATGCAGATTGATGGTCTGCGAGTATCCCCTTTCTCGCTTCGCGATGTGGTATGCTATGTCTGTCAGGAAGTACGTATGCTGTCCACTCCCTTTTATCAACACCCTGTCCTCTTCGTCACCATAAGCAGAGGCCCGAAACCAGAGGGCGCCGTCTTTCTCATACACCGCCGACACTTTCCGAAGACGGTCGATCGACTCCGATGTCTTGCCAGCATTAACAAGAGTCGATTCGTTGTACCAGTTATCGAATGTAATCCGGAAGTCGTTAAGATCCTGCTTTATCATCCCCACTATCCTGGTCGTGGCCTCGATCCTCATCCGCTCCAGAATCTCGCTCCCGGGAAATCCATCACGTGAGAACAACTCATCTCCATACTCCTTCTCAATCTCACGCGCTATTTCGACAATGTACTCTCCTTTGTATCCATCATCCGGAAAACTGAAGCAGGCATCGAACAACTGGGCATAGCGTGCGTATACTGACTTCCCGAGGAGGTCCATCTGCCTCCCGGCATCATTGAAGTAATACTCCCTGGTCACGCCCAGACCCGTCCACTCGAGAAGATTGGCAATCACGTCTCCCAGCACCGCCTGGCGACCGTGACCCACGGTCAATGGCCCGGTGGGATTCGAACTAACGAACTCAACCATTATTCGGGAACTCTCACTCTCCTCCCGTGCCGCCCTGCCGAAGTCCTCACCCTTCTCCATTATCTCTTTCAGGATCCCATGATAGTAACTATCTGTAATCTTGAAATTGATAAAACCCGGTCCCTCCACCTGGACATCCCGAATCTCATCCGCCTCGCTGATTCTCTCGACTATCTCCTCTGCCAGCTTTCTCGGGCTCATTCTCGCCTTCGAGGCCGCCATCATGGCGACAGGAGACGCGAGATCCCCGTGCGATGCCTCACGAGGACGTTCCACGGGAATATCTCCGTTCACGACCACATCCAGTGATTCCATCGCTTTACTCAAAAGATCCCTGATTATCGTCTCGATCAATCTGACTTCTCGCTCTTCTCTTTCGCGCCCGAACTCGAAGCGTCCCTGGAACTGCTATCGTCCGACGAATCCCTTCTGGCCGCTTCCTTGTAACTCTCACTGCGGTAATCCGTACAATAGAAGCCATCTCCCTTGAAGATAATTCCCCCTCCACCAGTAATCAATCTTTCGACTTTCGACCCACATTCCGGACACTTTTTCACCGGCTTGTCTGTCATCTTCTGGAAACGTTCGAACGTATGCTCACACCTGCTGCACACATATGAATATGTAGGCATTTCAACCGCACTCCGTCTCTCTGTCCAATCCTGAAAAAAACTGCTCCGGAACGGATAAAATCATCCGGGAGCCATTCATCCTCAACTCCCGGTCATCCGGCTATTTCCGGAGATCGAATTGCATAAATATAATAAGACAGATCGCCTGTAATGTCAAGGCCATCAACCTATTGAAGCTCTCCAGCGGCGTGATGTCGATATGTCAGACCGAATACGCATCTGCCCGGCGAGCATCAACATCTTCGGTCTTCCGGAGGAATTGTAAGGAAGGGATAAAGACTTGACCGCATTTCTCGAGGACGACCTCCTCGGTGGTCAAATCGGAGGGATAGCACAGGACCTGACAGTCAGCGCTCAACACCCTGACGGAAGAGCCGTTAAGCCTCAGTATCTTCCCTCTGAGTAGATTCTCAAACCTTCTCAGGGCGTTGCCCGCACCTTCCGGAGAGGTCCTCGGAAAGATCAACGCCATCTCGCCGTTGTTGCACCTGATGAGTATGTCTCCCTTCCTCATGGCATTCTCTATTTCAGCACACAACTTCTCATCAAGGTTCCTCGAACGGTTCTCCGCTTCCAATGACCTGTCGATGCCATCCAGCGCAAAGCTGAGAAGTCCAAGGGATAGATATTCGTGATACCTCGAAGCGTTCGACCACTCATCAAGAAGGCGGATAACAGCCAGATATGGATTGCTAATCGATTTGCATCCTCGCTTCCCTTCCACGAGAAGCTCCGCGACGAGTTTGAGCTCCTTTTCGATGGACCAGGCAAGAATCGTCACAAGGCTCCCGCAGGCGCCATCTATTCTGTGCTGTCCGGCCGTCACGAGTGAGATGCTTCCCAACACCTCGCCGCCAATCACAATCGGGAAATATGACGTTCCTCTATCTGTCTTTTCTCTCGACAAGAGGTTTTTCCGCGGAGATCCTGTTGACCATCGGCACCTCAGCGGGCCGAGCATGAAGTAGTTCCCCTGGCCAGTGGGGACGCCGCGGTCTCTTTCACAAATCGCCTCAAGGATCTCGCCTCCTGATGTGGGAGGGCCCCACAGAGACAATCCCATAGACTTGATTGGTATGAACTTGAGGCTGATGTCAATAAAAGGAGCCATTATCCTCCTCAGAAAGATCGGCATCGGGAGCGCGGAGAACCCGTGGCTGGCCCTGGTCTGCAGCGTCTGGGAAGAGGCCGACTCAACAAAGAGCCTGAGAAGGGGTTCTATCGCATCGATGGGGTCACTCTCAGGGCGCTTGTCAAAGTCGACAACAAGGAGTAGATCGGCTTCCTCGCTGAGCTGGAAAGGAATAAGGCGGATAGACTCCAGCCGTGTCTCATCTCCCTTGAGAGAAAGCCATCCGCCGGCCCTCGGTGATAACTCGCGAATCCAGATCTCGCCTATTTCACTCGCGGTCCTTCCAAGGAAGGAGTGCGAGAGCGTGATCTCCTCAACTCCCTTCTTTGTGCCGGGATCACGTACATAAACAGAAGCGAGTGAAAACTCGCCTTTCTCACCTGTTGACACAAAAAGGGCAACGGAATAAGGGTGAAGTATATAATGCACAAGTCTCACGAGGGCATCGGCCTTGAGCGAAAGCTCCTTTTCAAGCGCCCCCCGGGTCAGAAATGGCGGTTTCACTCCCAATCGCGCATCTCTCTCGTGTACACTTCTACGCATGCCCTGTATATCCTTTCACCGTTCTCTTCCGACGCCAGGTGGGCGTTGGAGTTTATAGACCCATCCGGGAACAGCTCTCTGAACCGGACAAAGCTGGGAGTGTACTTCCTCTCTCTGTCGGGCTGCACGGGGAACTCGCGTTTGTGCACCTTTCCACGGTGAAGATGCATCACCATGGAAATCTCTGATGGCGTAGCGTGATGGCCCTCCTGGTCTCCAAACATCTCCTCTATGAGAGAGCGCATCTCTTCCGTTTCCCACCACGAGTAGAATTTTATCTTGATGTCTGTCCTCTTGTGACATGTCTCTGCTATCGCGGTCTGCACTGGCGCGATATTTCCCCCGTGGCCGTTGAGGATGAGTATCCTATTAAAGCCGTGCCGGGACAACGACACGAGAAGATCCCTTATCACGAGAACAAGAGTAGTCGGTTCGAGGCTCATGGTGCCGGGAAATGCCATATGGTGCTGCGACATCCCGTAACACAACAGAGGAGCCGAGACGGTTTCAGTCCTCGAGGCTACTTCCTCCGCAACCGCCTCGGGGATGATATGGTCGGTACCAAAAAGACCTATGGGGCCGTGCTGCTCAACACTTCCTATCGGCAGAATAATACGGTCGTCTTTTTCAAGATACTCCTTCGCGGCCTGCCATGTCATGTCCCTCAGCAGCATATCATTCCTCTCCCTCCCTGGTCAAACAATTCACCTCGCCGGGATGATAAGGATGTCCACCCTTCGATTCTGGACTCTGCCCTCTGCCGATTCGTTGTTGGCGATCGGTCTCTCCTCGCCGTATCCGACTGCCGTTACGAGTTCAGGATCAAGGCCAAGGTTGGCAACAAGATACTGTTGGATTGCCTCGGCACGCCCCTGCGAAAGGACCTTGTTCGAGTTAGCGTCACCTCTCGAATCGGTATGTCCTTCAATCACTACATTTGCCCCCGGAAAGACCTTCAGGGCTTTCTGTACGCGGGACAGGAGATCGAAATAGACAGGTTCGATGGTCTTCCGGCCGGCAGGGAAGCTGAAGCCCACCAGCCTCAGGACCACCCTGTTCTTGTCATCGCGAAAAACCTTCGCCTCGGACGTTTTGAACAGTCTCTGAACGCTGTTGAGCTGATCCTGCTTCCTCTTCTCCTCATCCAGCCGCATCTGAAGAGATTCTTTCAGCTCTTGACTCTCCTGAATGGCCTCCTTCGAGCTGTAGAGTTCGGAAGACAATTCCCTGTTCTTTCTTACCAGATCTCTTGCCGCCTTCTCCATGGCGGCAACAGCCTCTTCCCTGTCGACATCAAAACCGACTTCTATCCCCAGTGCGTCAGAGATCCGCTTGAGGTCATCCTCGAAATTGAGAAAGACCGCCTCAATCTCCTTTTCATCCGCCGCCTTAGCCCTGGCAGTTATCGCCTGGGCGTGCCTCAATTCATACTCGGCTTCACTGATCAAGGCCTCCGCGCTATCTCTCGCGTATCTGTCGCTGTCAAGAAGCCCTTCGGCCTCATCGATCTTCCCCACGCCCTTCTGATACGTCACCGCCGCCCAGGGTAATACATCCTCCTCTATCTCAACCGCCTGCGCTCTGGCCGATCCGGCGATATCCTGCTTTATGGCTTCAAGCTCTACCGCCTGAAACATCTCGCTCAACTCAACAGCCATATTCTTTGCCTTCTTGACCTCCCCCTCTTCAAGACTGACGGCAGCCTTCCGGAACTCATCGCTGACCTCTTCCCATCGTTCCGGGACAAAATCCACCGCACCGGCTTTCAGTGTTTTCTCGCGGGCTGGAAGGACCTCCGCAAATGTTACTTCCGCAAGCTTGATATTGTTGATGACAGATTGAGCCATCTGCTTCGCTTTATCTCGCTTCTTTTCTATATCCTTCAGAGATTTGCCTTCATCCCTGAGTTTCACCGCATCCCTGTATTCTTTCTGCGCGGCCTGGAAACTCTTGGGGGACAGGAGCTCGGCCCCTGCTTCTCCGGCTCTGTTCAGCAATTGTTCTACCTCTTCAAAGCCGACCTGAGCCACTAATGAACCCCTCAAAAGAAAAACGCCAGGAAGCAACGCGACTAACAGAAAAAAGACCTTTCCCGCTGATCCAGATGATACTCTCATAATTCTCCTCTCCATATCCTTTCGTCCATGTCTGTGGAATCCCCGCCCCTGATCCAATTCGACAGTAGTGCCTCCATCACTCGCGGCCAGCATACTCAGTCGATCTCATAGTCCTTTCCCGTGATCATCTTGAGAGATCTTGACGCCGCAACCGCGACCGGTCTTTCGCCTCCGACACTGTAATTGTCATCGAGGAGGCCTTCGAGGAACGGAACCGTTTCCTCGTCTCCGACATATCCTATGGCCTCTGTTGCCATGGCCCGCAACATCCCGTTGTCAGACCTCGCCGACTCCATCATCAGGGGAAAAGCTTCCTTGTTCCCTCGCTGTCCGAGTGTCACCAGCGCACTTCCCTGGATCATCTCCTTCGTTATGGATCCTCCCTCTTCCAGCGGTCCAATGTTTCCAGCCGCGATCTCGGAGAGCATCGAATACACATCGGGACTGTCTATATTACCCGCAATATACACAGCAAAAAGCTTTATGCATCCCTTCTCTTCCTGCAATGCGCTCCTGAGTACCGGCAGCACACGATCTCCGTAGGGAAGCGCCATCCCACGAATTGATGAGCATGCGTATTCCACCGATTGGACGTCGTTGCAGAATTGGGTTACGATCTGAATTTTCCAGATCAGCGCTGCCATTTCCACGTCATCCTTATTTCTCTTGAGTGCCTTGTTGGCCATGCTTAGAGCGGCTTCATATTCTCCCATCTCGTAGTATTTCTGTGCCTGGCCGCGATCACCTGAACAGCCGGAGAGTAAAGCCCCCGCTAACAGCACTCCGATCACGACACACGAAATCTGCTTCATGGTTCACGTCCTTTCCTGCACCTGCGATTGGATACCAGGTTTCAAACGGAATAGCGTATGCACGGTTTTTCCAGGCTACCGGCGATTTTCCCCGATAAGGATACCGAATAAGAAGGCGTCACAGACGTGAGCCATCTCTCTTCGACACCATTTATGGATTTGCCCTCAATCGAGCCGACCAGCGAGGCTCAGCCCCTTGTCATGACCCGGTGTCAATTCTATATTATCATGAGGGTCGGGTCAAGGGAAAAACGTCCTGGATAACGGGGGAAAGATGGACGTAAACGCATGGATGAAATGTCGTTCCGACTCCCGCCTGTTTGACAAATGATCGGAATCCTGATACAATTACTGGTGGATTTCGTTGACTTGGAGTGATTTTTGACCAGAAGGATCATTGAATGAAAACAACTGATGTCATCACGCACAAGGCTAATCGGTACTATCGTCAACTCGCCGCCTTCGGGCCCCTGGGTTGCCTCAACATCTTCAACATCAAGAGGGCGAAGATGTTCGAGTCGAATCGGGTGAGCGGATATCCATATTTTATCCAGGTGGAGGTCTCCACGATCTGCAACTTCCGCTGCAGGATGTGCTGGTTCGGACTTCTTCATCTGGATGAGGTGAAGGAGAAGTTCGAGGGCAGGATGAGCTATATGTCCTTCGATAACTTCAAGAAGATATTTGAGGAAATCAAGTACACCGAATGTGTCCTCCTTCAAGGCACTGGAGAGCCATTTCTCAACCCCGAGATCTTTGAGATGATTCGCTATCTCCGGGAACGTAGAATCCCCCACATCTGGATCATCTCGAACGGCAGCAAGATCACAAGCGAGGTGTCCAGGGAAATCATAGATTCAAGGGTCGGGGAGATCTGCGTATCTCTCGACGGTGCGACCGCGAAGACATATGAATCGATCCGGAAGGGAGCCAATTTCGAAGAGGTTGTCTCGAATCTCAAGGGGCTCGTTGCGGAAAAACGCAGGAGAGGGGTTGACTACCCACAGATAGCGCTGATATTTGTGGCGCTCAAGACGAACATCGCTGAGGTCTCAGACTTCATAAGACTGGCCCATGAAATCGGCGTAAACCGGGTGGATATCAAGGAGTTCAGTATGCCCCATCCCACCCTGGCACATCTGACGCTCGACAGTGATGACAGGAGATATCTCCTCGACGCACTTGAAACGTCGAAATCGCTTGGTCTGCCTGCGTTCTTTTTTCACTCTCTCATGCCGGAAGTCATGCCGCCCGATCGGCAGAAGTGTACCTGGCCATGGACGTCCTTCTGCGTCACGATCGATGGCCACGTTACGCCATGCTGGTACAACCTGTTCCCTGAAGACGCTTCGATGGGGAACATCTTCGAAGATGGATTCAAGGCGGTCTGGAACGGGGAGAAGTACAAGGAGTTTAGAAACAGGCTCAGCACCGGCGTACCGCAGAAGCCGAACATCTGTGAAATGTGCCCCGGCTATCAGTAGCCTTTACTGCAATGATCAAGGCCCCGGGATGGCTCATCCCGGGGCCTTTTTCGCGTCAACAATTTTTTCGGAAGTAACTTAGTACATCCCGCCCATGCCGCCTCCTGGGGGCATCGGGGGCATCTTCTCATCCTCCGGCTTCTCGGAAATCAACGCCTCTGTGGTCAGAAGCAGTCCGGCAATACTGGACGAGTTCTGGAGGGCGATTCTCGTGACCTTGGTAGGGTCTATGATCCCGGCTTGAAGCATGTCCTTGTACTCCATTGACTCGGCATCAAAACCGTTGTTCTGTTTCTCGCCCTTTACCTTCTCGACGACCACGGAGCCTTCTGCGCCTGCGTTGTTGACGATCTGGCGAAGCGGCTCTTCGATGGCCCTGATGATTATATCGACGCCGACCTGCTCCTCCTGGTTATCCAGGTTGATCTTTCCGAGCGCGTCGAGCGTGCGAAGGAGAGCTACTCCGCCTCCAGGAACGATGCCCTCTTCGACAGCGGCCCTTGTGGCGTGAAGCGCGTCTTCAACTCGCGCCTTTTTCTCCTTCATTTCGGTCTCGGTAGCGGCACCAACATATATGACCGCGACACCACCCGCAAGCTTTGCAAGCCTCTCCTGCAGCTTTTCCTTGTCGTAGTCAGATGTTGAGGCATCGATCTGCTTGCGTATCTGACCTATCCGGCCCTGGATGTCGTCGTCCTTTCCAGCTCCGTTGATGATGGTCGTGTCATCCTTGTCGATGGTGATACGCTTGGCCGTTCCAAGGTCTCCCATGACCACGTTTTCCAGCTTGAACCCGACCTCTTCAGAAATAACACGGCCACCTGTCAGAATCGCGATGTCGTCAAGCATGGCCTTGCGCCTGTCGCCAAAACCAGGTGCCTTGACGGCGGCTACTTTGAGCGTACCCCTGATCTTGTTGACGACCAGCGTGGCAAGGGCCTCACCCTCTATGTCTTCCGCGATTACCAGAAGGGGTTTTCCCGTCTGCGCGACCTTCTCAAGAATCGGGAGGAGGTCCTTCATGACCGAGATCTTCTTGTCGTGAATGAGGATCATCGGGTCTTCCAGCTCCACAGTCATCTTGTCGGGATTAGTGACAAAATAGGGTGACAGATAACCCCGGTCAAACTGCATACCATCCACTGTCTCGAGGCTCGTCTCCATGCTCTTCGCTTCTTCGACAGTGATGACGCCATCCTTACCGACCTTCTCCATCGCCTCGGCAATCAGTTCTCCGATAGAAGGATCGTTATTGGCCGAGATCGTCCCCACCTGCGCGATTTCTTTCTTCCCCTTGGTGGGAGTGGAAAGTTTCTCAAGTTCCTTGATAGCTACATCAACGGCCTTGTCCATGCCTCTCTTGATACCCATCGGGTTGATGCCGGCGGTCACGTTCTTGAGGCCCTGTTTGAATATCGCCTGAGCGAGAATGGTCGCGGTAGTCGTACCATCCCCGGCGATGTCACTCGTCTTGGAGGCCACTTCCTTGACCATCTGAGCGCCCATATTCTCGAAGTGATCTTCAAGTTCCACTTCTTTTGCTACGGTAACCCCATCTTTTGTCACGGTGGGAGATCCGAACTTCTTGTCGATAACGACATTTCTCCCCTTGGGACCAAGCGTGACCTTTACGGCCTCTGCAAGCTGGTCAACTCCCCTCCCGAGGAGCGCCCTTGCTTCCGTCTTAAATTGAAGTTCCTTTGCCATTGCCCAACTCCTTTTCCAGCTCTCTGGTTTTCCACACGATATCGTGGCTTCCGGAAATAGTCTTCCGCAGCCCTATATTACGGCCAGGATGTCTCCCTCTCTCATAATAAGGTATTCGGTCCCGTCGATCGTGACCTCGGTCCCCGAGTATTTACCATAGAGGATCTTGTCATCCTTCTTCACCTCCGGCTCGAGCCTCTCGCCCGAATCGAGAAGTTTACCAGGGCCAATAGCTACAACCTCACCCTCTTGCGGCCTCTCCTTGGCCGTATCCGGAATTATTATCCCTCCCTTATTCACTTCCTCAGGATCGAGGGGCTTCACAACAACACGATCTGCCAATGGCTTCAGCTTCATCGCGCACACCTCCTTAAACACTGTGTGATAGAATAAGTTACAAGCGTTGTTAGCACTCTACTACATTGAGTGCTAACGGCATCGTGCGATAATATTATAAACCCGCACACAAAAAGTCAAGGCCCTTGACAGATCTTTCCATCGACACCGGGGGAATACCTCACAGGCGCCTTCTACATGCTCTCTTCCCCGCGCAGACGTACTCAATGTTGTCCAGGGTAGACAACTATTTCCTGGTCCTGGAGTAGATGGTTTCAAGGCCTTTCAAGGTGAGGAACTGATCCGTTTCTGCGATCGTCCTGGACGCGGTCGAGACGACTCCCGCAAGCCCGCCGGTGGCGATTACCCGTGGAGATCTGGCCCATTCGGACGTAATACGATCCACAATGCCATCAACCTGGCACACCGCCCCGTAGAAAAGACCCGACCGGATAGCATCTTCCGTATTCCTGCCGATCACGCACTCCGGTTGTGAAAACCCGACCTGAGGCAGCATGGCAGTCTTGTCGATCAGGCGTGCCGCGGAGGTTTCTATCCCCGGCGCGATCACTCCACCGAGGTATTCCTTCTCCTTAGAGACGACATCAAACGTTGTGGCCGTACCAAGATCAACAACAATCACGTCCGTAGCATAAATGGAGCATGCCGCAACACTGTTCGCGATTCTATCCCCCCCCACCTCTCCGGGCCGATCGACAGACAGCCTGATTCCGAGGTCCAGCGTGCAATCCACGAGCAGAGGGTCACACTCGAGCCTGTCTCTGCAGACACCCACATATGTCCTGGTCAGCCTGGGAACTACAGAGCTGATTATGACACCATCCACCGTCTGGACTCCTGAATCCGCCAGGAACTCTCGAATATAGATCCAGTACTCGTCCCCCGCCCTTCTGTCAAGGCTGGAAATCCCCCAGTGACCGACAATCTCCTCATCCCGGAAAATGCCGATGCACGTTCGCGTGTTCCCGATGTCTATTCCAAGTATCCGGCCGGTACCACTACGTCCTACCGCCATACTTTATGTACCTCCCCGTGAACGAGGCTTCGCACAGGTCCCCCTTCGATGCTCAGCATTAACTCTCCATGGGGACCAAAATCGACAACCTCTCCCTCTACTGTTCCATTGTCGAGCACTATAGTAACCCTCCTCCTCAGCAGGTTGGAACGATCCCTGTAATCGCCCCTTATTCCTTCAAAACCATCATCATAAAGGGCTCGTATCTCACCTCTGAGAGCAGTCAAGAGTCTGCCGATGAACTCCATCCTTTCTACAGACTTCCCCACAACTTCAGAGAGGGAGATAGCTGTCTCACGTATCTCCTCGGGAAAATCGCATCTCTTCTGGCCGAGGTTGACGCCCATTCCCAGAAGCGCGTAATCTATTCCATCTCCGCTGTTTACGATCTCAACAAGAATTCCACCCAGCTTCCGACCATTCACGTAGATGTCATTCGGCCACTGTATTTCCGGCGCCGCACCGTATCCGGATTCAATCGCCTTACTCAAAGCTACAGCAGCAGTCAAACCGAGGGTGAACAACTCCCTGGCTTCGAGCGGCGAATACAGGATCAGTGTGGCCCACAACCCCATCGAGAGTGGAGAGGACCATACCCTTCCCCTCCTTCCCCTTCCCTCTGTCTGATGGTCCGCCACCACAACCGTGCCGTCGCATCCATCTTCTGTGATAAGGTCTCTGGCGATCTCGTTGGTCGAGGTGACAGACCCGTAGAAACGAAGAGTGAATGGCGGTATGATATCCGCCATCCCTATTTCCTCTCTATGATCATGCTGATATCAAGTGCTTTCGCTGAGTGGGTCAAGCCGCCTATCGATATGAAATCGACCCCGGCGATACAATACGACTCGATGTTCCTCCCGTTGATTCCCCCGGACACCTCAACTGCTACATCCCGGCCTGAGTGCGCGATCAATTCGATGGCAGCCCGCACTTCCTCCGGCGAAAAGTTGTCGAGCATTACCCGATCCACCGCAGACCTCAACACGTGTTTCAGCTCATCGAGGCCTCTGACCTCTACCTCGACTCTCCTGCCCCTCCTTTGTCCGGCCTCCACCCTCTCCAGGGCGGTACTGATTCCCCCCGCGGCAGCAATGTGGTTCTCCTTGACAAGGACCATCTCAGACAACCCGAATCGATGATTCATACCTCCACCTGCTCTAACCGCGTATTTTTCGAGAGCACGGAGCCCCGGCGTTGTCTTGCGCGTGTCGAGCAGAATGATACCACGTCCCGCGACCCGGTCGACCAGGCTCCTGGTCAACGTGGCTATCCCTGAAAGTTTCTGCAGAAAATTCAGGACAGTCCTTTCGCCTAGAAGAATCGAGCGCGTCTCTCCGCTTACACGCGCGATCCGCTCTCCCGCGGTAACTCTTCCCCCGTCGCCAGCCACGATCTCGCACCTTACGGACTCCGAGATCCTCTGATATATGAGATCAATCAGGCGCACCCCCGCCAGAACCCCTTCCTCTTTCGCCAGAATATCGGCTTCCGACCGGTGATCAGGATCGAAAATCAATTCGGACGTTATGTCTCCCCCATCCGTGTCCTCCCGGATGGCGAGATCTATTAGTCGATCTGTCTTCCGTGTCTTGAACGGATCCTCACGCATACCACTCAACAAGTATCACGAATCCTTTCGTCGAACTCCTGCCATCCACTCACAATCTCATCCACACATCCCTCGCCGACAGTGATCCATCTGTACCCCTCCTGTCTACCAAACCAGGTCAGCTGTCTCTTGGCGTAACGGCGCGTGCCGCGTTTAATCTCCCGGACCGCTGTTTCAAGGTCCGTTGAACCCTCGATGTATCTGACCACTTCCCTGTAGCCAAGGCTCTCGAATGCGGGGGCGTCCGGGCCATAACCCTCATCCAGCAGACCCTGTACTTCTTCTACGAGTCCTTTCTCGAACATCCTTTCAACACGCAGATCTATTTCGCTGTAGAGTTTCTCCCTCGGAGTCGTGAGGCATATTTTCAGAGCCTCCATTCTGTCTCTTCCCACCGGCTTATGCTGGTGGTACGACAACGGCCTGCCGGTTGCTTCATAGATCTCCAGTGCCCTGACGATTCGCTGGGAGTCATGCGGATGAATGCGGGCGGCCGCCTCCGGGTCGACCGATTCCAGCCTTTGATGAAGTACTTCGGGGCCGATGCGTGTCAACTCGCCTTCGAGCTCGCGTCTCGCGGCAAGCAACATGTCCCTGTCCGCCTCTGCCGCTTCTTCGTCGAACAACCCTTCCAGAAGGGATTTAATGTAGAAGCCCGTGCCGCCGCATACAAGTGGGACCCTGTTTCGTCCGCACACTTCTTCAATAACGGCAGAAGCCTCCCTTGCGAATCGTCCGGCGCTGTATGTTTCAGAAGGGTCGACGAACCCCATCAGGTGGTGGGGTATTTCCTTCATCTCCGACGCATCAACCCTGTCAGTCCCGATCTTAAGTGACCGATAAATCTGGCGTGAATCCGCCGAAATGATCTCACCGCCGAGCATAGCCGCTGTCTCGATTGCAATGCGGCTCTTTCCCACTCCAGTGGGCCCGGCGAGGACAAGCGCCCTCATCATCCACGCTCGAATCGTTTTTTCAGTTCGTCTATTCCAATCTGGACCATTGTCGGTCTGCCATGTATGTCTCGACTTGGTACGCGGGTCGTGAAGAGGGTGTCAAAGAGCTCACACATTTCCTGCCTGCTCAGTGCCTGACCCGCCTTCAGCGCGGCCTTACAGGCTATGACTCTGGCCATCAATTCATGTTCTTTCATGTGGACACTGGCGCTCTCGGCAAGGTCATCAATCATTTCTCTGAAAGTCGATTCCGCCTCGTAGTCACGATGGAGAGAGGGTGTTGAGTGCAGAATGATGGATTTTCCGCCAAATGGCTCGATGTCGAATCCGAAGGCTCTGAAGAGTGTAAGATATTCCATAACAGTCGAATATTGCGAAGGACTCAGATGAAAAGTAAGGGGAAACAGGAGTTTCTGCGAGGTCAGGTTGCCCCCCGCAAAAGAATCTATGAGCTTCTCATACAAGACCCTTTCATGTGACGCGTGCTGGTCGAGGATCAGAATACCCTTTCTCGTCTGCACAACCAGAAACGTATTGTGGATCTGCACCATCGAAGGATAGTACACCTCGTCATCCGGCTTCTCTGATTCGATCGACCTTTCTTTCGCAGCACCAGGTTTTCCCGCGCTTGAGAAGAGGAACGTCATTTGATCCACGTCTGTTTCGGACGCCACAACGTCCTGACTCTCCGCTCCGTATCGAGTTTCATCCCGTTCTCTGAATCCGAGCGGCGGCTCTCCCCTGCCATAAGACGGAATGGAGTCCGGGGATGAAAGCGCGTGGGAAACCGACGCATCGAGCAGGTGAGCGATTCTTTCCTCATCCCTGAACTTCACTTCCAGCTTCATCGGATGGACGTTGACATCCACATCTGAGGGCGGAATCTTCAGGAAGAGAAAATAGTCGGGCTTCAGTCCCGCCTTCAGAGTGGCTCTGAACCCCCTCTTCACGCAGTTCTTTACCAGGAGCGATCTTACCGCTCTCCCGTTGACAAAACAATATTCCCTCGCCTTCCCCTTCTTTATCTCTTCAGGCCTCGATATGAGCCCATATACTTCCATGCCGTCCTGTTTGAACATGACGGGTATCATGCCCGTCACTACTTCTCTGGAGAAGAGATAAGCGACCCTTTTCAGCAGGTCATCTGTCTTTTCGCATTCCAGAACCGCCCTTCCGTCGTGAAACAACGAAAAGGATACCGCCAGGTTGGAAAGCGCCATCTCCGTTACAACCTGTATGATCCTTCTCAACTCCGTTCCCTTCGTCCTCAGGAACTTCTTCCGCACCGGTGTATTGTAGAAGACGTCCCTGACCGTCACGGTCGTCCCGGTCGTCCTCGCGGCCTTCTCCTCCCCGGTGATTTCTCCCCCGGTGATGATCACCCTTGACGCGCTCTGCAGGTCTCGTGGCTTCGAGAGGATTTCCATACGCGAAACCGCGGCGATACTCGGCAATGCCTCTCCCCTGAAACCGAGCGTGGTAATCTCCTGCAAATCCAGAAACGATACTATCTTGCTCGTCGCGTGCCTTTCAAGGGCGACGAGTATCTCCTCTTCATCCATTCCCATGCCATCATCCATGACCTGGATGAGTTCCTTCCCGGCGTCCTGGAGTTCTATCCGTATCCTGGACGACCCCGCGTCGATCGAATTCTCTACCAATTCTTTTACTATCGAGGAGGGTCGCTCGACAACCTCACCGGCCGATATCATCCCTACAGTCCTCGAATCAAGGATCCTTATCCTCGCTGATTCATGCTCCACTCGCGCAATTCCCCCTGCTCAGATGGCTATTCATATCCTATGTCAGGCCGTATTCCGTGTCAAGATGAGAGGCTGTCGTGGCGTTTCCCGAGTTCTTCCCATGCGCTGGCGCATCAAGTGTCCCTCTCAGGCAGGGACGCCTTTTTGACCTGTCCTAACTACCGGGCGAGGTGTAGGCCTTCTCCATCGCCCTCAGTTTTTCTATGCCCCTCTCGAGATCTTTCGCCTCCACATCCTGATGAACCTCTACGATCGCGGTCGTATCATCGCTCAGAAAAGGCATTATCTCTTCCAGTGGCGCGTCACCCTCGCCGGGGGCCAGGTGGTCTCTCAGGCCCCGGACATCGTGAAGATGCATACCGGCAAGGTCTCCACCATACTTCTTCAGCCACTCCCCGTGTTCCACAAGACCAAGCCTGTCCTGTACAACCGCATGTCCCACATCGTGCCAGTATCTTATCGGCGCGCCCTCAAACCTTTTGAGAATCTTCTCGACTTCATCAAACGAAGGAATCTGGTGAGGGTAGTAGCGGTTCTCGATGCAGAGGAGAACCCCCGTCTCGGTCGCTGTCTCGAAAAGACCTTCGAGCGAGGAATAGAGACAGTCGAGAAAGGCCTCAGCCCTGGATTGCCTTTCCTCGAGAAGCGCGCTGCGGGCCGTGTTGAAATCGTCACATCCACCCTTTTCTTTGAAAATCTTTACCAGACCCCGACCGCGTTCACCGCAGTCGACTTCGCCGAGGTGGAGGACGAGGCACCCCGCACCGAGCTCGGAGGCAGCCCGAAGGCTCCTGATTGTGAAATCTACCGCTTTCTCCCTCTCATCCTCGTCAAGGGAGCTCAAAAGGAAAGCATCTCCGCTCCCCTGGCTCGGGAGAAGTATGTCAGGTACGGGAAAGTAATTGTGTATACTAAAGACCCTGCATCCCGCGAGTGCTTCTCTCATGTCCGCGAAAAGGGCTGGTGGGATCCTGTACTCGAGCTCCAATCCATCGACATCCAGAGAGAGCAACTCTTCCACGAGTTCCTCCCCGCGGAGGCTCGAACCCGATCTCCAGGATGTAGAAATTCCAATCACAACTCGGCCCCTCCTTGACAGGTCTGCATAGAAAGATGCCGGAAGAGCCTGCAAAAAGCAAGAGCCCCGCGATGCATCTCGCGGGGCCTCAGTCGACAGGACTCATTCTCATGGGAGATCCACTGGCATGAATCATTGAATGTCCAGGCTCTCCTTCTTATCCTCCTCGAGCTCATTCGCGCCCAGGACTATGTTGTCGAGTAGCTCGCTCCTGACCGTATAAACCCAGTCTTCGCTAGAATTCATCACATAGAGATAGGTGCCATCCTCTCCCGTCCTGCCGGCCGCAAGCCCGGCCAGTTCCCCGCCCTCGCCGGTGAGTCGGACCAGCGCAGCTGGATCGTCCAGGCCGTATGCCGCAGGAGAAGAGCCTGCCTCTCCCACAAACTCCTCCACTCTGAGGTCGAAAAGATCCGACAGCAACGCGTCAATCCTTGAATCGTCCGCGGGAAGGCGGGCTGTTTCCTCTCCACTGTGGAAATACCATTTCCCTTCTGCATCCATCTCGCAGGTAATGCTCCGCCCCGGATAGGTCAGCGTAATTCCTGTTACATCCACCCTGTCAAACAGCAACACCCTCCCGTCTCGGAACGCCTCCAGATCATCGGTGATGAGCCTTATAGTCTGAGGGGGCACAACAAAAACAGGTTTACGGGACACGTCCTTGACGTATAAATTACCGCTTGCCCTGGCATTACCCAGAATCAGGCTCTCCACTTTCATTTTATCACCCGAGAAAAGATCCACTCTCCCCCATGGAGGATCCAGTCCGTATCTATGCAGATCTTCACCGTCTTCACTCACCACCTCAATGGCCTTGAGGTTGCTCAGCCCGTTGATAACCCTTTCTATTCTCCCCTTATCTCCTCTCACGGATATCGGCTCTGAGATATCCCAGCTGTCTCCATCTCGTTCAAACAGGAGAGCGTCGTCCTCTCTCGTCAGTAACACCCGGGTAATCTCATCCTTGCTGAAATCGAGAACAGACTTATTTCTCAGCGCAAGCAGCTTCTTGCTGGTGTTGTTGAAGAGGACCGCCGGTACAATAAAAACCTTGTTCTGACCCGACAGCCGGGAATATACGAATGAGCGCGTGGGATTGTGGCCGCCCATATAGAGCGTGTCACGCCAAGTGCCGTCAGTGGCGATCGAAAGCGCAATAAGCGGTTTGTCGAGCCCGAACGGCGCCAGATCACTCGCTGAATCGATTACGGTTTTCTCAATTCTCGAGTTCTCCAGGCTGGTAAGTATCAGGTCAACCAAACCATCATCCCCTCCGGTCTCGACCGGCTCCTTCATCTCCCAGCCCGATGGCCCCAGCTCCAGGAGAAACGTGTTGTCGTAATTCTTGAGATATACAGAGTTCACATCGTCCTTGTCGAATAGGAAGATCTTGCTCTCGTTCGCTTTGACCTTTGTCCTCTCTGCACCTCCCCTGATTTCAACAAAATAGACATAGCCTGCAATGGCAACGAAGAGAATTACCAGAGAACAGGTGCCTCGGAAACGCATGATTCTCCACCTCCTGTGAGCGGGGGCTGCCGCTCTATTTCCTCTTAATCCAGACGACCATGCCCACAGCGATAACAAGCAGAGGTATCGCGATCACGGTAAGGTAAAAGACATTCCGTGATTGCGCCTTCGTCATGGAGATCCTCCTGTCCGTCTTCTCCATGGGTCGAATAGAGATCATGTCTTCTTCTTCCGCAAGCCAGTTCACGACATTCAGGAACAGGTCCCTGTTCCCCGACACAGACAGATATGAATTACAGGCAAAATCGGCGTCACCGATAACGACCATCCGGGCGTGCTTCCTGAGAACTTCAGGAGCATCTCCGGCCCCGGAGGAATCCTCCCGGGATTCCTGCTCCAGCTCCTCTGTTAATGCTACGGCAATTGACACCGGACCCTCAAGGTCGACATCCTCGTTCAGTTCAAGGGGCTTCTTTTCAATCTCGGTCTCTGCCCATGACTTGGGTGAAGAGCTCAGAATTGTCTCCAGCTCTACCCCCTCTTCCTGCTGGCGTCCGGGAGTAACGGAACGGGCCAGGGGAAAAAACGTCATTTCGCTGAAGCCCCTGGTTATCGCGTGGGATTTATAATCGGTCACGAGCGGTATCGTCGGTCCGGCCCCGTAGAGGCGTCCCATACCGCTCACGTCGACAATAACGTTGTTTCCGAGGTCGATTCCCCAGCTTGCCAGGAATTCCTCCAGCCCTGCGCCGGAGGAGGGGTCCAGCATGAAGAAGGCGCTGCCTCCCTCCTCCAGATAACTCGTTATCTTATTAATCTCCTCACCCAGCATGCCTGCATGCGGGGAGACCACTATCAACACCGCACAATCAGCGGGGACCGCTCCTTCTCTGGCAATCATCGTCTTCGATACATCGTAGTTTTCAGACTCAAGGGCTTGTTTAGCGGCATTATACCCATCCCTCTCTATGTTCTCGATGTCTCTCTCACCGTGGCCCTCGAGAAAGTACACCACCTTCTTTTCGTCCCGACTCACTTTCAGTATCGCATTTGTAAGCTTCTCTTCCGTCACGTCACGGAGCGTCTCCACCCTGGGCCCGCATTCAACTACAACGGTACCATACTGGGTCACATCGAAGGATTTGGCAATATCGGGCTGCCTGTCCGGATCTATAAAATCGAATGAGAAGTTACGGGAACTCAATCTGTATTCGGTCAGTAGATCCTGGAGCCCCTCATCAGGGTTCTGGAAGAATGCGTGCACGGCCACTCCCCGTTCCAGTCCATCCAGCACCTTGACCGTCTGATCCGCAAGACTGAACATTCCCGTCTCTGTCAGGTCAGTCCTCGCGTGATGACGATCGGAGACAAAGTTCAAAAGTACGAGGATGGCTACCAGGAAAAGGCTCGCTACAACAGAATTGAATCCGTGTTTTCTCTTATCTCCTCTGGCCACTTTCACGCCCTCCATCTCATGGATTCGACGGTGCGGCAGGTCATGAAGAGACCGAAACAAATCAGGCTCAGGTAGAAAACGATATGCTGGCTGTCGATGACTCCCTTCGCGAAATCATTGAAGTGGTCCGTCATGGACATATAGTCCAGCACTGCCTTTAACGCTCCGTCCGTATAGCTCGCGAGCCACCCTACGACCCAGAGAAGCAGGAAAAGACCGAATGTGCCGACGGCCGCAATAATCTGGTTCTCCGTGAAAGCCGATATCATGAGACCCAGAGAGACAAAGCTTCCGCCAAAGAGTATCATTCCGGCAAAACCACTCCACACTGGGCCCCATTCGGGAGACCCGTAGCTTTCCAGAATCAGGAAGTATATGATTGTCGGTGCAATCATAATTACGAAAAGCGCCAGAGCGGCCAGGAATTTCCCCAGCACGGTCTGGAGTATCGATATGGGAGAAGTCATCAGAAGCTCTATTGTCCCCTGTTTTTTCTCTTCTGCGTAAAGCCTCATCGTGATAGCGGGCATGACGAAGAGCCCGATGACGACCAGGTTCTGAAAAAGTGGTCGTATTACGTACTCGTTCACGTTGAGAACCGGCGGGAGCGTTCTGTAATACTGAGCCTGTATCATGGATCGGAGCGAGAACTCCAGAAACTGCGCCAGGAGAGCGTAGAAGAAGTATCCGGAGATGATCAGGAAAATTCCCATAACCACGTAGGCAATAGGTGAATAGAAATAGGACCGCATCTCCCTGAAGAAAATCGCCATGACATTCCTCATACGCTTTCCTCCTCGCTGGTAGTAAGCTTGAGAAAGACATCTTCGAGTGTCACATCCACAGGCCTGAGTTCATGCAGATCCCATCCCCTGCCGACAACCGCGGAGGCAAGGTCGCTGCACAGGCCTTCGCCCCTCTCACTCTCCACGTCCAGTGTAATCCTGCCACTCTCTTCTTCAGCGACGTCTACTCGAACTCCCACGACACCGTCCAGTCCTTCCAGGGTCTTGACAATCTCCTTGCGGGGTCCGGACAACTCAACGCGGATTCTCTGCAAATCCCTCCCTTTTCCGATAAGGTTCTCTGGTGTGTCTACAGCCGAAATTCTTCCCTCGTTTATTATTACCACCCGGCCGCACGTCATACTGACCTCCGGCAGGATATGCGTACTCAGGATGATCGTATGATCACCGCCCAGGTCTTTTATCAGCGTTCTGACCTCTCGGATCTGCCTGGGATCGAGTCCTATAGTGGGCTCATCGAGGATTATGACCTCCGGGTCGTGTACCAGAGCCTGGGCTATTCCGACACGTTGCCTGAAACCCTTGGAAAGTCTCCCGATTATCTCATTCCTGACGTCTCGCAGACCGCATCGTTCCGCTACCTCGTCGACTCTAGCTCTTTGTCTGCCGCGCTCGAGTTCTTTGATGGCGGCGACGAATCGAAGGTAGGATGTTACTGTCATGTCATTGTACAGAGGAGGGTGCTCCGGGAGGTAACCGATCCTTCGTCTTACTTCCCGCGAGTTGTCGAAGACATCGTACCCCGCAACGGAGGCAGAGCCTTCTGTCGCAGGCATAAAGCACGATATTATCCGCATGGTAGTCGTCTTCCCAGCGGCATTGGGGCCTAAAAAACCAAGGATCTCGCCCTTTTCAACCTCAAAGTTGATCTTCTCGATGGCCCTCTTGTGTCCATAGTATTTTGTCAGGTCCCTGACTTCAATCAAGAAAACCTCCCTTGTTCTCCCCTCTCACACACATACAGGATAATATGAATGCACTTCTCCGCTTCATCCGTTCCTCTGACCGGAATCCGGCCTCAGGAAAGGGACAGTGGAGATACTTGCTGCGATCTGCGGGACTGTTCCATCATCGCAGTGTCAACGGAATCAGGTCTGTATAAACAGAGACAAATGAAATGTTCCACCACGATAATGCCGCCTAAAGCGCAGCAACGGGCGCAGCCACCCTTTCAGACAGAATGAAGGTACGCGGTCCTCCATCATTCAGCGTGCGAATTATACATGACTGCGCCAGATCCGTCAAGCAATTCGTACCAGCCCCGGTGAATGAGCAGGACGACCGCCCCGCACAGGTCGGTCCTGAAGACCTCTATGCCTTTCTCGCCCATCATCTCCATCACTGAAGGGTCCGGATGGCCGAATCTGTTGTCGCGGCCCACCGATACTACCGCCACGGAGGGGTTCACCGCGGACAAGAACGACACGGTGGATGAGGAGGCGCTACCGTGATGGGCGACCTTCAGGATATCAGCGTTCAGATCGGTCCCGTACGCATGGACGAGGTCCTCCTCCACTGCACGCTCTATATCGCCCGTCATCAGCAGGGAAATCTTTCCGTAGGTCAACCTGGCCACCAGAGACACGTCATTGATGTCGTCAAGAGCCGACAATTGTCCTACCCATTCTCTTCCAGGATGCATGATTTCGACCCTGGCGTCTCCCTCCCTGAAGGAATCTCCTCTCCTCGGATGGTAAACCGGGATATCGCGCTCGATCGCCGCGCGCAGGATTTCTGAATATTGTCTCAACGACGTCGGCTGGCCTGGATCAAGAATCGCAGCGCAATCGAATCCACTTATCAGGAAAGGGAGGCCACCTAAATGATCGAGCTGCGGGTGTGAAAAGGCGAGTATGTCTATCCTCCTGATGCCGCTCGCCAGCAGGAATGGTTCAATAATCCGTTCCCCTGCATTCCAGCCCTCGCGTTCCGGCCCACCATCCATGATCATCACCTCACCCGAAGGAAATTGAAATACCGCTCCGTCACCCTGACCGACATCGAGAAATGTCACTCTCATGGGCGGCTCCCCGGTAAAGACATCGAATGCCAGCCAGATGTTGCATCCGAGCAGGATGGCCACCACCAGCGAACCCACTCGCGCTTTACCATCCACAACCATGCTGGTAAGATAGAGCAGCGCGAAGTAGATGACTACTGTTGAGACATCGAACGGACCCATCCTGAGAGAGGCTGCGGGCAATCTGGACATCAGCGCGGACGTATCGAGAAGAAGAGTCACGAGCAGAGAGGAAACCTCCGCGAAAGGCACGGAGAGGGGTTGGTAAACCAGATGGGCGCAAACCGAAAGAAGCGCCGACGGAAAGAGGACCGCCATAGTTGGGATTGCAACAACATTAGACAGGGGCGCAACAATAGACAACTTGTGGAAAGATGAAGCGATCACAGGAATAAGTGGTAACTGAGCACATATCGATACAGCGACGATACTGAACAACACCCTTGTAATGGCAAATCGCGCGGACAGGAGTGGTTTGAGCATCCTTGCGAAACCAGGGTAGAGCACGACAATTCCCCAGGTGGCGAGGAATGACATCTGGAAGCCGGGGGCGCCAGGGAGCGAAGGATCAAGATAGACCAGCCCAACCGCAATAGCGTAGAGAAGGTTCACTATGTCCACTTTCCGCTGGAGTGTGGCCGAGATAGAGAGAAACGATATCATCACTATGGCACGCTGGACCGAAGGCCTCATCCCGGTTACAACCCCATACGACAGCAGGACGGGAATGGATGCCACCACCCGCAGCAGCGGCGGCAACCTCAGAATGCTGAACAGGAGATAGAGAATACCCGAGATTATTCCGATGTGCAGTCCTGAAATAGCGAGCACATGATATATTCCGGCGTCGGAGAAATCACTCCTTCTTTTGTCAGAGATGTTCCCCCGCTCTCCCAGGAGAATGCCCTTCAGGAAGTCCGCCTCCTCTCGTTCAAACATCTCCTCTATAGCAAGACCTGTCGCCCTGCGAAGGGCTACTCCAGGCGACCTCTTCAATGCGGAGTTCTCTTCTGTCCGAATCTTACTCCACTGGTCCTCCATGGATCTGAATGACCATATCAGCCCCCGCCTTCTGAATGATTCCTCCTGACTCAGGCTTCCAGGATTCTTCTGCCCGCCAGGCCTGTCAAGATTCCCGCTCGCGACAACAAAGTCGCCGGGAAGAAGCTTTTCCTCGCCCCCCTTGAGATACATGAGTACATGCGCGTCAGACGGGACAAGCCCGCCGATAGAGTTGACATAACGCAGCACCCCTTCGGCCCTGATGCGATGCCCCCGGAACGATCGGGCGAAGCCTGTCACCTCCATGACCACAGTGTGTTCGCCACTGCTGCAGGCATGGTCCCGGGGCATGCCCATTTCATCCAGAATGCAGGCTGCCATCCCTGTCATGTAGAGTATCAGGAAGAGCAGTATATCCTGGACAAGTGGGAAGAGACGGTTCTTCAGGACCAGAGTGAAGAACAGCAGAACAAGTGTGGCCAGCAGGAGATCGATGGCTCGGATCTCAAGAGGCAGGATTCCACCGCACGAAACACCCAGGAAGAGCGCGGGGGCTATCTTGATGGCAGGCCTTCTCGACAATGGACTCCCTCTCTCGCGAGTCTCTGAGGGAGAGTCTATCGTCGAGTATCGAAAGATCCATGCCAGCCCGTGCTGACGGTTGAGCTGTGAGATGCAGGAGGCGAGGCACGCGCCGGGACAGCATACCTTGACAAGCTCGTCACCCTTTGCAGTGTGCTGTTGTCAAGGGCGGGGAAGGCGTGTGAATATCGTATCAGGGCACGAGAACATGAGTGATAATAACGAAAAAAGGACCGTGTTTCTGACCCACGATCCTTTCTCCTGTATATTCTGCCGCAAAATCAGTTTAGAAAAGCTGTCAGGCTCCTACTCTTTGGAACATGGTGCAACCTTTCAAGAGCCCTCTCCTTGATCTGCCGGACCCTTTCTCTGGTGATACCCAGGACCTTGCCTATTTCTTCGAGGGTCATCCTCTCCCTCTCTTCGAGACCAAAATAATTCCGGATTATATAAGCCTCTCTATCCGACAAGGCTCTCAAAACAGTGTCAATGATCTCGGATCTGATGCGCTCATAGGCTCTGTCTTCAGGACTCAGTTCCGAATCGTCTTTCAGATACTCCTGGAGAACGTTGTCATCTGTATGCCTGAACGGTTGATCGAGAGAGGCAGGAGGCCTCGAGATGCTGATCAGCTTCCTGATCTCCTTTGTATCGAGGTTTACATAACCGGCGATCTCATCCTCGGTGGGCTCTCGACCAAGTCTCTGAGAAAGGTCGCTGGTGATCTTGCCGATCTTCTGCATTGCCCCTGCCTTATTCAGAGGAATGCGGAAGACCTTGGTCTGCTCGGATATCGCCTGCAGAATAGCCTGTCGGATCCACCATACGGCGTAAGAGATAAACCTCACCTTCCTGTTAGAGTCATACTTCTGAGCTGCCCTCATCAGGCCCAGATTCCCTTCAGAAATGAGGTCGGTAAGGGTCAGGCCCATATTCTGATACTTCAGGGCGACCGCTACAACAAACCGCAGGTTGGAGCGCGCCAGGATCTCAAGGGCCTCCTGCTCACCGTTCTTGATTCGCTGAGACAGGCCAACCTCCTCTTCCCTTGAAAGAAGAGGATACTCATCTATCTCCTTAAAGTAGAGGGAGAGAATCTGGTCGTCGACTGGATAATGATTTGATTTTTTCATCCGTTGCCATCCACTTCGATCAATTAATCTTCAGTCTGCTTGAGTCTTCTTTTTGTTTCTGACTACTTCCACTTCAAGCTGACCGGACAACAACTCCCTGAGAGCCACAACATGTTCCTTCTCCGGCCCACCACCAATAGTCAGTCTTCTGCGTTCTCTCAACTCCCTCGCCCTCCTTGCAGCGATTGCTATGAGCTCGAATTTGTTCTTGTAAACAGGTTGCTGATCATCGCCAGGGTTAGATGATTCCTTGCCCATATAACCAAGAGCCTCCTCCAGCGCGGTTTTTCAATAGTCAGATACACCAACACGCGACATTGGTTCCTGGCGTATCTAATGGGAATTGTTAAGGATAATGGATTTGCGGGCAAAAATCAAGGAATTTGTCCATTGGTCCCCACTTTTTACGTGCCATTACGGCCCATCCAGAATCGGCCTTATTGTGCGATGG
>CAZOAR010000024.1:17733-41218 GCA_964577985.1 uncultured Gemmatimonadota bacterium | reverse complement strand
GGCTGGTACGCCGATGGTGAAAAGGGTGAAAACATCGATTCCAGGGTCTGGAGAAGAGATTTTGACAACGGCGCGGTTCTGTTTAATCCGACCGGCGATACGAGAACCGTCAGCGGTCTCGGCGACGCGCGATATAGAAAGATCAAAGGGTTACAGGACACGGTCCACAACGACGGCGAAATGGTCAATGAGAGCCTCTCGGTCAACGGCAGGGATGGATATATCCTGATAAGAGTAACGAATAGCGACGAGCAGGCGCCAGATCCTCCCCGGGGCATCACGACGGTCGAGTAACGAGCGGTTTCATCCGGCGGGATGCCTTTATCGCGCCGCTTCGCTGACCAGACGGAACACAGATCTATCTCGGGAGAGGAGTGCCACCCCCAGTTATACATCGACTCTTCGGCATTCTCCTCACGTTGTCACCATTATTCCTCTTCCTCAATCAGGATACTGCGTCGTTCCTGGAAGGAATTGCAGGCATGGAGGTCGTCTGACACAAGGACCGGTGAAGGAAGATGCGGGGTTTGTTATGTGCCGACCATGTTAGCGGTGAGAACGTCTTTGAGGAAGACGTTCAGAGCGATGTCGATAGACCGCGTATTTGACAGGCGTACCACTGCCCATCGGACTACTTGACCAGCTCGTACAACACTGAGCCTTCTCCGAAGGTTTCGGCCTTGTAAATTGATTTCGTGTTCAGGCCAGATTGCTCTATGAAGTCTTTCTCGAAATTGTTCATGACCAGCAGGAGGCCTTCTTTGAACTCTTCGTGTTCCAGAAAGGTGGAAAGACCGCAGGCGACTACGTTTTCGTTACCGGCAACCTTGAGAAGTCGCCTCATATCAACACTCGAGAGTGTTTTCTTGCGACGCGCCTTCTCAAGATCATCCATAAGAGGCAGATCTTCGTCTGGCCTGATCCCCATGTCATCGTAGTTTACGATGACCAGAGTAACAGGCTCTTCCGCGTAATTTTCGGATATATACTCGATCATTCTCTCCATATTCTGGCTGGCACCGGAGATGATGCGCAGCGCCTCGAACTTCGTCATAATCACCGGCCTCGCTGTCCAGATTCCTGCGCATACGACGACTCCTGCACCCAGCATGAAAAACGTGACGAATTTGTGGGGTAATCTCCTCACGACCGGGCGAATGGAAACGATAATCTCATGGGAGACGAGGCCGATGACAATCGCGATTCCGAAGGAGGCTTCTGCGAGGTAGGTACGAAACATATACGAAGAGACCATAATGCCGGATAGCGGTACCGCAAACCAGACCACGCCGAATGATTCATCCCGCCTCTTGATAAGGATGGGGACAAAAGATGCAAATAAAATCAATAAAGCGAAATCTTGAAATTGCTCGCTGACAAGGGACAGGCCGACACTGAGAAGGAGAAGGAAGCCCATTCGTTTTATGCCGGGAGAGACTTCACCGGACAGGGCGTATTTCAGCGCCAGGTAGACTGAGGAAATCCAGATAAGAATCCCCAGGTCAGAGAGCAGAATGCCGGAATAGAATCTCCATTTTGGAAGGGCCATAATTGCCAGTCCGGATAGTCCGGGACCTGGTCCGCCCTCCAGTCGTCCATGGACAAATGGGGTGAGGAGTATCCAGACAAGCCCCAGTGCAGCAAGAGCAAGCAGAATCGCTACACTTCTTTTCCGGTTGCTGGTCGTCATCCTCCTCCATTCAGTTATCACGAAGACCAGAGAGACAACCGGAATAATGATGACGGCCGGTTCTTTGGATAACATTGCGCAGAAATAGAAGAAGATCCCCCACAGTATGCCGCCATTCTTCCGGATGGCCCTGAGGATGAGGTATAAGGAGAGGTTCATGAAGAGGATCTCGATCACAAATGTTGAGTCTGCGAACCAGAAAATTATGTGGCACAAGTAGAAAAACACGGCGAAGTAAGCAATCAGAGTCATCAATGCGACAGATTTTGAGAAGGCTAACTCGACAAGCTTGAAGTAGAAGACCATGGAGAGCGCGAAGAACAGGGTCAGAATAATCTGATACGGCAACGCATTCAATCCAAACAGATGATAGAGCGACCACCAGACAAGGTATTGCATGGGTCGAAACATGCCGCCCAATATGCCTGTTGAGAGGTCGAATGAGTCCAGTGGGGTCCTCGCGTTTTGGACCCATTCGAGAAATGTTGTGTCGTCCAGGCGAAAATAGATACGGAACAAGAACGGGATGAGGAGAGAAGAGAGAATCGCAAGGGATGTCAGGTATAATGTAACATGCTTCTCCAGGTGCAGAAACAACCGTTTCTGCGGACTCTGCTCCATCAGGATTCCCCTCCCTAACTCTTAATGCAGGATCAGGAATGTTCTCACCACCTGACGGAGATATTATCATTGGTGCCGGGGTGCTGTCAAGTGAAATCCAGACTATAACGCCAGACCCGTTGACACGCCGGTACTTTGCGTTATTCTTTTATGGAATCCCGAGTCCGGAACCTGACTCCGGCCCGTCATTCTGCATGTGAACCGGCATTCATACGCCTGAGCAACCAACCGCAGAGTGGCACATGTTTTGCGCTTCTCCCGCGGAAGTTTCCTTTCTCTACGCCAGGAGAGAGTCGCGATGACGGAATCCAGGACAATAATGAGAAAACCCGAGCGTGTTGAGCATGAACCCGGGAGAGAAGAAATATCAACTCCCAGGGAGGGCGTTATCTCTTCAATCCGGAGGATGATCTTTGGCAGCAGCGACCTGTCAAGGTATGCTGGCATGATCCTGCTGGTTCTGTGTACCAGGTTGCTCTTTCACTATGTAGTTTTCAACACCCTGGGGGAACAATATGACTGGTCCATGAATGATGACTACGACGAGATAGCCGAAAACATTATCGAGGGCAATGGTTATGTCGCCGTGCGGGGGCAGGCTCCTGACACGTCCAGGACACCCCTCTATGTCTTCTTTCTCGTGGCACTATTTTATGTTGCTGGAACGGGAGCGCTTGCGCTGATCATCTCCCAGTCGCTCCTGCAGGCCCTCTCGTGCATCCTTCTCTACAAGCTCTCGAGGGAGGTATTTGACGATCGGAACCTTGCCATGTTTCCCGCTCTCTGCCTGATACTGCTCCCCCAGTCAATGCTCTACGCGACCTACCTTCATCCCGAGTCACTGTATCTCCTTTTCTCGGTAGCCACAGCTGTATATTTCTTCCGCCTCTGGAAGATCGGAGCGATGCGCTGGGCCCCGCTGGCGGGTGCCATGGCCGGCTTCATGACACTCACGAAGCCTGTGGCCCAACTCCTGGTGCTCCCGCTGGCGGTCGGCTTTCTGCTCCATCACAGGCATAATCTCCTGTTCGGTCTGAAGAGATCGGCGCTCCTCTCCCTGTCTTTTGTTGTTGTGGTTGCTCCCTGGGTAATTCGCAACTACTATGTGGAGGGTGAGTTTATCTCGGTGGCCAGTCGCGGGGGCAGGTTCTTCCACCAGGCAACGATCAAAGAGAATCAGGGTGACGCAGATATCATGGAGAGGATTGAGGAAGAGGGTCGTGAGGACCAGAGTGTGAATGAAGAGACACGATGGGTTGAACTCGCGATAAGAAACATCCTCGATCAACCCGGCCAGTTTGTCCTCAACCTGGGCAGGAATTTCATAGAGTTCTGGTACAGGGGACATTATCTTACGGTAAGCCTTTTAAACGCCTTGACCAATTTCTCGCTTCTCATTCTCGCGATATTCGGTTTCATGGAAGGGAGGCGGAAGGACGTGATTGTTGCACCTTTTCTGCTGATAATACTGTATTTCAATCTGGTTCACAGTTTCCTTTTCTCGCTGGCGAGGTATTCATACCCGGTTATCCCGTTCGTCATAATGTTCGCGATGTACTGGCTCTTCACGCGCGAAAAGATACTGTTAGTTACTGGCGGCCTCCGCGACAGGCCCGACTATCAGATGGGGGAGAGATAAGATGAGCGACAGAGTCATCAGGCTGGCGAAAGCGGGGATGCAGAAGATAACCTGTGATATACGGACAAGGATAGCCGTGAAGACGAAGCTCCCTGTATCCAAACCTTCTCAGATCTACATCATCTTGACGAACAAGTGCAACTTTCACTGCAAGATGTGCCCTCAATGGGAGACGGGTCTCTCGGAAGACGCGAAGGAGTATATGACGCCGGATCAGCTCAAACATGTTATCGACCAGATGTCCGATTGGGGGATATCGAGCATTGGACTCTCCGGGGGTGAACCTCTGATCTATAAAGACAAGATCCTGGATATTCTGCAATACGCGAACTCAATGGGAATATACTCACACATTACCACTAATGGTTCACTACTGAAGGAAGATTTTATTCGAGAGTACGACAGGATAGGCGGCGGCCATATATCTCTTTCGCTCGACGGCGCCAGCGCGCTCACGCACGACAATCTCCGAGGATTCGATGGCGCATTTGAGGCAGTAAAGAATGCGTTTGAACTGTTCGATGCGATCAGACCACAAAATATCAATCTGAAGGTCAATACCGTACTGTCGGACGGTAATCTGGGCGAGGTCATGGACATTCTCGATTTTGTCGGAAAACATGGATCAAGCCTGTGGGTCCAGCCGTATGATCCTTACGACTGGGCGACGCGTGACAAGATGGGGTGGAAAGAGAAAAACGAGAACTACCCGCTCTGGGTGTCGCCTGACAACTACGACAGGCTGGTAGAAGTAATCGAGCGGCTGACAGAGGAGAAGCAGAAAGACGCTGCCCTGATTCTCAATGACATGGAACATCTGAAGGCGATACCATCCTACTTCGCGATGAAGAAGGGCTTGAGGGAGGAACTGGGCAGGTGCCTCGTGGCATATAAGAGCTTTACGGTCAATCCGAATGGAGATGTAAGTGTGTGCCGTTACGGTACTGTGGGGAATGTTACAGAGCAGCCCTTGAAGGAGATATGGAACTCGCGAAGGTACGAGGACGTACGGGAGTTATCCAAGAGTTGTATTTTCGTGTGTCTGCTCGGCTGCATGTTTGACCCGAAGATAACATCCATAATCCGGAACGGCCCCAGGATCATGGCGAAGTTCATAAGGTCCAGAGACAAGTCCTGAGCCGACGCATCGATCGAGTGACCGGTATCACGGTGTTGTTCAGGAGCAACCTCCATTTGTGAACCTTCACGCACGCTTGTCGGAAAGAATATGAGAATCTGTATTGTTGGACCTTCTTTTCCTCTGAGGGGGGGGATCAGTCACCACACGACCCTCCTTTACCGACACCTGAGAGAGAGGCACGAGACCGTCCTCTACAGTTTCTCACGGCAGTACCCGCGGTGGCTCTTTCCCGGGAAGACGGATAAGGACAACAGCAGGATCATGCTGGAAGAGAAGGGTGCGGAGGCCATACTCGATTCCATGAACCCATTGTCGTGGTACCGAACATACAGGAAAATCAAGTCGTTCAGACCAGATCTGGTCATCTTCCCGTGGTGGACGTTTTTCTGGACTCCTCAATTCACGTTCCTTGCCGCACTTATTCACTGGAAGACAGGCGCCAGGGTTCTCTTTATATGTCATAATGTGGTCGAGCATGAGAGTAACGCTCTGGCGAACTGGTGTACGAGATTTGTGCTGGGCCGGGGCGATCTATATCTTGTTCACTCCAGCGAAGACTTGAGCAACCTCCGCTCGATGCTGCCGGGAGCTATCGTCAGACAAGCCTATCATCCGTGTTATGACGAGTTTCCTCGAACGGGTTTAAGCAGGGAATCCGCCAGGAAAAGGCTGGGGGTAGAAGGAGATGTGATCCTGTTCTTCGGCTTTGTCAGGCAGTATAAGGGCCTCTCCTATCTGATCGACGCACTCCCCGGTGTCCTGGCCAACAGAGATGTCACACTCATGATAGTGGGAGAGTTCTGGAAGGACAAGGAACGATATCTTGAAAAGATAGATGAACTGGATATCAATGCGGCGGTGAGGATAGTAGACGATTATGTCCCGAATGAGGAACTCGAGAAGTACTTTGCAGCCGCCGACCTGCTCGTCCTGCCTTATACGTCTGCTACGGGTAGCGGCGTTGTCCAGTTGTCATTCGGCTTCAACCTTCCCGTTCTCGTGACCTCTGTCGGAGCGCTGCCGGAGGTGGTTGACGATGGTGTGACGGGGATGATCGTGCCGCCGCGAGACCCGGACGCCATATCGGAGAAAATCGTGAGGTTCTTCGAGCAGGGGCAGAGAACCACCATGATGGAGCGAATAGAGACGGAGAAGAAACGATTCAGCTGGGCCGGTGTCGTGGAGGAAATTGAACGACTTGGTTGCAGCGAAGCGAATGGTGACATATGAAGAACCCGAGATCATTAATGTCGACGCGAGTCCTCAAGGTGGCACTCTTTCTCGCCATCCTGTTCGCTATCGTAATGTTGCTCAAGGACGTGGACTTCGCGAAAGCACTCCCTGCCTTGATGGGCATTGATCTCGCCCTGCTGGCGTGGGTATTCCTGCTCGGTGGAGTGAACGTCTTTCTCCTGTCACTGCGCTGGCACGTCCTTCTCAAGGCGGTCAGGGATGATATTGCGTTCAAGAACGTCCTGAGTGCCACCATAGGCGCCATGGCGATCAATGCGTCCGGACCCGGAAAACTCGGTATGCCGGCCAAGGCGATCTTCATAAAAAAGATGGAGAAGGTGGACATCAATCAATCCATTCCATCGATCGTTATGGAACTCCTCCTGGAGCTGTCGGCATTGACCGTTCTGCTCGTGGCAAGCGCCACAATCCTCGGTATGCACAGGATGCTGATCGATTATATCGTGAGCCGTATGGCTTTCTGGCACCTGTTTGCCATCGGGGCGGCATTCCTCGCACTCGTATTCGTCGTATACTTATTCCGTGAAAGACTCACCGCAAACGATTTCCTGAAGAAACTGAGCGTGGCGGTCAGGCAGACCCTGAAGCGAAAAGATATCTTCGTTCTTGGATTTGTCATAACCTTTGCAAACCTTTTCGTCAGCTATCTGGGAGACCAGTTGTTGTTCAGGTCTCTGGGACAGCAGATTCCGTATGGATTCATTATTTTCACCGGAGCGTTCGCCAACCTGGCCGGCATGCTCTCTCCGCTCCCGAGCGGACTGGGGGTCTGGGAGCTGTCGAGAGCCTATTTCTTTGACGCCTTCTATGGAATTGCGGAGCTTGCAGTTCTCATGACCCTGCTCCGGAGGCTGATGACCTATGTCTCCATGGGGGTTCTCTATGGGGTTAATGCCCTTCTTGCCACGCGCAGGCAGGACTTCAATCTCAACGTGATACAGGACGAGCAGATCCTCGAACCGATGAGAAAAGTCAAATGAGCGAGAGAATCGCGCCTGAAGTACGCCTGAAGGTCCTGGTCGTTCATTCTCAGCAGAACAGCAGGGATGGTGGCGGGAGTTTCAGGATCCTCTCTTCATTTCTGCGGGACTTTGATAGAAAACGATTCGAAGTGAAATTTGTCCTTTCGATACTTGACGGGTCGACAGACAGATCAGGATCGAGTACTCTGGGACGTATCATCGATTACGGGATCAAGGTCCACCAGTTGCGCGTGCCCATGAATCAGGCAAGTATCAATCCTTTCCTGCAACTGAAGTACATATGTGGTACTCTCAGGTCCACCTGGTCTCTCTATCGACTGATACGCCTGGAAGACATCGATGTTGTGTACACTAACTCGCTGAACATCATTTCCAGCGGACTGGCGGGTAGACTTGCCGGCGTATGGAATATCTATCATGTCCACGAAATCGTACGCAGGCCAGTGATAGTTGCCAGGGCTCTGGCACGCGTTGTCGGCAAGCTGGCCGACAAGCTTATCTGTGTTTCAGAGGCTGCAGAACAGCCGTTTCTGGAGGTTGGAATAAAGCCTGACAAGCTGGTTCATGTCCCGAATTGCATAGACCTGGACATCTTCTCGTCGTCTCTCAGCGGGGAGAGAGTGAGAAAGGAGTTTTCAAACGGCCAGGATGTGAAGCTGATCGTGTCTGTCGGTCGCCTTATTCCCAAGAAGGGGCATCATTGCGTTGTGCGGGCTGCTGAAATGGTCATCAGGGAGTATCCTTCTGCCAGGTTCCTAATAGTCGGGCACAGCAAGCGAGCGAAGGACTCCTACGAGAGGGAGCTCAGCGATGAGATCTCACGCCTGGGTCTGGATAAACAGGTTTTGCTGACCGGGATGAGGGATGATGTTCCGGAGATCATGGCCGGCGCTGATGTGGCTATACTCGCTGCGACCTCGGAGACTACGCCGGAATCCTTTGGCCTGGTCCTGCTGGAGGCTATGGCAATGGGGACACCCGTTGTTGCGAGCAGGCTGGGAGGAATTCCCGAAGTCGTCGAGGATGGAAAGAATGGTTTCCTGGTCCCCCCGCGCGATAGTAAAGCCCTGGCAAAGGCCATACTCAGTCTGCTCAGGGACGACAAGAGTGCGTCGGAAGCAGGGCGCTACGGACAGTCGATCGTACGAGATCGTTTTGACGCAGCGGACTATTCGAAGAAGATAGAGACCGTTCTTCTGCAGGCCAGGAGACGCCAGAGAGTCCCGATTTAGCTGTTACACAGGCTGTGTCCAGTTATCGACGCTGAATTGTATCGAAGTCGACATGCGAATCGGAGCATAAAATCCGTCGATCGCGAAGTATATATTCCACGCATGACTCTGGATCCTGGAAAGCTCGCCAGGCCCCGGTATGGCTGGCACGGGACTTGCGAATCCGCATGCTCAGATGTAGCCATCGTGATATGGGAAACGCGGTTTACAGCTTCAGCAGGGGATAGTAAGGAGGGAAGATGCAGCAGGAAGTCGTTCGGAAGGAAATCGTTTCACCTGGTGAGGAAAATGTTGCCTCAAACCATCACGTTTCAAGGAGGTCCACAATGGACAGGGTGTATCGTTCGATCGCGTTCTCAGCCATGCTGATTGCCGTGATGTTCCTCTGTTTCGGGAACACAGCGGCCGAAACTCTTCCGGGGCAGGAAAGACTACTGTCGGATTCGCTTGTCGTGGACAATTTCAATCGAATCACCCTCGATGGGGTCTGGACAGCGGATACGGTTTATCAGATCGTGTCTGACGAGCTTGCGAATACCGATGTGTCTTTCGGCTTTGACGACCTGGCCGTTTTCAATGCAATTCCAAACCCGGTTGGTGTATCTTTCCAATGGGGACTCACTGCCGACTCGGAAGGCATGCAGAAGGGCGGCCTTGCCCTCATGCTCGATGCTGCTTCAACGTCGGCAAGTGGCTACTGGCTCTTCAAACATGCCGGAGCGAACAATTACAAGCTCTGGGTGATAGACCATGGTGTGCTCTCCTACCAGGTAGACTCCTCTCCGACTTCGGAGTATGCCTACTACAATCCGGGTGATAAAATGCAGGTGGCTTACTCCTCTGACGATCAGGGACATCATTTCGATATTTTTGTCAATGATCGGTTCGATGTCAGAGTGACGGATCCGGGCAAAGTCTTCGGTAATGTCGATACGCTCTATGCGGGGGTTATGCTCGAGGGCGGAGGCTGGAACAACAACGTTGATGATTTTACTTTCTGGGTGAATGCGGCAGATACGACCCCGCCGAACCAGGTTGGGGATCTGGACTTGTTCTCAAGGACAGCCAATACCGTGACGCTTGTGTGGACCGCTCCCGGCAATGACGATTCAACGGGGACGGCCGTAACCTACGATGTAAGATATTCTTCCTCTCTGATCACTGAATCGAATTTCGTGGATGCTGCGAGAGGGTTCGGGGAACAGGCCCCTTCCATCTCAGGCTCCACAGAGTATTTTGAAGTAACAGGCCTGGACGCCGATGCTCGTTACTATTTCGCAATGAGGAGCGACGACGGTTTCCCGCAGAGGAACGTCTCTGCTATGTCAAATGTCATCGCTGCGGCGACTCTGGACAACATACCCCCTGCCGGCATTAATGATCTCACGGTTGTCAGCACCAGTTCGCGCACGGCGCTCCTGACATGGACTGCCACAGGGGATAACGGAACGGAAGGCATGGCGTCGAGCTATGACGTTCGCTATTCCACATTGCCAATAACGGAGGGTAATTTCACGAGCGCACCGCAGGCAGTCGGAGAACCGACGCCGCAGGTTTCGGGAAGTACGGAGGAGTTCACTGTGGGCGGCCTCCAGCCCTCTACAATCTACTATTTTGCGCTCAAGGCTAAAGATGAGGCCGGCAACATCTCCACGCTCTCTTTTGTCCCGGACGCGCAGACGATCAGTTATCCTATGCTCGTTGATGATTTCGAGCGCGTCCAAATCGGGCCAGACTGGGACGCGGATCCTGAGTACATAATAAACAATGGGGAACTGTCTAACGAGGCTTCGAGCGAGCTCTGGGACTACATGGCTGTCTATCAGCCCGCAACGGGAGCAGAGTATGTGTCCCTCCGCTGGGGCAGTAACGCCGATCCAGCGGGTATTGGTGAGGGTGGAATGGCCCTTATGCTCGATTCGCCAACCCCGACGGCGAATGGCTATCTTATTTTCAGACATTTCGGACTCGACCGATATCAACTCTTCGAACTCGTGAACGGTGCTCCGAGTGGCCCGGCGGTTGGTTCTTCGCCTGATGCCAGCCAGCCATTTCCTCAGGCGGGAGATGAGTTCAGCGTGGTGATGAGCAGTGATTCCAACGGCAATCATTTTGACTGCTACATCAACGGAATCTATGACACCCGAGTAACTGATCCGCTCAAGACAGAGGGTAACGCGGACAGCCTCTGGGCAGGCGTCATGCTGCATGGCAACCGCAACAATAACGTCGAAGACTTCTGGGTTTCCGGTCCAGGCGCCAATATCGCCCCCGGTCAATTCAGTCTGCTCTCACCTGGCGACAATGAGATCGTGGATACAGGTGTGCCATTGCTGGACTGGGAGGATTCCATAGATCCAAATCTCGGTGACTCGGTCCTTTACACCCTTTCCTATGGAACGAGTGCCAGCTTCGATCCGGATTCCACCACGGTGGTGGACAACCTTTCGGCCAGCGAGTACACTGTTCCGCCCATGAGCATCATCGAACTCCTGAGACGAAATGGGCAATCCTCATTCGGCTCTGCGTCGAAGAAGGTGACAGACGAGACCAGCCCGGAAGGGCTCGCGGATGACGTTTCCAGGGTCAAGTCTGCTGATGACGGTACCGGCGCCGGCCTGCAGACCCTTCCGGACGATGTGGTGATTTACTGGAAGGTCAAAGCGTTTGATACGGTTGGGCTCTGGACGATGAGCCTCCAGGAAGACTGGAGCTTTACCGTCTCCATCCCCGAACCGCCGCTGCCGTTCGGTCTTCTTACGCCTTTGAACGGCGACACAGTTACCACGCAGACACCGACGCTGAGCTGGGAGGCTACGTCCGATCCAGACCCGGGTGACCAGATAACATACACCCTTTACTATGACGACGAGGCGGGACTCCCGAATCCGGTCGTCATAAGCGGACTGACGTCCACCACTTTTGCGACGCCTGCGCTTACCGACAGCACAATCTGGTTCTGGAAGGTCGAGGCGGTTGACAGCAAAGACCTTCGAACAGAGAGCAACGATGTGTATTCGTTCCTCGTCCTCGCAAGCCTCAGCTCAGGGGATGATGCCGGATCACGGACGGTGCTGCCCAGGGCGTTTGCGCTGAGCCAGAATTATCCCAATCCTTTCAATCCTTCGACGTCGATCAGGTATGACATACCTGATGTCTCGGGTGAGGCGAGCACCCTGATCCAGGTTTACAGCCTGAGGGGGCAACTCATACGGACGCTGGTTGATGGACCAAAGGCCCCGGGAAGTTACGTGGTGCACTGGGACGGACGCAATGAGGCAGGAGAAAAAGCCGGGTCCGGAATCTATCTGTACCGCATCCAGTCTGGTGCCTTCAGCGCGACGAAGAAAATGGTAGTACTCAAGTAGTACGACTGGCGGATGCCGGACCCGCATGCGACAGAGCATGCGGGTCCGGCGTCATCACACGTTGCCAGACAAGTGAAACGGTGACTGAGCCCGCCCATCCAGCCGAGTGGAGAAGAGTGAAAGACACAATGCACTGGGTTGGCTGGGCATGGTTTGGTCACCTTTTTGAAGCAGCGCGGCGTTGCGGCTTTCGATGAAAAAAGGGAGTGTAGCGTGATCTCGGGCCTTGCAAAGAGGGGTGTAATAACAGGAATGCTCTTCGGCACATGCTGGGGGCTTTTTGAAGGGAGTCTGTATCTCCTGAAGGAGCCCGCGACGAAGGAGGCAATCTTTATCTATCTTACGTGTTCAGCGGCATACTATGCCATCTTCTTTATTTCGCTCAATCTTCTCGTGTCGCTCATATATCTGCTATCCAGCAGTCGCACCGACATAGATCAAAAGCAAGTCGCAGGCCTCTTTTCGGCGGACATTCTTTTCATGATGACTATCTCGCTTTCTTCATGGAACAACTGGGATCCTGACGCACTTCTTTCAACGGGGAAGAGTGACCTCATCATCCATGTCATCCTGATTTCCGGTGTAGTGTTCATCTACCTGTCGCTTGTGAGCCTGGGGGTGAGGATGATTCGACAGGTGCAAAAAAGTATTCCTCAGAGAAAAAGGAGGATATTCACATGTGTCCTCTGCTCATTTTCCGTACTCCCGCTTGCCGCTTTTATCGTTTTGAATATCATCCCGAGCGTAGCATACTCCTCTGACGACAGCAGGCCGGACGTCATACTTGTTCTTCTTGATGCCTTGAGAGCGGATCATGTCAGTTGCTATGATTATGGCCGAACCACTACGCCATATCTCGATCAGATGGCGGAGGAGGGCGTCGTTTTCGATAATGCCGTATCGCAGTACCCCGCTTCACTCGGGTCGCACGCGTCCATCTTCACATCTCTATATCCAGGATCACATTGCACCTATGAGCATAACGCCGATTCTCACCTTAACACGTCTTATACCACATTGGCTGAGCAGTTCAGGAGGGCGGGCTACAACACGGTGGCCATCCTCGACAACCCGTGGGTGTCGACCAGATCCGGTCTTTCGCAGGGCTTCGACACGTTCATCAATCGAAACGAGATCGAGAGGATCTCCTGCGAGGACTTTCATCTTTTCATGGACAGGTTGATGCTGTTTCGCTACTATTATGCTGTAACAGGTCGGAACAACTTGACTACAAGGCTGGGTGTTCACTGGATCGAGGGACTGCGGAGTCACAGACCCTATTTTCTTTTTCTGCATTACATTACGATTCACACACCCTATAGTCCGCCCGCCTCATATGTGGATCACTTCGGCGGAATCGAGACAAAAAAGATGATGGAGCGTAGCCCTCAGAGATTCCTCCAGGAACTTGTGAGAGATCACACAGTAGCGATAGAAGACGATCTGGCGGACGACCTGATCACCCTTTATGACGCGTCTATCGCATATACGGATCATGAACTGTCTGTTTTTATGAATGCACTGAAAATGAACAACAGAAAGAATCCGAGGCTCCTTGTCATCGCCGCGGACCATGGTGAAAGTTTGAATCGTCATATGCCTATTCTGTTCGAGCATGGGGACTTATACGACTCGGGGCTCAGGGTTCCCCTGATTTTCATTGGTGATGGCTTGGATTTTGCGAGTCGGAGGGTCAATCAGCCGGTGGAACTTGTTGATATCTATCCCACCGTCCTCGACATAGCGTCCATAGACTATACCGGCACCGATGTACAGGGAAAGAGCCTTCTTTCCCTGATCGAAGGTGGTCCCGAGGACGAGGATGCCATGGCGTACAGCCAGGTTGGCTCCGAAGATTTCGCGATAAGATCTTCCTCATGGAAGCTCATAGAGCGAGGTAATGGAAAGACTGTTGAGCTATACGACCTTGAGGACGATCCGATGGAAATGGTCAATCTCTCGTCGGACAAACAGGAGAAAGCGGATTCGTTGTCCCGGAGTCTGGACGAGTGGAGGTCGTCTTTATCGTGCATATTCGACCAGCCCCGGGATTCGAGATCTTTCACCGAAGACGAAAAAAACGAGCTCAAGGCTCTTGGCTATCTCAACTGAGTCCTGCTCATGATGTTTTGTGAAACCCACCCGTGGGGGTTTGTTATGATGGAAAAACAGAACAGTGCTGCATGTGATCTGCCGCATGCTGTGAGGTCCTGGCTTTGTGTCGGCTCCTTACCGCTGATCGCCGCGGCCCTCTTTCTTATCCTGTTTCTGGGCCTCACAGGGGATGCGCTGGGACAGGACACGACTCGCATAATGCTTCTCGGCGACTCCATCACATCGGGTTTCGTGGGCTCCGATCCGCTTGGCGGTTTCAGAGATGATCTCTATTATTCCCTTATCTCTGTAGGCGGGGTGTTCGACTTTGTGGGGACGCTCAATGATGGAGTGGGGTTCGACGCGGACCATGAAGGGCATGGGGGCTACTACGGAAGGGTATATATCATCAACTCCGAGATTGACAGCTACCTGGTCGCGACCGACCCGCAGATGGTCCTGATCCATCTGGGAACGAACAACATAAACAGCGGAGATATCCCGTTATCCGATACAATGATACAGTTCAACGAGTTGCTGGAGGATCACATATTCACGTTCAACCCCAACATGACTGTCTTCCTCTCGGGGATAATTCCGCGGACCGACGACAAGGATTCTGTGACCACAGAGCTCAACAGCCTTCTGTTCGATCTTGTTCAGCAGGAACGCGGGATCGGTCGTGACATCAAATACGTGGATCACAACAGCGCATTCAAGGCGAACGCTAACTGGCAGGCCGATTACATGATAGACAACATCCATCCAAATAACGCGGGTTATGCTGTTATGGCCGGGGTCTATTTCGATTCCCTCGCAAGTGAGGATATTTATGACAGCGTTTCTCCGGCGGCTATAAACGATCTGGTCGTTGACAATGTTAGCGCTCGAACGGCCCTTCTGCGCTGGACCGCGACGGGTGATGATGGCACGGGCGGTACGGCTACCTCCTATGACATACGATACTCCAAGCTGCCGATAACGGACGGCAACTTTGAACTTGCCTCTCAGGCGGTTGGTGAGCCGGCGCCCCTTACTTCCGGCAGCGCTGAGGAGTTTTCTGTGGGGGGGCTCGATCCAGACACCTTCTATTACTTCGCGATCAAGGCGACGGATGAGGCACAGAACTCTTCCCCCATGTCGGTTGTCCCGTCCGGGAAAACGACGATTTATCCTTCATTATCGGACGATTTCGAACGGGTCGAGATAGGCTCCTATTGGAATGTCGACCCGGATTTCATACTGAATAACGGGGAACTCTCCAACGAGTCGCTCCTTGATCAATGGGATTTCGTGGCAGTCTATAACAGGGTAACGAACAACACGTTTGTTTCACTGCACTGGGGCAGCAACGCGGATTCTTCCGGAATAGGAGAGGGTGGTCTTGCGCTGATGATGGATTCTGCTTCGCCCGACGCAAACGGTTATCTCATATTCCGGCATTCATCCTTGAATAGCTATCAACTCTACGAGATTATCGATGGGGCTCCAAGCGGCATCGCGCTGGGTTCTTCTCCAGAGTCCACAACTCCGTTCCCTCAGGCCGGCGATGAGTTTTCAGTTGTGACAAGCAGTGACGTTCATGGATTTCATTTTGACTGTTACATCAACGGCGTTTTTGATACCAGGGTCAGTGATCCGCTCAAGGTCGAGGGAGCAGCGGACACCCTGTGGGCTGGGGTGATGCTTCATGGCAACAGAAATAACAACGCCGAGGACTTCCAGGTTTCCGGTTCGAACGCGAATGTAGCTCCTGATACATTCAGCCTGCTGAGTCCGATCGATGCAGACACAGTCGATACGGGCACACCGTTACTCGACTGGGAGGACGCGGTGGATCAGAATCCATCCGATTCTCTTCTCTACTCCGTTTTCTACGGGACCAGTGCAGGTTTTGATCCCGACTCCACGACGACCGTTGACAGTCTCAGGGTGAGCGAGTACAGGATTCCTGTCGAGCGTCTCATCTCGATGCTCTGCAATGCCGAAAAAACACATTTCCGGATCGGTCCACCCTCCTTCGAAGAAGGAAAGAGGATTCCGGACCGCGGCGGCGATATCCCGATTTGCGAAAGAAACGTGGGCGGTGGCAAAGGATACGCTCCGCTGACCTTGACAGACGACGCGGTCATATACTGGAAGGTAAAGGCCAGCGACAGCTATGGTCTGGAGACAATGAGTCTGGAACAGGGATGGAGTTTTGTCGTTTTCATACCAGATCCTCCTTTGCCGTTCGGGCTGTTGAGCCCCGGAGATGGTGACACCGTGAACACGCTTATGCCTACCCTGACCTGGGAACCCTCATCCGATCCTGATACGGGTGATGAAATAACATACACGCTCTATTGTGATACAGACACGCTCTTTTCCAACCCCCTTGTCATAAGTGGCATAGGAGGGACCAGTTTCTCAACGCCGGCGCTCCCCGACAGCACACTTCATTTCTGGAAGGTGGAGGCTGTCGACAGGTATGGCCTGTCTACGGAGAGCAGCGACGTCTATTCATTCTTTGTCCTTGCTGGAGTCGGAATAGGTGATGAACCGTCACAGCCAGGATTGCCACGGGCTTTTGCCCTCAGTCAGAACTATCCTAATCCGTTCAATCCCTCCACGTCTATCAGGTACGATATTCCCGGGACGTCCTCCTCGGGCATGCAGGACGTACACACCATGATCCAGATCTTCAACACCAGGGGGCAACTGGTTCGTACCCTGGTGGATGGAACCATGGGTCCGGGCAGCTATGTTGTGCAGTGGGACGGGAGGAGCGATGCAGGAGAGCCCGCGGGATCCGGAATATATCTGTACAGGATCCAGGCTGGGGCTTTCAGCGCTATCAGAAAGATGATTGTGCTCAAATAGTGCTTCGTAATTCTTTGTCTCTCTCCGGCTTCGGCCAGGCACAAAGACGAACGGTGAGGATCACTTATGCCGTGAAAGAGGGTCTGTCTCGATGCTGAAATCCTGGAAGGGAGCTGGGTAATGGCCCGGAAACCTCCTTTTGCGGAACGAGGCGGAACTCTGCGTGGCGCTGTTGATATTGCCTCGGGATCCTATCCAGGGTTTATCATCGGTGGCGGCCTGGGCGACATCCTGCCGGTGTTTCATTTTCACCAGGTAACACCTCAGAGCTTGGAGCCTTACCTCGACTTTCTTAATCAAAACAAGTATAGAACGGTTACCTCGGAGGACATACTTCGTTTTGTAAAGGAGGGAAAGCATCCGGGTACAAGCACGGTCGCCCTCTGTTTTGACGATGCCTGGGCGAGCCTGTGGACGGTTGCAGCCCCTCTCCTCAGGAAGTACGATCTTCGAGCAATCACCTATGTCATTCCTGCAAGGGTCAAGGATTCCAGGATCGTACGACCAACCATGGATGAGGCACCCTTCTCACCCGGGCGGGAAGACGAGTCAGAGACGCCATTTGCGACATGGCCGGAACTACTGCATCTTTCCAGAGAATGCATTGTGGACATTCAATGCCACACTCTTTCACATTCGATGATCTACTGCTCCTCCAGCGTCATCGGGTTTGTCACGCCGGAGTTCCTTCATCAACCCCTTCTGGGGCTTCCTTTACTGGAAACGCCCGGAGGAAACGTATTCCTTGACGAGCGCCACATTGGAGCGCCGGTCTACCCACTTCGTTCACGTATGTCCGGCGCGAGGCGATTCAGGGATAATCCGCTGGCGCGTGAGGAATGCATTGCGCATGTAGCCGGAAATGGAGGAAGGGCTTTTTTTGACAGAGACGGATGGCGCGACGACCTCTTGAGTACGCTCGGGAATAGCGGTGAGCTGTTCGAATCGGATGACGAGCGCAGGCTGGAACTGGAAAGAGAACTCAGAGAGAGTCGCGAAATGCTCAATAAACGTCTCGATACAGACACTGTCAGGCATCTATGTTTTCCGTGGGGAGTGGCCGGCAGCATGGCGCTGAAGGTCGCTCGGGAGGCAGGGTATGAGTCCGCCTTCTCCGACCATATGTTCGGCCGCAGGTTTGTCCGTCGTGGAGACAATCCCTATAGAATGATGCGTCTGCCGAACTGCTACATCTTCCGTCTGCCCGGGATCAGGAGGCGGCCGCTGATCTCCATACTCGCCGACAGGGGACTGTTCAGGAAAAAATCGGTTCTATGAAGCCATTTCCGGAAGACATCTCAGTGGCGGTTATCGCCCATAACGCAGAGGAGTGCATAACGCGCACTCTCGAAGCCCTGAAGGAGGATCAATGCCCCCAGGAACAGATCATGGTTCTGGATGTAGCTAGTACGGATTTAACTCCAAACCTGGTCAGGCGTCGCTGGCCCCGAGTCGACCTGGTCCGCCTGGAGTCAAACGAGGGTCCTAACCCGGCCAGAAACCTGGCTATTATCCGTGCCCGGCAGCCCTACATCTTGTTGCTGGACTCTGATGTCAGGGTGGAGCGAGGAGCCGTCTCATTCCTGCGCGAGGAAATGGAGCGTGATTCCTCGATCGGAATCGCCAGTCCTCTGGTTCTGTTTGAGAATGGATCTGATGTTATTCAATACGCAGACACCTGGATTCACTATATCGGCGAGGCGATCAACCGTTGTCAGGGAAGCAACGCAACCGAGCGAGGATCACGGCCCCATGAGATTGGCTGCGCCTCGGGCAACGCGCTACTGCTTAGAAGAGATGCAGCTATGGAGATCGGCCTCTTCGACGAACACTACTTCTTCGGAAAAGATGATGGTGATTTCACGCACCGGGTTCGATTGGCTGGTTACAAAATCCTTGAGGTCCCGCGGGCAAGAGTCAAACACAAGGCCGGGGAAAGAAAGACGTCCTGGTTCACTTTGCAACTCCGGAATCGCTGGTATTTCATACTCAAGAACTATCAGTTGCGGACGATCATCCTCACGCTTCCCGTCCTGTTCCTGCACGAAGTGTTCTCTATCGGCCTGCTTATCTGTAAGGGCCATGGGCTTGTTTATCCGAAAGCGTTGTTGCGTCTCATGAAGCTGATTCCGGATATGGCAAGAGAGCGAAAGAGAATCAACGCGATACGCCGGGTGAATGACTGGGAAGTTATGCAGGCGGATCCGATCGTCATGCGTGGAGATTTTCTGGAGAGTCGCGTGTTACGAAGGATAAAGGAGACGTATGACGCGTTTCTTCTTCAGTACTGGACGCTCTTGAGGAGGACATTTCTGAAATGAGTTCTATGCCAAGGATCCTGGTTTTCACCGCCTACTATCATCCCTTCATAGGGGGAGTGGAGACACACGCGAGAAGCATCGCCAATTACCTGCGGGAGATGGACTATGGCGTGGTCGTTCTCACAAAACGTCCTGACAAGGACTCTCCCAGCCCGATTATGGTTGACGAGGTCCCGGTCTATCATATCCCACCCTCAGGGCCCAGATCAAGCACCAGAAAGTGGTTGATGATACTGTCCGCGTTCTGGTTCCTCCTGCGCCACAGCAAGGTGTTTGATCTCATATACTGTCCCGGATACCAGGGGATAGGAGTCGCGGCGGTAGCGGCGGGAAAAATACTCGGGAAGCCGGTCGTGTTGAATTCAGGGAACCTGGGTGTAATGTCGTGCAGGAACTGGGACCTGTTACTCGAGAAAGCGAATATCGCGACCGATGGAAGGCTTGTAAGGATTCTCAAGGCGATTGTGAGACACATCTACGCTTCCGCCGATGCGGTAATATGTATCGCCCGGGAGATAGAAGAGGAGGCGGTAGAATCTGGCGTGCCACCGGAGAGGATACACTATTTACCCAACACAGTGGACACGCGATGTTTCAGGCCCGCAGACGAGGAGGAGCGGAGGAAGCTACGGGGGCAGGAGGGATGGAAGGACGACCGTATTATCTGTCTGTATGTCGGTCGGTTGAGCGCCGAAAAAGGGATCATGGACCTGATAGAGGCATGGCGGATGTTGGGAAAAACAAGGGGGGGATTGATAGTTGTCGGACCGGAGATGCCCGGGCACTCTATGGATGTCGGCCCGCTCGTCAGAAAGGCCATCAAGGATAATGGAATGGCCGACAGCGTGACTCTCTATGGGCCGTGCGAAGAGATCTGGCGATTGCTGCGGGGAGCCGATATCTTCGTGCAGCCGTCTCACTACGAGGCATTCGGCATCTCGGTTATAGAAGCGATGGCCACGGGGCTACCTGTTGTGGCTACATCCGTCGGTGGCATGCTGGACTACCTGGTCCACGACGAGAACGCGCTTCTATGTGAACCTCACACACCTGACGACCTGGCAGACAAGATCAGCAGACTCATGAAAGATCCCGAACTGAGGGAACGCCTGGGTGAGGCCGGAAGACTGACTGTCGAACATCGATTCAGCGAGGAGGTGGTCTTCCAACGGTACACATCACTCTTATCCTCTCTCTCCGAAAAGAACGGACGGAATGACAGATAACAAAATCAGCACAGACGCTTATCATGGCCTTGCCAGGAACAGTTTCTGGGTCATGGTTTCCAACATATCGATGTTCTCCGTCCTCCTGATAACGGTCTTCGCGTCAAGGACGCTGGGCGACGAGTTGTTCGGGAAATATGTTTTTCTCCTCGCTGTGAACACTGTGCTCGCCGACATATCCGTGCTTGGCATGACAGACTATGCTGCCATACTGGTGGCGAGAGAAAGGCCCCGAACAGCCTCGATCGTGGCAAATGCTCTCGGGCTCAGGATCCCATTTGCGGCCATCTTTCTAGCGGTTTCTCAACTGGTTATATGGTTCTCCATGCCGGAAGCGCAACTGGCGGGCCTGATAATAGCGCTCGACTGGGTCGTCCGAACGGTGATCCATCTGATGAGAGGAATACTTCGTTCCAGAAACGCGTTCTCGACAGATGCCAGGGTGGCGACTATCGAGCGAGGCGCCGTCCTCCTTTGTACTGCCATTGCCCTTTACTCGGGAGGAGGCCTGATCTCCTTCGCGCTTGGTTTCCTGGCTGGAAGGCTTTTTGGCGTTGTAGCGTGTTTTCGGGCATACACGGGTCTCGGTGAACACCTTTATCTATCCCTTGACACGCAGGAGTGGCGGAATCTTCTGAGAGGTGGCGCTCCTATAGGCTTGAGGGGTATTTTGAAGGGCCTTTCGTTTCGCATAGACGCCATCATGCTCGGCCTTTTCAGGGAAGCCTCCGAACTAGGCTGGTATGGGGCGGCCTACAAGCTTCTCGAAGCGAGTTTTTTCTTTCAGGAGGCCGTGAATACATCCTTCCAACCGGCGATCTCAAGGGCCTACGGACGAAGCGATCATGGATTGGCGGCGGATCTATATGGGAGAGCATATAAGCTGATGCTAATCCTTGGCGGCGTTCTAGCGGCAACAGCCTTCCTTTTCGCAGACCCATTGATACTGCTTCTGTTCGGAGAGGAGTTTGCCAGATCATCCGGCGCCCTGGAAGTCCTGGTGTGGGCCATGGTCTTCATGTTTGCTTCAACTACGAGCTGCACCCTCCTGGATGCGGTGGAATCAGGGATCAAGACCGTTCGTCCGTATGCGATAGCCGCGGTGGCCAACATAGTCCTGAATCTCGCGTTGATTCCGCGTTACGGCTACATGGGGGCTGCGTGGAGCACTCTGGCAACGGAACTCTTCCTGGCAGTATCCATGCTGAAGGTATCGCACGCAAAAAAGTTCACTATACCGGGCCGCTGGTTATACGGGCCGATCATCGCATGTTCTGCTCTTCTAGGCGTAGCGTTGACGATTGATCAGCCGCATATAGTCGGGTTGCTCCTGGGGTGCATCTCTTTTGCGCTCCTGATTGTCTGGCTGGGAGTGCTCGACCGCGTTGACACCCGTTACCTCAAGTTTCTTCTTTCAAAGATTCGATCAATTGGAAGTAGAAATATCGCGGACAGCACGCCCGGTGGCGGGAACGCCCGCAACGATTGAATGGGTGAAGTAGTCTTGCTCTTCAGACCTCGCTGATTCAGTCCACGATGAATCTCCTCCTTATCGGTCCGACTATCGAACAGAATCCATCCTTTTTCTGCTCAATGAAACATTGTCAGGTCGTGTGAAAACATTTCTCAATTGCGCAATCTGGTAACGCCGTTGTGCCGACGCGCTGGACCCGAATGCCCCCGACGCCCTGCTGTCAGCCTCGGAACTGCTTACGTAACAACATAATACCCGCTTGATCATTCTGCTCTTTCCACGCAGTGCTTTGGCACACCCCTTGCTTTTCCCGGTCCGCGAGAGTTCCTGTACCATATTCAGCCCGCGTTGACCATGCGTGGGTACAAAAGGTGGCACAGCCTTTCAGGGCATATCGGGCTTCCCGGTAACGCGGGGCTTGATGCGCTGATCCAGGCAACGCTGTCTGCGTCACGAGAAACAACCATGGAGGTAAGAATGAAGCCCATTAAGCGATTGCTCCTTGTGGTATCCATGCTGCTGTCCCCATTGGTTGACCCCATCTCGATTCAACAGTTGATGGCAGACAATACCGTCACCATTTCCTGGTATCAAAACACCGAAGGGGACCTTTCCGGTTACAGGTTGTATTATGGAATAACCCCCGGACAGTATGACTTCATGGAGGAGGTCGAACGTGACACTTCGGTGACCGTGACAGACCTGGCAAGGGCCACATACTATTTTGTCGTAACTGCCTACGACACAGCGGGGAATGAAAGCGACTTCTCCGAGGAAATATCGTGGACACCCGGGAAACCGCTGGGCACGACGGATGGAGGAGAAGGATCCCGGCACCTGCCCAGGAGTTGTAATCTCTCTCAAAACTTTCCAAACCCGTTTAACCCAAGCACAACCATACAATACTCGATTTCTGACGAACGAGGCATTGGCAAGGTTCCTACGTCCGTGAGGATATACTCTCTGCGTGGAAGAGCAATCAAAACGCTGGTAGACGAAGAAAGGTCTCCCGGGGAATACCTCGCATACTGGAATGGCGAGAACGACAGCGGGGAGCAAGTTGCGTCGGGGACGTACCTGTATCACCTTCAGGCCGGCTCCTATTCGGCTGTGCGTAAAATGGTACTTGGAAAATAGGCGGTAGTGTCTGTTTGTCCAGAATGTGACAGTTCAGGTACAAATGAGTGGCAGCCGGCAAGGGTCGACACTGTGGGCGGTCACCTGTAACCAGCAGTAAAATAACCAGATACGATCCCTCCGAGGATTCCTTCCTCCTGCCAATATTGGCATGGAAATTGCCCATTCTTAACAGTATGGGGTGGTATATCTCCGTGCTATTCTCTACGACGGAGACTATTTGGTCACTACACGTTATCTCAACACTTAAGGCAGGAACGTGCGCGGAAGAAAGAACGCATTCTCTCATCTAATGAGACGTGCGATACGGACGGGAGTGCTTACTGGTTCGTCTACTTTCCTGTTACTGTCGTTGTTTTGCGTATCCACAGCGGCGGCCAATCCTACTGCCAACTTTTCGGCGAGTCCAACCAGTGGTGACAGACCGTTGCTTGTCAACTTCA
>CAZOAR010000024.1:0-17633 GCA_964577985.1 uncultured Gemmatimonadota bacterium | reverse complement strand
CCCGGCGGTACGGATGACACCACCCGGGTAAACCTGATCCATGTCACGGAACCGCCGCCCATAGCCAACTTTTCGGCGAGTCCAACCAGTGGTGACAGACCGTTGCTTGTCAACTTCACCGATCAATCTACCGGTGGTGGAGTGGTCACGTCCTGGTCATGGACATTCGGTGATGGTGGAGTCAGCTCTGCACAGAATCCATCTCACACATACAACGACACCGGCTATTTCGATGTCGGTCTGACCGTGACCGGCCCCGGCGGTACGGATGACACCACCCGGGTAAACCTGATCCATGTCACGGAACCGCTGGTCGCCAGCTTCACAGGTAATCCTCTGTCCGGCAACCCTCCGCTCGACGTGCAGTTTGTCGATCACTCCACGGGCGAACCGGGCGAGCCGCTGACCTGGTTCTGGACGTTCGGCGATGACAGCACGAGCACTGAAAGAAATCCTCTGCACACATACCACCAGGCCGGCAATTACACGGTGTCGTTGACGGTGACAGGTATTGGAGGGAGGAGTGACGATACTACAAGGGTCAACTACGTGACTGTCTCGGAGGTGGCACCCGTTGCCAACTTTGGCGGGACGCCTCAATCAGGAGTCGTTCCTCTGAGCGTGACTTTTACCGACTCCTCTGTCGGTGTCATCAATTCCTGGCTGTGGGCGTTCGGCGATGGTGGAACAAGCACGCAGCAGAATCCGCCCCCATACACTTACAACAGCTATGGCGTCTACACCGTGTCACTGAAGGTGACCGGACCGGGCGGCACCAGCACGAGGACCAGGCCGAACTATATAACGGTGTACGATTCGCTGCGCGCGGATTTCACAGCCAACCCGACAAGTGGTCCGAAGCCACTCTTCGTACAGTTCACCGACAACTCAACTCCTGTCGGTGAGATCGACACCTGGCACTGGTTCTTCGGGGATACAAACGAGAGTTTCGTCCGTAATCCGGGCCACACGTACCAGGAAGTCGGCAGCTACGATGTCATGCTTATCATCACGGGGCCTGCGGGAGCTGACACGCTGACCAGAACGAACTATATATCGGTCACCTATCCCCAACCGACGGCCGACTTCTCTGGAAGTCCGCAGAGCGGCCAGGCGGCACTTGAAGTCCATTTCACCGATCTATCGACCGATTCAGTGGACACATGGCTATGGAACTTCGGGGACACTGCAACGGACACGATCAGGAACCCGATTCATACTTACACCACAACCGGGCAATACAACGTAAGACTGGACGTATGGGGCCCGGGAGGGCACGACTTCACTCAGAAGAACAATTACATCACGGTGAATCCCGGACCCGCAAGCACGATCCAGGTCTACGGCATCAGCGACCCGGTAACCGCGGGGAGCGCCACAAGCCCGACCGTGGAAGTGAGAGATCCGTACAACAACATGGTAACGGACTATGCGGATACCGTTCATTTCAGCAGCGATGACACGAGGGCCATCCTTCCATTGGATTATGTGTTCAACCCGTCTATTGACAATGGCAAGCACACCTTCAGCGGCGAAGTGACTCTGTTCAAGAGCGGGGAACACTACGTCGAGGTCAGTGAAGTGGGCAATCCTTCTCTCAGCGGAAGACAGTCGGACATCACAGTTCAGCCGAATGTACCCGCTTCTCTTGTCCTTACGCCCCCCGATAACCCTGCTGACACGGTAAACGTAACAGTCAGCGGGTCGAAGGTGTTTACAGCTTCGGTCGCGGACGCATACAGCAACATCATATCGGGTCAGCGGATAGATCTGTTCCTTACGGGCTCAATAGATGGATTCCTCTCCAGTAATGATTCCGATCCGAACCCGACGTATGGCAATGGTTCCAGTCGCTATGGATTCAGTGATTCGACCGGAGTGATCACTGTTCAGTATACCGCGCCACCACTGGCCGGACAGATCGACGTACTCGATGGCAGGGTTCCGTCATATGTGGATTCCAGCCAGGTAGACGATGTCATAATCCGCAGCGTCGCCAGCGGTGCCACAAAACTGGTCTTCCTGCCGACGGGACCCATAGTGGCGACGGCGAACACGCCCTTTGATCTCACTGTGGAGGCGCAGGACGACCTGGGGAATCTTGACCCGGGAAACGGCTCCGTGGTGAATCTAAGCAGCAGTCATCCATCGTCGATGGAATTTTCAATTGACAATTTTCTGCATACTATCTCCCAGATAACGCTGAGCGGGGGGACTTCCTCAGGCCTCAAGGGGCGCGACACCGACGCGGGAGGCCTTACAGTATATGCTGCAGATCAGCTTGGATACCTTTCTCAGGGCGTGAAGTCGAATATAACGATTGATCCGGGACCCGCTGAACATCTGACGCTGAATGGTATCCCGAGCTCCGTTACCGCCGGTGCACCGCAGACAGTAACCGTAGAGGTGCTGGACCAGTGGAACAATACCGCCACATCCTACGACAGCACTATCACATTCTTGTCGAGCGAACAGGATCCGAGGGCTTTGCTCCCCGACGACTACACGTTCCAGCCCGGCGATGCAGGAGTACATACCTTTACCGATGGCGTAATACTGGTGACGGCGGAAAATGGTCAATGGGTGCTGGCGAGAGATCGCTCTGCTCCCGCGATCAATGACATCATCCAGAATATCACCGTGAGCCCGGCCTCAGCCGATTCCCTCGACATCAGCGGAGTTCCGGACACCCTGGAGGCGGGTTCTTCGACCGCCTTCACGGTCACCGTTATGGACAGTTTTCAGAACACAGCCACCGACTACTCGAGGCGTGTCCACTTTTCAACCGACGATACCGGTAATGGTGTGGTTATTCCAGGAGACTATACCTTTTCTCCAACCCTGGACAGGGGAGTACACCTCTTCAATTCTCCCGGCCTGGTCCTTGTTACAGCCGACAACCACATGCTGGAGGTGGTGGAAAGCGGCAACCCGTCCGTTCACGGGTCTCGTGGTGGGATCGAGGTCACACACACCTCCGTGGACAGCATCATACTCTCGGGGCTGCCTGCAAACACCATTGCCGGATTGAGCCATTCTCTGGGAGTTGAAGCCATAGACAGGTATTCGAACAGGGTGCTTGACTACACCGGGGTTGTCGGGTTCTCCAGTACGGACACCAGCGCCACCGTCCCGGGTCCCTATTCGTTTCAGCTCTCCGATCAGGGCTTCAGAAATTTTCCGGGCGGCGTTGTGTTCAGGACAGCCGGCCAGCAGAGGGTAAGCGCTTATGATTCAACAGCGAATACAGGGGGACGTTCGCAGGTAGTGAATGTCGATCACGAACAACCTTACTCGATAACGATCACACCTCCGGACACTCCACTGAAGATCGTGCCGGTCACCGTAAACTCGCAACAGGTCTTTACGGCCACGGTTCGAGACAGTTTCAGCAACGTGGTGGATGGTGAGGAGGTCACGGTATTTTTCCGTGATGAGGCTGACGGTTTTCTCTCCGACAACCCGGACGATCCGGACAGTACGCACGGGACCAACCTGTGGCAGCAGGGCGTGACCAACTCCGAGGGAAAAATCACGGTCCTCTATTCCTCGCCTTCACAGGCAGGCCTCTATGACATCCTCGACGCTCGCTCACTCACAATCGATGATGCTGAAGTCTACAACGTGACAATCCTGAGCGTGGCAGCCGGTGCTACCAAGCTGGTCATACTCCCGGATGTCCCCGTTGAGTCGGAGGCTGGGTCACCCTTCTCCATAACTGTCGAGGCGCAGGACTCGGATGACAATATCGATGAAAACGACAGCACACTCGTCCTCCTCTCGTCGTCTTCCGATTCAATGAGATTCTCTATTGACAACTTTCAGAGCGTGATAGACACGATTCAACTTGTTGGAGGGAGATCCGTGGGCCTGAGGGCGAAGGATGTCATAGCGGACAGCCCGACTATCACTGTAAAAGATGTTGATCCTGATTCAGGCTTCCATCTTCTGTCGGATACCAAGACCGACATTACCATCTCCCCGTCTGATCCGTTTGGAATCGTGCAACTCAGCTTCTCAGGGCGGGACACCCTTACTGCGGATGGATCGAGCGTGACGACAGTGACATCAGGGGCGATCACCGACATGTACGGGAACAATGTTGGAGGGGGAGCGAGGGTCACTGTGACGGAAGAGTTCGGGACAATCACATCGCAGGATATCGGACCGGAACCGGGCATACAGGTTGAAACCGATTCAATAGGCACAATCACGTTCGGCTACCGCGCCGGGACGATAGCCGAGGATGACACATTGAGGGCTGTAAGCGTAAGAGGCAACGCTCTCGGATCCATAATCCTCGTTTTGCAGGCCCCTCCGACGCTGACATACACAAATGAGACACTCAACCCGAATACTGTTTCCCCCGGGACTGTTCAGCAATTCAGTCTGGTTCTCGTCAACAGCGGGGAGGCAGGCGTTACACTCCACGACAGCTCTACATTCAACTTTGGAACAGGACTCATCGAGTTTACTTCATCAATGTCGGATAGCAGCATCCTCGCGGGAGGTGGAGGCACGGACACGCTCCTCTTTCAGCCCGACACGATTCCAAACAATATGCCGGAAGGGCCTTATACTCCCAGTCTCGATCTCTATGGAACCGATTCGAACGGTGCGCCATATCACAGGGCGGTGGCAGTATCGGATGATTTCCGCCTCCATGTCTCAAGTCTTATCCTGAATTCTGTGACGGCCTTCGCGGATACCGTCAGCCACGGCGACTCGGTAGAAGTCCGGCTCGAGGTCAAGAACAGTGGGGGAACAGAGACTTCCATCACAACGGCGGGTCTGATCTTCCTGCCTCCCGATGGGCAGTTCGATGAACTGTTCACGAATCTTCCTCTTGTCGTACCTCCCAACGGTACTCGAAATGTGGTCGGGAACGTCAAGATAGGCAGCATTACTCCGCCCGGCACCTATGTAATAGACGGCTTTGTCAGCGGGACGTCGCAGAGCGGAGTAGTAAGCGACAGTTCGGCCAACATAAAGGATTCGTGGACGGTGATCTCCGCGGCACTTGCCAGCTATGTGGACGGATCTATAGAGCCAGCGGCGGTGTCAGCAAGCGGGGCTTACCAGTTTCAGGTGGAGCTGGTCAACGAGGGCGCGTCTGAAGTAACCCTTTCACAGGGGTCAACCCATCTCATGATTGGAGAGGATGGTGAACTTGCGGATGTTACTATCCCCGAAAAGAAGGTAATGCCCGGAGATTCTTCTGCCACTACGCTGTTCTTCCAGTCCGGTGTGATTCCCGGGGCTACTGCTCCGGGTGGATATCAGGCCACATTGATCCTCGATGGGAATACCGGACACGGGGGAGCCTTTCATCAGGAGATCGTCCTTCCTGACAGCATCGTTGTGGAGGGGCCACCTGAGATAAATTACATGCTGAACACGCTGTCCAACCAGGTGGTCAGCACTGGATATCAGGTTGAATTTTCGATGGATCTTGTAAACTCCGGCGAGGCCAGCCTTCTTCTCACTTCTCCGGAGACGTTTTTTTCCATAGAGGGAGGCGAGACCAATTTCTCACTTGATGCCTCCCGGACGCATCTCTTAGACCCGGGGGCCGACACCACCCTTGTTTTCCTACCCGCCGAGGTCCCCGGGTCGCTCGCTTCCGGATGGCACCGCGCTTTCGTAGTGCTGAGCGGAGACTACAATAACGTGAGCTTTGTCGATACGCTGCAGGCGGACTCGCTACTTGTCGAACTGCCGGCTACGCTTACAGTTAGCAGGATGTCGTCTCCGGACAAGGCTGCACAGGGTGAGACGTTCGCGGTTGTGGCAGTGATATCAAACACAGAGGGAGACAGCGTCGCCAGTACAGACGCGGGCGGGAGTCTTCTGCTCAGCGCGGACGGCGTCATCGTTGTAAACGCCTCGGCGCATTTTGATTCTTCGCTCCCCGACACGGTGACCTGGAGCGTTTCGGTTCCCCCGGATCTGGAGCCTGGCGACTATCTCCTGACGGTGACAGTGGATTCCATACCACCAGATGAGAACTCGGGACAGCCAGCCAAGCTGGCCAATCCTCAGGGAACCACTTTTCCCCTCTCGGTGGTGGAAAGAAATCAGCTTTCTCTCGAGAGGAGCGACATAGGCGGTGTGCCACCACAAAATGTATTCAAGGGTCAGAAATATGTGCCGATGCTCGCCCTCCTCCTCAAGCGAGTGGGCGAGAACGACAACGACATACGCCTGGATCAGTTAGATGTTGGTGTGGAGATGCGAGGGGGCATTGAAGTCGTTAACCCGGGCAGTATAGTGGACAAAGTCTACCTGGCGAGTTCCAGAAGTGGAACAGAAGTACTCGCTGAAAACGGTGAGTCAGCGCAGGGCACTTTCACGCTCAAGCTGGACGAGGGATATCTTGTAGGGACCGATACCGACTCCCTTTTCTTCTTTGTCGACGTTGCACAAAACACAGGCGCTGTTACTTTCCAGCTCGTTATTGGAGGGGAGGAAGCCGTCGAGGCCGTGGACGTAGCCTCAGAGACCAGGGCGGGAGTCGTGGATGGAGGCGATGGAAGCCCGCTGGGCACTCTCAGAGGCCAGTTCACCGTTCTCAACCAGAGAGACTTCGCGAGTTCGCTTAAAAACTACCCCAACCCGATGGGGTCGGGAGATGGCTCTACGACATTTTCATACTATCTACCCGAAGACGCGAGCGTTACCATTGTGATCTACACACTGACCGGCGAGCTGGTTAAGCGACTTTCTTTCCCGAGCGGTGGGAATGGAGGAAGGGGAGGCGAGATCAACCAGGTGAAATGGGGTGGGTATAATGGGGTCGGAAGGTATGTCAATGATGGTGTGTACATCTGCCTCGTTACGGCCAGGACCGGAAACGGGCGGATACTCTCTACAAGGTACAAACTGGGGGTCATGAGGTAATTGAAGGGCGGGATACTGAATAGTGGCAGTGGAATGCGGATAGAGAGACGAGGCACGACGGGGCTCCTCTGCTTGACCGTAGGCCTCATCGCACTCTTATCAACAAGTTCCTGCTTCGCTCAAACCGAGGACGGCGGCACCGAAGGACTATTTTCTTTCGGCACCGGTGCCGAAGCCATCGCTCTTGGTGGCGCTAACACCGCCAGGCCCGAGTACTATTCCGCCGTCTACTGGAATCCCGCTTTTCTCGACGAAGTCCCGAGCATGCAGGTGGGCTTCTTTCATACAAGTTTCCTGGGGGAGACACCCTACGACTTCGCCTCTTTTACTTACCCGACATTGAGAATCGGCACCTTCGGCGCAGGCGTTTTCAGGATTGCAACCGGGGGGATCCAGGGCTACGATGATTATGGCGTGCCCGGAGAGAGTTTCTCCTTCTCCCAGGAGGAATTTCTCATGGGCTACGGGAAAAGACTTGCTGGTCGCTCCGCTGCGGGAGCGCTCCTGAAAATAGACCACCAGAGCATGTTCGGCAGGACCGCCACGGGCATAGGTCTCGATCTGGGCCTTTCGTACGCGCTTCCGGCTGATTATCTTTATCTCAGGAGTTTTCCTTATCTGTCAACACTCAGGGCGGGTCTGGTTGCCAGGAACCTGATCTCTCCAGCTCTCAAGCTGGGATCGGTCTCAAATACGTTTCCTCGATCGCTGGTCCTCGGGATCAGCCAGGAGTTGTCTCTGAGCTCTTCTCACGTTATTACACCAACCGTGGATCTTGAGAAAATGCAGAATCATGACTTGAGAATCCGGTTCGGTATCGAGTATGGATACATTCCATATCTCGCGTTCAGGGGAGGCGTGAACAGCGATTCAAAATCGTTTGGTATCGGAATAGATGTGAAACAAGGCCTGGGATTCGACTATGCCATGAGAAACACCGATATTCAGACTCAGCACATGTTCTCCGTCGACTATTCCTTCGGCCTTTCCAGGGAGAAGAAGCTCCGGCTGGAGAGCAAGAGGGAAGAGGAGAAGATCCAGAAAGAGATCCAGGAGAACTTCGAGAAGAGAAGGGCTCAGGAGGTTAAGAAACACTCAGAGAAGGCGAGGCTCCATCTTGGGGCGAAGGACTATTTCGCGGCGCTGAATGAATGGCAGCAGGTACTAGCGTGGGATGAGAACAATGCTCCTGCCAGGAATGCCGTTCAGGATATTACGACTATCCTTGACAACCTGCAGGAGGAACGCAACATTGACGCTGAGACGAAGGCCGCGAGCAAGGAACTTTTTGAGGTGGGCATACGGTACTATACAGAAAAACGCTATCCTGAAGCGATTTCCTCGTGGGAAAGAGTGCTTGAGATAGACCCGGAACACACAGTCTCCCAGGAATACCTCGAGAAGGCGAAAGAGGAAGTGCGCAGCCTCGTCCACCAGCACACGGAAAGAGCACTTCGTCTGGTCAAAGCCGGCGACTACACCGGAGCTTTGAACGAGTATCATGTCGCTCTGCGGTATGATCCGCAAAACCTGGCTTCGCTGACGGGAATCTCAAGAACACAGGACCTCATGAGATCCAACGAATCGTTCAGGGAAGGCCTGACGAGCTATATAAAGAAGGATTACGAGAGCGCGGCGCGCGCTTTCTCGAAGGCGCTGGAACTGAATCCCAGGAGCCCAATGGTAAAGGACTACCTGGCGGAGGTCGAGTCGAGGCTGAAGGGCGATGAGGGAGGGGTGCAGCCCGAGCTTGAAAAAGACTATCTCGCCGGAGTTGACCTCTACCTTCAGGGTAAGTATGATGAGGCTATAGTGATATGGAAGAAGCTCCTTGAAGTTGATCCTCACAATCAGCGCGTGTTGAGGAACATCCAGGCGGCCCAAGAACGCTTGAAAACTATTGAGGAGTTTGGCCGCAAGACACAATGAGCAGGAATAAGGCAGGACACACTTGGCTATAGTAAAATCGAACAGCAGGAAATTGAAGATTCCCGCCGACGAGACGAATCTCGCGGAGGTCCGGGAGTTTGTCACTGAAATAGCCCGTTCCATCGGCTTCAACACAAAGGACATATCCAGTATCAAGCTGGCGGTGGATGAAGGCTGCACCAATATCATCCGCCATGCCTACCGTGACGTTCCTGACGGCGTGATAGAGGTGCTGGCCGTCCTGAAGCAGAGGGCTCTGTCAATTGTCCTGATCGATCATGGCAAGAGTTTTGATTTCAAGAAGTCGAGCGACCCCAATCTTCAAACATATATGAAGATCGGGAAAAAGGGCGGTCTTGGAATCTTTCTGATGAAAAAACTCATGGATGAGGTGGAATACCACGTCACTAACAGGGGCAACGAACTGTGGCTGACAAAAAGGAAAGCAGTGGAAGAGGACAGGCTCTTCGGTGTCATTCCGAGGGAGCTTTCCCTCAAGACAAAGGCAACCTCGCTTGTTTCGCTTGCGTTCAGCCTGATAGTGATCACAGGGTTCGGCTACCTGTATAAGACCCAGGAAGAGGAAGTCCAGGAAGAGATTATCGAACATGGCGTTTCTGCGGTCCGCAACCTTGCAGTAAACGCGTGGATAGATCTCTCGCAGGAGAACGACCTCATCCTTGCGTCCCAGGTCAAGAATATTGTCGAAAAGAATACTTTGATCGAGGAATCTTTCATCGTTGATCAGCATAACAAGATCTGGGCTCATTCTGATATACGGAAGACATTTACAAGATACCTTCCCCCGAGAAGCGTGAGTTACGTTGAGACCCCAGACCCCCAGTCCGTTGCGCTTTCCTACACGCTGCCAAAGGGTAAGGACCTGATTCAGATTTCAACACCGGTCCAGATCGCGGGTTCGGATGACCACGGCAATGCTTCATCAATCGGTAGAGCCTACATAGTTATAACCCGGGATAAGATTGACGGAAGGATTTCCGAGGCTCAGAACAGGTTGAAGTGGATCGCCATTCTCCTCCTCTCATTGGGAAATATCGGTGTTTTCGCCCTCTCTTATCTCCTTATGAAGCCTTTCCAGAGGCTGGCGTCATGGGTCCGGGGCATGGGTGAGGGGAGCATGGATGAAGCGCTGGTCCTTGACACAAACGATGAACTGGGTGAGATCGCCGAGGCATTCAATGACATGGCCTACAAGTTCCGTAAGGCGCAGGGAAGCCTGGTGGAGAAGGAACGTCTGCAGCAGGAGGTTCAGGTCGCCCAGGAAATCCAGCATATGCTCCTGCCGCGCACGTTCCCGAATGTGGAGGGTTTCGATATCGCATCTTTCTATCGTGCCGCCAAGGAGGTCGGGGGAGACTACTTTGACTTTGTGTGGGTCGATCCCGATACCCTGGGACTCGTCGTGGCCGATGTGTCCGGAAAGGGTGTGCCAGGGTCGCTGGTCATGACGATGATCAGGACAACTCTGCGCCTGGAGGCCCGGGGTAACAGGTCGGCATCCGATGTTCTCTCAAAGGTGAACAAATTCGTATCTGATGATATCAAGAAGGGCATGTTCGTAACTATGTTCTACATAATCCTCGATTCGAGAAAGAGGAGGATAGATTTCGCGAGCGCCGGACACAACCCGTTGATCCTTTATCGTGGCAGAACCAACAAGTCATATTTCCTGAACCCCGAGGGGTTCCCCGTTGGCATTACGATGCAGGATGACCGCCTTTTCGACGAATCGATACACTCTGACCACCTCAGCTTGACACAGGGTGATCTCCTGATAGCCTATACGGACGGCCTGACAGAGGCGATGAACCCGAACAGGGAGCAGTATGGAGAAGAAAGGTTTCTGGCAGCCATAAGGAAATACGCAGACAGGCCAGTCAATGAGTTCGTCGACAACATCAGGAAAGAGATCCAGGACTATACAAGTGGGTTTCCGCAGAACGACGACATCACTCTGGTGGCTATTCAGGAGAAACTGCACGCCGATTCTCATCTCCTGGAGATCAGGACTAAACTGATCAACCTGGTCGAGAAGGAAGGAGTCAGCGTCAAAGAGGCATGCCGCAGGATGAGGGTGTCACCATCGACATATTACCGCTACAAGAAGAGGTGGGATGAAGAGGGAGTGGACGGTTTGAAGAATCGCGTGGACAGAGATGACGTCGCGGAGAGGCATATCAGTATCGAAGATCGAGCCAAGATACTGGATATCATAAGGTGTCACGCTGATTTCGGCGCGAAGAGAATCTCGCAGGAACTCAACTCTGAACCATATGGATCTACCTTCATTCACGAGGCGAGGATTTACGAGGAACTCAAGCGTTTGAACCTCAACACCGTAGAACTCCGGAGAGAATACGTCAGGAGGGGGACCGCGAAGAAGAAGCAGCTTCAGATACCTGGGACTCCTCTCCTGTCCATAGATGGCAAAGTGATGAAAGCTGACGATAGTGCCGATGACTCTGGAGAAGGAGCCGACAGAAGGAAGACGCTCCCTCCAGCGCTCGATTGGGATGGAGGAAGCGCTAGAGATGTCATGGCGACTAACCTGGCGCCCCCCGAGGGGAAAGATGACAGGAAGAAGGTGCCGAACGAGGGGACTTCAAGAGGCAGGAAGGGGTTCAAGAGGATCCCGCCAAAGAGCCCTATGTGGCCATCTCGCGAGCAGATGGCTCAGAAGGAAGTATCTTCTCACGGCAGTGCCGGCAATGACGGGACTGGTGGCGCCACGTTGCCCTCTCACGCTGTCCATCCGGCGGTACGGTTTCTTCCTCTCGTCTTCCACCACCAGAGGGAATTGGGCCAGTTTGTAGGGAAAGAGGTGGATAGAACGATGAAGCTGGGCAAAAGGATACTCGTACTCGACTGTTCTGCTCTTGACCCGAGGTCCAGGATAATGTGGAATGATCTTGGTGGCGCAGCATCGACTTTCCGCAGGAACGGTGGCGACATATTCCTCTGGAACCTGAACACCGCGCATCTCAACGAGTATCACAAGTTTGGAGCAGACAAGAAAATTGTCCATGTCACTTCAATGCGTGACCTGGAGGAACGCATGAGATTTCTGAGGTTGTGACGAGGACATTCCAATGAGGAAAAAGAGCTTGATAGACATAATAGATGCCTCTCTCAGGGAGAGTGCCGCTGTCAGTGCATCTATTGAGAGTTCAGTGACATCAGCTCCTATCATAGAGGCCGTTGACATGCTTCAGACCTGCCTCGATGAGGGTGGAAAGGTCCTTTTGATGGGGAACGGGGGCAGCGCTTCCGACTCGGAGCATATGGCTGCCGAGTTGACAGGACGATTCGAGGTGGAGAGGAAACCGCTCCCTTTTATCTGTCTGAATGCAAGTACATCTCTTATCACTGCGGTAGGCAACGACTTTGGCTTCGGGGAGATCTTCTCTCGACAGATTGACGCGCTGGCGCAGGAGGGTGACCTGGTCGTCTGCTTCAGTACCAGCGGGGAGTCGAAGAATGTTGTCGAAGGGGCGATGAAGGCAAGAGAAAAGGGAATAGGAGTCATCGCCTTTGTCAGTGAGGGAGACAACACGCTGTTCAGGATTGCAGATGTTGCCCTGCGCGCACCATCAACAAGGACATGCCGCGTGCAGGAAGCTCACATAGCTCTTGTCCATGTAATCTGTGAATGTCTTGAAGCGATCGCATCCGACCGGGGCCGCGAGTGATCGTTGATTTCATAGAATCGATGCGTCCCAGACAGTGGATCAAGAACTGTTTCGTATTTACTGCATTGATCTTCTCCAGGAACGTGTTCGATCCGGTGATGGTGTTCCGGGTGACGCTGGCTTTCTTCTTTTTCTGCGCTGTGTCAGGCGTAGTCTATATCATCAACGATACGTGTGACCTCGAAAAGGACCGGCTCCATCCCACCAAGAAAGAGAGGCCCATAGCTTCAGGCAGGCTTGACTCAAGGTCTGCGCTCTCGGTTGCAATCCCTTTGCTCATCCTGACACTCGCGGCAGCCTCCTTTGTGTCACGCTCCCTGATCATGACGCTCGCCGCATACTTTCTACTCAACCTGGCATATTCGATAAAGCTGAAGGATATAGTTCTCCTGGACGCGTTTGCTATCAGTGCCGGATTTGTCCTGAGGGTTTTCGCGGGAGCACTCGTTATCAACGTCTCGGTCTCGTCCTGGCTTATTATCTGCACCATACTCCTCGCACTCTTTCTCGCCTTTTCCAAAAGACGGCATGAGATAGTTGTTCTTGAGGTATTTGCCATCGATCATCGCAGGATTCTTGGGGAATACAGTACGACTTTTCTTGATCAGATGATCTCCGTTGTTACAGCGTCGACCGTCATCTCATACGCTCTTTACACAATGTCTGACGAGACGATAGCGAAATTTGACACCCGGAGCCTTATTTATACGGTGCCATTTGTTCTCTATGGTGTGTTCCGTTACCTTTATCTCGTTCACCAGAAGAAAGGCGGGGGTGACCCGGCGGCCCACCTTCTTACGGATATTCCGCTGATAATCAATATTATTATCTGGATAGTGACCGCCTCTTTTATTATCTATTATCCTTGAGCAATATTAAGACTCGATAGATGCTCCCTGCGAGATGGGTGTCGTGGGACGCGCTCCGGGACAGGTGTGTATCACGCAGCGGACTTACGGGGCACAGAAAGGAAGCCGATAAGCATGAGTTCAGGAAGAGCCAGTGTGGCAGTTCTGATGACAAGGCCGGAGACGGTCCTGGAGGACTACAGCAGGTTGTTGCATCTCATAAACTATCAAGACCATCTTCCGCCGGAAAGCGACATCGCTCTCAAGATAAACATCTCATGGGCCAAATTCTATCCAGGCTGTTCGACCACTCCATGGCAGCTGGATGGAGTGATCAGGACTCTCCTTCAGGATGGATTCGACAAGGAACGACTGTATGGCTGCCACAACCGCACTGTCGTCGTAAGTGCGAAACGGGGGGAGATAAAGAACAAGCACAAGGCAGTGCTGGTCGACAAACACGGGTTAAAGAATGTCCACCTGTATGAAGGGGAGGAATGGGTAAGATACATCCCACGGGGAGAGATGCTCGTCCTGAATGACGTTTTCCCGGAAGGTATCTACATCCCCGCGCGATTCATCGGGGGCTCCATCATTCATCTTCCGACAATGAAAACACACGTCTTCACGACTATTACTGGTGCCATGAAGAACGCTTTCGGTGGGCTCCTGCACGAAAAGAGGCACTGGACTCATTCGGTCATACATGAGACGCTGGTCGACCTCCTGACTATACAGAAGGAAATCCACTCAGGGATCCTGGCGGTGATGGACGGCACTTTTTCCGGCGACGGGCCCGGGCCGAGGGCCATGCGGTTTCATGAAACGGATTGCATTCTTGCCAGCAGCGACCCGGTTGCCATTGACGCTATTGCCGCGAAGATGATGGGTATCGATCCAATGTCTCTATCCTTCATAAGGATTGCTCACGAGAAAGGGCTTGGTGTGGGCAGACCCGATGAAATAGAAATCCTGGGTGACGACATCTCTGGTATCAATTTCAAGTTTGACGGAAAGAGCAGCACGCTGGCCAGCCGAGGTCAGCATCTGATCTACCACGGTGCTCTTAAGCCTCTTGAGAAGGCACTCCTCCGCTCCGCCATCACCCCATGGTCCTACCTTGCCTCCTGGCTGTACCATGATGTCTACTGGTACCCCTTTGTCGGAAGAAGAAGAGTTAAGAGTGCCCTGCAAACAAAATGGGGAAAACTATTTCTCTCCTATTGATGCTTCCCGGTGTATAGCCGGGGCCGTATCCTCCCGCATCCACTCACATCGTTTGCCCTTAGCACAGGATGTACGCATGCTGGCATATAATTTGCTAACCTATGAACAACGGTGTCGCAGTGACGTTTCAAGGCGCTCTGCGACAAGGATACATGCTGATCGCCCCTTTAATCTTGACATTCTTGCGGGTCTGGTGTACAATTTCCAGTAGAGCGTGTCACACTTTGAATGGAGGAATCTTATGGAGGGCATTCAGGTATCGATAGACAAGGTAGACCTCTCGCCCGACACTTTTCTGATAAAAGTCGGGGGGTACGTGGATACCACGACCTCCCAGGAATTGGACAGAACGCTCGAGGAACTCCTCAAGAAAGATATCATTCGCTTTATTATAGATCTCGAGGATGTCGATTACATAAGCAGTGCAGGGTGGGGGATCTTTATCTCCGAGATCAAGACAATCCGCCGTAAGGGCGGCGATATCAAGCTCGCAAAAATGTCACCCGATGTTTTCGAAGTGTTCGAACTCCTGGAATTCCACAGAATATTAAAGTCATACGACTCTATCGCAGAGGCCGAGAGCGATTTCGAGAGAAACACCGATCAGGGAGAGCTCCCGCTGGGAGGTGCTGTAGATCCTGGCTCTGCTGTTACCGAGGGACTCACGAACGTTTCTGTCTCAAGGCCTGCCGTTGACGAAAAGGCGCTCTCACTGGAGGACAAGATCCGGAGAGTTGTCAGGAGGAACCCGGAGTACGGCGCTCGTGATATTAAGAAGCAGTTGCAGTCGGATCGCTTCGGAAACGTTAAAACGGGCGTTGCTCAGGTCTATCTGGTCCTGAGGCGTCTGGATCTTAATAAGATGAAGAAGAGGGTACTGTTTTCGCGAAATCGTTGACAACCTGACACGAACCGCCTAATCCTTTCCCCTCCGCCTGGAACCCGGACGCAGCCATGCAAGGCAGTCAGGGTCAAGACTCAACGCTATTCCTGCTCTGTTTCAACCTTCTTCCCGAAGTATCGCAGAAACAGGATCAGCGCGGTCGTTCCCAGCGCCAGGGATACAAATGGATTGAGTCCATAACCGCTGGGGATGTCCCCGACCAGCACTCCCACACATCCCACGAGCAGGGCGTATGGAAGCTGAGTTCTGACGTGATCCACGTGATCCACCGATGACGCCATGGAGGACATGATCGTCGTGTCGGAGATGGGCGAGCAATGGTCTCCGAATATTGAACCTGCGAGGACGCCCGAAAGCGTTCCGACCAGATTGAGATGAACCTCCTGCGCGGCAAAACCGGCAGCGCCACTCATGTTGAAAGAGAGAGGTGTTACTATCGGAATGACTATCGCCATGGTGGCCCAGGAGGTGCCGGTGGAGAAACTGATCACCGCCGAGATTATGAACGTGAGAGCGGGCAAAAGCCTGGGAGAAAACAGTCCTCTGGAGACGCTTATCACATAGCTCGCTGTTCCGATTTCCTCGCAAACCCGGCCTATCGACCAGGCCAGAACGAGAACAATCATAGCCATCATCATGGACTTTATTCCTCCCACCCACGCCTCGAATACTCCCGAGATTGGCAGGATCTTCTGAAGCAAAGACAACATCATGGCCGTCAGGACGCCTAGAGTTGAAGCCCATATCAGCACGTCAAACGTGTTGGCCTCGGTAATAATCTGCCTCAAGGACAGGAGGTCGGGGTTGAGCCCGTCAGATGCCACAGCAGTACTTCCGCTGACCCAGAGCCCGACGGCTGTTGCCAGGATCACTACCGCTATGGGGAGTACCGCATTTACCCATCTCAGCGGTACTCCATCCGGTGGCGCCGTCATTTCTGCTTCGAAGTTTGACAGCGGAACAGATCCATCTCTTATCAGCTTACCTGATGAGCGGGATCGTCTTTCCGCCCGCAGCATCGGGCCGAAATCCCTTCCCGTCAAACCAATAATCAGGACAAACAAGATAGATAAAATGGGATAGAAGCGATATGGGATGGTCTCAAGGAACATAAGGTATGGATCTACATTGAGGTGGAGGGACGCGAAAGCGTCACTTATGAGCCCGACCTCAAATCCAATCCACGTGGAAATGACGGCGAGGCTCGAGACCGGGGCCGCCGTCGCGTCGACAATGTAGGAAAGTTTCTCGCGTGATATTCTCAACCTGTCGGTTATTGGTCTCATCGTGTTTCCCACGATAAGTGTGTTTGCGTAATCGTCAAAGAACACGAGTATTCCCATAGCCCATGTGGCCAGTTGTCCACGGCGTGCACTGGTAGAAATAGACTTCATCCGCTCGATTATCCCGGCCGTCCCGCCATTTCTCGTGATCAACCCGATCATTCCTCCGAGCATCAGACTGAACAGGATAATCTCTATATGAGATCGATCGACGAGCGCGTCGACAATAATAGTGTCCACGGATCGAAAAAAAGATGTCCACGGGTTGAGATTGTAGAGAAAAGATGTGCCCAGCCATATGCCGAGGAAAAGGGAGAGGAGAACTTGACGCAACATGATTGCGAGAAGAATTGCTAAGAAAGGTGGGAGGATAGATACCCATCCGGGAAGGATGTCCCTCTCGACTTCCACAGGGGCGTCGTCTATCTCAAGAAAAAACCGCGCAGTGTTTCCATCATCAAGGACAACATTTTCAACCGCGACGGGTTTCCCTGCTGACAAAAAACCATGGTAGATCTTGCTGGGAGCCCTGGCCGCGTGTCCTTCTCTCCCGTCAACTGTATGAATCTTCAGTGAATACGCGATCGAATCTCTTCCGGAATCCGAGGGAGGAATGATCTTCGCGTCAAATGCTACTCCGGAGAGGAGTACCCCCGGCAATTGCAATTCCGGCCCAGCCGCGGCATCGAGAGCTACCGGGCAGCGGAGCAGAAGAAACGAAACAAGCAGTATGACAGGAAAGCTCCCCGGGCTATTCTTCTTCATTATCTGCCGCATTCAGAACGGCGGGGGGCGCCGCGAGGCGTGGCGTCCGGGCCCGAAGCGCGGCGTG
>CAZOAR010000023.1:0-41254 GCA_964577985.1 uncultured Gemmatimonadota bacterium | reverse complement strand
CATTCCGGCTTGTCCGGAATCGGCCTTATTGTACGATGGGATTCCCGACAAGCGGGAATGACATGTGAGGCGGGAATGACATGTGGAGCGGGAAAGAGTGTGAGGCGGGCATGGCATGTAAAGCGGAGGGGCATGGACTCAGGCATGATCACGGGAACTTTACTCGCTGACGTTAGTAGGTAACAAAGGTGACTGTACCTGAATGCCGGCGAGATGCGTCGGCAACGCCAGTTCTGCCGAGTTGTGCTGCATGGTCTGAAGAGCAGTCATGGTTGTCCGGGTGAGGCTCCCGCCATGCCCGTGTCAGTGGCCCTGGACCCGACAAGCGAAGGAGAAGGTGAATGGCGAGAAAATCCACGCTTATGGCCGGCGTTATGTTTCTGACAATCCTGCTGGTGTCCGCGAGCGCGGCGAATGCCTTTCGTCCGGGTATGTCAGGGAATGCGTCACGCTCGTCGGACCAGCTCGGTATCCGGGCCGGTTATGACTTCGAAGTCGATGTATGGAGTGTGGGAGGGCAATTGAGATTCCCCGCTCGCCCCGGCGGAGCCCTTCAACTGATAACGAGCTCAGACCTTTTCTTCGTGGAAGGAAGAAAAGACTGGCAGATCAACCTGGACACGGCAATCCAGGAGCGTGGCGGGGCATACTATGGGGGAGGGCTTGCCTTTGCCAACAGGGACTTCCGGGGCAATGGGGAGCATGACTTCAAGACCGGCGGCAATCTGCTCCTCGGCATGGTAGTGAGGCTGCGGCACTCGTCTACTCAGCCTTATCTGGAGGGGCGGTGGACTTTTATCGAGGGCGAGAGGCTGTTCCGCCTGGTGGCAGGCCTTAATTTCACATTCGGCGGCTCGCGGAGGTAGCCGGCCGCTATCCCTCTTTGCTCTCTCCCGCAGTGGTGTAGTGAGCGTTAACCTGATCTATTTCTTCTCTCACTCTCTTCTCGTTCCAGCCGAGTTCTGCCGCCATGATCCCCGCAGCCTGTGAAACCGCGGCGTCACCCGGATGGCCGATGGTCCCGAGTCCGGTTCGTCGAAAGACGACATCGTCGAGCTTCACGGCCATTTCATGCCTCACCGCGTAGAGAACCTCCGCGGCGGCGGTTGGAGCCACATCTGACAGAGATTTCCCGAGAGCGGGATTCTCACCGCACAACTCGATGACGTCGCTGTACCGAGTACCATGGTTCATGACGAGTTCGGCGGCTACCTTTTCATCCACGACGCCGGACATATCATCCACGGCGCTCCTGAGATATTCAGGAAAAGACGCTATCGCGCCACCGGGCAGGGGCTTGATCTCCGTCATGGTCGGTGGTGGGGTCTGGTTCAGTTTGTGAAAGGCGAGGTCTACTATCTTTACGGCCATGATCCTCGAGGTTGTGTACTTGGCGGCGATCCCGGTAATGAGTCCTCCCAGCCCGTCCTTCTTTTGGTGGTCATAGATCCTGTGCTTCCCCGAGCCCTGATACACCTCGGATTGTACAACCTTGTCTACGAGGGGGTAGAGACCCCCGAAGAAATAGTCGATGTCGCTTCTCTTCAATGAGGCCGCGGGGTAAGCCTGGTTTATCTCTTCGATAAAATCGACGAGGTCCTTTTCGGTGACCCTCAGTTCTCCGGGCCTCCCCTCATGGGGGACGTTCGTTGTGCCGATAAGCGAATGCCCGCGCCACGGGATGATGAAGAAGTGGCGGCCTCCCCTGGTGAGTACGGATTCGATCTTATGCTTCGTCGCGAGCGCCACTGCCCTGCTCCTCGTAAGAGGTCTCGTGACTATGTGAACGCCCTTCGACATCCCGAACCGCGTGCGCGCCGAGGATGACCCGCTCAGCGAGTCGAGGACCTCGAACGCCCATGGGCCGCTCACATTGGCCACGACCCTCGCCCGGGCCTTGAGTGTTTCTCCGGAGAGGAGATCTCTCGCCGTGATGCCTGTTACTGTGTCACCTTCAGAGAGCAAACCCGTGCACTCGACATAGTTCATGACACGACAGCCTTCCCTCTCGGACGCCTCGATGACCGACAGCGTCATGCGCTCGGAGTTATGCATGTGATATTCGTAATACTCCACGGCGCCGGTCAGGCCGGCCGTCGGCAGGCCTGGCTCCATCTCGAGAGTCGCGTCTCTCGACAGCATCCTGAAGAAAGGAATTCGTTTGCCAGGGTCGTGAAATCTGCGTTCGTCCAGGCCGAGGAGCTCATACAGCGCCATGCCGGAGGCGAGGATCTCTTTTCCTCTCAGGGCGTGGCCGAAGGTGGGTATCAGAAATGGTCTGGGGTGGACGTTGTGCGGCGCGATTCTCTGGAAGATCATTCGTTCATGGAGAGCCTCCCTGACGCGATTGAGCTGCAGCTTCTGGAGAAACCGGATCCCTCCGTGTATTACCTTCGAAGACGCGGACGAGGTTGCGTGACCAAAATCGCCGCGCTCGATCAGGGCGACGGATAGTCCCCTGAGGGAAGCATCCCACGCGGTCATGGCGCCGCCTATCCCACCCCCTATGACAAGGAGATCGAACATCCTGTCTGCCAAAGCGTCCGGTTCTCTTTTCATCCCTTACCACCTACCTGATATGAACTCGGATCAACACCCGTATAGGATCTGATTAGCAAGACTTGTTCCGAAAACAGGTTACAACAGTCTCTCGAGACGGTCGATAACAGCGTACTCAACCTCCAGTACCGAACCATGTCTGGGACCTGTGGGGAATCTCACGCCTCTCGTGACATCGACCCAGTTCACCAGATCCACGCTCACCGACGCGCCCCACTGTCCCGCCATAAAACAGTCATAGAAGAGCATCCACCTTCCGTGGCACCTGAAAAGGATAGGGCCCTCGGTGAGTGGGGGAGTGACGATGCCGGAGACAGTGCCGAAGCTCCGACAATCACCGCGCGATTCACACAGCCTGATGGCTTTATGCATGGTGTCCGGCTTGTTCGATCCACGCTCGTCCTTGAAGGCCATCAAGTAGAGATCATCCTTCCTGAAGACCGTGGCGTCTATCGCGCTGAATCCGGGATCGAAGAAGAGTTCCGGTGGGCCGAAGGTAATGAAATCTTCGGTTGGAGCGGACCATATCCTGTGATCCCGCGCGTCGCCGGGCTCGTCAGGCAGCACGGAAGATGACCAGATGACGCGGTAGATACGTTCCTCTGCGTCATAAAATGCCTCGGGCGCCCAGCTGTTGCGCGCGCCCGCCACTCCAACCATAACAGGTACGGCGGACATCTTCTCCCATCTGATCAAGTCCTCCGAGATCGCGTGAATGATGTACTGACTGGTCCAGCCGTCTGTGGCGAGGAGATGGAAGCGATCGTCCCTGTCTCTGAAGATGAACGGGTCTCTCATCGTCCGGGTTCCAAGAGTGCTCGACAGAATCGGCCTGTTTCTGTTCAGGGCGCTCCAGTCGTAACCGTCGTGGCTTATCGCAACGTGCAGGGCCTCTTTCCTGGTCCTGAAATAGGACATGACAAAAGCTCTGTTTCCCGACAATCAAGCCTCCCCGACGGCGAAACGGTCTTCCCATCTAAGTTGATTATTTGCCGTGCATACGCTAATATATACTTGATTCATGCACTTGTCTATGCGGGAGATATGAAATGTGGACCGGAAAAGTACGCGACATCCTGGTTGGAAAAGAGGAGATATCGGAGTGTTCCTTCGGAGATCAGCTCTATCTGTTTCTCGTCCCGGGCATCGGTTCTGGCATAGCGGCTGGTGCCCTGGAGATGCTCCTGATATGGCCATGGCAGATGTCGAAACAATCCAGGGTCCCTTCATATTACCTCCTGTATCTTGCCCTCCCCTCGGCCATGTACGCTCTGATAGGCATTGGAGCCGCGGTGGCGGCTCTGCTGCTCCTGCGTTATATCCTGAAGGTATCTCCGGAAAGGGCGGGGGCCGACGGATACTCTCTCTTCAGCGGCCTCAGTTTTGGTTCGGGACTCGTGCTCTCCATATTCTCCGTGGGCTGGCTCTACAGGCACGGACAGAAAGGGGCGCTTATCTCCCTGCTCGGCTGGCCGTCGCTGCTTCTCATTTCCATGGTCGTCCTGATCCTCTTCCTTGCCTGGAATCGTCTTCTGCTGATGATACTGTCCAGGCGAAAGAGGCTGGCACTAGGGATCCTCTTTATATCCTTCTTCCTGACGTGCGTGGGTTCTATCGCCCTCCTGGGCGATTTCCCGGGCGAGCGGAAGAGTGCCGACCGGGGTCCATCAACCGGTCTCGCGGATGCTGCGGATAAAGACAACATCATTCTCATAACCATCGACACTCAGCGTGCGGACTACATAGGTTGTTACGGCAACTCCAGAATCCAGACACCGACCATCGACGAAATTGCGGAGGAGGGTGTCAGGTTCAAAGGATGCATCTCACAATGTCCATTGACTCTTCCGTCTCACACATCGATAATGACCGCGACATACCCGATCTACCATGGTGTCAGGACGAACAAGGGCTACGTCGCGAGCCAGTCCCTCAACACGCTCGCCGAGGCCTTGAGGGGCAATGGCTATCAGACAGCGGCGTTTGTAAGCGCGTTCATCCTGGACGATCGTTTCGGTCTCGACCAGGGGTTCGACACGTATGACGGAAACTTCGATCGGCTGCATCTCTCTTTCATCTCCATGTTCCTCGATCGGTCGCTCTTCTACAGGATACTCTCTCACGCAGGATACTTTGAGGAAGATTATCTCCAGCGGCGGGCCGGGGAGACCACTGACAGCGCGGTGACCTGGCTGGAGCGACACGGAGAGGCCCCGTTCTTCCTCTGGATCCATTACTTCGATCCCCATGGACCATGGAATCCCGTCAAGCCATATGATACTATGTACCAGAGCGAGCCCGACGCCGACCTTGATGGTGAAATCACAGTCACTACACTGATAGACCGGCAGAATCTGACAAAGAGGTTCGTTGAAAATGTGAAGCTTCACTATATGGGGGAGATTTCCTACACCGACCGTCAGATCGGGAATCTGAGAGAGGCCCTGGCGCATCTCAACCTGGACGGGAAGACTTTGATCGTTCTGACCGCCGATCATGGTGAATCCTTTGCCGAAAACGACTTCTGGGGACATGGAGGTGTCGTGAACAATCCCTCGATAAGGATACCTCTGATTTTTTATCGTCCAGGCCGATTGTCCGGTGGGAGAGTGGTGGATGGCCTGAGCGAAAGCATCGATATAATGCCTACAATTCTCGACTACCTGGGAATAGAAGGACCAAAGGAGATGCAGGGGATGAGCCTTCTTCCTTTCATGGACGGTTCGAGGAATCTGCCGGACAGGACGGGCTATTCAGAGGCTACGGCCTCTGAAACACAGGAATTGAGGGTCTGGTCGCTTGTGACTATGAAGTGGAAATACGTCTACTCCCCGGCAGGTGGATGGGGACAGCTCATAAACCGGGAAGAAGATCCTGCTGAGGAGCGGGACATGGCGCATGAGAGGCCGGAGCTGGCCGCGAGCATGAAGAGTGAGTTGCTAGAGCTTGTAAAGACTCAATCATCTCCCGATTCTCCTGGCGCAGAAAACATCGACAGAGAGACAGAAAACGCTCTTCGCGCACTCGGCTATGTTCGGTAGACAAGAGTCGTCGTCGTGCCAGGGTTCGCTTCGATCGATCTCCCTCCCGATGTGGACCATCATGCCTGGCGTCAAGGAAAGCACCCCTGTAACTCGGGAGCTCTCTTATCCTGCCGACTATGCCTCGAGGACAGTTCTGCCGTCAAGATCCGGAGGGATCTCGCTCCCCATCAGGTGGAGGATTGTGGGCATGACGTCCGTGATGCCGATGTCAGAGCGCCTGATCTCCTCTCCCCGGATATACAACATCGCGTCGTCGAGCGTGTGCATCCCCACGATAGGACCCTTGTCGGTCAGGGTCTTCCTGTTGACCGATCCCTTCAGATCGTAGCCCCGTTTCGGCACCATGATGATGTCAGGGGCTATGTCAAAACTAGGGCCCGAAAAGAGATCGTCTTTTGTCTTTACCCCGTCGAGCATCTCTTCACCGGTCTCCGGGTCTTTGAGAGTCGCGATCTCATTTACCAGCTTGTCCCTCAACGCCTGATACTCAGTCCCCGGATTCACCGTCCCGAGGGGCTCTCTCCCGTTGAGATTGATGTATATCCTGCCGGGATCCAGGCTGTAGGCACTCGTCTTTTCGGCATCTATATCCTGTATACCCTTCGGATCATCACTCTTGAAGTGCAGGTATCCCTTCTCAACGAGCCAGTGATTGACGTAGACCTCACGCTTGAGTGTGCAGAAGCCGTGATCAGAGAGGATGATGAGCGTTGCCTTTTCTTCCAGTTCGTGATCGAGCTCACCCAGGAACTCATCTACTTCTCTGTAGAAATCCCTGAACTGCTGGCAGTAGGGCTCGATTCCCTCTTCCATATGTTCCCAGAGAAAATGATGAAGTCGATCGGTCTCCATGAAGTGGGTCATGAAAAAATCCCACTCCATGTTCCGCATGAATTTTCGGAGGGTGTCGCGCCGCTTTCTGAAGACATCCATGACCTGCGGTGCGACACTGTCGACATCTTCCCTCGCCTTCCAGGGATCGATGTCGAGTAGATACTCGTTAGTCGACTTGAGTTCTTCTCCCAGTGCCTCCGGGTATGTGGCTTTCGCGAGATCAGGCGCGAGAAAGCCGGAGATGAGTGTTCCGTTGACCGCCTTCGGGGGATACGTGACGGGCACACCCATGACCACTACACGTTTGTCTTCCGCGCTCAGGTGATCCCATAGTGTTCTCGCCTTCATGTTCTTCGAATTGGGCACGTAGGGATTATAACTCCCCGCGTTTCGATCGAGGAAACCGAATATGTTGTGTTTAGCAGGATTCTTGCCGGTCATGAACGATGACCATGCTACGCAGGAAACCGTTGGAAGCACCGAGAAGAGCGGGCTGAAAGACCCCTTCTGCGTCAGTTTCCTGAAGTTCGGCATCAGCCCCTCGTCCATGAACTTCGTTACCAGTGAATGAGGTGTTCCATCCAGGCCGATCACTACGACCTTCTTCCCCTTCTTGAATCGATCGAATAATCCCATCGTGACTCCTCTATTGCTGACAGGCTGATTGTAACCAGAGTTGAGCGATTCTCTCAGTCGATCCTGACGAATCTCTTCCCGACAGAATCGCTCAAATCAGGTGTAAATGAAAAGTGGATGCATGCTGAAGCGAGCTCAGTATGCCCGCCTGCGACGCGTCTATAGATAACAACTTAAGCGGCGAAAGGCAAGCGTTTGCCCCACGAAAATTCCCTTTGACACAGGAGCACGAAGCGGATAGAATTGGGTAAGGAATACAGCGATCATTCCCGTTCAAAAAGATGAACGTTGTGCAAAACTGCAGCAGTCTGGAGGCCTATCTTGAAACGTCTGTACATTCTTTTGATCCTGCTGACAGGTTGCGCCTTCTTAAGCCCGTGCGAGGTCGAGGCGGCGTGGGAGAAGGGGGATCTTCTGGTGAAAGGTGGCACGGTTATCACCGTCGACGGCGAGGTCATAGAAGGAGGATCCGTGTTGATAATCGATGGCCTGATCCAGAAGGTCGGTGCCAGGCTGAGGGCCCCCCGGGGAATAGAGGTCTACGACGCGACCGGTAAGTACGTGATGCCTGGAATCGTCGAGACGCACTCGCATATGGGTGTCTATTCGTGGCCGGGGGTCGAGGCTAACTCAGACGGGAACGAAGCCACCGATCCGATAACGCCGGAGGTGCGGGTTGTCGACGCGATAAATGTTCAGGACCCTGCTTTCGATAGGGCGAGAGCGGGGGGCGTGACAACTGTTCAGATCCTCCCCGGGAGTGCTAACCTCATCGGCGGACAGACGGCGGTAATCAAGCTCAGACCGGTCCTCGATGTGAAGGAACTGCTCTTCGAGGGGGCGCCGAAGGGAATGAAGATGGCGTTCGGCGAGAATCCCAAGAGGGTGTACGGGAATCGCAATCAGATGCCCTCAACGAGGATGGGAAACGCGTACATGTTGAGGAAGGCGTTTGTCGAAGCCCGGGAGTACATGAAAAAATGGGAACGATATGAGACAGGCAAGCACGGGAAGAATGAAAGGCAGCCTGAAAGAGACTTGAAGATGGAGGCGCTGGCGGGTGTGCTCAGCGGTGACTACCTCGTGCACATCCATTGCTATCGAGCAGACGGGATCCTTGAGCTCATGAGGATAGCCGACGAGTTCGGCTTCCGTATCAGATCGTTCCAGCATTGCCTCGAGGGCTACAAGGTCGCGGAAGAGATAGCCGGACATGATATAGGCGTGGCCACCTTCGCGGACTGGTGGGGCTACAAGATGGAGGCGTGGGATGCTATTCCTCAGAACGCGTATCTGATGAACAGGAAAGGCGTCCGTGTGGCCATCCATTCCGACAGCGGCGACCTCATACAGCGTCTTTACCACGAGGCGGCGAAGACCGTTCGGTACGGGCAGTCGGAGAAAGAAGCGTTCCGGAGCATCACCGCCAACCCGGCATGGATCCTCGGGCTGCAAGACAGGATAGGGACGCTGGAAAGAGGAAAGGAGGGGGACCTGGCCATATTCTCCGGTCATCCCTTCAGCATATACTCGCTGGTAGACGCCACTGTGATAGATGGGGTCATAGTCTATGAGAGATAGAAAGCGCGTTTCCTGCTGCGATGGAGGTTGGTTGATGTCAAGAGATCTGAAAACAGGAATTATCAGGGGCTCACTTCTCGCCACTCTTCTTTTTCTCTTTCCGGCCGGTCCCGGTTCCGCGCTACGGGCGGCCGGGACAATCGCCCTCGTCGGCGGAAGGGTCCTGACTATGGCCGGACGCGTGATTGAAGAAGGAACAGTGGTCTTCAACGGCGACGGGATAATACAGGTTCTGGAGGGTTCTGAAGCTCCTCCGGACGCGAGGGCTATAGACGCCGGGGATAAGGTGGTCATGCCCGGCATGATCGATTCATTCACGCACCTCGGGCTGGTGGAGATAGGCGCAGTTGCGGCGACCCGTGACATGGTCGAAGGCGCCGAACCGGTGACACCGGAGATGTCTGTGCTCGATGCGGTGAATCCATACAGCGAGTTGATACCTGTCGCCCGGTCTACAGGCGTGACGACCGTGCTCACCGCTCCGGGAGAGGCAAACGTGATATCCGGTCGAAGCGCTGTGCTGGACCTGTCCGGTATGAATGTGGAGGATATGCTCGTCAAATCACCCGCAGGAGTGCACGTGAACCTGGGGGAGGCCTCCAAACATCGATTCAGCGATGAGAAGAAGGGCCCGGAGACGAGAATGGGGATAGCGTCTCTGCTTCGTAAGACGCTCGTGGACACCGATAATTACGTGAGGAAGTGGGCGGCGTACAGAGAAGGTGATCGCGCCCCGTCGGACGGGGCATCTGAGGAGCACTTCACGCCTTCCAGGGATCTCCGCATGGAGGCGATGATACCGGTGCTTGAAGGCACGGTTCCCCTGATTGTCCGGGCCCATCGTGTAGACGATGTAGAGACGGCGCTCAGGATAGCGGATGAGTTCGGAATAAAACTGATCCTGTGTCACGCCACAGAGGCCTACAAGCTGGCGGATGAGCTGGCCCGGAGAGATATTCCCGTCCTTCTCGGCCCGGTCAACACTCAGCCGAGTTCCGTGGAAACAGAGGGCGCGATATACGAAAACGCGGCAATCCTCAGCGCAGCCGGTGTCAAGTTCGCCATCCAGACATCTGATGCCCACAACGTCAGACTCCTCCCATATAGCGCCGGACTTGCGGTGGCTTACGGTCTCCCGAGGGAGGAGGCTCTCAAAGCCATCACCATATATCCTGCAGAGATCCTCGGGGTATCCGACAGGCTTGGGAGCCTGGAGACCGGTAAAGAGGCGAACATCGCTGTCTTCGACGGAGATCCCCTGGAGCCCCGGACCCGGCTCGAGGCTCTATTCATCCGCGGCGAAGAGATCGACCTCCGGAACAGACAGACCGACTTATACGAGAAGTATCTCCGAGACTGAGCCCGGTACAGCCTGATGTGGCGAAGATACATGTCACTGTCTCCGCAGCGTCAGGCCCCACCTCGGCGGAGTTTCCCCATCATCTTCCTCCCTTTCATCTTGCGCGGCGAAGACCCGTGATGGTCGACGGCAGCGTAAGCCACACCGACTACCCGGGGCAGGCGCAGAACGGCGACGGCTGTGTCAAAACATGCAGTCTGGCATATTATTTGCTCCCTTTTGCACATCGATTTGTACGTTGTCACGCCGGCAGAATCACCATTTTTCCGAAGAGTTTATTATATGGATATCGGTCGATGGTCAAGGAAGAAGACCGTTATTACACTGAGATGGTGCCTCATAATATCTGTCTCATACATGGTTGTCTTCGGGACCTCCCTCCCCGAATATATGACCAGGGAATCCCTGCTGGTCGGCTCACTGATGCTGTCCAACCTGATACTCATGATCCTTCCCCGCAGGTTCTTCGAGAAAAGCGCCCTGGAAGCCATAATTCTCGTTACCGATACGCTGATGGTCTCACTGGGAATATATCTCAGTGGGAAAGCAGGCTCTGATTTTTATCTCGTCTATTTTCTTGTCATTCTGCTCGCCTCGCTGGGTGGGAACCTCAAGCGCGTCGTCATAAACTCGCTCTTCGTCACGGGTGCCTACGCGCTGATCCTGGCCATGACGGGCCCCGCCGAACTGGCCAGCGATTCATCCATAATGATCAGGATCCCGTTCATCATAATCATCTCTCTGTTCTATGGTTATATGATGGAACGGGAGCGTGGAAGAAAGAGCAGGGTCGAGAGGCTCGAGAAGAGGACAAGAGAGCTGGAAGCCCTGCTGGAAATCACCCGGCTTGTCACTTCTACGCTTGACGCGAGGCGTGTGCTCAATCTCCTGGTGCAGAAGATTGAGACCGTTCTGGACGTGAAGCGATGTTCCGTCCTCTTTATCGAAAGCCACAATCCAAAGGTCGGACACGTAATGGCTTCTCAGGACAATACGGAGATCCAGAACCTCGAAATAGACCTTGTAAAATATCCAGAGGTGAAGCGTGCTATGGAGACAGGGAAATCCGTAGTAATAGACGACGCGATTGAAGACCCGATAGTATGCGAATTTGGCGGTCAACTCCAGCGCGCGGGCCTGAACTCACTCCTTGTGGTCCCGATGGTACATGGAGAGGATCGCTTCGGCACTCTCCTTCTCAGGGCGGCGAGAACAAAGGAAGTGTTCAGCGAGTGGGAGATAAAGTTCTGTCAGATCGTGGCCAACTCTTCCGCTAACGCGTTGAAAAATGCTCAGTTATTCCAGGAACTCAAGCGGCAGGCGATAACGGACGGCTTGACCGACATGTACAACCACAGGTTCTTTCAGGAACAATTCATACTGCTGACCGAGAGGACCCGCAGGACGGGCAATCCGTTGACTGTTCTTATGATAGATATAGACAACTTCAAGTGGATCAATGACTATTACGGTCATTCGATAGGGGATGAGGCCATCTGTTTCATCGCTGACAGATTGCGCGCGAATTCGAGAGATGGTGATATCGTCGCGCGCTATGGAGGTGACGAGTTCGTGTGGCTCCTGGCGGATACCGACCTGGACGTAGCCACGAAGGTGGCGAACAGGTTCAGAAAATCAGTGGCTGATGACTCCTTTGCGGCTACGGGGTTCCTGTCCGTCAGTGTAGGTGTGGCAACATATCCGACCGATACCCACGGAGTGGAGAGGCTCCTGCAGCAGGCGGACCGGGCGATGTACATCTCGAAAGGAGAGGGCGGGAATCGCGTAAGGTCAGTGACGAACCAGGAAACAGGTCAGGTGCTCGACTGGGGGGAAGCCAGGTAGAGGGGCGTGATGTACGGAAATCTCAGTCGATTCCCCCCGCAATATCGGCAAGGTCCACTATGTAGATGTCGTAATTGCCGTTGCGGTTCCACGAGAACGCCAGCTTTCCACTGTCGGGGGACCAGGATGGATCGACTCCTCCTTCTGTGGTGACCTGCGTCCTATCTCCGTCGGAAAGTCGATATACAAATATGTTATTTTCTATCTCACATGCTATTCGTGTACCGTCAGGAGACCACGCCGGCGATCTTCCCTCGAACTTCCACTGCGCTTCGCCCCCGAGATGGGAAACGATGTAGATGTACCCCGACTTTGTGAAGGCTATGGTGTCGGAGTCTGGCGACCAGCTCAGTCCCGTGGCTCCCATCGTGCCTTCTATCCTTTTCGGCTCGTCCGTGAAAGGAAACTGCACATACCAGAGGGCCGTGAGGGAATTGGCGGCCGCGTCCCTGCGAACCAGGTAAGTAGCATCTTCACTGGTCCGTGATTCCCCGCTTATGGTAACGGTAGTCAGATAATCACTGTACGCCAGGGCGCTTCCGTCGGGGGAGATGCTCAAATCGAGAGGGCCGTTGAGAGCAAGTGCCTGCTCGGTGTAGTCCTCGATGTCGGTGGGGTTGACGAACGTGACATTTGGCTCCAGAGGTGTGGAGAAGTTCACGCCTCCAAAGGAGATGTACGCAATCGTGTTGTCACCATCCATCCAGAGGGGATAAAAGTCGTAGTCGGTCCTCGACCAGACGGGAGATACACGGCGCGATATCCCTCCCGACGAAGGGATCACATTCACCGTTATCTGCCCCTGCGTGTCTTCTTCGAAACCCTGCGCCGAGTAGGCGATCCTCGTACCGTCGCCCGACCAGCTCGGGTACCAGTCAGAACCAGGGTTGAAAGTGATCCTGAGGAACGGGCCCACCTGCTCAGTGTATACTCCCGGCCCCTTCTCATAGAGTTCCCCGAGGGGATCGACGGAGCACGCACCTACCGCCATGAGGAGAATAATCGTTGTGAGAATCACACATACTGTTGACCGGTTCATGGGAATGGGACCCTTCTTATGCGTGCGTTGTTCGTGTCTGCTATGTAGAGGTTCCCGAAGGGATCCATAGAGACCCCGCCGGGATATCTCAGGCTCGCCTCCGTGGCAAAGAGACCGTCGCCGTTGTAATCCGGCTCTCCGTTGCCGGCCACGCTGAATATGTCCCCGTTTTCGTCGACAAACCTCACCCTGTGATTGGATGTGTCGGCGAGGTAGAAACTCTTCCCGTCGGCGGAGACATATACGTCCTGAGGGCTGAAGAGCGACGCTGATACGGCGTTGCCGCCATCTCCCAGGAATCCTGAGATACCGGATCCCGCCACTGTCTTTATCTTGCCGTCGATGTCTATCCTGCGAATCATGTGATGGCCCGCGACCGCGATGTATATGTTCCCTTCCGGATCACTGTCGATGCCCGCTGGCTCCAGTATATTGGCATCGGTGGCTCTTATATCGTCCCCGTTAAAACTGAATTCTCCAGTCCCTCCGACGGTCTGGATGATTCCGTCGAGATCGACCATGCGTATCCTGTTGTTGTCCTGATCTGAGATGTAGACTTTTCCGAAGGGATCTGCGGCCACATCAACAGGTGTATGCAGACCCGCCTCCGTGGCGGGCTGCCCGTCTCCGAAAAAGCCTGCCTGGTTGCTGCCGGCGATTGTGTTTATGATACCGGATTGGTCTATCATCCGGACCCGGTGGTTGTAGGTGTCGGCTATGTAGATGTTTCCATTGCCGTCGACGTCCATCCCGCCGGGATTGTTGAGCAGGGCGTCTCTCGCGTCCCCCCCGTCTCCGCTGAAGCCTGCCGTAACGTCGCCTGCTACCGCTTCCACCTTACCGCCTGGATCCACATACAGCACTCTGTTATAACCCGTCTCGAGTATATAGTAACCACCGGTCGCGGAGGCTACAACCTGTGAAGGCCTGTTCAGAGTGATATCGAGGGCGGAATCTCCCGTTTCAGCGATCGAAGTCCCCCCTCCCGCGACCGTGCGGATAATTCCAGGGTTATCCCCCTGCAGAATTATCGTATCTCCGCACGAGAGTGTCGCCAGACACAAGATCAAGGATGTAAACAGCGTCTTCTCTCTCATAACGTCAGAACCTCATACCCATCCCGAGCCTGATCAGTCTCGGCTCATCGTGGGTCAGCACCGGTCTCCACCTCTCCACGAGCGCCTGGTAGTAAGCTTCTTCCTGCTCCGCGGGCGTGATTACCCTGTCTCCATCAAGGTCGCTCTGGGGCGTGTAGTCTTCAGACTCAGCCGGCACGCTGAACGCATCCTCGGTAGCCTGACGGGCCAGCTCCCTGAGCCGTGATTCAGAGTTCCACGGAGAATCGAAGCGAGGATCGTAATAGAGGATGTTGTCCTTGCCGAGGATGTTTCGTATGTCCAGGAAAAAGGTATAATCCATGCCTGCGAACCTGAGCCCGCGGCTGAGTTTCAGATTCCATTCGAGCGTGAACGGAAGTCGTGAGGCGTTGGGCAGTTCAGCGGGTACGAGGGTCTCCTTTACGACCCCCAGTGTCACGGTCGAATCGATGCGCATCCTCGTGTAGGGCAGGCCGCTCCCATACTCGAGGGTCGAAAAAACGTGGAGTCTGGAGAGGGGAGTCAAGAGTGCGCTTATGTCACCGATATCGTCCGGGACCCTGGCTTCGACAGATATATCAGCGGTATGCCTCTGATCGAAATCGAGCGGCACTTCTTTGTCCGGGAGGTCGACATACTGATCTATCTCAGGATCGAATTCATAATTGCCGAAGAGGTCGAACGCGTCTGAGGCCATCCCCGTGGCCTTCTGATAGGTATAACTGGCGGCCAGTCCCAGGACCTCACTCATCCGTTTCTTCAGCACGAGTTCCACGCCTTTGACACTGCCGAAATCATCGTTGAAAAACCTCGAATTCTGTGGTTCCTGCCCACCGGAAAATCGTGAGGCTACAAGATGTTCAAGTTGTTTCACATATGCACCGGCCGTCAGGGAAAAATCGTTGGTGAATGCCCGGGAATATGCCACCTCGTACTGGTTCGTTCTTTCGAACTGGAGTTCCGGGTTGCCCCTCCGACGGTTGCCCGCTCTGAATGGATCGGAGAAGGAGACATCGAAGAGATATTGAAAGTCGGGGGTCTGTCTGAATATACCGTAACTTATCCTGAACAGATTGTTTTCCATGAAAGTTATGGTGGCGCCCAGGCGGGGGCTTAAGGCGAACTTGTTCTCCGAAGACCTTATGCCGAGCAGGGGGAGAGAGAAATTCTCCGGGTAGTCTATCCTGGGAAGAAACATGTCGAATCTCATCCCGAGGTCGAGGACCAGGCCTGCCCCGGCCACTCGTCCCTGAACATACGAAGCCCCCAGCATGGGGTAGAACTCGACATAGTTCGGGACGCCGCCCGGCACATAGGCGTTCAGGCGCTGATATGTCTGAGTGTGGTTCATCTTGAACTCGGCGCCGGTCTTTATCTGGAAGTCACTCTGAAACCTGTTGTCCCAGTCGACGCTGAAATCGGCGAACTCGTAGAGCGATTTCGTGATCGTCGGATTCTGTCCTGAGTCCACAAAGACGCTGGTATCCTGTACCCCGTATGCGTTCTCCCCCGTGGCGGACGGGACACTGTAGCCCGGGACCGAACCGCCCGAAGCCGCCTGATCCTGGGGGGCCATGGAGACGAAATCCTCACCGCGGAACCTGTAATCGAGGAAACTGAACCCCAGAAACTCGTTTCTGCCGTCGAAATAGCCCTCCTCGAGTACGCCGAAATAACGACTGTTCCTGTATAGACTGACCCTGGCGTCGAGTATGTTCGTTCTCGCCGAAGACGAACTGCTCATCCTGTTCAGCGAGATGTTGAGGAGGTCGCCCCTGGTCCTCTGGCTGAGCGTGTTGTCGAGATTGTACTTGTAATGAGGGTCGTAGAATCTCTGCTGATCGCGCGAGGAGAGGTGGCTCAGTGACAGTTTATAATCTCTCGATGCCCACCAGGAGAGCTTGCCGAAGAGGTTGAGATTGTCCCCCTCGTTGTGCGGCAGCCTGTTGAGCGACCGCCCCCCGGTCAGGTCGAGCGGAACGGCGACCGGATCGGAATCCACCTGTCCGGTCCCATCCAGAGAGAAGAAATAACGGAAGTGTTTCCCCCTGTCGATGGGGCCTCCGGCAGAGACCTCGAGTCGGTTGTATCCATAGGCATCTTTGTCGGGCACGAGTCCGTCCGAAGTCACGCGCAGGGCGCCGGCATGCTCGCGGCCTCCTTCTTTCGTGACCAGGTTGATAACGCCTGAGAGGGCCTGGCCGTGCTCTGCGCTGAAACTGCTGGTGACCACCGAGAGTTCCTGGACCGAGAGGACTCCGAGATCCACGCCAAGGCCTTCCTGACTCCCCTCGAGAAAATTCTTGACGGTTACTCCGTCGATGACATAGACCTCCTGTCCGATCCTGCCTCCCCTGATCGTCCCGTGGATCACCCCTGACTGAAGTTCCAGAATATCCTGGATGTCGTCGACCGGTAACTCCTCTATTTCCTGGTCGGATATCGTTTGTCTCGTTTCCGTTACGCCGGGTTCGAGTATGGGCGACTTCGAGGCCTCGATGACCATCCCTTCCAGCTCGATGGGTGACGCGGTCAGCTTTACGTCCTGCACGTATACCTGGCCCGATTTGACCTTGATACCCTGTATGGTCGTGGCGGTGTAGCCGATGAAGGAGACCTTGATATTGTAAGTGCCAGGTGTGAGATTGAAAATCCGGTACTCTCCCCCGGCGTTGGAATAGTTCCCCCACGTGTTTCCCTCGACCACCACCAGCGCCCCTTCGAGCGTCTCTCCCGTCGCGCTGTCCGCAATGCGACCTCTTATGCCGCCCGTTGTCTGGGCGTGTGTAGAGCCGGGCGCGAGAATCAGGAAATAAAGGGCGCAGAGGAAGCTCGTCGTGCGAGAGGGGGAGAGAATATGTTTTAGATGTGCCATTCAGTCAGGTCCCGGCCGTCGCCAGAGATGATTAATGGTGTAGAGACGTAATCGCCTGCGCGGTTGACGTCGGGCGTCCAGGAGGGGGATCTGGCACTGCGGATCGCCCGCTGACTCTCGCGACAGCGTGATATGTGAAATCCCCGCCCCTGCGATCGTCCTCCAGCCAGAGAGATGATACCACGGTGACCACTCCATGTCAAGCGGAGATGGTGCGGGAGTTTCCCCAGAAAATCTGGTTAAATCGCTATAACTCTTTTCTGGTGCTGCAGATGGCCATCACATGTCATTCCCGCTTGTCGGGAATCCAATCGCACAATGATGTTGATTCGGGACCAGGGGGAATGACACGCAAAAAGTGGGGGGCTCCAGGAGACGGTCGCGGTGACGGTCACGCCGCGCCGTTCACTTACTTGAAGAGCTTTGTGACTCCTTCCAGCGCACTCGGTAGAGAGAAGACCACGACCCTGTCGCCGGCCTCGATCTGGATGTCGCCTGTGGGTATTATAAGGTTGTCGTCGTGAAGAATCGCCCCGACTATCGAGTGTCTCGGGAATTTTATCTCTTTCAGGGACTTCCTGACAATTCTCGATCCCGGTTGCGCGACGAACTCGATAACCTCGGCGTCCACCCCGGGCAGCGTGGCGATCGACTCGACGTTGCTGTAACGGATAAACTTCAACACGGCGTTGACAGTCAGCAACTGTTTGCTTACCACCGCGTCCATCCCGATAGTGGGCGTAATCGGCAGGTATTCCGTTCTGTTTACGAGCGCTATTGTCCTTGGAACCTTGAGGTGCTGTGCTACCAGTGTGGCAATGATATTGTTCTCATCATCACCCGTGGTGGCCACGAAAGCGTCCATATCTGTTATCCCCTCTGCCGCCAGCAGGTCCAGATCCGTGCCATCACCGTAGATGATCAGCGAGTTGGGGAGGATGTCCGCGATTTCCTGAGATCTTGCCGCGTTGCTTTCGATGATCTTTACGTTGAGTTCCTTGCCAAGCATCCTGGCGATGAATTGTCCTATCAGTCCGCCTCCCAGGATCATTACGTTCTCGATCCGTATGTCTCCCTTACCTGTATACTTAAGGTATTCAGACATGTAGGCCGGATCGCTGATGACGAAAATCTGGTCCCCGGGGACAAGGAAATCTTCTCCGTTCGGGATCAGCGTCTTTTCTCTTCGGTTGATAGCCACTATCCGGACCGGCGGATTGCCCATCCTGGGTCCGAGTTCCTTGAATGGTACCCTGAGTACAGTAGAGCTTTCCTCGACCCTGATGCCAAGCAGCTGGATCTTCCCGTCGGCGAAATCTACCGCGTCCGTCGCGCCGGAGCGCCGTATCAGACGCACAACCGCCTTTGCCGTCTCCTTCTCCGGGTGAATAATAAGGTCCACGCCCAGTTCTTCCTTTGAAAGGGGAAAGTCGGGTTCATCCAGCTCCGGGTTTCGCGCGCGGGCTATCGTCATCGGGACGCCTGCCTTCCTGGCGATCCGGCAGGCCATCAGGTTTATCTCGTCGGAGTCGGTCATGGCGGTCACAATGTCCGCGTTTTCGAATCCCGCCTGCTTCAACACACGATAGCTGGCGGCGTTTCCCTGTACCACAGCGGCGTCGAGCTGTTCTCTCGCGTGTGCCGCACTCTGAAGGTCACGCTCAACTATTGTGATGTTGTGCTTCTCATGCGAGAGTCGCTTCGATAGTTGAAAGCCCATCTCGCCAGCGCCGAGTACCAGGATGTTCATAAACGGATCTGCTCCACGGAAATCAGTCCCGAACAGTTCTCTCGTGTCAGGGGTGTCGCGTCGAGTTACGGAGACAATAATATCAGCGAGACGCCACATAGTCAACTCATAAAGAGAGGAGTGTGGCCTTGTCAGCAGGCGGGAGTTGATGTAGATTCAGCCCCGGGACGATGAATGAAGGTCTGCTCATGGATGACAGGACGGAAAAGAAGGTCGACGGGCCGCGGCGGCTTCAGAAGGTGCTCGCCGCTGCGGGTATAGCGAGCCGTCGTCACGCGGAGGAGCTGATAAAGGATGGCCGCGTTACGGTCAACGGCAGGAGGGCCACGATCGGCCAGTGCGTGAACCCCGTGCTGGATGTGATACTCGTGGACGGGACAGAGGTGCGTGAGGAGCGCAAGGTCTATTACGCCTTCTACAAGCCGAAGGGTGTTGTGACGACGATGGGGGAGGAACATGGCGGCAGGACTGTCGCCCATCTTCTCGGCGATATGCGGTTGGAGGAACGTGTTTTTCCGGTCGGCAGGCTCGATGCCGACGCTGAGGGATTGTTGATTCTCACGAACGACGGCGATATGGCGAACATGATCAGCCACCCGCGCTACGAGACCATCAAGGAGTATGAAGTGCTTCTTGACAGGCCGTTCGAGGCAGAGGAACGACTGCGCAGAGGCGTGCTTGTAGATGGCCGCCGTGTGGATGTTGATCTCGTTAGATGTGACGACTCTCGAGTGACACTCCGCATCCACGAGGGGAGAAATCATATCGTTAAGCGATTATTGAAGAAAACCGGATATACCGTGAAGGGGCTGAAGCGAACTCGTATCGGATCTTTGTCTTTAGGGGATTTGAGCCCCGGCGCGCTGAGAGAGATAAGCCGGAAAGAACTGACGGGATGAAGGACGGTCCAGCCGGCATCTCTCTTCATCCCGCTGACCGCCGTTTCTCTCCGGGACTTATCTGACGCAATGCTGCAATTGGCCGCACCACTCAACGTAACAGCGCAGAGGGCCTGGTCGCATGCCTCCATCAGGGCGGTCGCAATCTCAGCAGGCTTACTGTATCGTGTCTGTCGTCACGTTTGAGGCGACCGACCTGTCACCTCCTGTCCCTCGGGGCGTAACGGCCTGGAACCATACCTGAACCGGCGGGGCTCCCCCCGGCACCATGGTCTCAAAAGTGGCCGTGCCCGAATCGTCAGCCACCGCGGATCCGAGTATCTCCACCGGCTCAAGGATACCGAGCTGGAGACCTCCGAGCTGAGGTACGGAAGGACCATTGCCTTCGCCCGCCAGGCTGTAGAGAAACCAGATTCTCTCCCCCGGCCCGGCGTTTGTCACCTCTATAGTGGCGAGACTTCCAGGCACAAGTTGCGTCAGGTTCGTGAGCTTGATACCGTCGGAGACGGCGAAGTGGCCCATCCATGTGCGCCAGCTCGACGTGCGGTATTCATGATGATTCCAGAACGTCCCCGGCTCGGCCGGATCTTCCTCCAGCCCGCCGTAGTCTCCCCACCTGTCACCCAGCTCCGGCGTTGTGCTCGTCTGCATCTCCACGACCTGACGCATGGTGCCCGCGGGGTCCGTCTCCAGCCGGAAGGTCCTGTAGACTCCAATCAGCTCGTTCGGAGAGGAACGGTTGACCGCCATCGCGACATTGCCGCTTGAATCGACGTTGATGTCTCCGAACCAGGTGTCGATGTTGTAGCCGGGATCCACATCACCACCGTCGACCTTGACCGGATTCTGGCCGTATGGCCATCCCTTGAGGTCGATCTTGTACCAGCGCGCTTTGGCCGCGCCATCTCCTCCCGCCACGGTGTGGCAGATATACATGAACCCGCCACGGACAACACCGTTCTTGATCCTGTAGTCGATGGTGTCAGCGCGGTTCGATGTTCCCTGCTGTTGCGCGTCGGGTGGCTGGCTGAACGAGCCGACGTTGACGGCGATACTGTGAAGCTGGGGTGATCCAAGCGGGTCTGTTATAGCGTATAGCATGACGTTTGGAGAACCGACCGTGTGGGCGCTCGCGAAATACGCAGCCTGAGCGCCGGAGTCATACATCTTTGTCGAACCGACGGAATTGAACCAGTTTGATGTCTTGATATTCTGTATCGTGATCGGATCGCCGTTGAGCATGGGTGTCTTCTCGAAGATGGTGATCTGGTTCCCGCCCGGCCATCCGAAGCAGTCTGTGGCGATGTAGTACGCATTCGGCCCGGAACCCAGGTTGGGAAAATCGTTGTAATCGCAATATGACGATGTCTCGATACGGTAGGTGTACCATGTCCCCGTGGGGTCGTTGTCATCGGATACGGCGATATTCAGGAAGTCCCGTTCGGCCGGGTCGTGCTCAGCCGAAGCTACGACGTAGCGGTCGACAAGCGGATCATACATCGCCACGGGATCGAACGAGAATGATGTTGATCCGAAGAAGTCCGCCAGATCCTGGTCGAGAAGGATATTTCCGCTCTTGTCGAATATGCGTATCCAGATATTGACCACTCCGACGATATGATTCGGACCCACCGCCAGCTCCGGATCGGGAGGAGTCCACTGTGTGCTTGTAAAGGCCTCGAAACCGAAATCGGGACCGGCAGGCGGGAGTATCGGAAGATACGCGTCGCTCGTCCAGTTCGGATTCCACTCGGGCGGTGCCTGTCTCTGGAGGGTGAAATCCTCGTACGAGAGGCCGTCGGCCGCCATCCGCTCCAGGACAGGCGGTGCTTCAGGCAGAAGATTTGCCGGGGCATAGACCGTCAGGCCGACCCCGCGTTTGTCGTCCTCGATGTTGCCGTGCCATACTACCGCGATCTGATTCAGCGATGACCACGCTATGTGTCGCGCGTTGAGCCCCACCTGCATGCTCTGTTCGCCCGCGTCGAATTCGTTCAGGCGGAAAGGATCAACAAGGGCTTCGCCGTCCGCATCGAATATTCGGCCCACTATCGAGACGGAACGCTCCAGGCGATGTCCATCGGGGTTCTCCTTCTTCTCCTGGTGTAGATTGCAGGCGAGGATGTAGCGGCCGTCAGGAGCCATGGCAACCGAGCCGCCGTTCAAGTATCCTTCCCCGGCTTTTTCGATTAGAACGGGATTCTCGAGCGGCCTGCCAATCGAATCGAAACGCCTCACCGACAACTGGTAGGAATCTGCCGACTCGCGCGCCACGCTCATCCACGCGACGACGAAGCGGTCTTCTCCATTGGAATCGACACTCGGCTCTACATTATCTCTATCATCACCATCCGCTACGGCGAAGACTTCTCCGTCCGGCTCGCCGTTGTCCAGGAATATTCGGCCGTAGATACCACCCGGCGCACCCTTTCCGTTGTCGCGCGCCCATACCGCAACCACGCGGTTCCTGGAGAGACGAGCGAGTGAAGGGAGCGACTCGTTCAAACCATCCTGTTTGTCAAGCCTGAATTCGCCGCTGACAGGTATGCCGCCCGCGTCAAAGAGACGTCCGTATACCAGACGCGAGCTGGCATGATCGGATACCCAGGAGACGAAGACATGGCCGTTGTCGCAGGCCATGACCGCGGGATCGAATTGATTGCCGACCGAGGTCTCGTTGACCTGAATCTCCTCCCCCGTGGGGATTATGGTGTTATAGGGGCTGCCTCTGTCATTCGTTGCGAGGCCGGGGTTGAGGCGTCGCATCCGGATGCTGCCGAGATAACCGTCCTGTTCGGAGGAAAACCACGCTATCCACGCGGCACCATCGGGTGCGAACGCCACGGCAGGCCTCATCTGATGTCCGGAGAGGTGCGTGTTGACGTGCATCTCCATTCCAAGCGGACGGCCAAGCTGGTCGAGATACTGGGCGAAGACGCCATAAGTACCGAACTCCTGCCTCCTGCTGCCCCAGGCGACCAGTATCCGTCCCTCGTCGTCGACAGCGAGGCTCTGATCCTGCTGGCGATTATCGGTGTATGTGTTGACCCGGTTCTCGGTCCTGGGGTGTTCCAGAAGGGGGAGTGGACAGGACGATCCGCGGCCCGCAACGTTCTGCGACATCGCGGTATTGCCGATGGCGGACATATCCGGGTGCGAAGCGACGCAGGTGTCAATGTTCAGGGTGAATAGTGTCAACCCGACAACCGCGACAACACGGAAGATCTTCGAAAACATGGTACCCCCTCTCTGGCGTCCGGAAGAATCATCAAGTTCCAGGAACGGTGGTCGGAAGAGCGCTGCAACGCGCGACATCCTTCGCCTCCCGACAACCGCAATCTCAATAATACCATATAATATCAGAGGATGTCAAGGCGGGTGCGGATTCCTGGAGTTCGCCCTGGACAAGCTGACACAGGCAATGGGCACATATCTATGGGGATGAAACGAGAGCGCACTGTGTCAGCCCGCGCGAGTGGGAAGGCGCGCTACTACCCGAGCGATCCCACGGCCTTTTCAACTTCCTCGAGGATATCGTTCGACTCGACGAGTGCCTTCATCCGGTCGTGATCCTTGTGGAGCGGACGATCCTTGTCGAGATGATCCACATGCCCGCGGATCACCGAATGCGCGGTTTGTACCCCTTTTCCTTTATTGAAGTCCCTGAAATCCAGCGCCTGCGCGGCAGCCATGAGCTCGATTCCGATCACCCCACGCGCGTTGTCCACTATCTGACCATTCTTGATTGCCGTATTCATCCCCATCGAGACGAAATCCTCCTGATCCGCCGCGGCGGGAATCGACAGGATCGAGGCGGGCGCGGAGAGTATACGCTGCTCGGTGATGAGGGTGTCTGCCGTGTACTGGCTGAGCATAAGCCCTGAGAACATGCCGGCTCCCTCTGTCAGAAAGGCCGGCAGTCCCTGGCTAAGCGCGGGGTTGGTCATCCTGTTCATCCGCCTCTCCGAGATCACGCACACCGTCGTAACGGCGGCTCCGATCATGTCCATAGGCAGCGCCACCGGGGTTCCCTGAAAATTCGCGCCGGTGATCGTGAGGTTTGCCTCCGGCAGGAAGATTGGGTTGTCTCCTACACCGTTGAGCTCTATCTCGACCTGCTTCCTGGCGAATGCCACGGCGTCGTGGGCCGCACCTATCACCTGGGGAGAAGACCGCATCGAATAGGCATCCTGTACCTTCGTCTTCATCCTGCCGGAGAGGAGGTCGCTCCCCTCGATGCACCTGAGGATAGCCTGCGAGCTCCTGATGGCCCCGGGGAAGCCGCGGTGCTGGTGGAGCCGCACGTCGTAAGGCTCCATGTTGGCGAAGAGCGCCTCCAGCGTCATCGCGCAGGCGATCTCAGCCTGTTTCAGGAGTTGTTCAATATCGAAGAGATGAAGCGCGCTCATGGCCGTCAACAGGTTGGAGCCGTTGATGATTGCCAGGCCATCGCGGGCATGGAGTCCGGGTAGCTCGATACGCGCCTTCTCCATCGCCTTCTTCCCGGGGAGACGCTCTCCCTCGTAGAATGCCTCGCCCTCTCCCATCATGAGGAGTGCTATCTGCGACATCGGCGCGAGATCGCCGCAGGCACCGACCGATCCTCTCTGGCAAACCACGGGCGTCACACCGCGGTTGAGCATCTCGACAAGGGTCAGGGTGATTTCAGATCGGCAGCCGGAATTGCCGTGCGCGTGGACATTTATGCGTCCGGCCATGGCTCCCCGAATGTAATCTATGGGAGCGGGATCACCTATGCCCGCGGCGTGGTTGTAGACCAGGTACTTCTGGAACTCCCTGACCTGCTCATCCGTCAGCACCACTTCGGACAACTCACCTATGCCGGTGTTGACTCCATACATGACCTCCCGCGCCTCTATCTTCTCTTCCAGCATCGCGCGGCAGACCTTGATCCGTTCCAGCGCATCGGGGTCGAGCTCGACTTTCTCGCCACGTCTGGCAATCTGTTCAAGGGCTTCAATACTCAGCGAATGTCCATCCAGTTTAATCGGCATAGTGTCACCTTTCAAAATGAACTGTAGATATGTCCGTGTATCCTTCCGCGATCCACTAAATTATGCCTCTTTCTCTTTCAAAAGCAATTGTTGATCGTAGCTCCCGCTGCTACATCTCCCTTATTCGATTCCATTTATCTTCGCTTCGGAGAGATATCTGGTCCTCTTGCGCCGAGCCAGGTCCTTCGCAATGCCGATCAGCTCAAGAGACATTCTGATCACGTCGAACGGGGTCAACTTCGAACCAGGCACATCATGCCAGATCAGCAATGGTACCTCGAGGATTTGATCAGGCAGGAGAGGAAGGTGGGTCTCTGTGCCGGCAAGAAGCCGTCCGAGAAGTTCGACGTCGAACGTCCAGTTGGAAAGGAACTTCTCTCCGATGACATCACAGAAGAGAGGTGATTTTCTGAAAAACTTGACGCCGCATTGCGTGTCATAGATCGTAGCCCCCAGGATCCAGGATGCTGCAGTAGCAAAGAATCGCCCCGGGTAGTGACGCAAGCTGTTGCGCTTGATGCCGTACCCCGAAAGGGCGACCCTTGCGCCCATAACGACCTCCCAGCCGGGTTCAGCGGCTTGTTCTGCCAACCGGATAATCTCAGACACCGGGGTAGCGAGATCCGCGTCCACATAACCAGTGATGGAGAGGTCCAGCTTCAGAGCTTCGATCATTCCGATACGAACCGCCTCCGCCTTCCCTGAGTTTACCTCTAATGTTAACAACCTGGCTTTTCCTTCTGACCGATCACAGATGGATCTGAGGATGCTGCCTGTCTTATCGGTTGATCCATCGTCGACGAAGATGAGGTCAAGTCCAGGCTGGCCGGCCAGATCGAGGAACTGATCGGGATCTAATCGCAATTCTTCGTTATAGCAGGGGATGATGATTACCGTTTTCTGCAAAGCGCCCACCAGCTTAATCCAGGGATCGGGATTCTGAATGAGGAGAAAAAGGAAGAAAGGGCATTATCGAATCCCAATACGGTTAGAACCAGCCAGCTGAGAAACGCCCCGTGATTCCAGTCACTCGTAATCTCAACCGTCGTCCTACTGCAATATCTTTCTCGCAAAACCTGAAAGGTCCTGGGGACCAGAAGGGAGTGGAATAGAGAGCCCTCTCTCTCGATTTCCAGCCCGGAGTCTCGGATTAACTGCTCGCAGTGATCAGGCATGTATCTTCTGTGGTGCCTGAGGTTGACATCGTGCCGGCCAAATAAACAGGGCCAGGCAGGAACACTTATCAAAATCATCCCGTCCGACTCCAGGTTTTGATCGACGAGCGTGAGAAGGAACGATTCATCATCCTCAACATGTTCGAGAACATCGAGAAGAAGAAGGACCGCAAATCTCCGATCCGGGCGTTCAGCCGTGAATGTGATTCCTCCTGACGAATCTCGCGTCAGGTTCGCGATGTCATCGTCGCTGTAGCAAGTATCCCAGCAACTGATTCGTACTCCTCCGTCGGCTTTTCGCACCAGCTGATCTGAGAACCAGCCATCTCCAGATCCACAATCGAGAATCTCTACTGGATGGCCGAACGGTCCCAGTCCCATGATCATGCTGCTGAAATAGCCAAAACGAGCGATCTCCCAGGGGTGTCTATTATCTGCGTTTCTCGATCGCTCATAGAGATCCATATATATTTCTCCTGGTGCTCCCTCACCGCGGACAGTGTATGACATCAGCGCGGTTCTCCCGCGATAGAATAATTATAAGGTATCATGGTTAAATTGTGAAGTGTGATTCAACGTAGTCCCGGGAGGAGCACAGGCCATGATGTCTTCTTGACAAGTCACTTACGCTGCGGTATCCTCTTCATTGGTTAACAATGTCCGGATGCGCCGGATGCCGTTACATGTGTTGTAAGTGCGGGATGGGAACGGATGCCGGGAAACAGTCTGAAAGCATTTTTCTCCCTCTCGGGAATCTGGATCGTGACTGGTAAGAAAATCACATTCTACGCGGGCGCGGTTAGCGTTATCGCGCTCTTCCTCTTTCTTCAGTTCCTGCGGTCGGGAGAACCGCTTGGGCTGGATCAGGGGCTTTTCGCGTGTATCGGTCGCTGGATCAACGATGGGTGGCTTCCATATCGGGATCTATGGGATCACAAGCCGCCACTCATCTTCTTTCTCTATGGACTCGCCATCGATTTATTTGGCAGAAAGGTGACAGCGATATGGTGGATGGAAGGGATATGGATGGCCCTTGGCGGTATCGCAATCTTTCTGCTCGGGCGTCGTCTCTGGAATCGCTGGGTAGGCCTCCTCTCAGCGCTGTTTTTTGTCGTGGGGCTGTGGTCCCCTGAATGGGAGGGCTACTGGTCACGAGCGCAAAGCGAGACGTTCCTGTCTCTGCCGATGATCGCTGCCGCCTATATGGTGTACGTGGCGAGAGAGCGTCCCGTGTACGCATTGGGTGCCGGTCTAATGATGGGTGCAGCCAGCCTTTTAAAGCTGCCCGCCGTCGCTGTCGCAGCCGCCTGGCCATGGTTCTGGATGCCGGGAAGGCGAACGGGTGAATGGCTCTTCCGCTGTGTATTGCTGGCGATGGGAGTGGTCATCATGTGGGTCCTGGCGGCGCTCTATTTCTGGCATAGAGGCGGCTTGTCCGAATTCCTGGAGGCGGTCTTTGTTTTTCCGCAGATTTTTCATGATTATACCGCCCAGGCCGGTTTCTTGTGGCCGATTGCCTCCCGCGTCGTCACAAGAATAGCTCTCGGTATTCCGGTCATGGCCACTGCGGGTCTGGTCGGCATCTGTTGTCCTGGCTCTCGACGCGATCTCCGACTGCTGTGGCTTGGTCCCTGGGTGGTGGTCTCGGTATTGGTTATTATCGGACAGGCTCAGGCGGCAAATTATCACTTTCTGATCGCTATTCCGGGGCTGGCACTCTCCGCGGCGGTTGGGGTCTTTTCCCTCGTACGATTGGCCTCGAATGCGCGAATTTCTGTGAGAGTGCTCGCGACCGTGAGCATGGTATTCATCATGTTCCTCGCAGGTTTGGAGGTCAAGGCCTGGAGAGAGCTCCACGCAGACAACTGGGCCTTTCAAACAGGGAAGATTGACCGCACGACATACCTCGAGAGACAGCGACGGGGTATGTTCAGGCCGGCCGTAGAAGAGGAGATGGCCGGCTACGTCCGTTCCAGGACCAGGACTGGAGACGGTATTCTCATCTGGGGGCTTGCTCCGGGAGTGTACTTTCTGTCGGACAGACATCCGGTAACGAGATATCCGTTTCACCACCTCTTCCTGACGGAAGCGCGGCTCTCACTATCCGTTCCCGGGCTGGAGAACCGACGCAGAAGATTTCTTGAAGGCCTGAATAACGATCCTCCCGCGATGATACTTGTTGGAAGACGAGACCGGAATGGATTCGAGCGTCTTCCTTCAGACATCCAGATGGAGAACTTTCCTGCCTTCCATCGGTTTGTAGCCGCGAACTATCGACTGAACCACGAATCTCAGTTTTTTCTCGTTTACGACCGCATCGACAAATCGCGACAGTCGGGATAGGCAGTTCCTGAAGGCCTGGGCGCGGCGTGAGATGTCTGGCTCTCAATCACAGGCACGCGTCAGAAATCCGCACCTATGGAGAAGAACCCCCTGACATCTCCTACTCTCCCTCTCAGGTCCGTCTCCTGAGATACGTCGATTCGCAGGATCAGGTATCCGGCGCCGAGACGTGCTCCCGCGCCGTATGCGCCCCGCAGGTCATTCAGCCGCACGAATCGCGTGTCCTGGACCGTTATCGGATGGAACTCGTCATCCCACCCGGCGGCCATGTCCCAGAAGACTACTCCCCTGAGGAAGTCATATGTGGGGGGGAGCATGAACAGGATGGGAAAGCGGAACTCGGTGTTCTGCATGAATACCCTCGTCCCCGCGATGCTCCCGAAATCCGCCCCTCGGAACGTGTAGGGACCGCCGATGCGGAAGATCTGAGCGTTGCCGCCGAAGCTCCCGGCGCCCAGGAGCCACAGCGCGAGCGTGTAGCGGCGGGAGAAGTTGACATAGAGTCGATAATCGGCGGACAACGTGGCGAAACGGATCTGACCTATGCCTCCCTCCGCCTGTAGCCTGAAGCGCTGTCCCGCTACAGGACCCGTGGTCCCGAATATGGAGTTGTCCCTGACGAGAGCCACCGTCGGCCTGACTAAGAAATCGACACTGGAACTGTCGACGGTTGTCTCGCTGGTGATAAAACTCTGGCTGAAGACCTCTCGCTCAAGGAACATCGCGCTCGCTCCGTATTCGACCCTCGTGAACATATCGAAAGGTCGTGAAAAGACGACGCTGCCGCCCCGGTACATCTGGCTGGCGAATCCGGCCGAATCAGGCGCGGTAAAGAGGCCGAAATCGTTTCGACTCTGAAACGCGGTCACCGCGTAGTTGGTACGGTGCGCGAGGTTGATGTAGGAGAAGAGAAGGTCCGACTCGGCGATGTCGCCATAGATACCGGTCGTTATCATGATGTTGTGGTCTCCCAGAATGTCGCTGAGAAGGAGATACGACTGACCCGCCACCCCAACGTTGTTCGAGTAGCCGACACCCCCGACAAGGACGTCCGGTCCGAACTGCGATCGGTAGCTCTCGCCGGCGGCCTCCGAGGAGTCAGGGAGCTGGTAGGCCTCGTAATCGGCGTGCGACCAGTGGTCCCTGGACTCCACGACCTCATGGCCGGTTTCTTCGGCCCGCTCCTCCAGGAGGAAGATGTCCCAGCCGCCCCTGGAAAACGATGAGAAGACCAGCGAGTCACCATCGTGGGACCACGAAAAAGCCGGACTGGAAGGCGTTATGCCACCGACACCCGCGGCGAGATCGGTCACCCTTTCCAGTCTCCCGCTTTCGACGTCCGCGGTGTAGATGTTGGGAGATCCCTCCAGGGGAGAAATAAACGCGATTTTCCCTCCGTCCGGGGACCATATGGGATTGTGGCATTCTTCCCCCAGACTGGTTATTACCCTGATCCGGCCGGTCGACAGCTCATAGACAGCGATCTCAAGCCGTCCGAAAAGGAGTCGGTCTTTATCCGTGTCGACTCCCCTGTCGGTCGCGAAGGCGATAGATTCGCCGTCTGGTGACCACCGGGGTTGAAGGTCCGAGTAAATATCGTTTGTGAGCTGAACCAGTCTCGTCTCATCCAGATCGATTACGTAGAGGTCCGACTGTCCGCGTCTGATACCGGTGAAGACGATCCTGTCTCCATCAGGAGAGAATGACGGGGATATCAGTCCTCCCATGTCGGGTGAAAGTTCTCTTACCCGTTCGCCCGATTCTGCGTCGATGACACAGATGGCGTCCCTGCCGTTGCTAACACCCGCAAGGGCCATATATCTTCCATCGGCCGACCATGAAATCTGTGTGTCGAGAAACCGCAGCGACTCGAAACTCCCGCTTCTGCCGCCATGCACCAGGACCTTTTCCTCTCCGCCGTGGTTGAGATCCTTCAGCAGGATGTCGTTGTAGAGATGCTTGTTTGAGAGGTATGCCACTCGATCTCCCGCGGGTGAAACGGAAGGCATGAGGTTGAGGTTGAAAAGATAGCTCGTGTGCGCTGTCAATCGCACGGCAAGGGAATCGAGATCTCCGCTCCCGCCGACGGAGCGAAAATTGTCCCGGATCCATTGATGCCAGCCGAGACTCAATTCGTCACTGCTCACGCCGAGGACCTCGGAGAAGACGCCTTTTGTCGTACCATAGGAGACCGTCTGTTTCAGGAGTTCTCCGACGGTTTCTCTCCCGTATGTCTCGGAGATGTAATACCAGAGTGCCTGGCCGAACCTGTATACCCGGATATCTGCCAGCACGTTCAGCTTCGATATAGGAATCAACTCATCATGAACGAGCGCGTCTCTCAGCCACAGCTCCGTTCCCTTGTCCATGCCGACAGAGAGGAATTCGGCCATACCCTCCATGAACCAGAGTGGGACGGGCCTCTGAACAGGGTTCATGCGCCTTCCCGACTGGCCCGTCAGGTCGAATTGAAATGCGTGGACCAGCTCGTGTGTCAGGACATGATTGAACTGCGAGTACGACCCGGTGAACGGAAGGACAACTCTGTTCTTGAGCGACTCCGTGACTCCCTGTACTCCCTCGGGTATTATCCCCCCGACCGTGTTGGTCTGCCGGAAGTCGTTGTGCGATGTGTAGAGGATCAGCGGAACTCTCGTCTCGATGTCGTGGTCGAGTACGTCGCTCAGCATTGCGTATGACCGTTCCGCCATACGGGCGGCTCTCAGGGCGAGAGGACGTTCTTCCTCGTAGTAGTAGATGTCGAAGTGTTCGGTTGCCAGGATGGCCCAGTCGAACTCCCTGTACTGCACCTTATTTCTTCCGAAATTACTCCCGACCTGTGCCTGGACGGTGCTCGATGCCAGCAGGAGGATGCCAGGGGCGAGGAGAGCGAGGCTTCTTCCCTTGAAATAGCGCAAGTACAGTGGTATTATTCCATTCCGTCTCATGGATGCTCCGTCGGGCACGGCCGTGTGAACCGGTACGCGCGATTGACCGAAATGCTGATACGGGAAGAGGGAGGAACCATTCGCGCGATCCACAGACAAATGATACCTATTTCGATCCATGAGTCAACAGGGGGAGCTTCCCCCTTTCCACCCCTTCTTCCCGTCGAGCCATGAGAAGTCGGAAGATGACCTCAAGCGATCTGCCGCAACTGGAACAGCTGTTCTGCGTGCCCCTCTCCTGGAAGGAGTTCAAGGGGGAGGAAGAAGCACGTTGCTTCCTGCGTGAGGCCGTGGAGTCGGGCGTTGGCGGGATCATACTCTATGGGGGAGACATGGAGGCCACTCCTCGTCTCCTGGCCGAGGTCCAGGACGGGCTGGAGACGCCGCTTCTCGTCATGGCCGACCTCGAAACGGGAATGGCCCAGCAGTTTCCGGGTGGGACCGAGTTCCCGGGGATGATGGCGCTCGGGGCGACACGTTCTCCTGAGCTTGCTCGTGAGATCGGGCTGGCGACGGCGCTCGATGCCCGGCAGGCGGGGATAAACGTGGTCCTGGCACCCGTGCTTGACGTCAATATTAATCCCCTCAATCCAATCATAAACGTCCGGTCATTCGGTGACGACCCGGCCCTGGTCTCCAATCTCGGAGCGGCCTATATGGTGGGATGCCACGAGGGGGGCGTCATCGCTGTCGCGAAACACTTTCCGGGCCACGGCGATACCGACGTGGATTCGCACATATCGCTGCCGGTCGTCCGAAGGGGACCCGTCAGCGTGGAGACGGTGGAACTGCCTCCCTTTGCGAGGGCGATAGGAGAGGGATTGATGGCGATTATGGTGGGGCACATCGCAGTTCCATCTCTCACAGGCAGCGAGACAAGGCCCGCCTCGTTGTCTCACGATGTGGTCACGGACCTGTTGCGAGACAGGCTCGGATACGATGGACTTGTCATAAGCGATGCCATGATCATGGGGGCTGCAGGAGAGGCATCCGAAGAGGCTCAAACCGCCGTGCGGGCCCTCAAGGCGGGGGTGGACATGCTTCTCTATGTGAAGGATGTCGATCGGGCTGTTCGCGCCGTGGGAAGCGCCATCGCGGACGGGTCACTCGATCGGGTTGCCGTCTGCAAAGCGGTCGAGAGGATTACTTCAGCGAGAAATCATCTACTTCCATTGTCCGCCGGGGTTGAGGATGCGTGCAGGGTGTCAGGACAACGCGAGCGCGGCGTACTGGCGGAAGATGTCGCTGGCCGGTCCGCGACCCTGGTGAGGAATCGCGGCGACCTCTTCCCCTTGTCTTCCGCGGATGACTGCCTGTTCATAATCCTCGGAGACTCCGGGCAGAGCGGGGCCCTGCCGCTTTCGAACCTTCTGAGAAAGGAGTTTCCCGCGGGGCATATAGTAAGACTCGAAGCGAATGGAGCGGACCTCCCGGACAGCGTCATAGGAGAGGTTCGCGCGGCAGCCACCGTGGTTCTGTTCATCTTCTCCACCGTCAGGGCCTGGAGAGGCGTGGCCGGTCTCTCCCCCGGGGGAAGGCGCTGCGCAGACACTCTCCTTCGTCAGGCGAACAGGGCGGCGGTCGTCTCACTTGGCAGCCCGTACATAATGCGCTCTTTCGCCTGGATCGACGCCTGTCTATGTCTCTACAGCCCTTCCACGGCGTCCCTGGCTTCTGCTGTAAGGGTCATCAGCGGGCGGCTGAATCCCTCCGGGAGGCTCCCGGTCAATATCCCGGGTCTCTATCCGCGCGGATGGGGACTCTCGTATGGGTCGTAAAGAAAGGTAAGAGGTGGCACTCTCCACACTCGACTGGACGATCATAGCTGGATACTGTTTCTTCGCCATGGCGGTTGGTGTCTATTTCACAGGGAGGGCGGGGAAAGACATCAACAGCTTCTTTCTCTCCAGCAGGACGCTTCCATGGTGGCTGGCGGGCACGTCCATGGTAGCGACCTCGTTCGCCTCGGATACTCCACTCGCCATAACGGGACTCGTAGCAGAGTTTGGTATCGCCGGGAACTGGCTCTGGTGGAGTTTCGGCCTCGGTTCCCTCATGACGGTCTTCTTCTTCTCGCGCATGTGGCGGAGGGCACAAGTCGTCACGGACGTGGAATTGACGGAAATCCGCTACAGTGGGAGACCGGCGGCGATCCTGCGTGGCTTCAAAGCCCTCTATCTCGCGATCCCGATCAATTGCATCACGATGGGCTGGGTCATCCTGGCGATGGCCAAAATCTTCGATGCCGCTCTTGGCTGGCCGCGGCTGCAGTCGGTGGCGCTCTGCGTAACTCTCGCGGTCGTTTATTCTATTCTCTCCGGCCTGTGGGGGGTGGTGGCGACCGACCTGCTGCAATTCTTACTCGCCATGGCGGGATCTGTAGCTCTCGCTTTCTACGCGCTCGGTGAAGTTGGCGGCACCGAAGGCCTGATCTTCTCGCTTCAGGAGTCCGGCAAGATCCAGGATGGAGTGCTGAATTTCTTTCCCTCCACGGGAGCGTTGGCACTGCCCGTTACCACATTTCTCGTCTACCTCGGAGTGCAGTGGTACTCCACATTGATCGCCGACGGCGGAGGTATTATCATCCAGAGGATCTCGGCGACAAAAGACGAAAAGAACTCATTCCTGTCCACACTCTGGTTCTGCGTAGCTCACTATGCCCTGAGGCCCTGGCCGTGGATCATAGTCGCGCTCGCCTCGCTGGTTGTCTATCCCGACCTGTCAGATCCCGAAATGGGTTATCCCAGGATGATGGTTGACTATCTCCCGTCCGGCCTCAGGGGGTTGATGATAGCTTCTTTCCTGGCGGCGTTCATGTCAACAATCGACACGCACCTCAACTGGGGCGCTTCATACCTCGTCAATGACTTCTATCGCAGGTTCCTGATCAGGGACAAAAGCGCCCGGCACTACGTGTTTGTCTCACGGGTCTGTGTACTCATCATGGTTATCCTCGCCGCCGGCACGAGCTTCCTGATGGACAGCATCTCCGCGGCGTGGAAATTCCTCTGGTCCATAGGTGCCGGCGCGGGACTGGTACTTATACTCAGGTGGTTCTGGTGGCGCGTTAATGCCTGGTCGGAGATCGCGGCCATGTCGGCCTCCCTGGTGATCTCGCTGATTCTTACGTTCTACACGCCCTTCGATTATGGTTTACGTCTCATCGTCGTCGTCCTCTCTTCGCTGGGGGTCTGGCTCCTGGTTACGTTCATGACGGCGCCGGTAGACGATGGGACGCTGCGGGATTTCTACAGGCGCGTAAGGCCGCCGGGGCACTGGGGGCGGATCGCGTCCGCGGAGAGTGGAGAAGTAATGACGGTGGGATCGATGCTTCTCCTGTGGCTTCTGGGGATTGTGTTTCTCTTCGGCCTTCTCTTCGGGGTAGGCACGGTCATACTTGGTTCATTCACCCTCGGCCTCTGCCTCATTGCGGTGTCAGCCGGTATTCTCGGGATCGTAATGAAAAGGATGAGATTCTAAATCGTGAAACGTTATTCCGGAGACATCAAGAGATATAACAGGGACCTGATCGTGAGCGGGAGCCTGAGGCGGGCGATTTTTTCCCTGGCGGCCCCCGCGGTCGGATCCATGCTTCTGCAGGCCGCTTTCAATATTGTCGACATGATCTGGGTGGGCAGACTCGGTCCCTCCGCCCTGGCGGCTTTGAGTACCGGAGGATTCCTCATCTGGAGCGTCTTTGCGATTACACATATGGTTGCGGTAGGCATAAACTCGATGACCGCCCGGTACGTCGGCGCGGGATTGTACAGGCAGGCAGGCTACGTTGCGGGCGAGGGGCTGGTACTGGGCATGTTCGGGTCTGTCGTGGTTGCGATTCTGGGCCTCGCCGGGAGCGCGTGGGTCTTCACGATAATGGAGACAGCCCCGGATGTTACATTCCTCGGGCTGTCATACCTTCGGATAATTTATTATGGTCTGCCCACCATTTTCCTCTTTTTCGCCATGAACGCGATCTACAGAGGCTTTGGCGACACCAGAACTCCCATGCTGATACTGGTTGGCTCCGTCGTCTGCAACCTCCTCCTCGATCCTGTCATGATCTTCGGAGCGGGCCCTGTCCCCGAGATGGGAATAGAGGGTGCGGCGCTCTCCACGGTGATATGCCGCGGTCTGGGCCTGCTGGTTGGGATCGGAATCCTGATCAGGAGGAAGATGGTCTCACTCAAGCTTCCTGCCGATCCTGAGCGCCCGGTTGATGAAGATGCGGCGGTGGAAACAGCCGGGTGTGAGGCCGGCATCTCCCTCGAGTTGCGAGGGGGGGCTATCAACCTGGCTCTTCTGTGGCGCATGATGACTATCGGGGCCCCGACGTCGATCAGCGGCCTCCTGTTCTGCGCGGTCTACATCCTTCTGACAAGGATAACGACGGACTTCGGCACGGAGGCGGTGGCGGCGCTCGGGATAGGTCACAAGGCGGAATCTATCTCCTACATGTCGGCGGTCGGATTCGCGATGGCATCCGCCACGATCGTAGGTCAGAACCTCGGCGCGGGAAGACCGGAGAGGGCGGAGAAGGGCGCCTGGATGTCCTTTCTCTATCTCAGCGCGATAACAGGCTTCTGCGGGCTTCTTTTTGCGTTCCTGCCCGGAGCGATCGTTCGTGTATTCAATAATAATGCGGTAGTAATGGCGACGGGTAGAGACTATCTGATGATACTCTCCTTCTCGCAACTGTTCATGGGCATGGAGATCGTCATGGAGGGCGCTTTCAGCGGAGCGGGAGACACCGTTCCCCCCATGATGATAACTACGCCCCTCTCGGTGGCGCGTATTCCTGTTGCATATTACCTGGCATTCGACCTGGCCATGGGTATCAGTGGTGTCTGGTGGAGCATCAGCCTGACATCCATACTCAAGGGGATACTCATGGGCCTGTGGTTCATGAGGGGGAGGTGGAAGAGAAAGGTGATATGATCCCCCCCCGTGAGGGGAGACCGGGCCGGCTTGACTTTCATCCCGGTGTGGGATAACTTACTATTCAGGTTGATATTACACCACAAGCCGATGAGTCGAGCAACTTCGGGGGCTGGATTGGAACAGACAGTCTTCCTGCTGTCCGCATACGACTCTAATAAGTATCCGGTGTGCTGAGAGCGTGCTGTGAAGGAGGGCAACGTATAGAGGGAGGACGACACGTGTCAGGTGAAGTCCAGAGAGCTCCGGGGGCCTCATGAAAGCGGCTATTATCGGGGGCGGACCGGCCGGCTCTTTCTGCGCTATTCATCTCCTGAGAAGAGCCAGGAGGCTCCGCAGAAAGATCGAGGTTGTAATCTTCGACCAGAAGTCTTTCGACCGTCCCGGTCCCGGAGGTTGTAATCTGTGTGCCGGTGTAGTCACCCGGTCGATGATCGAAACTCTCAAAGAGATGAATGTGCCCATCACGGCCAGGGTTATTCAACGCCGCATAGATGGGTTTGTTTTTGTATCGGAAGGCGGGACGGTCGAGATAAGAGGCGGTCCCGAGGATGAATTCTTCAGCGTGTTTCGAGGCGGCGGCCCGGTTGGCTCCCGGGAATCGGCGGACGAAAGCTTCGATTCCTTCCTCATGCAGCATGCCCTGGAACTGGGTGCCGAACACATCTGCGAGTCGGTGCGTGATATCAGTCTGGCGCATGAGAGCCACGAAAAGGTGAAGGTCCGCTATGGCGGTGCCGGAGAATACCAGGCAGATGTTGTCGTCGGGGCATTCGGCGTCAACAGTGCCCTGACCCGGAAGGTCGAGAAGATGGGTTTCGGATATCGTGCCCCGGATGTCATCCACGTGGGACAGGCCGAGTTTTCTCTCCCCGTGAAGTTCATCGACGAGACCTACCGCGGTATGATCAAGGTCTTCTCTCTCGATTTCCCGGGGGCCGAGGCGGTCAAGTTCGCGGCGTTGACCCCGAAAAGAGGGTACATAACCGCCTCTCTGATAGGCAGCAATATAGGAGAGGAAGAGATACAGCGTGTCTTCGAAGATCCGAGGATACTAAGTCATTTCCCTCCCGGCTGGGTGCTCCCTCCGAGACACTGTATCTGTTTTCCAGGCCTGCCACTCAGACACGCCGAGATGCCTTTCGCCGACAGATTTGTAATTGTGGGAGACGCGCACGTGTCGCGCTTTTACAAGAATGGGATAGGATCCGCTTTCAATACGGCGCTCTGGGCCGCGGAGACTATCCTCGAACACGGTATCAGAGAAAAGGACTTCAGACGCCACTATTATCAGAAGTGCCGCAGATTCTATTACGCGGACAACATGCTGGGGCGGAACCTGTTCAGGATAAACGAAGTCATTACCAAGAACAGCTTCCTGGCTCCCATGCAAATCCGTTTCGTGCGTGGCTCGAACAGGGGAGTGCTGGAGAAGAAGGGCGTTTTCGTAAGGATGCTCTGGTCTCTCTTTACGGGTGAGCGCCAGTATGGAGAGATAATCATGAGGGCGTTTTCGTTCAAGAGGTGACGGCCGTGATGACACGTGCCTGCCAGTAATACGAAGGAAACAGAGGATAATGACAGATAACGATAGATCCTTCATGGGACCCATTCGAAGCGGCAGTCGTGTGGCCATAATAGGTGGAGGTCCCGGAGGGGCGAGCTGCGCAATGACCATTCTAAAAGAGGCGAGAAAACGCCTGATCGATGTGGAGGTGGTCCTCTATGAATCAAAGTATTTCGGGCAGCACTACAACCAGTGCTTCGGCGTTATCTCTCCACCGCTGCTCGACATACTCAAAGACGATTTTGACATAATCATCCCTCAGGCGATGTTGCTCCGGGAGATCAGCGGATATGTCCTTTATTCCAGGAAGAGAAGTATCCTGCTCGAGGACGCGGAAGGCGGTGAGATATCGCATGCCCTGCGAAGGGGAGAGCTTGATAGACTCCTCTTCGACAAGGCCAGGAAGATGGGGGTCAAGATCGTGAGCAGCCGTGTTACTTATGTGGAGTTTCATGAAGAGGACGTGGTGGTTTACAGCGAGAGCGGCACCTGCTCGGCAGACGTCGTTGTGGGAGCGTTCGGCCTCGACAGCACATTGAGGTCTGCCCTGAGGCGACGGACCGACTATGTTCCGCCGTCGTATCTCGAGACGGCAGTGACTCGAATCCACCCGGATTCGGCGTCTTTCCTCGACAGGTATGAAAACGCCATCCACGCACACCTTCCTCCTATCCCCGGTGTCGAATTCGGCGCGCTCGTACCGAAGGGAAACCATATCACGATAGTAGTCGCTGGAAAACGGGTCGACATCAAGATATTGAAGCGTTTTCTCGACCTTCAGGCGGTCAGGAAAATGCTTCCTCCCCGCTATGAGGTAACGGAAGTGTTCAAGGGATCTTTCCCGAATGGCCCGGCAAAGGGGTTTTACGGAGATCGTTATGTCCTGGTTGGAGACAGCGCGGGTCTTATCAGGCCTTTCAAAGGGAAGGGGATCAACTCAGCCGTGATCACCGGGAAGATAGCGGGAGAGACTATCGTCAGGCAGGGTATATCCAGGGAGGCATTTCAGTCTTTCGAGATGCGCTGTCAGGAACTTACGGGCGACCGCTGGTATGGCCAGATCGTGAGGTTCCTGGTTGTGAATCTCTCGGGGACCCTCTCACTCGATCCCGTCATCGATTTCGCCGGTCGGAATGCCACTCTGCGCCAGGCACTCTTCAGCAGCGTCTCCGGGCATGACACATACCGGCATATTGTGATGTCATGCCTCAGGCCCGGCATCCTTCTCGGAATCGCCTGGTCCTACCTCAAGTCTTTCTTCGCTTTTCAAGACAGAGATGGTGAGAGGCCGCGTCGGCGCAGCCAGCGATAATAACAGGCATTGTGACGCGGCGCCGGAAGAGGTTCTACGGTCGTATCGAGGACTGCGAGTTCCAGAGCTGGAGGAACTCGAGATGGTCTGAGGATGAGGAAGTGGGACAGTCGCTCGCCTTATCCATGATCATCTCGACAAACAGCGGAGTAATGTCGGGATCGAGGATCCTGCCGAGTTCTTCATCGATAATCCCGGTTGTTACTTCAAGGCTCAATGCCTCGCGGTAAGGCCTGTCGGTAGTCAGCGCGTCGAAGAAATCAGCGATTGCTATGATGCGGGCTCCCAGCGGTATTTCCTCTCCGGCCAGGCCCATCGGATACCCATTGCCATCCCACTTCTCCTGGTGGTGAAGAATCAATGGCTTGACGGCCCAGGGGAAATTGATCGAGCTCAGTTTTTCCACTCCCCACGTGGGATGTCTCTTTATTACCTCGAACTCTTCTTCAGTCAGCTTCCCCGGCTTTTTCAGGATTCCGTCGTCAACGTCTATCTTTCCGAGGTCATGCAGAAACGAAGCCAGAAGGATTGCCTTCCGCTCTTCAATACTGAGATTCAAGCGTTTGGCGAGCGCAAGCGCGTAATTGGCGACACGCTGGGAATGGCCGAACGTGTATGTGTCTTTTGATTCAACACCTTCCGCCATGGACCTGGCGATCTTGAAGTAGAGGTCCTCGAGAGAGAAGATCTTCCTGTCGACATCTTCGAGAGACTTCCTTGCCTTGATTTCTCTGAATACGCGAAACGATTCGCTGAGTGCTTTCAGTGCGTCTTCACTCCGGTCCTGTTCCTGGTACGTAGCCCCGAGCTCTCTGTAACTTTCCGCGATACCGAGGGGATTGTCGTACCGCCTGTTTATGTCCACAGAAAGAAGGATGTTCTCCTCAGACTTGATACCGTCTCCGCGATCTCTCTCGATGGCACCCAGGATCCGATACGCCTCGGCCATTCCGAGTTTGTCATCGAGATCCTTCAATGTGGCGAACGCTTTCATTCCCTTCTCTATCGCGGAGCTGTAGTTGCCCCGGAGCCTGCTTATCTCCGCCCTGTTCAAATTGGAGTATGCTGCGAGGCGTATGTCTCCGGTCATTCCGGAGATGCCGAGGCTCTGGATGAAATAACAGTCGCCGCCTATCAGGTCGCCCTTGTCTACTGAAGTTATGCCGAGGTTGTGATAGGTCTCTGCGAGGCCGTTCTGGTTCATGGTCTCTTTGAGAAGCGGGATGCATTTGCGGTAATAGCGAATCGCTTCCTCCCAGTTTCCCAGGATGTTGTTCATGGCCCCGAGGTTGTTAAAGATCTGGGCGGCCAGCCTGCTGTCGCGAATGATTCTGGTGACACGGAGGGCTTCTCCATAGTACTTCCGGACCTGTTCCCATGAGCCCTGTTCGAGGTGGACCGTTCCGATACTGCACAGGGCCGACGCCTTGCCTGCCGCGTCTCCGCTCCCGGCGCACGTATCGAGGCTTTCCTCGTAGAGGGCGAGGGCCTCTTGCCACTCGCCCTTTTTTGACCATACGTGCCCCATTCTGCGGAGGATCTCCGCCATCGTCCTCTCGTCACCCCGGGTCCTGCAGCCCCTCAGTGCCTGTTCGAAGCAGAGGAGGGCCTTGTCCCATTCCCCGCCAGTGTCGAGCTCCATCCCTTTACGGAGCAGAGTGGAGACCGACGGCTCGACTGCTGTCTTTTCCAGAGTTGCTGCTGTTCCGCCCTGATTACTCATCGATACGATCCTTTGCTTCGTTAGTCCCGCGCGAGTGCGTATCTTGCGAACTCGGTGATCTTGAAGCTGACCAGATTTCCCGAACCGTCAACTATCGTGGGAATGGGAGACAGGTGACTCCCGGTGATCTGGCAGACAGTCAGACTTCCCTCGTCGATTCCTTCCAGATCAGCCCTGGAGTAGTCAAGGGTTATCTGAATGGGGCTGTTAAGGACTGTCCCCTCCGGTTCGACATCGAACATGAACAGGGTTGGGTCCTTGATAATGACGTGAGGGTCGACGTTGGCCGGGATGGCGTCGGACTGGAACCTGAGGACGAGGTCTGACGTGGTGACGAATTCACCGCTGCGCGTGTGCAGGATGCGAGAGTCCCTGGCGTTTTCGGTGTCTCCATTCAAGGTGTTGCCAGAGGACGGATCCTTTGCCCCCGGGAAACCAGCGAGGTCGGTAGATCTGTCGAGAGACAGTGGAGAGTTGATGCTGTCAGAGCATCCTGCAAGAGAGAAAAAACTGACAGCGACGATTGTGACGAGCGCCAGGTGACTGCCGCGAGTGTACCGAGCCATCTCTACCTCCATGGTTTTGGTTGAGGACTCTGATGACAAAAAGGGCCACCAATATGTTCCTTACCATTGGCGGCCCGACTGGCGTAGATTCTTCTCGAAACCTTAGCCTCGTAGCTTTGCGTCCCCCGGTTTCCCGAGGTTTGCCATTTTC
>CAZOAR010000022.1:0-46044 GCA_964577985.1 uncultured Gemmatimonadota bacterium | reverse complement strand
TAGAAGAACGCCTTCGCGAAGAGGAAGGGAAGACTGATCGAAAAGAATGTGATAACTCGGAAAGTCAAGCTAGCTATTTTGTGCTTTTTAAATTGTCCAACCACTTGGCGTTGTACCAAGCAGCAGAAGACCTTGCCTGAGATATGACACGTGCAATCCGTTGGGATCAAGCCCTTATTAAACCACCGCCTTTATATCATGAAGTTGGTCAGCTAAAGCCTGGATTTCCTCTCTCATTGCCAACTGTGACAGCCATTTGTCAGGAATTCCACGTAATCCGTAGTACGCCCCGGCAACCTGGCCACAAACTGCAGCGGTAGTGTCCGCGTCATCCCCCAGATTCACAGCCCGGAGAACCGCGTCCTCATACGAATCTGTTTTCCAAAAGGACCACAACGCTGCCTCAAGACTCTCAACAACGTAACCCGAACCCTTGATCTGGTTGTCCGTCTTGTTGCGGTAGGATCCCTTGGCAATTTCCTGTACTTTGGCTGAATACTTCGATTCCGTGTCCTCTGTGAACAGACATACATCTTTCGCATCACCCCTCAGAATAGCAAGGAGTATCCACCCAAGAAGACGACAAGCATCAACACACTCCACGGCACCATGTGTGGTTCGAGAACTTTCACCAGAGAAATACTCTGCCTTTTCAGGATTTTCCGCATAGAAAAGAGGAATTGGAGCGAGCCTCATAAGCGAGCCATTGCCAGCTGACCAGGGATCTGTTGAACCTGCTATCGGATTTCCGGTCTCTTCAAACTGCCGTAGTGCATCAGCAATTGTATTCCCGATATCGAAGCAAGTGCCTGTACTGCTCTGGTATCCTTCATCCCTCCACCGTAAATATCGCTCCATCTGATCCTGGGGATTATGAGTTCGTTTCTCAACCAAACTATCCGCCAGACACAATGCCATTGAAGTGTCATCCGTCCATTGGCCCGGAAGAAGTTGAAAGGGCCCCCCTCCTATCATGTCCCGCACTGGAGGAAAACTTCCTCGCGGCATGAACTCCACAGCGGTTCCCACCGCATCACCACAGGCAAGACCAAGTAGACATCCTTGAAACCTGTCTCTTTTTGTCATTCTCTTCCTCAGTTGCCTGACGAACGCCGGCGCTCACGCGCCGCGGTCCTGAAAGACTTGGCAGGCTTGGCCCGAACGGCTGCGTGGCCACAGTCACGTGCAGCGCTCTTGTTCGGCCCACCCGCTTCTGCCGGCACGTCACTCCAGGAACCTGAAGTGAAAAATGTAGTCCCGGCCCTTCGTGAAAGCGAAAAGCCAGCACTGGAGGTCGAGGTGCCAGCCGCATTCCTTTTTAGGCTCCCAGGCTGGAGCTTGCGAACAAGGACATGTTTTTTGCTTTCAGATACATAGAATAATTGTTTTGCCCATAATCGTTTTGCCTCTATTTATTAGCGGTACAGCGCAAGACTGGCCAGCATAAAAAGACCGATACCGATGAACAAAAACGAAATGATCGCCTTCATCCTGTCGGGATCGACCCGGGCCTGCACGAACGGTCCGATCTGGCCGCCAAGCAGAACGCCGGGAATGGTAAACAGGGCCAGACTAAGAACCTGATTCCAGACGCCGGCATCGCCTGCTGTGAAAAAATGGTAGAAATGGCCGGCAGAGGCAACGAACACGCTGACGACGACGACAAATATTGAGGTGCCCACAGCGACCGGCGACGGAACGCGGCAGCGCGCGACCAGTTGATACTCCTGCAGCTCGGCCAGGCCCACGGAAATGATGCCGACGAAAAAAGCGCCTACCGCGGCAAAGATCCGCCCCATGGCGCGTTCGCAGACGGTGTAATTGTAAACCGTGCCGTCCAGCGCGGTCAGCGATGATTCATATTTTATACTTGCATCGCCGGCAATCTCTTTGTCCAGCCGTTCCTTTTCCTCGCGCTTGAAGGACAAATAGAGCTGCACGCCGATGAAGACGATGCCTACGGCAAATATGGTTTTGAGGACGATGGGCGGAAAAACGTCCGCGCTGAGACTGCCGATGATAGCGGCCGGTACTGAAAAAATCAACAGGGCAAAGCCAAGGCGATAATCGATAAGCCGCCGCCGGGCGTAGGCGAATAATCCTGAGCTAAAGCCGAACAGCTCGGTCATCAAGGCTGTGCCGATCGCGACGGAAGGGTCCAGTTTCAGGGCAAAAATGAACAGGGGTGAGAAAAAAACCGCGCCGCCAACGCCGCTAGACATGGCGATCGTGGCGATGAGGATGGAAATGGGAAACAGCGGCCAATAATCAAGAATCATCTTACTGGTTTCTCTCCGAGTATTGAATTCGATGCGTCAGCGATCTTTAATCTGGTTTGCAGGTTACACCAGCGTCGGCCTTGCTATTTCAAATAGTGCATGCGCAAATTCAAGCAGCCGCGATTCGGCGTTGTCTGGATCGTAAGCGAGAGAATCCGGCGCCAAAGAAGGATCAATGTCCGTCGGCAAACAGATATCGCGAACAGCAGCCAAGAACTCCTTCGCAATCGCGTTTGCGTTGGTCCTGCCCAATAAAGGAATCTCTTGATGAAAGCGGCGGCTCGATTGCACAATAATTTTGTGCTGCACATCCAGGCGCATTGCAGCGATGCCTCCATTCGGGAGCGGAATGTTTCCAGTGGCAAGCCCGTCAGGTCGTACGGCCAGGTTCAGGTGCCGAAATTGAGGATGTGCGATGGCGTGCGCATTAGCGACCCCACTGAGCAATTGAGCCAAAAAATGCAATGCTGCACGCGTCGAGGCAAAATTGTCGGGAGATTGAAAAAGAGGCATGGCGTCCTATCATGCAAATATTTTTACATTAATGCTAACCGTAAATCCGTCGGGATAATTCACATTTTATCAACTTTTTTAAAAGCAACATCATCTGAATAAACTCGAACTTTTTTCAACTTATTAGTCGTTTCAGCTTGGAAAAACTGACGGTTCAAAATGAGAATATTTATACCAAAAGTCTTTGAATCGCCAGTTGCCTCAAAATTAAATTTAACCCAAATTTATTTCATTATAATCTATGGTAGAGGCAAAGCTTCGAAACTATGCACATGCTATGCAGAGCCACCTGCCCCCCCTTCACATTTCTTTCGTAACAACAAGAGAGGCGAGTCTAATTATAGAGACTATAATAGATTGCGAGCCTCCTTGGGGTGAGTTAGACTCATCCTTGAACCCTTTAGCCAAAGGAGGCTCGTCATGAGTAGAGTTTACCAGGACTCTCCGGTTTTTGCAAGTGGTATGGTCGTGAATGCAGGGATCGATGTACACAAGGAGACTTTTCATGTAACAGTCCGGGTGGAGGGATCGGAGGATTTCAACGGTCGGATACCGGCTCGGTATGAGCCGTTATAGACTCCGGCGCCTTCACCACCCGTGTAATCATCAAATGAGGCGTTCTCCGTTATGAAGTTCCTCGTGATGGTCGGAGAAGAACCGACACATAAGATCTTCCCCACCCCTCGTGTAGTCTCTTCCTCCCTTGATGGTGAACCCGGTGAGGATACTTCTCCTGTCTTCACCGGCCATGAACTTGAAGACCACCCCCTGTGAACCGGCATCAACTATGGTTGAGAGGACAATACCTGGTCTCAAGCCGCCTGATCGGCGGGCTGATCAAACAACGAGCCCAATCGCCCATAGACGATTTGAACTATGGCACCTGTCAAGAGCCCGGAGACACCCGTTCAGGGCGGATCATCTTTACCGGCATGAGTCGCAGCCTCTCCTACCATACCCCGGCTACATCGGTCAGGCAATCAGGGCAGGCGCCCCCTTCAAGATCATTCCTGAGGACCGTGAAGCCCCTCCTGTCTATCAGGAGTCTGTCACAGTTGTGGCAGTAAGTGCTCTCGCCCTCCCCGGGGACGTTGCCACAGTAGACATGTAGCAGACCGGCTCCTCTGCCGATCTCTACCGCGGACCTGAGCGTATCGAGCGGTGTCACGGGCCGGTCGCTCATCCGGTACTGCGGGTGGAACCGGCTTACATGCCATGGGATCCCGGGATCGAGACCGCATATGTATTCAGCAATCGTCTTGAGTCCCGCCGGACTGTCGTTCATACCCGGGATGATCAGCGTCGTTACCTCGAGCCACACTCCTGCCTCTTTCAACAACTTGAGCGATTCCATCACCACCGTCTGGTCAGCCCCCATAATCTTCGAGTATGTCTGTCTGTCTGCTGATTTGAAGTCGACATTGGCGGCGTGGAGATATGGCGCGATTAGCTCGATCGCCTCCGGAGTCATGTAGCCGTTCGTTACGAAGACATTTCTGATACCGTCTCCCGCGGCCAGGCGCGACGACTCGAGGGCGTATTCGAAGAAGATGGTAGGCTCGGTGTACGTGTATGATATGCTCTCGCAACCCTGCCCCGCGGCAGTGGCGACCAACTCCTCAGGGGTTACGGGATCGCCCATTATCCCGCCGACGTCACGCGGGTATTGCGACACATCGTGGTTCTGGCAGAAATCACAGTGGAAGTTACATCCCACCGTCGCGACCGACAGTGACCGGCTTCCCGGCAGGAAATGGAAGAGAGGTTTCTTCTCGATCGGGTCTACGTTGGCGGAGCAGATCTTGCCGTAGACGAGCGTCTTGAGCTCGCCATCCACGTTCTTTCTCACACCGCATACACCGAGCTTCCCACGGCCGATCACGCACCTGTGACCGCAGAGATTGCATCTCACCCCCCCATCCTCGAGCCGCTCGAAGAGCAGTGCGGGGCGGCATCCATCCGGGTCGCTGGTGATGTCATTCATGGTACCGGCCCACTAAAGGTCCCTGGTGTCCCTCTCCTTCTTCAGGAGTGCTTCCCAGTTCTGATCAATTCCCTCCTGTATTCCCTTCACATCCTCGGAGGTGAGATGTTTGAACCTCCCCTGATTCCTCAGGTACTCCGAGACAGGATAGCGCTCTGCCGGCTTGTGGTTGATCGTGTATTTCACACCTCCCTCCACCTCGTAGAGGGGAAATACACGCGCCTCCACAGCCTTCCTCGCGAAGGTAATGGTCTCCTCGTTGGAGGTCTTCCAGCCCGGAGGACAGGGAGAGAGGAGATGAAGAAATCGCGTTCCTTTGATCGACTTTGCCTTCTTCACCTTGGCGAGCAGGTCGTCGGGGAATCCGATACTCGCCGTGGCGGTGTATGGTATCTGGTGCGCGGCCATGATCTCCACCATGTTCTTCTTCGGGGCCTGCTTCGGATAGTTCCTCGGTGTCGTGGTCGTCCACGCGCCTAATGGCGTGGCGGAACTCCTCTGTATGCCGGTGTTCATGTACGCCTCGTTATCGTAGCAGACATATATGAAGTCCTCGTTCCGCTCCGCACAGGAGGAGAGTGCCTGGATGCCGATATCGAAGGTCCCTCCGTCACCCGCCCAGGCCACGACAGTCGTCTCGAGGTCGCCACGCTTCACCAGCGCGGCCTTGACACCGGCGGCCGTCGATGCAGCCGTCTCGAAGGCGGTATGGTAGAGCGGAACCTTGACCGACGAATACGGCATGGGGCCATCGATCACCGACCAGCAGCAGGCAGGGATCACGAGTACGGTCTTCTCTCCGAGCGCCTTGAGAAAAAACCTCATCGAGACGGTTGCGCCGCAACCCGCGCACGAGAGCAGGCCCGCACTCATCATTTCACGCTCCGGCATTTCTATCGTTTTCTGACTCATTCCTTCACTCCTATCCAGTTGATCTCCTCACCGGGTCTGTCCGTCGTGATCAGATGTTCCACTATCTCCGTGACCGTCGCGGGCGTTACATCGCGTCCCCCGAGACCCGCCACGTAGCCGAATATGGCCGGGTGCTCATCGGCGTTGTACATGGCCGCTTTTATCTCCTGATAGAATATCCCGCTCGCGCCGTACGACAGATTGCGATCGACGACGCCGACTTTGCGCGCTCCGGCAAGGACTCTCCTGCATTCCTTTACCGGAAACGGCCTGAACAACCGCGCCTTTATCAGCCCAACGGCCACACCATTTTCTCTCATCGAGTCTATTACGATGCGCGCCGTGCTGGTGATCGTCCCGGACGTCACGAGGATTACCTCCGCGTCCTCGCACCTGTATTCCTCGAGGGGGTCGTATCTCCGGCCGAATAGGTCGAAGAACTCGTCCGAGACGTTGTTTATAACCTCGAGCGCCCTCTCCATGTCTCTTTCCAGCATTACCCTCAGCTCCATGTATGAGTCGGGTCTCGCCAGCCCGCCATATGTATGAGGATCATCGGGATCGATCTTGTTTTCTCTCTCGCATGGAGGCAGAAATGAGTCGACCGCCTCCTGCTCGGGAATGCTCACGGGTTCGGATGTATGAGACAGAAAGAATGCGTCGAGATTGAGCATCGAAGGCAGCAGCACATCTTCCGACACCTTGTACGCCATGAGAATCGTGTCGAGGACCTCCTGGTTGCTCTCACAGTAGTATTGCATCCATCCGGTGTCCCTCTGAGAGAGGCTGTCGTTCTGATCGCAGTAGATAGTCCACGGCGGGGCCAGCGAACGGTTCACGTTGACCAGTACTATCGGTAGCCGTCCGCCTCCGGCCCAGTGCAGCATTTCGTGCATCAGGGCGAGTCCCTGCGATGAGGTGGCGGTAAACGCTCTCGCGCCCGCGGCCGACGCACCTATGCAGCTCGCCATCGCCGAGTGCTCTGACTCCACTTTTATGAACTCCGCGTCGAGTTCACCCGTCGCGCACATCTCCGACAGAAGTTCTACCACGGAGCTGGACGGGGTGATAGGGTATGCGGCTATGACCTCCGCCCTCGCGAGTTTTACCCCATGCGAAGCAGCATGGGTGCCTTCCATCACTTTTTCCATTTCAATTCGCTCTCCATGGACATGGCATCGCGCGGACATTCCCTCACGCAGATACCGCATCCTTTGCAGTGATAATAGTCGATCTTGTAACCCCTGGCGAGCCTCTCGACCGCGACATCGGGACAGAAGATCAGGCAGTTGTCGCAGAATACGCAGATACCGCACATGAAACAGCGGGCGGCCTCCGCCTTCGCCACATCCTCGTCGAAGGTCTGTGCAGCCTGTTCCTGACTTTCACCCCCATTGCCACTTGTTCGCGGCAGGTTTCTCTCCCGCCTGACGAAGTGATCCAGGTTGAGATTTTCGGCGGCAACTATCTCCTTCTCCTTGCCAGCCCTGGGGGCTGGTCGATCCTTTATGAAGATGTCGATCGCCTTAGCTCCCCTGCCTCCCCATCCGATCGCCTCGGCGACGCCCATCCTGTCACCTGTAACCACACTGCCTCCCGCAAAGATGGAGTCGACAGAGGTCCGATCGTTTTCGTTCAGAGCCACTTTTCCGCCATCGTGATCGATGACGCCGTCGAACGGGATGGAGGCCTTCCCGCCTTCGGATAACTGATTCCCGACCGCCAGGAAAATGGCCTTGAACTCCTTCATCATCTCCGCCAGCATATCCCCGTCAGTCACACGTGTGCCCTTTCTCACGTCGATACCGAGAGAGATGATGTTGTCGATCTCACCGTCGAGAATCCTGGGAGGCAAAAGCGATTCCGGGACGTCCTTCCTGAGCGATCCCCCCAGATCCATCCCCTCCTCGTAGAGGGTGACTCTGTATCCATACTGAGCGAGGCGGTAAGCGCACGATAGACCTGTCGGGCCGGCCCCTATAATGGCAACACGTTCCTCTCTCGACACCTTCGGCGGTTTGAGCGACCAGTTCCCGATAGCCATGTCCCCGAGGAATCTTTCCACGTCCCTGATGCCGACCGTCTCGTCAAAGTCACGCCTCAGGCATATGCTCTCGCAGGGATGGTCACAGAGCCGCCCGCACGTGGCCGGAAACGGGTTATCCCTGACAAGGACCTTCCACGCCTCCTCGTGCTCTCCGTCCGCGGCGTTGAACATGTAGCGCGGGATTATCTCACCGGCCGGACATTCAAGGGTGCAGGGAGCAGTCTTGACCCTGTAAACGGGCCTTAGATATCTCCAGTTTCCGGTCTCGTTCCAATCCATCATCCCGAAGGAAGTGGATGTGATGGGGAGCTCCTTGATACCCTCCATCTTGATTATTCTGCCTCTCTTCTCTTTTTCAGACATCTGACATCCTCATTATCTCACTTGATCCTGCGATTAATATCACTCCGGCAGCCTGACCTCGTCGTATGCTTCCCCTGCCGCTTTCGCGTTCTCCTCCGGGTGGAGGGGGACGGATTCCCTGATCGCCTCGAGTACCGATTCTATGCTCACGAGACCGGTGGCCCGGGCGAAGGCGCCGAGGATTGCGGTGTTCACTATGGGCGCGGTCTTTGTCCCCAGGCCGTTTCTTGCCGCTATTCCGCTCGCGTCCACGGCAATAACCCTGAACCTGCCGCCGAACGAAAAGGCTGAGCCGTCCTCCTCGCTGTTGACAAGAATCACTCCACCCTCCTTGAGGCCCGCAGAGACGTCGATACCATCCATCAGGGTCGGGTCGAGCACCATGAGGTGGTCAGGCTCATATATCTCGCAGCGCAGGTTCACGTACTTGTCATCGATCCTCGTGAATGCCATGACAGGCGCGCCGCGTCTTTCAACACCGAACGCCGGGAAGGACTGGCAGTATTTGCCGTCCTTGAAGACCGCGGAGGCGAGGATCTTGCCGGCGACAACCGCTCCCTGGCCCCCCCTTCCGTGCAATCGTATTTCAACCATCGACAGACTCCATTCTCTGTTACTGCGATTCCAGAACATTCTTTCTCTCAAGGAACGCCCGGCCACATCCCCGGATATCGAGCGGACATATCCTCAGAATCTGTGAAACTCGATCAATTCCATCGGGTCGTTCTTCCATCCCGACTCCCACCGCCGAATGAGGTCCTCCGCCGGGGTTATTCTCTCCTCGAGGATCATCTCCTCTATCGGTTCCAGAAAGACTTCCTCTCCCGCTCCCTGCCTGCGCAGTCCCTCCCTGCTCAGGGCGAGCAACTCACTGGCGAGGTCGTTAAGACTCCTGCCCTCGACGGATGCTCCAAGCGCCTTGACCGGAACCTCCGCCGACAGCCGGAGGAGATCTTCCCTGCTCAGATTCCTGACGAGATCCCACACCGCCTCCCCGGCGTCCGGATCGTACATGAGCCCTTTCCAGAAGGCCGGGACCGTCATTATCATGTCCGGTCTCTGTCCGTCGGCGCTCCTTATTTCCACGATTCCTTTCATCCTCACCTCGGGGAAAAGGGTGGTAAGATGAAGGTCCCAGTCCCCAAACGTGGCGCGGTGCCCGCCGCAGCCGTGCTCCAGGAATTCGCTGAATGGGATCGGATCGATATCGATCCATTCTCCATTCCGTCTGATAAAGAGCATAGGCACGGAGAGGGCGTAGTCGACATAATCCGAGAAACCCGAACCCTCTTTGAGGACCTGCATGACGAGTCCGCAACGGCTCGGATCGGTGTTGTTCCATATATGGGCGCGTTTGCTGAGGTAGCCGTTCAACCCTCCCTCCGATATCGGAGAGTTCGCAAACATGGCGGTTGCTATCGGGCTCAGGGCAGTAGCCAGTCGCATCTTGAAGAGGGCGTCCTCCTCCGACAGATAATCGATGCTGACCTGAACAGAAGCGGTCTGTTTCATCATGAGATGACCCAGTTTACCAGCACGCGGGAGATAATCCTTCATTATCCGGTACCGGACCTTGGGCATCCAGTCGATCCGCTCCACCCGCGAAAATGGCTGCATGCCGTAGCCCATCCACACGATCCCCCTGTCGGCCGAGAGTTCCTGCATCGACCGGGACAGCGCGTCCTGCTCCCTCAACACCGCGTGCAGGTCCTTTTCCGGGCTGCCGCTTATCTCGAACTGGCCCCCCGGCTCGAGGTTGAGCCCGCATCCTCCATCGGTCAGGTGAATTATGTGGCCATCCTCTCTGGTCGCCCGCCAGCCGAACGACTCCTCGAATCCCCTGAGGATCTTCTCGAGACCGTTCTCGCCGTAATACGGAATCGCCCCTCCATCGTCTCGAGACACCCCAAGCCTCTCGACCTCGATTCCGATCAGAAGCTCATCCTTCCTGACGCAGAGACGATGGAACCACTGCTCGAGTTCACCGCGGCTGCCGATGGTTTCTCCGAGCGGGAACGGGGTTCCTGTCAATTCCGTCTTCCTTTCGGATCCTGCTTCCACAATTTCTCCCTGCGTGTTATCACGTTATCCGGAGCATCGTCTCGAGGGCCTTTCGCGCGTCTCTCTTCACATCCGCCGGGACACTGACAATATTTATCTCTCCAGGCCTGTCGAGTGTCCAGAGGAGGTCGTTCAGGCTCACTTTGTACATGTTGGGACAGAGGGATCGAGCGAGCGGAAGAATGTTCTTGTCGGGATTGTTCTTCGCCAGCCTGTTCACCAGATGGATCTCCGTGCCGACAAGGATGGTCGAGCCGGGGCTGGCCTCGTTCACGAACCTGGAGATATACTCTGTCGATCCGAACGCATCCGCGGCCGAGGCCACCTCGAACACGCACTCCGGGTGGACGACAATTGTCGCGTCCGGATATTTCTCACGCGCGGCCTCGATATGCATCGGCTTGAAGCGGGTGTGAACGTGACAGAACCCCTTCCACACGACTATCCTGGCCGCACGCAGAGTATCCTGAGAATTGCCGCCCAGCTCCTTCCCCGCGTCCCACAGGGCGACGTCCCCGGCCCCCACACCCTTCTGATGCGCGATGTTGCGGCCCAGATGTTCGTCAGGGAAGAAGAAGATCCTCTTGCCCTGGTCCATGATCCAGTCAAATATCGCCGATGCGTTGCTCGACGTGCATACCGACCCTCCGAGCCTGCCGCAGAATGCCTTCAGTTCCGCGTCTGAATTCATATACGTCACGGGGACAAAATCGCCGCCGCCATTCTGCTTGAGAGAGTCCCAGGCCTCCTCCACCTCCACGATATCCGCCATATCCGCCATCGGGCACCCTGCCGTCAGATCGGGATGAAGCACCGTCTGCCCTTCGGATGAGAGGATGTCGGCGCTCTCAGCCATGAAATGCACACCACAGAAGACTATTAACTCTGCGTTCTCCTGCATGCTTGCCATCTTTGAGAGATAGAAGGAATCGCCCACGAAATCGGCCATCTCCACGATCTCGTCCCGCTGGTAATGATGAGCGAGGAGTATCATGCGGTTCCCGATCACCTTCTGTCTCCTCCTGATCTTCTCGACGAGTTCTTCGTCTTCAATCTCGAGGTATTCTCTTGGCATCAGGAGAGTTCCTCTGCCATTCATCTTGTCTGCTCCTTCTGCATGGCCGTTACAAACAGGCCTGTGGAGCGCCGTACGTAGGCCCTTGGTGGCTCCACAGCAGGATCTCCATCAGACCCGAATCTACCCGTCTCATCCATGATCATAAAAAGATCCCTCGCTCAATCTCCGGCTGTTCCAGCGGATTTCGTCTCGTCACCATACACTACACGGTATCTGACAAGGACCGATCCCCCGCTCTGCTCGCACGAGATCAGGCTGAGGTCCTTTATTCCCTCCCCTGTAAAGCCTCTCCCGTCCACAAGCGTGGGCGCCGACTCTCCACCGATAATACAGGGAGATATCGTTACGTAGATCTCATCCACGACGCGTGCCCTGATCATCTCAAAATTGAGCATGGCGCCACCCTCAACCATTATGCGCCTCGCGCCATATCCAGCGAGAATGTCGATCATCTGTTCGAAATCAACTCTTTCCTCCCCGACCACGAAGATCTCCGACATCTTCGACAGCGCGCCCAGGTCGCATTCAGCCGCTTTCTCCGTGGTAAACACGAACTTGGGACCGTCGCCCTCGAGGAGAAAAGATGAGTCGAGGGGTACGTTTCCGCTTCCCGTGACAACCACCTTAATCGGGTCGCCCTCCAGACCCTTTGCCTGTCGCTCCCGCTTGAATTCTTCCGAGCGTATCGTGAGCCTGGGATTGTCGTTCAAGAGTGTCCCACCACCCACTACAATAGCGTCGACGCCGGCTCTAAGCCTGTCAACCCGTTCGAGGTCCTCCGCGTCCGAGATGATGAGAGGCGCTCTCTCCGCGCTCGATATCTTTCCATCGACGCTCATCGCGGCGTTTATAAAGACGAGGGGGCTGTGCAATCTATCTTCGACCATATCCATGAGTGCCGGGGCTTCTTCATTTACTCTTCTCCCGGTTTTTGCGATAGTCCGTTATCGCCGCCTTCAGCGCATCCTCTGCCAGCACGGAACAGTGCATCTTGACCTGAGGCAGTCCGCCGAGGGCTGAAGCCACCGTCTTGTTCGAAATCTCCAGGGCCTCATCCAGTGTCTTTCCGGTGACGAGTTCCGTCACCATCGAACTGGTCGCGATGGCCGCGCCGCAGCCGAATGTCTTGAATTTCGCTTCTACGATAGTGTCGTCAATCACCCTTATCGTGAGCTTCATCACGTCACCGCACGCCGGGTTGCCAACCGTACCAACCCCGTCGGGATCGGCTATTTCGCCAACATTCCGCGGGTTTTCATAATGATCTATCACTTCCTCTGAATAATCTCGAAGGCCTGACATCTTCAACCTTCCCCATCTGCTCGAACCATACCGGGCAATGCCCGTGCGCCAACCATCTTCATGAGAAATCGCTCCCCACGAGAGGCGACATCTCTCTGAGCTTTTTCACATTCTTCTCCAGTTGATTCGCGACTTCGTCAACATCTGACTCTGTGTTTCCGCTGCCGAGCCCGAACCTTACCGAGCAATGGGCAATAGCCTCGGGCACGCCCATCGCCAGGAGAACATAGGAGCTTTCCAGGGAATCCGACGTGCAGGCGGATCCCGACGAAAGCGCTACATCCTTGATAGATAGTATTAGAGATTCCCCTTCAACGTATTCGAAGCTGAAATTCAGGTTTCCCGGCTGCCTCTCCTCGGGATGTCCATTCAGATGCACGTGATCTATTCCCTTCAGGATCCTCTCCTTGAGTCTCTCCCTCAATGCCACGAGACGTACGGCCTCATCCGCCATCTCCTCTTTCCTTAGCCGGCATGCCTCCCCGAATCCTACAATCGCCGGAGTGTTCAGTGTGCCGGGGCGCATGCCCCTCTCCTGCCCTCCGCCATGCATGATCGGATCTAACCTGAGTCCCTTCCGCACATAGAGCGCGCCCACCCCCTTCGGCCCGTAAATCTTGTGCGAAGATGTCGCGAGCAGGTCCACATTCAGCTTCTTTGTGTCCGTCTCGATCTTCCCCGCAGCCTGCACGGCGTCGCAGTGGAAGAGAATCCCCCTCTTCCCGGCGATCTTCCCGACCTCTTCGACCGGCTGAATCGTTCCGACCTCGCTGTTCACGTACATCACCGATATCAGTATGGTTCGGTCGGTGATCGCCTTCTCCAGGTCGTCGGGATCGATCATGCCGTATCTGTCTACCGGCAGATAGGTTAAGTCGAATCCGTGTTTCTCCAGATACCTGCAGGTATCGAGAACGGCCTTGTGCTCGATCCTGGTGGTAATGATGTGATTGCCTTTTTCCTTCAGACGGCTGGCCACCCCCATTACCGCCATGTTGTCAGCCTCTGTGGCGCCGCTGGTGAAGACTATCTCCCGGGGAGTAGCGTTTATGAGATTCGCGACCTTCCCTCTCGCCTCCTCGATCGCTTCCCGGGTCACCCTCCCATGTTCGTGCGTCGTGCTCGACGGGTTGCCGAAATACTCCGCCAGGTATGGACGCATTACATCGAGCACCCTGGGATCGAGGGGAGTGGTCGCATTGTGATCCATGTATATTCTTTCCAAGGGCGACATAACCGACTCCTTTGTTGTCAGGCCATGTAAACATCCCGCAGGAACGGGTTGTGCACCTTCTCATCCCCTATCGTCGTGGCGGGGCCGTGGCCGGGCAGTACCTTCGCCGCGTCACCCAGAGGAAACAGCTTTGTCCTGATCGAGCCTATGAGGGTCTCGAACGAACCACCCGGGAGATCGGTCCTTCCGATCGAGCCCGCGAAGAGTGTGTCGCCCACAAAGAGGGTATTCCCACATTTGTAGACCACTCCTCCCGGTGAATGCCCCGGTGTGTGTATGACCTCGAGATGAAGGCCATCCACGTCTATTCCCTCTCCTTCTTCCACGAAACGGTCGACCCCGGGATTGCCCGCTTCAGGGAGCCCGAAGGCCTGCGCCTGCGCGTTTACCATATTCAGCAGCGGGAGATCTTCCCTGTGCATTATCAATTCGCCCCCGCACTCATCCTGCAGTCTCTTGACACCCCCGGCGTGGTCGACATGGCCGTGAGTCAGGAGAATATGTTTCAGTGCGAACGCTTCCTCCCGAAGGACTCCCACAATTCTGTCAACATCGCCGCCCGGGTCTATGACGACGCAATTCGAGCTCTTTTCATGCCCGAGGACGTAACAATTGACCTCAAAGATGCCTACTACAAGTTGCCTGAGGATCAAGAACGCCTCTTCTTTCCAGACTTCCCGCCGGATCGAGCGGCCCTCTTCTCCAGATAATCTATGAACAACCTCACGCCCGAACCACTCGGTCCCTTCGGGACGTACGGCCCTTCTTTGTCGGCCCATGCGGTACCTGCTATATCGAGATGAGCCCACGGCACATCAGAGACAAACTCTTTCAGAAACATCCCCGCGGTGATAACGCTCGCCTCTCTCCCTCCGACGTTCTTCAGCTCGGCAAAATCGCTCTTCAACGCCTTCCCGTATTCATCCCAGAGCGGGAGCCTCCATATCCTCTCTCCAGTGCCCTCACCCGCTTTGATCAGGTCATCGACGAGTTCGTCGTTGTTACCCATGACCCCCGCAGCCACGCTCCCGAGGGCAATGACACACGCGCCGGTCAGTGTGGCGATATCCACCATGAACGACGGTTTCAGTTTCACTCCATACGCCAGGGCGTCCGCCAGGATGAGCCTGCCCTCGGCATCAGTGTTCATCACCTCAACGGTCTTCCCGGAATAGGTGGTCAATATGTCACCCGGCCTGTAGGCCGATCCCCCCGGCAGGTTCTCGACCGCCGGTATGATACCGGTCACGTTGATCGGGATACCGAGCCTCGCCACGGCACCCATTACACCCATAACGGTGACCCCCCCCGACTTGTCGTACTTCATTTTGTCCATGTCAAGGCCGGGTTTCAGGGATATGCCGCCGCTGTCGAATGTTATGCCCTTGCCGACGAACACGATATGCTCCCCCGTTGAGCGTCCGCCCTTGTGCTGAAGGACTATGAGCTTCGACTGCAACCTGCTCCCGCTTCCCACAGCCAGAATGCCTCCCATTTTGAGTCTCTCGATCTCTTTCATGTTCAAGACCTTGCATGAAAGGCCGTACTTGCGGGCTATCGAACGAGACTGCCGCGCAAGATATTCGGGTGTAGCGTAGTTGCCCGGCCTGCTGTTTATATCGCGAACATAACAGACGGTCTCGCCCACTATCTCTCCCTCGCTCAACCCTTTCCTGGACGCACTGCGCACACGGCTATCCTCGCTCACGATCTGCAGCGCCTTTATCTCTTTTTTCTCATCGTCCTTCGGCTTCTTGAACTCCGTGAACCTGTAAAGCCCCAGGATTGCACCCTCTACCATGGTGCGCGCCAGGCGTTCGACAGAAGGCCCCGCCTTCCTGATGCCGTCCATGTCGACCAATACACTGCTCGCGCCAATGCCTCTCGCCCTCGTGGCCGCCGTGGCCATCGCCTTCCTGAGCGTGTCGAGCTTGAAGTCGTCCTTCTTCCCGAGGCCGACAAGCATAACGCGGCTCGCGGGAATCAACCCCATCGTGTGGAGCAGGACGATCTTATTCGGTTTTCCGCTGAATTCACCCGAATCGATGTTTTCCTTGATCATCCCCCTGAGTTTCCTGTTGATGCGCCCCAGAGATGGTGACAGTGAGTGCTTTCCCTCGAATCGACCCACGACCAGTAATTCGGTTCTAATCTCGTCAATCTTTCCGGCTCTGACTCCGAGTTTCATGCCCTGCTCTCTCCTTATCTCCAGTTACGAACCAATTGAAAACAACCCTTAATTATGAACATTTCAGCCGCTAAAAATCAATCCCCTTCTGAGCATCCATCCCCTTCTGGAATGGATGCTTGATCTCCTTCATCTCGGTAACCAGGTCCGCCGCCTCGAGGAGTTCATCGGGGGCGTACCTTCCGGTCATGACGATCGTCACAGGCTCGGGTCTCCCGGCAACAACATCCATGACCCTCTCCACCGGGATCAGCTTCTCGTGTATGGCGACATTGACTTCATCGAGGACGACGATGTCCCAGGCGCCGGAATTGATTTCCTCTTCCGCCGCGTCGAGGGCTCCCCCGGCCGCCTCCATGTGCTCCTCGAGCGGTGTGGTGTCCCCCATGATGTGAACGAATCCGACACCCATCGGCCTTATTTCGATAGACGGGGCCAGTTTCCGGGCGGCTTCGAGTTCCCCGTACTCCCACGTGCCCTTGATGAACTGCACAAACAGCGTCTTCCACCCGTAGCCCCAGGCGCGCAGGGCCATACCCAGTGCGGCTGTGGTCTTTCCCTTTCCTCCCCCGGTGTAAACTATCACGAGGCCCCGTCGGCCACGCTCTTCTCCTGCATTAGTTCTGTCAGACAATCAGCAACACCCCCGAGCGTAGATCAGACCCATTCGTCACCGCTTTCGGCCAACTCCTTCTTCCAGATCGGCACATTTGCCTTTACCTCCTCGAGAAGGAATCTCGCGGCGGCATAGGCTTCATCCCTGTGAGGGGACGATACCGCTATGAGAATCGACATCTCTCCCGTGCCAATCCTGCCGGTCCTGTGCATAAGTGCAATTTTTCCGAGGTCCCACCTCGATTCCGCTTCCGCCACTATCTCTTCCATCTTCCTGAGCGCCATCTCCCGGTATGACTCATAGAGCAGACCGTAGACCTCCCGGCCTCCTGACGGGCTCCTCACGCTGCCCGCAAAAAGGACCAACGCGCCGCATGCGTCCGATCTTACGGCCTCGATGGCAGATGACGGTTGAAGCTCATCTTCGGTAAGGATAATCACTCTTCTATCCTTTCCTCGCAGAATAGACCGCCGCCTGCTCCCCTCACACTGGATACGGATTCGCCGCGTTATGAGGAGACAATGGGAAGGCGACAGACCCCTTGTCTGCACTTTACGACAGGGGAGGCGGCACGCTTGCGAGTAGCCTATCGGCGACTACCGGATCTGCAGATCGAGTAAAGCTTGAACTCGATCGGAAAGCCGAGAATCATGTGCCTGAGTCTGAAACGGGCCGAGAAGTGCAGCAGCTTCTCGAGGAAGGATAATGGTCTTCCCTCCGCGAGCCTCCCGGAGCACCAGTAGTGGTAATATCTGCGGCATCTCGAAATGGCCTTCCTCTGCTTCTCGTTCACCTTAGTTTATCGAAAAAAGCGGCGTGTCGAACTTCACATTTCCCCATTCCTCAAATGTCTCCGGTCCGACGTATCCATCCTCAACCGCCCGGTCGTGCATAGGAGTCCCCGGAAACGGAAAGAAATATCGAATCTTTGCCTCGGCTGTTGCCGCCCAGAAGAGCTTGATCCCCCTTTTCAGGAGTCCCTCACTGAACTCGAATACCCTCTTCTCGTTCACGCGGAGATTGCAAGAAGCTCCAGTGAGAGCCTCTGCTCACTCAGGTAGCTGCCCCTCCTCCGTGGAGGGTGGTGCAGGACGATCTTTTTTCTGGAGTTGGACGCGCTCATATATCTGCCTCATATCTGCCGCTCGGTCCGCTGAGGCCATGAACTGGATGCATAAGAAAATAATGGGTAATATCCCGCCGAAGCCGAATACGGCTCAACCCATTGTCTGATACGCCCGCGAGACCTTTCGGATTTCTCAGCGATTCAGGTCAAATAATAGCAATACGCGCGGCGGAAGTCAATTTGATTATGGATTGAGTTTCCGCGCGTCCCCGCGGGGTCGTTCACCCTCGAGAAATGTGGCAGCAGAAAGACGTTACTCACGAGAGAGAAACACGTGACGCAACAGACTACCGTCTCATGGGAGCACGATCCGATAGATCCGTCCGTTCACATAACCGCCATCCTCGATGAAATAGAGGTTGCCGTCGGGTCCCGTCTCGAGGTCTTCGTGGCACTGAATGCCGCCGGGCAGCGGAAGTACCACCTCGTTCACTATGTCGGTCCTGTCACCACTGAGCACGAGATACCGGAGTGAACCAGTGTTGTAGTCACACATGAAGCACCTGTTCTCGGCACGCGGGAAGGTTCCCCTGAAGAACGTTATCCCCGTCGGAGCAATGGGAGGCGTCCACCGCCACAGGGCCGGGATTGTGTTGAAGGACGGGTCATCGTCACCGCAGGTGTATCCACTCCTCCAGCCATAATCGTATCCGGGCAGAACACGGTTCACCTCGTCATCGCAGTTGGGACCATTCTCCGACGCGAAGAGATCACCGGTCACGGGGTCGAAATCGAAGTCGAAACTGTTCCGGAGGCCGTATGCGTATATGGACCACTCGACGTTCGTCTGCCCGTAAAACGGATTATCCGTTGGGACGGTGCCGTCAGGGTTCAGACGATGCATCTTGCCGTTGGGGCTGCCGAGATCCTGCGAATGCGACGCGTTAGCGTCATCACCAACCGTGACGTACAGCTTCCCATCGGGTCCGAAGTGCAGATTCCCCCCGTTGTGGTTGCCTGCCCCTACTGCGGGGAAGGTGTAAAGAACCGTGGGATTATATCCGGTCCCATTCAGCTCCTGGAAACGGACCACGCGGTTCTCTGTGTCGCTGCAGGGGGAGCCGCCGTAAAGAGTGTGGTAGACATAGATGTAGTGATTGGTATTCCAGTCGGGGTCGAGTGTTATCCCGAGCATCCCCCTCTCGAAGCACTGGTCGGTATCAAGCGTTATTACCGGGTCCGGCAGCAGGTTACCGCTCGTGTCTATCAAGCGGACCGAACCCGCTTTGTCGGTAAAGAAAATCCTGCCGTCGGGATCGAAGGCCATCGCCACCGGCTTCGGCAGGTTATCCGTATACAACTCGACGCTTATCAGTGACGCTGCCTCATCGCTCGTCTGACTCCCCTCCAGCGGCGCCGTTACCTGTAGAAAAAGCGCGGAGAGAAGGATCAGGAGGAACGACCAGCAGACCGTTCCAGGACTCGAAGCGCTTGGGTATTCTTTCATGCTGCTACCTCCCGGTTACCTCTGTCGGTGCACTCTGTTGCCCCACCGCTCTTAGCGGAGAGGCGCTCACGGACATCCTTCTGTTACCACTGCCCTCAGTCCTATCGTGAGCATTCCCGTCGCAATTGTCAACTGCCGCCGTGCCGTCGCGTGCCCGCTACCGCGGACTGTGGCCCTCTCGTCTGTCCCTCCTGCTCCGGGGCAGCATTGTTCCTCTATCGCAACTCCCGCGCACAGCGGCGATCCCGGGATAATTGACCCGCCATTCGGCCTGGACTATATTAAGACCAGACTGCTCGTGCGCCTTGAACTATGGAGAAGCATCGCATTGACAGATGGAATCAAATTTCTCGGGACCGCTGGTGCGCGGCACGTGGTTACCAGACAGCTCCGGTCTTCGGGCGGCCTCTGGTACACGCTCGACGGATCGAAGCTCCTGGTCGATCCGGGACCAGGCACTCTGGTCAAGGCCCTTTCGAGCGATCCGCTGCTCGATCCGTCCACTCTCGATGCGATAATGCTCTCGCACCGCCACATCGATCACTCCTCGGACGTCAACATCATGATCGAGGCGATGACTCGCGGCGGCACCCGCAGAAGGGGAAAGGTCCTGGCCCCTCACGACGCGCTGGAGAACGACCCGGTCATACTGCGGTATATAAGGGGGCAGGTGAATGAGATCGTGCCCACATCGGAAGGCGTCAAACAGAGTGCCGGAAGGATCGGGATCGAGTTTCCCCTCCAGCACAGGCACCCGGTCGATACATACGGATACAGGCTAACATGGAGCGGCGGGACTATCTGCCACATAGTGGACACGAAGTTTTTCCCCGAACTGGTGGTGGCTTACAGGGGGGACATCCTCATCCTCAACGTGGTTCTCGATGACCCGGACGACCGAAAGGCCTCGTTTATCTACCATCTCAACATCAACAACGCCCGTACACTGATTGGAGAGATAAAGCCTTCCTCGGCGATCCTGACCCACTTCGGGACGACTGTCCTGAAGGCCGGCCCCGCGGAGGTGGCTGCGGGACTGAAGAAAGACACGGGCGTGGAGGTCATAGCGGCCCGTGACGGGATGTTCTACGCCCTCTAACGCTGAGAACCAGTGGCGGCCCGGCGCGCGAGGGCCTCTGGAAGGAGATACGGCAGCACTATGCGGTCAAAGATCACACGACTACGATTTTTCCTGTTCGCCCTGACATGGTTCCTGCTCCAGCATCCTGCACCGGGTATTCGGGCGGAGAACGCCGGAGAGGGAGCACGTCCCGCATCCAGCGTCTCACTCAGTATCCACCCTGAGGCACTTGAACCAGGCGGGATATTCGAGGTAACAGTGGACGGAACGGACATGTCGGGCGCATACGCGGAGGGAAGCTTCGGTGATCAGGAGTTGATATTTCACCGTGACAATAATGGACGAGAGCTGTTATCGCTTGCGGGAATAGACCTCGAGACAAAGCCCGGACCCGTCGCGCTGACTGTCTTTCTGCGGGAGGGGAACGGGAAAGCCGAGGTGCTGCACAGGGAGATACAGATCAAGGCTAAAGAGTTCGCGCTCCAGAAGCTCTATCTCGAAGAGAAAGCGTATACTCCCGAGCTTCTCGCGAGGATCAAGAGAGAGGGAGACATGTTCCACACACTGTGGGAGACTGTCACGCCCGAGAGACTGTGGAGGGAGGGTTTTGTGAGGCCTCTCTCATCCATAACGGTGACCAGCGACTTCGGGCTGAGGCGTCTTATCAACGACGTGCCGAGAAAGCCTCACACCGGGGTCGACCTGAGGGCTGCGGCGGGAGACACCATCTTCGCGACCAATGAAGGCCGGGTCGTACTTTACGGGGAACTTTACTTCAGCGGCAGGACAATAGTACTCGATCATGGTGAAGGTCTCTACTCGATGTATTTTCACCTCTCTACTCCACTCGTCAAAAAGGGAGAAGATGTCAGGAGAGGAGAACCGATAGGGCTCGTCGGCTCTACCGGCAGATCGACCGCGCCTCATCTCCACTGGGGCATCACATTGAGGGGCGCTCGTCTCGACCCTCTCAAGCTCCTTGATCTGCATCTTTAAAGATCGCGCATGAATGATTCGCGTGAGGCAATCGCCAGCTTCAGGGAGCTGTACGGGAACGATCCCGAGCTCATGGTCGAGGCTCCGGGAAGGATCAACCTGATCGGGGGCTATACCGATTGCAATCAGGGGTATGTCCTCCCCGTGGCCATCGATCGGAAAGCACTCTTCCTCTCGAGTGCGCGCGATGACGACCTGGTGAGGCTCTACTCCTCGTCTCTAGCGACGTCCGGAGAGATGAGGATAACGGAAGGGGATGAACAGGACGGATGGCTCCGATACCCCGGGGGAATCCTTGATTACGTGTCGGGAAAAGGACTCTCCGCGCGGGGCATCGACCTCCTGATCGACGGTGATCTCCCCACGGGTTCCGGGCTGGCAAGTTCCGCCGCCCTGGAAGTCGGGTTTCTTTCATCGATCAGCCACCACGGCGGCTTCGACCTGTCGAGCAAGGATATTGTCACGATCTGCCACCGGGTGGAAACCGATTTCGTGGGAATGAGGTGCGGCGTGATGGACCAGTTCGCGGTGGTAATGGGAAGGAAGGGAAAGGCCGTCTTCCTCGACTGCAGGGATACGACACACAGGTATATGGACTTCGATGATGACGCGATCTCCATCCTCCTCTTCGACTCGGGCGTGAGACGGGAACTGGTCGGCTCTGACTACAATACGAGGCGGGAGGAATGTCGGGGTGCCCTGCTCCTGATACAAATCGGACGGCCGGAGATCCGTTCGCTCAGGGACCTCTCGCCGGCCGATCTCTCCTGGCTGGAGAACGTCCTGGAACCGTGCTTATTCAGGCGCTGCCGACACGTCGCGAGAGAGATCTCAAGGGTCGAGGCAGCCGCTGATGCGCTTCAGTCGGGGGATATCAGCGGACTGGGGAAACTGGTCAAGGCCTCTCACATGAGTCTGAGGGACGATTTCGAAGTAAGCTGCGAGGAACTCGACCACCTCTTCGCCACCGCGAACGAGCAGGAGGGCGTCTATGGATCGAGACTGACGGGGGCCGGTTTCGGGGGAGTCCTCCTGGTCCTGTGTGAGCCGGCCAGGGTCGACAGCGTGGTGGAGGCCGTCACAGCGTCCTTCCTCGACAGATTCGGGCGACACACCGAAGCAATAGTCTGCGTAAGCTCCGACGGCCTTGATGCCGCATGGCTGTGAGACGATCCGATCCCTCTGCGCTTTTGAGCACGAACGAGTCAATGCAGCAGGAGTGGGAGAGAGTAGAGTGAAAAAGAACGATCGCAACGACGACCACCCCGGGGAGAGGAAAGAGGAAATCATCGTCAGCGCCTGCCTTCTCGGCGTCAAATGTCGATATGACGGGGGATCGAAGCCCTCACCGGACGTACGCAGGTACCTGAAGGACTACACCGTGATCCCGGTGTGCCCCGAGACATTCGGCGGTCTCGAAAGACCCCGCCCGGCGGCCGAATTGAACGGATGCACGGGCCATGACATCCTCAGAGGCCGAGGCCGGGTCGTGGACAGAAACGGAGTGGACGTGACCGACCGATTCATCAGCGGCGCCCGGAAGACACTCGACGCGGTGCGAAAGAGCGGGGCCAGGAAGGCCGTACTGAAGAGCAGGAGCCCTTCGTGCGGGACGAGGTTGATCCATGACGGGACCTTCAGCGGCGAGACGAGAGAGGGAATGGGCGTGGCGGCCGCCCTGCTGGCGGAGAATGGCATCGAACTGCTGTGCGAAGACGATATCGTCGATTCCGGACAATCCCGGGCTGGAAAGGAGAAATGAAATCGATGGGCGGCGACAGGCAGAACGACAGACAAGCATTGAAGGCGATAATACTGAAAAACTCTGTGAAGTTCGGAGACTTCACACTCTCCTCGGGGAAGAAGAGCGATTTCTATATCGACGCCAGGCTGACCACGCTCGACCCCGCGGGGGCGATCCTGATCGGAAGGCTCATCCATGACAGGATCAGGGAACTCGACTTGAGGCCCGACTCGATAGGCGGGATGACGATGGGCGCGGATCCGATCTCCATAGCCGTCGCGCTGAGGAGTCTGGAAAAGGGCGAGCCGATCCAGGCGATAGTGGTCCGAAAATCACAGAAGGGCCACGGTACGAAGAGAAGAATCGAGGGCAATTTCAAACCGGGGGACAGGGTCGTCGTTGTGGAGGATGTCGGAAGCACGGGGGCTTCGGCGCTCGAGGCGATCGACGTCATTCGCGCGGAAGGCGGTGAGGTCGTCCAGGTCTTCCTGATAGTGGATCGAATGATGGGTGCTCTCGACAGACTCAGAGCCGAAGGGTTATCGGCCGAGGCACTCTTTCAGATCGATGAGATACTGGAGGGCAGGTAGTGGAGGCGGAGCCTGCGTTCGCCCGCAGAATCCGGAACACAATCCCGGATAACGATCGCGGGCGCACCATATTGTTGATCGACTGCCTGCCGTGCTCTCTCCACGCCAACTACGCCTGCTCATGATCCCCCCCACCGGGCTGCTGCCTGCGCGCCACGAATCCACCTCTCCCCTCTTCGAGCTTTCCCAGTCTCACCACCGGATCGTGCTCCAGGATGAGCAGCCACCCCTCATCAAACGCCCTCGGCAGGATCTCTTTCTTAACCCGCAGCGTCTCCATCGGATAGAGGTCGTATCCCATGATGTATGGATATGGGACGTGTGCGCTCATCGGGACGAGATCTCCCGGATAGAAGGCCGCCTCTCCCTGCGATGAGATCAGCACGGACTGGTGGTGGCTCGTGTGACCCGGGGTCGGTATCACTCGCAGGCCTTCCGTGAGTTCGGTTTCTCCAGTGACAAGCCTGAGCACACCAGCCTCCTCGAGAGGCACGAAGTCGTCTTCGATATAGCTTCTCCTGTTCCTCTCATTCGCGTTTCGGGCGTCTTCCCATTCTCCCTCCTGGACGACATAAGTCGCGGATGGAAATGCGGGAATGAGCTTGCCGGTACGGTCTATGATCGTGTTCCCTCCGGCGTGATCGAAGTGGAGGTGGGTATTTATCACCATCGTTATATCCTCCCGCGAGAATCCTGCCTCGGCGAGGGAGGTGTCGAGCGACAGCCCCTGGTCTATCGAGAACATCTCTCTGAACTTCTCATCGTGCTTACTGCCGAGACCCGTGTCGATCAGCACCAGTTCACCCCCACAGTCCACGAGGAGGATATTGAGGCCCATGATTATCCTGTTCGCCGCGTCGGGCGGATTCTTCTTCTCCCACAGGACCCTCGGTACCACCCCGAACATGGCCCCTCCATCGAGCCTGAAGAGACCGTCCGAGAGTATCCAGGCGTGCACGTCTCCGATGCTGAATTCGATAACGCCCTGTGGTCTGTATGCTTTCTTCAATGTAGTACCTCCATCATGCGATCCGATAAGAGCAATACACTCCTAAGATAAGCCTGGAAACGGGTTGAAACAAGTGGAGAGACTGCGAAGTAGACAGGGGCTCACAATATCTGTTCCTGTCCATGCAGGGCTCAGCAGTCGGGGAAGCGAACGTGGCTGTCACTGTCTGTCAGATGATAGAGCGACTCATTATGGAGCCAAGATCGACGGGCGTTTCGGGAAGATACTTCCCCTTGTCGAGCGTTATATGCCTGCCCCGCGTCTGCCTGACGTCGATCACGATCGGATTGCGCAGATCGGCGACCATACGGTGTGGCCTGCCCACAAGCGTGACCAGACTGTACAACTGGATATCTCCCCTCTTCTCGATCTGGAGCGCGTCCAGGTCGAGATCGAGGCTCAACGGGTCGTAGTCCGGAAAGATCGGAAATGGGCTGATGATGGGAAAGCAGGCGCCCGTATCATCGAGCGAGGCGAGTATCAGCAGCGGGAGATACTCTTCGACACCGACTATGGCGAAGTGCCTGAGCGGCTCAAATCCGATCAACCCCTCCGGAAAGAGGATTATCGAATCCTCCTCGATGGTGAGTCTCCCGAATCGTCTGGACTCTATGTACTTCACGGTTCCTCTCCCGGGCTGGATCGACGACATCTCGTGCCTGGTGAGAAAGCAAGCATTGTGCCAGGCAATGGAGAGCGCGGCCCTCTGCAGGTGGATCCGGATCTCCATCCGCGCCGAAACCGGCTTGACAACCCCCACCCCTTCTGATATCATCACCCCACCCATGCGCGACTGCCCGAGATCGCCGCCCGGAATACGGGCTCGGGGCTCATCCCGGCGGACGCGACGGCAGATCCTGGAGGATAAGAGTAAGTGATACGGACAGAACCGTTGAACGGGACCAGACCATGATACGACTCAACAACATACATCTGACCTTTGGCGGCCAGGTCATCTTCGATGGTGTGAGCTGGCAGACGAAGGAGAACGATCGAGTCGGGCTGGTCGGTGCGAACGGTTCAGGCAAGACGACGCTCCTGAAGATGATAACGGGTGAGATCGCTCCAGACCAGGGCCAGGTGATAGTGCCGGCTCGCACCCGCATCGGCCTGATGCCTCAGGAACCGGTCCAGCTTGAAGGCAGGACAGTCTACAGCGAGGTCCTCTCGGTCTTCTCCGAGGCCCTGGATGTCCAGGAGAGGACACGCGAGATCGAAGAACTGCTCGCGGATGAAGAGCCGGGATCCCGGGAGAGTGAGAGACTGCTGGGCGAGTATGGCCGGCTCCAGGACAAGATGGTCACACTGGAGGGATATCAGATCGAGGCGAGGATCGGGGAGGTCCTGGCGGGCCTCGGATTCAGTCAATCGGACCGGGACAGGCCCGTCGAGGAGTTCAGCGGCGGCTGGCAGATGCGCCTTCTTCTGGCAAAGCTGCTGCTCTCCGGGCCGTCTGTGCTCCTCCTCGATGAACCGACAAATCACCTCGATCTCGAGGCGAGAAACTGGCTCGAGGATTACCTCCAGGACTACCCTGGTGCGATCATCCTCGTATCTCACGACCGATATTTTCTCGAAACCGTCACGAGCAGGATAACAGAGGTCGAGCATGGATCGCTCACCGATTATCACTCCTCCTATGCCGGATACAGGGTGGAGAAGGAGGCCCGCTACGAGCAACTCGTGGCGAGGGCGAAACGGCAGGAGGAGAAGATAAGGCGCACGCAGATGTTCATCAACAAGTTCCGTTATGACAAGCGCCGGGCTGCGCAGGCCCAGAGCAGAGCCAAGATGCTCGAGAAGATCGAGATAATCAAGGTTCCCCCGCGACCAAGGAAGATACACTTCCACTTTCCGGACCCGCCGAGGAGCGGCCGCATCGTTCTGGAACTGGAAGGCGTCCGAAAGTCTTATGGCGCGAATGAGGTATTCAAGGAGCTCGACCTGATCGTAGAGCGCGGCGACCGTATCGGACTGGTCGGCCCGAATGGTGCGGGCAAGTCCACGCTGATGAGAATGCTCGCCGGATCGGAGCCGTATGACCGAGGCAGCATAAGGCGCGGACATAACGTCCACTTCCACTTCATGGACCAGGATATTACGGCCTCGCTGGGTATGGACAACATCGTCCTCGACGAGCTCCAGAACGCCGCGCCGTTCGACATCAGGGCGCAGGTTCGCAACCTGCTGGGGGCATTCCTCTTCTCGGGGGATGACGTCCAGAAGAAGGTCTCGGTCCTCAGCGGGGGAGAAAAAAGCCGGCTGGCCATCGCGAGGATGCTGCTGACACCTTCGAATCTCCTCCTCCTCGACGAACCCACAAATCACCTCGACATATTATCGCAGGAGATCCTCCTCAACGCGCTGGAGCGTTTCACGGGGACCGTCGTGTTTGTCTCGCACGAGCGTTACTTCATAAACAAACTGGCGAAGAAGATAGTAAAGATCGACGGCGGCAGGCTGACGATCTATCCGGGCAATTACGAGGATTTTCTCGCCAGAAAAGCGGCGAATGGAAAAGGTCACGTTACCGAGGCCGAAGCTCCTCCGGAGAAGAGGGATAAGGAAGCCGCTATCCGCGAGCGGGAGCGTCGCAGGAGCGCTGTGCGGGAGGAGAGAAAGAAAGCCAGGCGGCTGGAGGAGCTCGAGAAAACGATCCATGAGACGGAGGCCAGGCTGCGAGACCTCGAGACCTCCCTCTCCGACCCCGACCTGTACAAGGAAGGCCAGGCGGCCCGGGAACTCGTCACGAAGCACAGGGCTCTCAAGGCGGAGCTCGAGGAATTGTACGACCGGTGGGTCGGGCTCGGGGGATAGCGAAAGGCGTCCAGATCCCTGCCCATGAGTCTCTCCGGTTCTCAAGTGGACTTGTTACAACTGTTTTTCCGGCATCCGATTGTCCGCCGCGTCAAGTGCTTCTTTTGTGGGAGTATCGCCTTTTTTCGCCTCCGTCTTCTCGAGAGTGAAAGACCCCGCAGGGACGCGCAACAACTGCCTGAGGCCGCGGGTCGAGTTTTGCGCAGCGAGTGACCCCGAGGGTTAAAACGGGTCAAGAAGGCGTCTCTGAAGCGAGAGAGACACTCGACGCCCCCATGCATAAGAAAAACCGGGAAAGCTCCTGGACTCATCTCTCCTTGACAACTCCGCGGGCCGCATCTATGATATCATCACTCTAACCATTCTGAGAGGACGGCCACATGACAAAGCCCGGAAGAAAGAAATACCCACATCTCTTCGAGAAGACAAGGATCGGAAATCTCACATCGCCAAACCGTATCAAGTACGCGGCCTGCTCGGTCTCGAACTTCAACAATCGCGACGGCACCATGACGGAGCGGGAGTTCGCAAGGATGAAAGTGGTCGCAGAGACGGGCGCGGGAATAATAACCAACCAGGGCGCTTATCCCGACTCAAGGGGCGAAGGCAAGGCCTACTACAGACAACTGGCGATCTATGACGACAAGTTCATCCCACAGTACCGGCGGATAGCCGACCTGATACATCAGAACGGTGCCATAGCAATCCAGCAGATACTCCACGCCGGCCGCTACGGCGGTATCGATCTCGACTACTGCATCCAGAGCTCGGAGGTACCGCAGACGCTGAAGCACTTTCGCCCCCCCCGCAGAATGACGAAGGAGGCAATCCAGAACTGTATAGAGGACCATGTACAGGCCACCAGACGCTCCATCGAGGCGGGCTTCGACGGTGTGGAGGTGACGAGTTTCATGGGATATCTCCTGTCGAACTTCCTCTCGAAGTTCACCAACACAAGAACGGATGAATATGGCGGCTCCCACGCCAATCGTGGCCGGTTCATGCGTGAGCTGATACAGGCCATGAAAAACGTCCTCGGATCGAAACCGATGATCATTCGCCTCAACGGGCTGGAGTTGATGGACGAATATGGCGGAAGCACGCCCGAGGAGTGCCTCGACTATATGAAGATGGCGGAGGACGCGGGAGTCGACTGCATCAGTATTGTCATCGGATGGCACGAGTCCAGAAAAGGCGCGCTCGGCAGGGATGTCGCCACCGACGAGTGGCTCTATGTATCGGAACGCGCCAAGGAGGCGGTCCGGATCCCGGTCGCCTTCGGACCCCGCTTCGGTGATCCTGTACTCGCGGAAAAGGCGCTCTCAGATGGGAAGCTCGACTTCTGGGAGGTCTGCAGGCCGATGCTCGCCGATCCGAGGCTGATCCACAAGGTGGAAGAAGACCGGATAGAGGAGATAAAGCCGTGCACCGGCGGGCTCGTCTGCCTCGCCCGCATGTTCAGGAACCTCCCGTATATCTGTACCGTCAACCCCCGTCTCGGCCACGAGGTAGAGCCATCATACGATGTAGCACGCGCGAAGACGAAGAAACGGGTTATGGTGATAGGCGGCGGGCCCGCGGGACTGGAGTGCGCCGTCACCGCGGCGAAACGCGGCCACGACGTTACGATCTACGAGCGGGAGGACCGGCTCGGAGGACAGCTCAGATACGCTGCAAAAGAGCCTTCCGGGAGCAACAAGTTCCTCGACCTCATCAGCTACTATGACGTGCAGGTAAACAAGCTCGGGATCTCCGTCGAGATGGAGACCGAGATGACCGCTCGAAAGGCTCACACGCTGGAACCGGATGTGGCCGTGATAGCGTCGGGCGCGGAACTCGCGGCTCACCCCTTCTCCATTTCGCCCGATGTAACTCTCCTCAACGCGTTCGACGTCCTCGGAGACGTGGCAGAGCTTGGAGAGGAGGTCGTCGTGATCGTCGGCGAACGACTCGGACTGGTCGCGGCGGAATACGCAGCCTCTAAAGGATGCAGGGTCACGGTGATCGAGGAAGGAAGGGGCGTGGGAATCGATGTAGCCCCTACGTTCAGGTGGCGTCACGCGGCGTGGCTGCGGGAGTTCGACATAAGGAGTTTCTCACGCGCGAAGATATCCAGCATGGGAAATGCTGTCGTGAGATTCCTCGACAAGGACGGAAGCGAGCGGGAAATCAAGGCAGACACGATGATACTCGGTGGTCCGAGAAGGTCGAGGAACGCCCTCGTGGCGGAGATGGACTACGCGGTGGATGAGCTTTACGTCGTGGGTGATGCGGTCCTGCCGAGGTCGTTGTCGAACGCCATCCACGAGGGGTACAGGACGGCGGTCAGGATCTGATCCCCGCTGTATCCCGCAGCGTGGCAACCAATTCCCGGAAACAAAGAGCATTTCAATCTCCCAACAAGGAGTCTCCCCGGAGAACCTGGTTAAATCTCTTTGTAATTTCCACAGCGCATGTCATTCCCGCCTCACATGTCATTCCCGCTCCACATAATACACCCGTCTCTGATGTCATTCCCGCTCGTCGGGAATCCCACCGCACAATAAGACCGATTCCGGACAAGCCGGAATGACACGGAACAACGGGGGAAACTCCAGAATATCCCATCCCCTTGACAACATACGATCCAGTATGTTAATATAAGTATGCCGCAGGAATCAACCCCGCACTTCCCGCCACCGGGAGAAAGGATGATCAAATGAGACCATCACATATCATTGTAATACCGCTTCTACTTGTGTCTGCCACCCTCCAGGCTACTCACTCGGATGATCGCTATCACGTCCAGCGAGCCATCACTGATGACGCGGAGATCGGATTTGAAAGCTCCGACCCGTCACCTGCCTGCCTTGAGGCCTCCGACCGTGCCGCGCAGGCTGCTGGCAACCCGGTCGGCGCCTACCGTGGAGATTCTTTCAGAATAATCGACGAATGGGGAATAGAATCGCAGCGGGCTGCCATCTTCGAGGGGGATCTCGACAGGGATGGTAATCGTGAAATCATCTTCAGTGATCGGGGACGATACGCCTATGTCTATGAAGCCGTCGGTAATGATTCCTTCGAACTGGCGTACACGTTCCCCTGCCCCGATAATCCCTCCTTCGAGGGTATGAGATCCGACGGCCCGGAAGTCATGAGCGAGGGCTCCCGACCCGACAATCCACTCACAACCGCGACACAGCTCAGGGACATCGGTGACACGGATTCCGACGGGCTTATGGAAATGATTTTCGGCAGCGGTACAAGCGGAGTGCCGAGGGACCTCGTCATAATCGAACAGAGCGACAGCACGGCTTATCCCGACACCGAAGTCGCGAGGATACCAGAGGAAAACATCAGCATAGGCTATATGCAGATCACCGATCTCGACGAGGATGGATGGATGGAGATCCTCGGAACGACAGGGGGAAGCAACGAGGTGTCGATGGCCATCTGGGAGTACAAGGGAGACGGTGAATATGTCCAGGTCTACTCGAACGACTTCGGATACCCCTTTTTCTCTGCGGGAGAACCTTCAGTGGGAGATTTTGACAGAGATGGTCACCAGGAGGTCGTGCTTCCTGTCAGCCATTATCCCGGATACAGACTGTTCGTTATCGAGAACACGGGGGATGACTCCTACGAGGTGACATGTCACCAGGAAATAGATCTCGAAAACGTCCGCTGGAGCAGCCCGGGACCCGACCTCGACAGGGATGGCAGGGGCGATTTCATAGTTACCGGGTTCTCGGGACGGGGGCGGGCCGACTGGTCGTACCTGATGTACGAGGCGGATGGGAACAACTCCTACCGTGTCGTGTGGCGTTTCGAGGCTACCGGTTTCTTCTCGCACGGAGGCGCGGCCACCGGAGATGTCGACGGTGATCTGAAAAACGAGCTTCTCCTGCAGAACGGCAGTGATACCTATCTTTTCAGGCCCGACGGAGACAACTCCATGAAACTGATATGGGAGACTCCGGTTGGATGCTACGGTGAAGGCGGGCTCAGAATCATCACACACGATGTAGACGAGGACAGGAGGGGTGAGATAGCATTCTATCCGTTCGATACGCAAGTCCTCAGGGTATACGAACAGGTCGCCGCCCCGGTACCGGCCGCGATACTCCTCAAACCGGATGACTACAGGCTGCAGCCCGGAGATGACGTCACTTTCCACACAATAGTCCAGTCGAACAGGCGGTCTCCCCTGTCACTCAATGCAGGGGTGAGCGTCTCGCTCCCGTCGGGCGAACCACTGCTGGTAATTCCCCCTGTGCAATTGCATCTGAATCCGATGCAGAGGATGGAGCGGACAACAGTCGGCCATATACCCGAGGGCGCGCCTGCTGGTGAGTACCGTTTCAGGGCGTTTCTCAGGGCGCAGGATACAGGGCTGATCGACACCGATTCGTTCACCGTCATGGTCGGCCAATAGGCGGCATGGAACAGTCGGGACACCTCGATATACTCCAGGCCATGATCGATGTCCCCCGACCCGTCGACGGATTTGTCCTCACATGTCGCGACCAGGGAGATTACCGCGAAAGGAGATGCGCGAGGTCGTTGACAGGATGGAATCTGCAGGCTTGATCGGCCCCCCCGCAAGCGAGGTTGAACAGTAAGAAGAGCGCACCCGTCATTTCCACTGGGCGGGCACCAGGATGGCGATCAGTGCAAAGATCTCCAGCCTCCCGATGAGCATCGTGGCAGAGAGTATCCACTTGGCAAGATCGGGGAGATGTCCGAAATTGCTCACAGAGCCGACCGAACCCAGTCCGGGCCCCACGTTCCCCATGGTCGCGACTGTTCCGGTAAACGCCGAAAGGATATCTACATCGAGCGCGGTCAGCAACAGGGTCGAGATGAACACAACGACCAGATAGACCACAATGAACAGGATACTCATTTCGATTACATCCTGCTTGATCACCCTCTCGTTGATTCTTACGGAGAGCACGGCGTGAGGATGCTCTATCTGCCTGATCTGCTTTCCGAGTATCTTACCCAGGATCACCATCCTGTCCACCTTTATCCCGCCGGAGGTAGAACCAGCGCAGGCGCACTGAAGGGAGAAGAAGATGAAGAGCAGCTTTGAGAGCGACGGCATGATCGACGTATCATACGTGGCGAATCCGGTGGATGTCCCCGCCGAGATCATCTGGAACGAACCGTAGCGCAGCGAGGCCAGCCACGACTCGAAGTTGCTGCCGTGCATGTCTATGGTCGTGAGGACCGTGCCGAGGAAGAGAAGTACCAGATAGAGTCTCACAACGGGCGATTTCCATAGACTGCGGTAGTCGCCGGAGGAGACGGAGAAGAGGAGGCCGAAATGTATCCCGGAGAGGATCATGAAGACCATGATCACTATCTCGATAGAGAGGCTGTGGAAGTACGCCACACTCGCATTCCTGGGTGAGAAACCACCTGTGGCTATGGTCGCGAAGGAATGGGTTACCGCGTCGAAGAGGCCCATTCCACACAGAAGCAGCGCGACCGTTTCGAGCAGCGTCAGTCCCACGTATACCGTCAGCAGAATCCGAACCGCCTGCATAGCCCTTTGACTGAAGTTCTCCTGGGCGAGAGATGATATTTCACTCCGATAGAGGACCATCCCGACGTTTCCCCCGGAGGGAAGGACTGAGAGGACAAACACGATGATTCCCATGCCACCCAGCCAGTGGGTCGCCGAGCGCCAGAAGAGCAGACCTGTGGGCAGCGCCTCTATGTTGGTCAATATGGAGGAGCCGGTCGTGGTGTATCCCGATACACTCTCGAACCATGCGTTGGAAAGTGTGAACTCCCCTCCCCATAGAATGTATGGAAGTGCTCCGATCACACACGACAGGAGCCAGCTCCACACTACGATCATCAGTCCTTCCCTGTTGCTTATGCGCTCTGCGGGGGGGACAAGAATGAGTGCCATAACGCCGAAGAGGGCTGCCACCACGCCGCTGAAGAAGAGGGGGAAAAAGGCGCTGTCCGAATTGAATGCCGATATCACGCATGAAATGAAGAGAAAGAGGGCGTTCATGAGAAAGACAGATCCGACATACCGGAATACCATCCTGAATCTCATCGCCAGGTCTCCTTCATCGGATGCACCCGCGCGCAGAGACGAACGATTGGCCAGGCCATGAGCAGTATGGTGGCGAGTATCCCGAAACCCGCCATTATCTCCTGTCGTAAACTCATTCACCCTTCCCCGGTTGACATTGTGGATAGTATTCAGATGCGGTGGATACTAAAATGTATTGACTGCCGTCAGGTGGTCAAGCTTAATCCTGCCGTTGTCCATTGCCCGGGCGATGCCTGGATGGGTAAGTGACTCCTCCGTATGGGGCCGCAGCCGTTAGCGTGGCGTGCCGGGACGTGGTCACGCGGGGCCTGTGAGTGACGTCCGACAACGATTGCCCACGATCGTGAAGCCTGAATCGCTTGATTTTGGTGCGAGGATTTGCTAATATCCCCACTCGTCTCACACGACAATCATCCTGTCCAAGAGTAGTGCTATTACACTCGTCACGGAGGAACGGCCCATGATCGGACGCGCACAATGGACGACGATCGTCTGCACGATACTGCTGATGATGGTATCTGCCCCTGCGGCGGCGCAGAACATCGACGCAGACGAATACTGGCTGAACAACGGCATGCAGGTCCTGCTGGTGGAAAGGCACGAGACCCCCACCATCATGGGGATGATCTTCGCCAGGGTCGGGTCGGCCAACGAGGTCACCGGAATAACGGGGATGTCGCACCTCTTCGAGCACATGATGTTCAAGGGGACCGATACGATAGGCACGAAGGACATCAAACGAGACCGCGAGATCATGGAACAGCTCGACGCGGTCAAGGAACAGATGCGCGCGGAACAGCGCATAATGCGTGACAGGTTGCGCCGCGGCGTGATATCAGACATGTCCGCGCCCGGGAGCAGGACCGCGAAGTACCGGGAACTCGAAGAGGAGTTTGACAAACTGATCCTCGAGCAGCGTGAACTGATCCTCAAGGAGCCGCTGAATAAAATCTACGCTAAGAATGGCGGGTTTTTCCTGAACGCATTCACCTCGGAGGACATGACGGGCTATTTCGTGCGCGTGCCGAAAAACAAGATAGAACTTTACATGTGGCTCGAATCGGATCGTTTCATGAACCCGGTGTTCAGGGAATTCTACTCGGAAAGAGACGTCGTCCATGAGGAGAGGCGGATGTCTGTCGACTCCACACCTACCGGCCTGATCGACGAGGAGTTCCAGGCTATGTTCTGGAAGTCTTCATCCTACAGGTGGAATGTCGTGGGCTGGCCATCGGATCTCGATAACATCACCAGGGAACAGGCCAACGCCTACTATGACACATACTACGCGCCGAACAACCTGGGGATGATCCTGGTCGGGGATTTTGACACAGGAGAGATGATAAATCTCGTAGAGAAATACTTCGAAAGGCTGCCTCGAGGTGAGGTCGAACCACCGGACGTGATCACGCTGGAGGAGAAACAGTACGCCGAGAAGAAGATGACAGCAACGGCCGAGACCAATCCGCGGGCGACGATAATGTATCACACGGTCGCCTTCAAACATCCCGACAGCTACCCGCTCGATGTCCTGGCCGGCATAATGGGCGGAAAGACAGGACGGCTCTACAAGAAGCTGGTCGAGGAGAAGGATATCGCCATCGGATCGGTCAACAGGGATCGCATGTATGGCGGTGATGGCCTCATGGTGAGCGCCACGCAGGACACCAGGAAGTACGCCGGGGCATTCAGTATTACGGCCGAGGGAAAGACCGGTGTGAGGCCGGAGCAGCTCGAATCCGCCATATATGAAGTCATCGAAGATCTCAAGACGAACCCGGTCGGCGATGAGGAACTCCAGAAGGTCAAGAACAAGATCCGCGTCGAACAGATCCGCTTTATGGACCTGATGTCCGGTATCGGCACCCTCTTCTATATCGGGTCGAGCGCGGCTATGGGCGACTGGACAGAGGCCAACACCCACCTGGACAAGGTCGATCTCGTGAGTGCCGGGGATATCAAGAGGGTCGCCGGCACATATTTCAAGCCCACACAGCGCAACATCCTGCTTATCAACGCGAAATCCACCGCGACGCCGGACGAGGGGGAAGACGACCAGTTCGCGCGGTCGCTTCAGATGATAGAGTCCACCGAAGACACGGCGATGCTGGAACAGATGGCGGGTATGCTATCGATGCAGATCGACAAGATGGAGGACCCGGAGACGAAGGAGCAGATGGAACAACTTCTGGGAGCGGCCAGCAAACGCATCGCTGAACTCAAGGCAGGAGAAGGCAAATGAGGCAACTACCTGGACGTTATATCACCATGCAAAGGATCCGTAAATCACTGCCGGGCCGGTTGAGCCCCACGACAATGACGGCGCTTATGCTGCTTTCCCTGCTGTCGGTGTCCATCCTGGCGGCGGAAAACATAGTGGACAACCCCGACAAGCTGACGTTCGAAGAGCTCGATTACAGGCCGCCCGCGCCGAAAGATTTTCGACAGCAGCTTCAGTGCGGGGCAACGGCATATATAGCCGAGAACCACGAGATTCCGACATTCGACCTGACGGTAATAGTCGGCACGGGTTCCATCTATGTACCGGTGGAGAAGGCCGGACTTGCCGACATGACCGGCTACCTGATGAGAAATGGCGGGTTCGAGGGTATGACGGCGCGTGAGCTCGATGAACGCGTGGAGTTCCTCGCGGGTGAGATTTCCGTAAGTATTGGCACATCCCGGGGCACGGCGAAGCTCTTCTGCCTGGCGAAAGATATCGACGAAGGACTGGAACTCCTCAAGGGTGTGCTCCGCTATCCCGCATTCGACCAGGAGGCGCTCGACCACTATCGTTCTGACGTCCTGTCGACCCTGAGACAGAGGAACAACCAGAGTTCATCCATTGAGCAGCGCGAGTGGCAGTTTCTCCTCTACGGAGATCACCCGAGTACAGTGTCGCTGAGAAGGACCGAGGCCTCGATCAATTCGATCACCCGGGATGACATGCTCGCCTTTCACGATAAGTACTTCTTCCCCGGAAACTTTACCCTCGCGCTGAGCGGCGACTTCGACACTGGAGAGATAATAGATAAACTTGACACGATGCTCGCCGGCTGGCCCAACCATGACCTGACGTTGCCCGAAGTCACGGATCAGATCCCGGACACCGAGCCCGGCGTCTATATGATAGACAAGAAGGACGTCAATCAATCCCGCATAACACTGGGACACATGGGGGTCAAGAGGGACAATCCAGACGAATTCGCCATAAGGGTCATGAACGATGTCCTAGGGGGAGGAGGTTTCACATCGAGGATAGTAAGGCGGGTGCGCTCCGACGAGGGTCTCGCGTACAACGCGGGCAGCAGGTTTACCGAGCCGGTTCTCTACCCGGGGATGTTCCGCTGCTGGTTTCAGACAAAGCACGCCACAGCGGCATTAGGCACCAGAATAATTCTGGAGGAGATTGAAAGAATCCGCTCAGAGACGATTGACGAGGACGAGCTCGAGACATCGAAATCGAGCTTCATCAGCGATCTGGTGAACCCTTTCTCGAGCAGCAAGGCGATTGTCAACACGTTCGCATCCGACGACTACACGGGGCGACCGGACGACTACTGGCAGAAATACGAGGAAAGAATGAACGCCGTGACCGCCGACGATGTCCTGCGGGCGGCAAAAAGATACCTGCGACCGGATGAGTTGCTGTTCCTTGTGGTTGGAGACATCGACGCGGTACGGAAGGGCATAGAGAAAGACCCGGCACGCTTTTCCGACTTCGGGAAGATGACCATACTCCCGTTGCGTGATCCGCTGACACTCGAGTATCCACGCCGGAGCCCGAAACCACCCGGGGAATAGCGCGACAGTGATAATCGATTTCCACGTGCATATGGCGATTAGAAGCCAGGGAATGTGGACCCCGAGGGTCTGGCAGCTCCTCCAGCGACACTATCCGGGAATCGATGAGGAAATCGTCCGCTACGAAGGGGATCCTGGTCTTTTCATGAAAGACCTGAGGTCGCTCGGCATCGATAAATGCGTCCTCCTGGCCGAGGACTCGAACGAAACCGGCATCGTGCCCAACGACTACATCCTGGAATACAGCCGCGAGCATCCCGATTTTTTCGTACCGTTCCTCGCCTTGAATCCGAACAGAATCAACTCCTTTCGCGGGAATCCCGCCCACTTCAGCGATAATGTCCTCTTCTGCCGTGACCGACTCGAAGGGCTCGCGGAGACAGGTTTCAGGGGAATCAAGGACTATGGCTCATACAACCACGTCCCGTTCGGCACCGATGCGATGCTCCCCTTCTACGAAAGGGCATCTGAACAGGGTCTTCCTGTGCTTTTTCACACCGGCGTATCGATGTTCGATTCCGAGAGGAGCAGGGTATTCGCAGATCCCGGCGGTCTGGGAGCCCTGGCCGCTGCCATTCCAGACCTCAGAATCATAATCGGGCACTGTGGCGGCGGAGCCTTCTTCGGAAGGGCGTATGAACTGGCGTTGTCGCATCCGAACATATACCTGGAATTCTCGGGGGTCCCTCCCCACCTGCTGGAGGAACACTTCTTCGAAAAGGGGCTCGATTTGAACCTGATCCCTGGAAAAATCATCTTCGGCTCCGATTATCCAGCCCTGCCGAATGGCCTGAGCGGGATTGGGAAGAACATCGAGACGTATGAAAAGATGGGCGAGTCGGGCCTGCTGACCGAAGAAACCGTGCGTGGTCTTCTTGGCCTGAATGCCATGGGGATTCTATCCGGTGGATGAAGTTCCGCCCTCCTGCCCTGCGCTCGCGAAATCAGCAGAGCGTAGACCTCGTTTCAGCCGCCGGGAATATGCATATAAAATGACGCCTATGAAGAAACGAACGTCCAGCTCTAACAAAACAATGGAGGTATGACGATTGAGATCGAGAATCGGTCCTGTCAAATGTCCTGGCTAAGGGCGCCTCTAAATCAGTACGTCTTGATCGTCACCATGTCGACATAGGTCCCTTCGTACGTGTCGTTCAGGGCGTCGATGGTGAACGTAAAGGTCCAGATCCCCGCCGGCAGCGCACCACTGGCGACATTGAAGTTGTTTATGTTCATCAGCGGGGCGGAGGAAGCCCTTATCGGCGTCATAGAGTTCGTCCATGTCCCCGAGGTGTGTTCATACCACCAGGTTGAGCCACTGCGTTCGGCGGAAAGCCACCAGTCATGCTGCACGCCGTCCTGATCTCCGGGATCCAGTGCAACAGACAGATCAACAACCTGACCCGACGGAACGCTGGGTGGATTATCCAGCCCGTCTATCTTGACGTCCGGAATCGGAAGGCCGAGATCGAACGCGGATACGTATGTCATAGCTCTCCCGTCCCTGTTGTCGGTCCAGGTGGGATAGGCCCTGCCGTCCCTTATCGACATGCCCAGATAATCGCCGAAATAACCCGATGCCAGACCGGGTATTGGAGATGGAGTGAACGATACGTCGCTGACCCTGAAATCTGTCCAGGTCGCACCCGCATCCTCGGAAATCGCCGTGAACACCTCACACTTGTTGCTCGTCACATTCCTGTCGTCGTAGAATACCACGCACAGATTGCCGGTGGCAGGGTCGCAGGAGATCCAGGGGAAGTAATGTTCGTTGCCCTGGCCGGTCGCGTCCTGATTCACCCTCACCGGCGTGGACCATGATGACCCGCCGTCCGTCGATCTGATCATATAGATGTCGATGTCGGAACCGGTGTTTATCCCTGGAATACCTATGTTCGCCCACACGACATATAAGTTGCCGCGATCAGGGCCATTGCTGATATCGGCGGCCATGACCGGAAACGAGTTGACCCTCATGTTCTTTGAGACTCCAGATGCCCTGATGCCTCTGATGTTAGTTATGATCCTTTCAGCCGTGCTGAAGCTGGCACCGCCGTCCGTCGATTTAGCGAAACCAAGCGCGGGCTCATCGGAGGGCCATGAATCATATATCGCCCACACCGCATAGACTTCACCATTCGGCCCCGTCTGGATATTGACACCCTGGTTGTGGCTACCGGCGCTGACACCGGAGCTTATGTTGATCCTCGACGACCAGTGAGCCCCATCGTCGGTCGATCGGACAAGCTCGATTTCGTCGTAATTGCCGCCGCCCTGGAAATTCGTCCAGGCATCGTACAGATTTCCTTCATAGGGGCTTGCCGTACTGTTGTCCACCCAGAGGTGCTCCTTGTCGAGTATGTATCCGCCACCGGCCACCGATACGGTCGACCAGGTGACGCCTTCGTTAGTCGAATAAGAAAGCCCCTGTGCGTAGGAACTGGAAACGTAACCCACATAGTAGCGACCGTTCAGGCCTATCGCGGCCGATGGGTCGCCGGAGTTGTAACCACCCACGCCAAGGACACTTCCTGTCCAGGCCGATCCCCCATCGGATGTCATGAGGGCGTCCGCGCCATAGAAGGACGTCATGGGCCAGTTGGAGGAGTTATTCGAGTTTAGAACCTTGCTGTTGTCTGCCGGGTTTACGAAGACTGAATTCTCGCTCTGCGTAACACTGGCATCGCTGCTCACGGGAACATCAGGAGAATCAACATAGAGGAGGCCGGGGGCGTCTATCATGCTGGAACGGTATACCGCCTTCTCTACCGGCACGACAGGAGCGACCTCCACCAGGCCTCTTCCCGCCATGTCGAGCCAGTACGATTCGCACCATACTCTTGTGTCGGGCCGAAAGACATCCCGCCCCTCCGCCGCCAGGAGTTGACTGCTTCCCCACGTCAGCATTATTGTCAGCGCCACAAGGACGATCTGCTTAGAACTGGTGATGCGTTTCATAGTAACGTTCCCTCACTATTCAGAATGCAAGGCGATGCCTTGCGGAATGGAGTTCCTGCCTCTGGATCAAGCGCCAGTGAACCCCTCGAAGTCGACCTCCGCGATTCGCTCGATAAGATTATAGCACAATGATCATGCGGGTGTCAAGGCAGCGGGATGGTGATAGTCACCGCCGTCCCTTTCTTCTTCCTTCTTATCTCCACAGACCCATCCCAGTGATGCACGCGTTCCCTCATACCCACGAGGCCGAGCGATTTAGCGTTAGTAATATTCTCTTCCTCGATACCTTTTCCATTGTCATTTATCGACAAGACGACGCTGCCGGTAGCATCGCTCAGGCTGATCCTGACTCGGGTGGCCTGTGCGTGCCTGAATATGTTTGTCATCGCCTCCTGGTAGATTCGAAACAGTGTGGTCGAACGATCTGTATCGAGCTCGAAGTCATCGGGCTCGAGAACCAGTGTACATCTAATCCCGGTCTTTTTCTGGAAATCCTGAGAATGCCACTCCAGGGCGGCCGCCAGGCCGAGATCATCGAGCATTGTGGGCCTCAGCTCTGAAGAGATCTTCTTCACGATCTGGAGGTTGTCATCGACAATATCCTCCAGCGATTTGACCTTCTCGGAGAGGTCTTCCTGACCCTTTGTGAGTTTTTCTCTCAACCAGACCAGATTCATCTTTAGTGCCGTCATCGACTGGCCGAGCTCGTCGTGGATCTCTCGCGCGATACTTGCTCTTTCCTCTTCCCTTACGGACTCGAGTTTCCTTGTCAGGTAGCGCAACTCCTTTCGCGACTTGATCAACTCCCGGCTAGTCCTGACACGATCCGTGATGTCGATGGTGACGCTCGTAATTATGTCTCCTTCCAGGGCCGCGCTTAACAGGCCATAGCAGATGTTCCCATACCTGTCGAGCATCTCCACCTCGATATCATCCACCCGGCCATTTTTTTTCAACGCCTCGACCCACTCCTTTCTCTGCTGCGGATCCGTGTACCTGGGGATCGCTCCCTCAGCGACAAACTCCTCTACGGTGTCGAATCCGGCCATATCCGCTACTGCCTGATTCGCAAAGAGGAGCTCTCCGTCAGTCGTCGATTGTATGATCCCGACAATCGCCGTATCGACGAGATTTCTGTATTTCTTTTCGCTCTCCTTCAGCGCCTCCTCCCCCCTTCTCCGCTCCGTGATATCCCTCGTGCTGTTCGTAAGACCGACAGCCTTTCCGTCTATCATCCTCACCGCAATGAGCGACTCGTAGTGGTGCATTCCTCCATCGGGTAAACGGTACTCCGAATAGATTGTGGCGGTCTCGCCCGTCCTGAGGACATCCCGAAAGATTTTCCTGATTTCCGGACGCTTCTCCTCGGGATAATGAGAGTCGGGGGTCGTACCTACGACATCCTCAACCTTCACGCCGCTGCCGGGGACATTCAGGTAGCGGATCACAAGGTCCCTGTCGAGCAGCATTATATGATCGGGGGAATTCTCTACCAGAGAGCGCCACTGCTCCGCTGATTCTTTCAGCGCCAGTTCCGCCTGGTGCCGTTCAGTGACATCGCGGGAGTTGACGATCAGTCCCGTCACCTTCGAGTCTTTTCTAATGGCTGAAATACGGGATTCGAATTGATGGGCCTCGCCATCGGGCGAGATATACTCGGCGTCGTGCAGCGCAGTTTCGCCGGTTGCGAGTACACCCTCGAGGGTTCGCCTGAACCTGGCCTGATTCTTCTTCTGGGACATCTTGTAGACGACCTTGCCCACAATGTCCTCAGCGCTCACAGAACTTAACGTATAGTTTATGAATTGAACCCTCAGGTCGGTGCCGAGCACCATCACATAATCGGGGGAATTCTCGGTAAGAGAGCGCCATTGTTCCTCTGACTCCCGCAGCGCGATCATCGCATCCTTCTGCTCCGTCACATCGGACCATGAGCCCACGAATTCCTTCGGCGCTCCATCGACACCCATTACGAGGGCCAGCTCGTCCCTGATCCACCTGTAATCTCCATTCCTGTGGCGGACCCGGTACTCGTGCTTAAGGCTACCCTCCTCGAATAGCCGTTTCATGTTCTCAATCGCCCCCGGAGCGTCATCCGGGTGCAGGTGCCTTCTCCACCACTTCTTATTCCCGAGATATTCATCTGATTTGTAGCCGAGCAACTGTTCGATGTTGTCACTCACAAATGTCGGGACATAACCCGATTGTCGCTTCCCACCCGATTCCAGGGAGCAACTGTAGATAACCGCCGGGCTTGAGTTCATCACATGTCGAAGATGGGACCTTGTCCGGGAGAGCTCTTTTTCAGCGAGTATTCGCTGCGTCACATCCAGAATGGTACCGGTAAGAATGCCGTCTATCAGAGTCGCACTCAGATGGACGAATATGGATTGTCCAGACTGAGTAATCATCTCCAGCGGGACATCGGCTATCTTCTTCTCTTTCTCGAGCCTTCGAATGAATTGTTTTCGATCGTCAGGGTTCTTATAAAACCTGAATACATCACTGGATATGACATCCTCGGCGGATTCGTACTCGAACATCTCCAGCAGTGCGTTGTTCACAAACAACAACTCGCCATCGACAGTCGATTGAAAGATGCCGGTAGGCGAGTTTTCCACCAGTACACGGTACTTTTCCTCGCTCGCCAGCAGGGCGTCCTCGATCCGTTTTTTCTCTGTGACGTCTATGACGATGCCGGTTATGATGTCACCACGGAGAATCGCACTCAGGCTTATGAATTTAGCGTTTCCTTTTCCCGATATCACCTCCATCGTGAACTCGTCCACCCTGCCCTCTTTTTTCAGCACCTGCAGTAACGCGGTCTGGTCGGAGGTGCTCCTGTAGAAGTCTCCCGTCAGGCGTGCCTTCATCTCTTCTGGAGTATTATGCTCTATCAGCCTGACCAGTGTGTCGTTCACGAATAGCACCTCACCCGCAAGGTTGGACTGGAATATCCCCACAAGTGAGTTATCAACCATATCCTTGTAGCTTGCTCTGACTTCTTCTGTACCTTTCATCGATTCCATTCCCTGTCTATGGAGCCAGTTGAGCGACCATGACCAGAAGCGTGAAGCCCCGGCCTCATGTCTCTTCGCTGACCCCGACCACATAATTCCTGCCTGGATGATAATACCCCGGCGGGTATCATATTGTCAAGTCGAATTGTCCACTGGCGTTTCCCCTGTCTGTCCGACGCGCAGAGACGTCAGTATCCATCTCGCTCCGGTGATGTCCGTGGTTTTGACTTGACATCACCGCCGGTCCATTTGTATCATCTATCACGTACTCTCTCTCTTCTCTCTCTGGACAGGACAGAAATGGCTCGGCGCTTCTTCAATGCAACGGGATTTATTCCCGCGATTATCCTTCTGCTGGTCGCGGGCTCTTCGTGCGGCCGTCATGTGGGGCCCAATCTGGTGCTGATCGTCATCGACACGATGCGTGCCGATCGCCTGAGTTGCTACGGATACAAGGAGAACCGGACGCCCAACATCGACGCCCTTGCCAATAGAGGTGTCCTGATGGACAGGGCTGTCTCTCATGTACCGATCACGCTTCCATCTTTCTCCACCATCATGACATCCAGGCTTCCTCCAACCAACGGTGTCCACTATAACGGAGGTTTCTATCTCGATGACTCCGCCCTGACGCTGGCGGAGATCCTCGGGGAGAGGGGCTATTCATCCGCCGCGGTCGTGGCCTCCATCGTGCTGAGCTCGGTAAACGGGATTTCCCAGGGCTTCGCTGAATATGACGACAATTTTCCTGAGTTCCACGGCTACAGGCGTGAAATCCGCATGACCCAGTCGAGGCTGAATCACACCCAACGGAGGGCGGAAGAGGTCACCGACCGAGTCCTCAGCCTGGCGGACACCCTTGCCGCCGAATCCCCGTTCTTCCTCTTCGCGCACTATTTCGATCCCCATTCGCCCCTTGATCCGCCACCTCCATACTCGCTGATCAACCCGTTGCTGAACGCGGGCAGCGAGGAGATGGACAGCGAGTACTATGATGGGGAAGTCGCCTACACAGACAAACATATCGGGCGACTTCTCGACGGACTCGAGGCGAGGGGCATGCTCGAGAATACACTCGTCGTCCTCGCCGGAGACCATGGTGAGGGCCTCGGAGATCACGGGGAAAAGTCTCACGGGTATTATGTATATGATACTACGCTCCATGTCCCGCTGATCTATTCGATGCCGGGCAGGATCCCCGAGGGGGAGACCTTCAAGGGCCTGGCGCGTCTCATAGATGTCGCCCCGACGATACTCGATATCATGGGAATCGCGTGGGACAAATACGGTTTCCAGGGCGTGAGTGACTACCCGTTCGACAAGGGCGCCTACCGGGATACATTCTCCTACCTTGAATGCGCTGCTCCCTATGTCGGCTACGGATGGTGCGCGCTGAGGGGCGTGCAGAACGGAAGGTGGAAATATATTTCTGCTCCCAGGGAGGAGCTCTACGACCTGGCCTCTGACCCGGGAGAAGAGACTAATGTTCTCGATCAGAGGCCTGATGTAGCCGACTCCCTGAGGGATGAACTGGAACAGCTCGTGAGCGGAATCGACATCTACCACGGCAATGGGTCCGGACAGGAGATGTCGACGGCTTCAGACTCATCTCTCGACATGGACTTTCAGGAAAAGCTGAGGGCGCTCGGCTACGTAGGGGGCACAAACGCCTTCACATCAACATACGAGGAGATGTTCGATCACTCACTCCCTGATCCGAAGGACAAGATCAAGGATTTCGACAACATCCTTCTTTCAACACTGGACCTGAGACTCGGGCTCGGCTTCAGCGCAATGGATTCGGTGGACAAGGCGATCGATTATCTTACGAAGGCTGTTCGACTCAACCCGGAGAACGCCGACGCCTTTTTTTATCTGGGGCTCACTTATTTGAAAATGAAGGATTTCGACCGAGCTGAGGGACTCCTCGAGAACGCACTCGAAGTAGATCCGGGAGAGTCGAAGGCCGGTCTCGCCCTGGCCAATCTCAAACTGTTATCAGGAGACTCCACGAGTGCCGAAGCGGAACTGGAAGGCGCACTCTCAAGAGGCGTCACAGCCGAGACCGAGATGGTGCTTGTAGCCAGGCTCTGGAATCGACTCGGGCGCGCGGACAGGGCGGTTGAGGCGATGCAGGCGGTTATCGAGACATACCCCAACGACGTGCCCGCGAGGATCTTTCTGGGCGAGCATGATTTCGCAAGAGGTGAATACGAGAATGCCGTTCACTACCTGGAGCCTGCGGTGGAAGAGGCTGGAGGGAAACCCGCCAGGACGGCCCACATCCTGGACCTGCTCGGGAGAAGCTATTACGAACTCGGAGGTCTGGAGAAAGCGGCGACAATCTTCGAGCGTCTGGTCTCTCTGGAACCTGCAGCGGCGGAACCGTTGATCCGACTGGGGACAACCTACGGTGAAGAGGAACGATTCGAGGAAGCCGAAAGATGCTTTGTGAAAGTGCTCGAGATCGACAGTGGACGACACGACGTACATTCCCTGCTGGGTATGACATATTACAGAATGGGCAGGCTGGAGCAAGCGCGTCGGGAACTGCTCAGATATCAGCCACACGTCAGGGACAAGAAGGAGGCTGAAGAACTCTCCGCCTTCATCCATGAGATTGAAACGTCCATCGAGAGGGGAAAGGAGGCGACAGAGGAGTAACACATAAGCCTATGCCCGTTTCATCCTCTGTCGTGTTCCAACCGGCGCCGCTGTCACACTCGGCGTCGAGAGTAGAAGAGGTGGGGAAACTCCGACTCGATCCTTAACACCCGCCACTTGCCATCACCCGGCAATTGTGATAAACTCTTTGTGTTA
>CAZOAR010000021.1:0-51264 GCA_964577985.1 uncultured Gemmatimonadota bacterium | reverse complement strand
TGACATATGAGGGCGCGCATCACAGGGAGGACCTCTTCCCGCAATGCAGGCACGAGATCTGTTACCCCTCTAACTCAAAACCCCAGTTTCCACACTCCGGGCAGCGTACGAGGATTTTTGCGGTTTGATAGGCGCACGCCGGGCAGGAATACCGCTTCTCGTCTGAAAATACCTTGTTGAAAAAGCCGCGGCACGCTTCGAGTGCCGGTTCGGGTTCACCGGACTCCTCGTGGATATCCAGATAGGTCTTGTATATCCTGTGATCTCGAGGTTCGATTTCTCTCGCTTCATCCACATATCTCGTAGCACCGGGGATGTCTCCCTTCTTCAGGCTCATTCGCGCGAGTCCAAGCAACACCAGTATGTCGCTCGGTATTCGTCTGTGAAGCCGTTCATACACCTCCATCATCTTACTGTATTGCCCCGATTCGAAATATGCCTTTTCGAGCCTGTCTTCAAGGTGGTGGACTGCTTTTGGATTACGATCCAGCATTCCATCCCACAACTTGATCGCCTTGTCATACTGGCATTCCTTGAGATAAATGTCCCCCATGTAAATACAGGCAGGAAGACAGTCCGGGTCGAGTGAAAGCGCCTTCTCGAAATGGTTTCCAGCGGATTCCGAATCTGACCCCATGAGACGCCATCCGACATACGCGTGATATCGCGAAACAAACCTTGCCCTGTCCGCGCCCGGCAGACTCGCAATGGTGCCGGCAGTATCTATCGCCTTATCCCAGTCTCCAGACCCTTCATATGCCTTCAACAGGGAATTCAGCGCGAACGGGTCCTTTTTGGCCATGGACAACAGCTTGCCCGCCGCGAGGACTGCCTGCCCGAACTTGTCCTGCTCCAGATAGTCCTGTATGAGGCTTCTATATATCTTACAGGTGTCTTCCTTACCCAGCTTTGGTCGTATTGACAGTTCGTGATGGATCTTCTCCGCTCTCTGCGGATCTCCCTGCTCCCTGAAGAGGTCACCCAGGACAAGAAAAGGATTCAGGCTCGACGGGTTCTTCCTGGCAGATTCTATCAGGAATTTCCTTGCGCTCTCCTTATCCGATCTCACCAGGGCTTCAAGCGCCCGTGTGTAGTCGGTCCCGAGCTCACTCCTCGCATGTCCCCTGGAGAATATATTGGAGAAGACCCAGTAGCCGATGATCAACACACCCGCGATTATTAGCAAAACAACAAGCTGATAGGTCATCTCTTCTCCTCTCTTGACTCTTCATCCTGGAATGGAGAAGTTCTGAGGGTCGTCAATTCTTCTGACAGTCGAATGTTCTCATTTCGAAGCCTGCGTGCGCGAGTCCTGATCTTGATGTCGTGAAAAACGGAAAGTGAAAACATGAGCAGCATGCCCGTAAGGATAGAGAACAATACTACTATCGCAAGCTGGACCTCGAGATACTGCGCGAAAAAGAGATCTACTTCGACCTTCTGACCCGGGTTGAGGAAAGCAAAACCTATAATCAAAACCAGAAGCAGAGTTGGCAACAATAACCTGATTACCCACATTCACGACCTCCTAATCTTCAGCAGCTGGGTGCCTCCATATTCCCGTTCGAATCAAGCAACTCGCCTATCAGAGTCGCCCCGGTTGTGTCCACAATCGTTACATCGAGAAGAGATCCGGGTCGCTCTCCGTCATTCCCCCTCAAGATGACCATCTTGTCACCCTCTGTCCGCGCGAGGAGCATCCCATCTCCTTTCCTGGCCCGCCCCTCCAGAATAACAGTCAGTGTCTTACCCACCATAGCACTGTTCCTGGCGGTTGTGATCCCTTTCTGCAGATCGATCAGCTCGCTGAGCCTGGCCGCGGCGACCTGCGGGGCTACCCGGCCGGGATAATTCGCCGCTTTAGTCCCCTTCCTGGAAGAGTACTTGAACATGAACGCACTGTCAAACCTTATTCTCTCAACAGTCTCCATGGTGAGCCGGAAATCATCTTCCGTTTCTCCAGGAAAACCCACCATCAAATCGGTAGTAAGGGTGACATCCGGGATCGCATCTCGAAGCCTTTCTATCTTCCCGCAGTACTCTTCCACGGTGTATCCGCGCTCCATCGCTTTGAGCACGCGAGCCGAACCCGACTGAAGAGGCAGGTGGAGGGCGTTGCAGATCACCGGACATTCTTTCATGACCGATATGATTTCCTCCGAAAAATCAATGGGATGTGAGGTCATGAATCTCACACGATGGATTCCACTGACCTCGGATACCTTTCTCAGCAGCGCGGCAAAGTCGACATCGCCATACGAGTAGGAGTTGACATTCTGACCGAGCAGAATAACCTCGGGGATCCCGTCCCCCGCCGCGGTCGTTACTTCATCTATTATTTCCGCTGTTTCCCGACTTCGCTCTCTCCCCCTGACATACGGTACAATACAGTAACTGCAGAATCGATCGCATCCACGCATCACCTGGATCCAGGCCGATGTGCGACTCGCCCTTTTCGGTTTCATGCCATCGTACATCTCCTTCCGGTCGAGGCGGGCAATCTCGAATGTCTCCAGCCTGCCCTCCACGATTTCCTCGAGGATCCGCGGGAGCTCCCTGTAGTTGTCGGGCCCCATTATCAAATCAACACCCGGCGCCCTCTCGGAGATCTTCCCGCCATGGTGCTGCGCCACGCAGCCGAGGATTCCGAGGACTTTGCCCCTGCCATATCCCTTGTGACGATAGATATCGGTAAGCCTTCCGATCGCCCTCACTTCCGCGTGTTCTCTGACGGAGCAGGTATTGAGGAGAAGAACATCCGCTTCACCCGGATCCTGGACAATTTCGTAGCCGTACTCTTCCAGGCTTCCCTTTATTATCTCCGAGTCGCTCTGATTCATCTGGCAGCCAAAAGTCTCGAGATAACATCTGATCATCGTCTCAAATCGACCTCTGCAACCTGGCTGACACCTCGACACCATCCCGGATTGGAGCCCCGACAGATACATCTACCAGTTCACCCGGCATGACATGGTCACACCGGAGATATGCCCTGGTGTAATTGGAACACCGTCCCACGTAACAGGTTCCCTCTTTCTTCTCGACAATGATCTTTTCCTGATTGCCTGCCTGGCGCACCCTGAACTCTCGTCCACTCTCCGCAGCGAGCTTTCCAAGGAGTGCAGCCCTCTCCCGAATCACGCCGTCCTGCACAGCATCGTTCTTCATCTCACAGGCGGGTGTGCCCGGCCTCGGTGAGTAGGGAAATATGTGCGCATAACTGAAGGGGATTTCCTCAACGATTCTCAGCGAATCCTCAAAATCGGCGGCGGTCTCTCCGGGGAAGCCGACAATCAAGTCCGTCCCCAATCCAATCGAGGGAAGCGCCTCAACGGCCCTTGAGCAGACCTCCTTGAACAATTCCACCGACCCCCTTCTCCGCATCGCTTTCAGGATCCTGGGACTGCCACTCTGCAACGGGATATGCAGGTGATTGCATACCCTGTCCGATTCGGCCATCAGTGAAATCAGGTCGCTCCCTGCCTCAGGCGCATCCAACGAACTCAAACGAAACCTCGCGCCAACCGTCCTACCCAGGAGCTTCTCGACCATTCCAACCAGAGAGCTTTGCGGCGAGAGGTCTCTTCCATACAGCCCGATGTGTATCCCCGTCAGGACGATCTCCCTGAACCCCGAAGAAATGAGTGATCGAGCCTCTTCAATTATCGCGTCAGCCGAGCGGGATACACTTCTCCCCCTGACGGCAGGTATTATACAATAGCTGCAACCGTAGTTGCATCCATCCTGTATCTTCAGAAACGCCCTCTTTCTTCCCTTGAAATCATGAAGCCCGCCAGGCTCCGACAGGTTTCCGCTCGACGAAGCCTCTTCGTGCCTGATTCTCAGACCGCCGCCATTCCTTTCCCGCCCAAGCAGTCTCGGTAGATTGTATTTCTCTTTCGTTCCAAGCGACAACTCCACACCAGGCAAACCGGCGAACCTGTCCGGGTCCCTTTCAACTGCGCAACCGACTACTACTAACGCAGATCCGCTCTTGTTTCTTCCAGCGCTCCTGATATACCGAACCGCTTTTGTCTCGGCACGCTTCGTTACAGTGCATGTATTCACGACCTGGAAGTCGGCCAGCGCCGGATTCGAGACGCGGATATGCCCCTCACCCGCCAGGAGTTCCGCGATGACTTCCGTGTCATATCTATTGACCTTGCACCCGAATGTCTGCAGATAAAACTTCATTCCATCTACTTTGAGATATCGAAAGGGCAGGAATCGCGCCCCCGGAAAGACGATGCGCCGCGGAAGTCCCCGCGACATGCGCGGGCGAACCCCATAATCGCTTTCTTCCCTTGCGCTTCGTAATTGAACCATCTCAAGGAAGTGCCTTACGAACACAGCATCTCGTGAGCCACAGCCAGAAATGCCACTCGAGTACGCCGCGGGCTGCCCGGATGAAATTCGTCAGTTCCAGACCTGGTTTCATGAACCGGGCGAAGCGCCATCCTCTGACACGAATGGTACCCAAGGGGAGAATCGAACTCCCGACACCAGGTTCCGGAGACCTGTGCTCTATCCACTGAGCTACTTGGGTACCTTCCAGCAAACAAGAAAACTGAAGAAATCACTTCGACCAGATAGACAAATCTCCCGTTGGTGGCGTCAACCGTCCTTCCCGGTCGGGGGAGAAGAGAATAGCATTCTGTCCCGGACGTGATCGCCGTGAGGTGGTATTCAACTACCAGGAAGTAGTAGTATGGCTTCTCTCCACAATGTCCTTGAGCTCTTTTGACGGTTTGAACGTGGGAACCATTCTCGCCGGGACATCCACGGCCTGTCCGGTCCTCGGGTTCCTCGCCTTTCTGGCCCTTCTGCTCTTCACTTTGAAAGAGCCAAAACCGCGTATCTCTATATTCTGTCCATTGGACAGGGCCTGCCTGACAGCCTGGATAAATCCTTCGACTGCCATGGCGGTGTCCTTCTTTGTTAGACCTGTCGAATTTGAAATCTGTTCGACAATATCTGCTTTGGTCATCTATCAACCTCCTTGAAGAGTTTCATCAGATGGCCGGGGGACCATGAGATGTGCCAGCAAAGACCTATCACGTCAATGGCAGCTTGAGCATGAGCCGCTCGAGCATGATCCACAACCTGATCGAGAACCCGAAAGTAAAGACGATTTCCCCTGTCTTGCTCCAGGCGTACCAAACCTGGAGAGAACCCTGCCCACATCACTCCGGGAGCAAGAAGGGCAAATGATCTCTTGTTCAACAGAGCGGACAATTGTCTCGAACAATTTCCCACAATAGTTGCACTCGAATTCAAAAATGGGCATTTTATTTCACACCTCTCCCGCACTCTACTCCAATAAGTTTATATATACCATATCATTACTAACGTAGTTTGTCAAGTTATTTAACCTTTTTTGTCGGTTTCAATCATCTCCCATACTATCTTGCCTCTGACCATCGTCAGTACGGCCCTCCCCTTCAGCTTCCATCCTTCGAAGGGACTGTTTCTGGATTTCGAAAGAAACTGGCTCGCATCCACCTGCCATTCAAGCTCCGGATCTATGATGGTGATATCAGCCGGAGATCCTACATCCAGAGTCCCTCCCGGGACATCCAGAATCTCCGCTGGCCTCCGGGACATCAAACGAATCAATCGTGTCCAGTCGAGCACCTCTTGATGAATCATCCCGGTAATCATCAAGCCAAGTGCCGTATCGAGTCCCACCATCCCGAAAGGCGCGTAATCGAATTCCCTTTCCTTCTCGTCATAATGATGCGGAGCGTGATCGGTAGCGATGCAGTCTATTGTCCCATCGACAATCGCTTCCTGAAGCGCCTTTCTGTCTTCCTCCAATCTCAGCGGTGGATTGACTTTCGCGTTTGTGTCATATCCCAGGACTGCGTCTTCCGTCATCAGAAGGTGATGAGGCGTTGCCTCCGCCGTTATCCTCACTCCAACCTCTTTCGCCTTTCTTATCATGTCTATCGATCGTGCCGTCGAGACGTGGGCAAGATGGAGCCTGCCCCTGGTAAATTCTGCGAGCGCGATGTCCCGCATGGTCATGACGTCCTCCGCTATCCGGGGCGAACCCTGCAGACCCAGTCGCGTCGAGACTATCCCCTCATTGAGGACACCTCCTCCACTGAGGCTCAAATCCTCGCAATGGTCCATCACGGGTATATTAAATATCCTGGAGTATTCAAGGACCCTGCGCATCATGAGGGAGTCCCTGATCGGCAGGCCGTCATCCGTCACCGCCACCGCCCCGGCGTTGACGAGGTCCCCGATCTCGGTCATCTTCTCCCCCTCCAGCCCGATCGTGACCGCCCCTACCGGATAGACCCTCGCGTAACCCGCGTTCGAGGCCTGTTTTATTATGAATCCCACCGCCGCCTGGTTATCAGTTACCGGATTGGTGTTCGGCATCGCTGCGACGGCGGTGAAACCACCACCCACCGCCGCCAGGGTCCCCGATTCTATTGTTTCCTCGTCTTCCCGGCCGGGCTCCCTGAGATGGCAGTGGATGTCGATCAGGCCGGGAGACACTATCTTGCCGAGGGCATCAACAACACGATCGTCGTCGTTCTCCTTGATATCCCTGGACAGCTCCCTTACCGTGCCACCGCTCACTCTGATATCCAATATTTCATCAATACCCCTGCCGGGATCTATCAGTCTACCTTTCTTGATCACTGTCTTCTGCATTCGCGAAACCCTGCCTTATAGACTGAAGGTTATGGAAGGTTTTCTGACCCGCCGCAAGTAACCGAATACGGAGGGCAGCGGATGGTGTAGTCTCTTGTCTCTTAACGGGATCGAAGACGAAGGTCACGCGTCAACGTCACCAGCCTCTTTCGCCTTCGCCACACCAGTACTCTCTCCGCCCGCGAGGAGGAAGAGGACAGCCATTCGCACCGCGATTCCGTTAGTCACCTGGTGCAGGATAACGGAGTGATCTCCATCCGCAACGTTCGAATCGATCTCGACTCCCCTGTTCATCGGTCCGGGATGCAGTATCAACATCTCCCGGGGCGCTTTCTCCAGGCGCTCCCGGGATACCCCGAACACCTTGTTATATTCGCGTAGAGAGGGGAACAGGTTGGCCTCCTGTCTCTCCAGTTGAATCCTCAGTATGTTCAAGACATCCGCGTTTGCGATGGCTTCCTCCACATGGTTGTAAACCTTGACGCCCAGTGTCTCGATCTCAGGGGGTATCAGCGTTGGTGGGCCGCAGACGGCGACATCGGCACCAAGCTTGCTCAATCCCCAGATATTGGACCTTGCCACGCGGCTGTGCAGTATGTCACCGACGATTACAACCCGCAATCCTTCTATGTGTCCGAAATAATCCCTGACAGTAAGCATGTCGAGCAGGCCCTGCGTAGGATGTTCATGCCAACCGTCACCAGCATTGATCACGTTGGAGACGATTCTATCGGCCAGGAATTGAGCAGCGCCGGAAACACCGTGTCGTATGACGACCATATCGATCCTCATCGCCTCGAGGTTCCTGGCCGTGTCGACCAGAGTCTCACCTTTCGTAACACTGCTCATCGCCTGGGCGATATATGTCGTGTCCGCGCTCAGACGCTTTTCTGCGAATTCAAAGGATATGCGCGTCCTTGTACTGGGCTCAAAGAATAGATTCACGATCGTATTACCACGAAGTACCGGGACCTTCTTGATCCGCCGCTCGGAGATCTCTTTGAATGACTCGGCGGTATTGAGGATCATCTCGATTTCCTCGCGATTGAGCTCCTCAAGCCCCAGAAGATCTTTTTTTTCGAATCTCATTGGTCCCCCTGAGCGGAAGAATAGTGCAGGCGATCAACTGCCACCTATGCTTACTTCATCCAGTTCGTCATTCTCTCTCAGCTTTACCGAAACTGTCTGGTCCCTCGATGTGGGTATGTTCTTGCCGACAAAGTCGGGACGGATAGGGAGTTCTCTGTGTCCCCTGTCTACGAGGACAGCGAGAAGGATTCTTGAAGGTCTTCCGAAATCGATCAGTTCGTCCATCGCCGCCCGAATGGTTCTGCCGGTAAACAGAACGTCATCAACCAGTACCACTACTTTCCCCGTTATGTCTATGGTGAGATCTGTTTCACCGACAACCGGACGAGGCGCGCGGTGGTGGATGTCGTCCCTGTAGAGCGTTATGTCGACGATACCCATGGGGACCTTCACCCCCTCAAACGACTGAATGATCTCCTGCAGGCGCGTGGCAAGCGGCACACCCCGAGTCCTTATTCCAACCAGGACAAGATTCTGCGTACCCCGGTTCTCCTCGACCACCTCATGCGCTATCCTGACGAGCGCCCTTCTTATCATTTCTTCTGTTATTATGATTGTGCCGGCGTCGGTTTTCATGCCTCCTTCAACCACGATACAGCTCCCTTCACCTCATTGCGCAAAAAGAAAGCCTCCGGCGAAAAACGCCGAAAGGCCCTCATATTCTCCTGATTTATCTTCTGGCATTCAGCCATATGGACTCCTTTCCTGGTCTCACCGGACCAGATTAAAAGGCGGACCCGATCATCTCGCGTACTCCGTCTTGCGGCTTCCGGGAGAAAAACACCCCCGGGTCTATTCTCCACCGAGCTCCGTGTATTTTTCGTGAGCTCTACTCGCCTTGTCGTTCTCGCCGATCTGAGCGTAGGCAATGACCAGACTCCCCCACGCCTCTTTGCTCGTTTCGTCGATTTTGACCATTTTCTCGAGATATGGGATAGCCTCTTCGTATTTCTCCAGCTGGAACATCGAGATGCTCATCTTCTCGAGGATTTCCATGTCATCGGGAAAACCATCCAGAGCCTTCTTGAAATAGTCTAAGGATTTCTGCCAGTTCTCGAGCTGAAACTCTGTCAAAGCCGCGTTGAACGCAACATTGGGGTCGACATCGGCTTCGCTCATCAGATCCGTAAAAATCGTCCTTGCGGAATCGAGACTTGAGGATCTGAGAAAAGACGAGGCGAGAGCCGCCTTTATATCGTTGTTATCCGGCTCTGACGCCAGTGCCTTTCGATAGTATTCTCTGGCCTTCGCCGCTTCTCCACGCTTGTCGTGGATCTTGGCAAGGCTGACCATGATATCTATAGTCATCCCGGTGGCATCTGTCGAGAGTGAAAGGGCTTTCTGAAATGGTGCGATCGCCAGGCTGTCCCTCCCGGTGTTCGAATAGGATGCGCCCAGGTTGATGTACGCCTCGACACCCTCCGGATAGATCACGGTGGCATTCGTCAGCACCTGGACGGACTTGTCATAATCCTCCGCCTTCATCGACTTCACTCCGGTGTTGACCAGTTTTGACCACTCCTCAAGTCTTATTTTCTTCACATCCTCTTCAAGCTTTCCATCCAGCGACACGGCCATGGTGAATGCACTGTCTGCTTTCGCATACTCTTTGTTCCTCACATACAGACTTCCGAGAAGCGGGTAGAGCGGGGCGTGAAGCGGATCAATCTTTTTTCCTTCTTCAAGTACCTCAAGGGCTTCATCATATTTCTTGTACTGAAGCCTCACCTTCGCACTCGTGACTGCCATCTTTCCGTTTCGAATCTGGCTCTGAGCAATCAAGGCGGACGAGGGCGCGGCCAGTATCATTACCATCGACATAGCGAAAATATTCTTCAAAAGTGCCTCCTTACGGCCAGGCAAGCGCTTCGCGCAAAAACCGGGACAGTTCAAAATATCTCCAGATCAGGGAAAAAACTAACGATTAGCCACCTTTACGTCAACCCTCTCTCAGGTCAATGCCGAAAATGCCTTATCCCCGTGAATATCATGGCGATCTTCTTTTCGTTGGCCGCCTGAATGACCTCTTCATCCCTTATCGAACCTCCCGGCTGTACAATCGCAGTCACTCCCTCTCCGGCCACACGATCCACGCTGTCCCTGAACGGGAAGAAAGCATCAGACGCCATGACGCTGCCTTTCGCCGAAAGACAGGCCTTTCGCGCCTTCATCAGTGCTATCTCCACCGAATCTATGCGGCTCATCTGGCCAGTGCCTATTCCGATCGTCCTGTCAAATGTCGCCAGTACTATCCCGTTCGATTTGATGTGTTTACAGACGATCCAGGCAAGTCTCAGCGCCTCCATTTCCTTCCCGGCCACCTTCCTGTCTGAAACAGGAGTGAGTCTCTCCTCATCCCAGATCAGGTCATCCTTGTCCTGGACGAGCATCCCACCTCTTACGCTCCTGAGTTGAAGTCCACCTGGTTCGGGATCGTGCATGGCAAGACCGGGCAGCTCGATTATCCTCAAGTTCTTCTTCTGCTCGAAGAGACGGAGAGCCTCGTCGGAAAACGAGGGAGCAACAACGCATTCAACAAAGAGAGATTTCATCTCTTCCGCGGTCGTCTCCCCGACTTCCACATTGTATGCTATTATACTCCCGAACGCAGACATAGGGTCCGTCGCGAGGGCCTTCTGATAGGCATCCAGTGTAGTTTCCCCCAGACCGACACCACACGGATTCGTATGCTTCATAATTACACAGGAAGTCTCAGGGAGGTCGGCCACGAGGGAGATTGCGCTGTCAAGGTCGAGTATATTGTTGTACGAAAGCTCCTTCCCGTGCAACTGCCTCCCGGAGGAGACAGATAGGTGATCCGGGAAGAGTTCTCTAAAGAAGGCCGCCGCCTGATGCGGATTCTCCCCGTAGCGAAGATTCTGCGCGTGCTTGAAGACCGGGCTGAAATGTGGAAGAGAGAGGGGTCCCTTCTCCGGCGTCGACTCCTTATCGAAATACTCCGCGATCAGGGAATCGTAGATGGCCGTGTGGTGAAACGCTTCCCTTGCAAGATCTACGCGTAGTTCTGCATCCAGCCGTCCGTCGTGCCCTCTCAACTGTTCCAGGATATCCCCGTAACGATCTGGAGAACAGACTACTGCCACATCGGGGTGATTCTTGGCGGCCGCCCGCAGAAGAGTGCATCCTCCGATATCGATTTCTTCCAGAATCTCGTTATTCTCATGATCCTCGGAAAAGGCAGTTTCTTCAAAAGGATAGAGGTTGACAACAACCAGATCGACCGGCTTGATATTAAGCGACGCCAGCTCCTCGAGGTCGACATCTCGCCGCGCCAGGATACCAGCCATTATGGCGGGATGCAGCGTCTTTACTCGGCCCGACAATATCTCTGGGAACCCCGTGACTTCTTCCACCGACATGCATTCTATCCCGGAGCCCTGGATAAGCCTTGCGGTGCCACCGGTGGCTATCAGTTCAACGTCCAGCTCTTTCAGGCCCTTGGCGAATTCTATCAAACCGTCCTTATTGGAAACGCTCAAAACGGCACGTCTGACTTTCATCAAGATCTTCTCCCCCTCAGCTGTTATTGTCGGGTTCCTCAGCAGCCAGCCTCTTCACCTCAACGATCCCTTTCCTGACTGACACCCTCCCATCCGCTATAGAACCGATAACCTCTGGAAGTAACACGTGCTCCACCTCAAGCACTCTCGCTGCAAGAGATGCCGCGGTGTCGTCACTGTAGACCGGAACTGCACGCTGAGCTATTATCGGTCCGTGATCAAATTCTTCATCCACAAAATGCACGGTGGCTCCTGAGACTTTCATACCGGACGCGAGGACCGCTTCGTGAACTCGCTTTCCGTACATTCCCCTGCCTCCAAACAAAGGAAGAAGCGCTGGATGTATATTGATGATCCTGTTCCTCCAGGCCCTGACAACCGTCAGCGGAATCATTCTGAGGTACCCCGCAAGGACGACATATTCGATGTCATGTCTCTTGAAGCACCTCATCAACTCCTCTCCGAACAACTCATCACTGGCAAAATCAGAGGGCAAAATAACAGTTGGTTCAGCTCCGGCTCTCCTCGCGCGGTCGAGGCCCCTGGCTGTATTACGGTCGCTGATCACCAACTCGACCCGGGCCACATCTCTTTCATCGCCAGCGTTGAAGCGATTCAGGATAGCCTGCAGGTTGGTGCCGCTACCGGAGATCAGAACCGCGAGTCTCAGGCGGGCATGACTGGTCATGGATTAAGGCCCTCAACAATATGTCCACTACGTTATGTCTGGATGGGTCAACGAGACGACGGATTGGGATTGATCGTGATGTCATCATGGTGGGCGATACTGGACTTGAACCAGTGACCTCTTGCATGTCAAGCAAGCACTCTAACCAGCTGAGCTAATCGCCCACCTTCGGCTGAAAACTACCAGAACTGGGGCGCATGTCAACCCGGACATCGAGGAAGTCAATGACGTGGAAAAACAAGGTAATCAAGGCCTCGGATCTACGTTGCATCTCGGGCGACATGCCTCGTGCCATTCCTATTTCAACAAAACCATCCTCTTTGTCTGAACATCGCTGCCGACGACAAGGCGATACAGATAAAGACCTGATACGGATCGAGTTCCGTCGTCGCCGCGCCCATTCCAGGCAACACTATTCTCTCCGGGTCTGGCGGAACCGGCCTGTAATCTTCTGACCATGCGACCCCTGATGTCATATATCATGAGACTGAAGTCCACTCCATCGAGCTCAACAGGTATGTCAAAAGAAATGACGGTGGACGGATTGAACGGGTTCGGGTAATTCTGGTGAAGAGAGAAAGCGCGAGGCAGTGCGGGGCCGGGATTGTCATCACCTATTCCTGCGGGTGGAACCTCGTGCTTGTGTTTCATTATCCAGTCGAAAGGATCAAGATCAAAGCTCTGAGGATCTTCCGGAAGTGTGAAGGTGAATTCCTGGCTCTCGAGGCTGTCGACGACTGTGAAAAGCGTGTCGCCTGACTGCATCGTAAAACTGAGATCTACGGGCATCCGGAATACCCCGGCGTTCTGCTGGATCTGGTCTATATGGACTGTGACCTGATAGTCATTCCCGGACTGCTCGGACGCCCACCAGTATTCATAGTAGGGCCTGTTTACCCCATACACCCATTCCTGGAAGAACCAGTCCAGGTCCATTCCAGCGTCGGCCTCCATGATTGTCTGAAAGTCCGATGTAGTAGCTGCATCATAGACCAGATCGGGATCATGACCATAGTCCCAGAAACCCGTGAAAAAGTCGTCATCTCCCAGCACGCCTCTCAGCATGTGGAGCACCCACCCCCCCTTGTCATATACAGTGGAGTTGAAATATTCATCGGGATCGTAGACGGAGCCTGCATAATTACCGCCTCCGTAGTAGCGGTCCATGTCCACCATGTAACTCCTGTATCCACTGTCCCCACCGATGTTCTCCGCCCAGAGTGCCTCACAGTAAGAGGCGAACCCCTCGTTGAGCCAGATGTTCTCCCATGTCCTGCAGGTGATCATGTCGCCCCACCACTGATGGGCGAGCTCGTGGGCCACGATCATGTCGCCCCAGTGGTCACCTGATATTATCCACGTACCATAGCTGGTGTTGGTCTGATGCTCCATGGCACCACCCCACGGGAACTCCGAGTGCCCGTATTTCTCCTGCAGGAATGGATACTCACCAAACCGCCCGGCAAATAACGTTATCATTGGCACCGTAACATTAAAGTCTTCGAGCGCCGCGTCGTAGCTCTCCGGGTAAACATGGTGGATAACCGGCATCGAGTCTCCACTCGTCGTCACATACCAGTCGTTGATGATATCATAGTTGGTTATAGCCAGCGATATCAGATATGTGGCAATAGGATAACGTTCCTTCCAGTAAAAGGTCTTTGTCCCGTCTCCATTGTCGACAGTGCTCTCGAGCGTGCCTTCCGATGATGCTACGAGGTTGTCAGTCACGGTCAGGTAGATATCCGCGCTGTCCGCCTTGTCGGAAGGATCGTCGTTGCAGGGCCACCAGGCGGGAGCTCCATCGGGTTCGCTCAAGCTCCATATGATAGGATGGCCGGAGTGCTGGTCAAAGGCGAATGGCCCGAACCCGAATTGTTGCGGCGTCCCGGCGTAAAAGACCCTTGTCAGGAATTGCTCTCCTTGATTCACCGTATCTGGAAGATCAGCGTGGATAACATCACCCGTGTGTGTGAAGTTAAGGGCCTGTCCCGCAGACTTCACGGAATCCACCTGCATATTGTCGAGGAGGTCGATATCCACCGAGGTGAGGCCATCGATGCGGCTGTCCGCGACCATTATGACCTCTCCGCCCACCGTTTCTGTCTGCTCGCTGACAGCGAGGTCCAGTCTGTAATAACGGACGTCGTAGTCCCTCTGAATCATTGGCGTCACGAGGAGATACCCCATCCTCGAATCAGCTCGTTCTTCGCCCTTGATTATGAAATCTCTTATTTCCTTCACTGATGGAGGCCCTGCGTCTTCCGCCTTCCTCTCAACCAGGCCATCACTGTGGCCGAGCGTGAAACCCGCCACCATCCCCAGACTGACGGCAATTCCCATAATTCTGCTTCTCATTCTTCCCTCCAGACAGGTAGTCGAGTAATGGGGACAGGATCCTTGCTCTGGCGAGAAGCACCATGCGCCGATCTCACCCCGGTTTTGAAATCAACTGGCAAATTAAGAACATTCCAGCGATCTGTCAACCCTGTGTTGAGGGGATACCTCACACATGCAGAAAAGGGACAGCATAACTACCTGTCCCATACCGAGTAACAGACAAATTGTATTATGGTCGAAAAGTCTCGCCCGAAACGGCCTCGCCCTTGTGCTCACCCTTCCCGGAGATGGTGGAACGCACTTCGGGTGCTCACCCACCGGCCCGCCGGGAATGTGAGAACCCGGCGGAGGACCAACTGGGAAGGTGCGCGCCTGTCAACCTATCTTCGCTTTGATGCGCTCTACAATGTCGCTGAAAACCTGATACTCTTCCACCTCATCATCAGATATCTCAATGCCGAATTCGTCCTCGATGGCAAAGAGTAGATCCACCATATCTGCGGAATCCACGCCCAGGTCATCTGCCAGAGAACTTCCGTTATTGATCTGATCAGGATCGACTTTCAGTTCCTTCACCAGAATCTTTTTCAGCCTGTCTGTTACCGAGCTCACGTCTTCTCCCATGGCCTGGCCTCCTTTCGAAAAGTCTTTTCTGGCCCGTCTAAGGTCTTCTAAGCAGGAGCGAGGAATTGTTCCCCCCGAACCCGAAAGAGTTCGACATCGCTATCTCAACATCGTGATCCCTCGAGTGATTGGCAACATAATCGAGGTCACACCTTGGATCCGGCTCTTCCTGATTTATGGTCGGAGGGACACGCCCATTTTCCATCGCCAGTATCGTTGCCACTAGTTCAATCGCGCCGGCTGCCCCAATCGCATGTCCTATCATCGACTTTATGGAACTTACGGGGATTGCATAGGCCTTCTCACCGAAAACCGCCTTTATCGCATTGGTCTCACCCAGGTCGTTCGCCTCCGTCGAGGTTCCATGGGCACTTATGTAGTCGACCTCATCGGGAGCCACTCGCGCATCAGCCAGGGCGAGCGTCATCGCCCTCGATATCTGGACCTTGTCCGGCGCCGGCACCGTCATGTGATAAGCGTCACAGGTAGCTTCAAACCCTGCTCTTTCGGCATAGATGTGGGCATCCCTGGACTTCGCGCTTTCAAGACTCTCGAGCACAAGGACGCAGGAACCCTCCGAGGCCACAAAACCGTCCCTCCCCTTGTCGAAAGGAGAGCTGATTCGCGCGGGGTTCTCCCTTCGCCTCGACATCTCACCCATACCCTTCATCTCATCGAGTACCAGAGGCGGCACGGGTGCCTCCGCCCCACCCGCCAGAATAGCAGTCAGGGGATTCAATTGCAATGCATTGTATGCCTGCGCGACAGCATAAGCACCAGAAGAATAACCCACTGAATATCCTAGATTGGCGCCCGTGAGCCCGAGATATATGGCAACCTCACCGGAAGCAGCATTTGTAAGGTTATTCTGCATGAGCCTGGGGTGTACGCGCCTGGGACCTCCACGATACATCTTCTCGTTCTGATGGTCGATGCACTTTCTGCCGCTGTAGCAGGAGCCCATGTACACACCTGTCTCCTCGCCCACCGCCTCCGGAACCAGGCCCGAATCATCAAGCGCTTCTCTTGATGCGGCCATCGCGAGCGCGGCAAAGCGATCAACCTTGTCTATCTTGTCCTCGGGCAGCAGATCGAAGAAGTCCCCATCCGCCACCTCACCGGCCACCCCTATTGCATGGGAAGAGGCGTCAAAACCCCTGATTTCATTAATTCCGGAAACGCCATGCAGGCAGGCACTCCAGGCACTTTCCCGCCCGACACCACCAGGCATTATCGCTCCGATCCCTGTTATTACGATACGTTTCTCGTTTCCCACTCGAACCATTTTCCCTTTCGATCATTCATTTCGGCTTTCCTTTACGCGTTAGTCTCGTTTCAACAAAGCAAGAAAAGTGCCATATCAACGCTACCAGCCAAGAAGGTCCGTGTTTCCTATGCCAATATACCACTGATCCAGATCGCTCATCACATCTGCGTCGAGGCTGTCATCCAGCAGTTCGAAATTGATCAACGGGGATGACGGCCATTTCTCGAAGCCCAGTTCGACGAGGTGTCCATGAATCACCATGTGTGGCAGGGCCCCACACCTGATAGTTGCAACCCTTTCGTCAAGGAGGCGGATAAGTCCCTCTCTGAGAAGAACCTTACCACCCAGGTCTTCTTCGCCACAGGTCGCATCTCTTACGACTGATGCCTCCAGGTCCCCTCTCAGGGGGCAATTGCCGGGGCGCTAAAAGGCAGAAATAATAACAAGCAACCCTTCAACTGTCAATGCCGCCCGGTGGGTTCGTCTCCCTCAGCCTGCTCCGATACTGTGGGGCCCAGTGGCGGTGTCACGGGTTCGAGATTCATCTCCTTCTCCCAACGGAGCGCTTCTTCCTGATCATCGACCAGGTAAACAGACAGGACATAACCCTTGATGTTTGATTCTCCGAAGAGGACTTCCATCCAGTCTCCTCCTGCGCGTTTCGTGTGCGCCAGGTAATCGCCAAGGTCGAGGACGGCGATAATCGGAGAGAATACAGTCTTCTTCTCAAAGATGTATGTCCCATTCAATGTCGCGTATCTGCCCCTGTATTCATCTTCGTCTATCTGCTGTACAGTAGCCGTCGAACGATCACCAATTCCGGCGCGTTGTTTCCGCCGCCTGCGATCCGCCGTTTCCATCTCCTCAAAAGACCTGCCCCAGAACGGAATCTCTTTTTTCTTCACCTTATCCCACCTCACAACATCCTTCAGATTGAAGTCTATTGCAGCTATGTCATCAGGAACCAGCTCCTTCCTCTTCTTCCTGGCGAGGAAGTCCGCCGCGAGAGCACTCGTATCCGCAATGTCTACATTGTCCTTCAGAGAGAACGTTGTGATAGATTCGCCATTAATAAGGCGAAGACTCCTCCCTTTCTTGATCCTGTAGTACTCCTTCTTCCGAAATCCCCTGTATCCGCTCTCAAAAGGAAAGTCGTCAGTCGGGACAAGGACCGCCTTTATCAGCACACCTCGCGGTGTCCACTCCTCTCTTCTGAAATAAAGGATCGCGACCACTGATCCCTTCTTGGCGATACCAAGGAACACACATCCCTTCTTGAAGTCCTTTTTCGGTTCCGGCGGACCGTAGAACTCCTGGCCCGTCACCGCGCTTGCGGCCAGGCAGAGGAGCGAAAAGACGCAAAAGAAGAGAATGGCGCCGCGGCGTTTCAAGAGTTACCTCCATGGCAGCAGGCAGTTCATGCTATCGACTACCGACGCCAGGCCACCTGATTCCTCAATCCGGTGAGTTGTCAGGGGCCGGCTTCCTGCAGCCGGGTCATGTCCCTCGGCAACGGCCCGGCCAACTCCCTGAAGCTGGATGGTTCCTGTTGCTGCTGGACTCGACTCACTTTAACAAAACCATCTTGCGGGTAGAGACGAAATCACCGGCCTCCATCCTGTACAGGTAGACACCCGAGCCGACCTTGCTTCCCCTGCTGTCACGCCCGTCCCAGTGCAGGAGGTACCTGCCCGGCTCCTTCTCGCCATCGAAGAGGACCCTTACCAGCCTTCCCCGTATGCTGAAGATCGCTACCCTGGTATCCACCCGCGACACTCCTCCATCACCGGACCTCTCCGGGACATCCACAACAATCGACGTGGAGGGGTTGAAGGGGTTCGGATAGTTCTGATGGAGCGCGAACGCGCGCGGCAGGGAACCCGCTGGTTCTCCACCACCGGCAATACCGACCTCCTCTCCCAGATCGTCCATCACGCTGGCCATAGCGAGCATCGCGTCGGGGGTCTCGACATAAAATAGAGGCAAATCTAATAGAACCAGTCTGTAGTCTCCCCCGAGATAACGAAGGCCCACTATCTCACCATCATAAGCAGCCGTGTCTCCATCTGACGACCGGTATGAATATATCGGCTCGGTGACGGGTTGATCGACAAGAGGCTCATCGATGATATCCATCTCAAACAAGTTCCCATCAAAGAGAAAGGCCTTGGTTGAATCGACGGAGAGATCGGGATACCCTCCGACACCGGCATCAGCCCCGTCGAAGTCCTGGGTCATCGAAGGGAGTATCTCGGCTGAGTTCATCTTCAGATAGTCGTGAGGTACGCTGCCGTCTTCGAAAACGACTCTCCCCCCGGTGCTTCCGCTCAGGTGTTCGGCAAGATTCCATCCGCAGAGAAACAGGCTGCCTCCCTGGGAGAGATACGACCCTATGTCACCAAGATATGGGACGATACTGCTGCTCGCCCGATCATCCTCGTGCCAGACTACAGTGGAGTAAGGTGCCATGCTCGCCTGATCAAGAGGAAAGAGCGAAGACTCCAGGCTGTCCGCGATGTCGAAGTTAGCGGCCACAGGATAATCCGCCAGGAGATCTGCGTAGAAGTTATCCACCGTGCTGTCAGACCAGGAATAAGGGCTTCCATCCGACCCGTCTTTTGTGCCGTCTATGACCAGCAATCCGCTGTCGAGGCTCATCAGTTTCCCGCGCGCGACCCGGGAAAACTCTCCCGTTATCCCGTCTGTGTCTCTGGCCGCTACTCTGTAATAGTACATCACGTGCTGTTCCGGAGTCTGATCGACATAGGTCGTGTCACTTGCAGGGACGGTCGCAAGCTCAGAAAAACCGGTATCGACAGATACGCTTCTGTGAATAACATAAACGTCAATGTCGAGTTCCCTGTTCCCCAACCACGAAAGAGAGATGCTCTCCCTCATGGATTCACCTGACAGTCCAATTGGAGCCGTAGGTTCCGAAAGAGGCGTTCCCTGGCTTTCCTGAGAAGGGAGGCTCCTCTGTCCCGTCGAATCCTCGGCGACCACGGCGAAGTAGTAGTGTGTGCCCTCAACAAGGCCGGTCACTACGGTCGTCGTGTCGCCTCCCGTTGACATCGAATCCGTGTAGACACCGGACACCTCTCCGAGAAAGACATGGTAGTCGGCAATGGGGGCCATCATCTGAGGGACAGGCTGCCATACCAGTTGCATGTCTGTCCCGTTGCCCTCGTCGAAGATGATTGGAGCATTGGGCGTGTTAACACACGACAGACCGTGGTTCTCAAAGCCACCGCAGATCTCCTCGGCATGAGGGATGCCATCGGAGAGGTCTCCGTCGTCATCATCCACCAGGAGAAGATCTACAAAGTAGTCGTCCAGGGTTGTCCCGAGGCCATAGCGAGCGTAGTGAAAAAGAGAATCAGACAGAGCAACACCCGCTTCCTGACCCATGGAAGCAACCAGGTTCTGTCTCATGTCCCAGAGCGCCCCGGCAACCGCCTCACCGACGCAGTGAGGCTCTCCACCGCATTCGGGCGCGGGCCAGACACGATGGTTTTCCGTGTTCCTTATGTAGCTGCCTGGACCCGTGAAGCCTCGTCCTATGAGAGACTGATTGGTCATGGTCGCTGCGAGGTAATCGGAAAGACCCTCGTGCATGCCACCTGAGGGCTGCGGAAACGGCCTGTACTGGTAGTCCGTAACTCCGTGCCCGTACTCATGATAGATAACATCGGCTATGTTGGCGGTATTTGCGCATCCCCCGCCGGCGCGGAAGAAGTTCATGCCATATCCGTCCCAGAAAGCGTTGCACGTCTGGTTCTCATTGACACGGCACGAGACACTGTAATCGAGCTCCGTAAAGGAGGCGTCTATATTCTTTATGTAGTCATGAACCGCAATCGTGTGGTAGAAACCATTTCGTTCCGCAACCACAGAGTTTGTATTGTCCCAGTTGACGGCGTTGGGAACTCCAGGAGTCGCTTCCGTCCGTATCGCGGCGTCCGCGCTCGAATCGTTGTTCACGTTTACGAAGGGACCCGACAGTTCGGCCAGGATGGAGTCCGGACCGGGACCGCTTGTCTCGATGACAAAAAGACCCGCGCTGCTCGTTACATCTGATCCGCCTCCGTTCAGCTCCACGAGGAGGTCCTTCAACGATCTCGTGTCCGGTGTGTCGGTCGGTGTCTCAGGGAGGATCTCGCCTCGAACCCTTCCGAAGATGCTGTCGGCACGCACATCGTCATAATATATCTGGTTCCATCGGTCGACCGTGTCGCCCGTAAGGGCGTCGATGACGTAGAACCAGTGGGCAGGCGGGGCATGTGTAATCAATTTCACCATCCACGATAGACGGTAGCGGGTCGAGCCATGGGACCGGTCGGGATAGACAACGAGTCGTGTCTCCTCCATACGGTCGACTTCCTCTGCAAAGGACACCTCTCTTCTGGAGCGCTCCTCGGCCCTGTCGACCGTTACGATCGGCGACGATATATGTCCCACGCCCTTGTGAATACGCGAGCTTATCGAAACAAGCTTGCCGTCTGTCCGGAGCCTGAACTGGACATAACCGCCATAAACGGGCACCCCGCCCGCGATCTGCTCGAAATTTACATACCAGAAGCGCCCGCGCCTTCGGGAACTGAGCGTTTGAAGGTCCGAAGATGTGACAGCGAGCAGCCCGCTGTTCTCGTCTACAAAGGAGAGCAACCTGTCGGCAAGAAAATTCCCGCTTGAGATCCCACCAGGGACAATCTCAATACTCGAGCCATAAATGGCTCGCGGGGTGCCTGTTTCTTCATCCCACTCAACATGCCAGTCACTCCCGTACCGCTCGACGAACTCCACCCACATATCCATCGGAGGCTGAACCGTCCCGCCTGAGAGATTCGCCGATACTCGATCGAAGCGACCTGAGTCAATAAATGGGACAAACGCCGTCAATGATGACGCTGTGAACAGCATGATGGAGAGGATGATAGTGCAGACAGTGGATCTGTTCATGAGCCCTCCCTGGCCTGTTTACGGTGCCGGACTGTGAAACAATTTCATCAAATGACTACTCCCCGGGCAGGGAAGTATCTGCCACCAGCCCTTCCGGCTGGTGCAGGTAACCGCCCTGTTTGCTTGGAGTTGCAACGTTATCAAATGCGCCTGCTATGCCAATCCGTCGCGTGGCATGTTTTATGCTAATTTCATCACAGCAGAACCGGGTAGTCCCTGACCATGCAATTGGCGCCCATAACCATCAGGAGCTGAGGATTCATTCATGATCTGGCTGATCGTATCACCGATAATCGCTGTGTCTTCACTGTTGTGCGCTTCTCTCTGCGTGGTCGCGAGAGACAGCGACGAGGTAATCGAAGACCTCAACAGAGAAGTGGCATACTTGTCGAATTGAATGAAGTTTGCGGCCCCCCTGCTCAAGAGAGGGGAGCCGACACCGACAAAAGTTCCCTGCATTGTTCGTGATGACAGGACTAAGAGGTGAGACTCCATATCAGGTCTTTTCTGCACACGGCAAGTTCGCGGGGAACTTTTGTTATATTCAGCCCGTTTTCCCGGTGAAACACATCCCCTCGACCCTTACAAACGGGACGGTATATGCGCCTTCATCAGACCACCACGACTTGACTGTCTCTCTCTCGCGTGAGATCGCCGAGACATTACTGAGTATTCTCAGAAAACTGTCTGTGAACCTCATGTCTTCTACCCTGTCTGTCACTTCACCATCCTCCACCAGGAAAAACCCATCCCTCGTCATACCCGTCATCGCAGCGGTCTCGGGTTCGAGAAGACCGTTCACGTAATGGAACCTGGTCACCAGAAGACCCCTCTCTGTGGAGGACACAATCTCCGATCTTGACAGGTCTCCTCCTTCGACAAAGAGGTTGTGAGGAATCGGCCCATCGTCTGAAAAAGGAAGAACAGCATGTCCCGTCGAGGACTTTCCCTCTCGAGAACCATAGAGCGTATCGTACACTACTCCGGCTGCCCTGCCTTCCTTTATGATATCCATTTTTCCCTTCGGCACGCCTTCGTAATCGAAGGCTCGCGGTAAACCCGCGGGATCCAGGCCATCATCGTAGATCGTGATATTATCTCCGACTATCTGCCGGCCCGTCTTTCCCCTCATGAAGCTGGTCTCATCCTGATAGCTTTTCGCTCCGAAGGCTATGTAGGATGTCCACTCGAGGAGTTCGGTGAGGGCTTTTGGTTCCAGAATGACCGTGTATTTCCCCGGAGGCAGTTCTACAGTCTTATCACCGGCGAGTGCCTTCTGGACGGCACAAGCCGCGACATTCCCGACGTCCACCTCACCGATGTCGACCCCCACACTGCCGGAAAAACCCGACCGGTCCTCTGTCAGGGCGGTAAACGAGACATCAAAGAATGAGGACATCTGGTATGCCGCGACCCCGCTCGTGTTGACGATCCCGATCTCTTCAGTACCCGTACTGAAAGCGCCGGCCATTTCGATACCCTTCGACTTCACCCGGGAAAATATCTCCTTCAGGCACTTTGTCCTCGACCGATGGTCGAATGCGTCTGTCTCAGCGGAAAAGGCTGCCACCTCCGCGTAGGACGCTGGTCCTGGAAGCGTTTTGAATGTGTTTTCAGCGCCACTCCTCCGTCCAGCTTCTCTCGCCTTCCTGATACCTTCAGCCAGTCGAGAACTATCCATCGAGGTGATTTTCGCCAGGCCGACACATCCATCCTCGAGTACGCGAACATAGACCGAGACGATGTCTTCATGGGTGTTCTGATGTACAACTGAATTGGCATATCGAGTGCAGCCGGTCTCTCGCGCCACCATCAGGAGTTCAAGCTGGTCACCACCGCACGAACCTGCCGCGTCATTCAGCAGACCGAGCGCCCTCTCTTTTCCAATCATTTCATCACTCCTACCTCGACGTCTCTGAATCGCGCAGGCGACGAGCCATGGCCCACGTGACAGGTCTGCATCGGATCACCTTTTCCGCAACTCGGGATACCCCACAACTCCCAGGAGTCTTCATTCCCAACCGCGTCACAGCTGGACCAGAATCGGGGTGTGATCCCTGTGTAGATCGGATTCTTGAGGATCCTGGTCAATCTGCCCTTGCGAATCTCCCAGCCGATCTGAGTGCCGAACTGGAAATTAAGCCTTCGGTCGTCGATGCTCCATGACTTATTTGTCGAGACCATGACTCCCCTCTCAGTGTCTCTGATCATCTCTTCGATCGGCCACTCACCCGGCTCGAGGTTGATATTGGTCATACGAATCAGTGGCGTCCGATTCCAGCCATCCGCGCGCATAGCGCCATTACTCTTGTCACCTGACATGGCGGCGGACTCTCGAGAGGTCAGAAAACCCATGAGGATCCCACCTCGTACTATGTCGGTCTTGGTGGCCCTGACTCCTTCATCGTCGTAGCCAAAAGTCCCGAGACCGCCCTCTACAGTAGCGTCCGCGACGATGTTGACTTTGTCAGACCCATAGCGAAGCTTACCAGCGTCCGAGGGCCGAAGGAAGCTGCCTCCCGCGAGGCTGATCTCAGAGCCCAGGACTCTATCGAGCTCAACAGGATGACCGCACGATTCATGGACCTGAAGGCCCATCTGGTCGCTGGCCACTATGAGTGTCGTCTTCTCATGAGGGCAGACAGGCGCGGAGAGTAGCGCTACGGCTTCTTCGCGGATCCTCTCCCCCTCGTTCTCAAGGCCAAGTGACTGGACGAACTCGTATCCTCTCGTCGCGTAATTACCCCCGAAGGAATTAGGATATGATCGCATTTGAGGCTCCCCGTCTCTCACGGCCACGACACTTATCCCCCCCCCACTCTCTATTATCTCCTGGGCGATCTCGGATCCCTCGCTGCTGATGAAGGTCGTGTTGATCCTGAAGAAATCGAGATTTGACTCGGCAACCATTATCTCCGGGCCCATCAAAGGAGCTGCCGCTTTCTCCAGCAGGGCCAGTTTGTCGTCCATGGAGACCTGAAACGGATCGATTTTCCATCCACCTGTATACTTGTCGATGACCGCCTCGACGGGCGCAAGAACAACTTTCTCCTTCGAGACGCCGGCGCTCGAACGAGCGATATCAACGGCCAGATCGAAGATTCGCCTGATCTCGTCCTCATTCAGCCGGCTGGATGCAGCGAAGCCCCACGCACCATTGAAGAGCACGCGAACACCGAATCCTCTCTCCTCACCCTGATGAATGTACTCAACCCTGCCATTTCTCATCTGAAGCCCTTCGTGCGCCTTTTCCACGAACCTGACGTCGGCGTAGTCGACACTATCCAGGGCTTCAACGCGCGCCAATTCTTCCTTCAGTATTTCAAGCAACTTGGAACCCCTTTCAACGGGTTGCCCATTCCCCATTCACGCCACCGCATTGAGCCCTGCCCGACAGTTCATCGCACCCGGGAACGGCGTGGCCAGACAGGATTGAACTGCATTCCGGTCGGCATCCTGCATCTCTTTGCGGGGAATAGGTCGAGGGATGTCTATTGTATTTTACCAGACAAAAAGTCCCGAAAAGCGCTAAATGCGGCCGTGCCCCGCCTTCGACTCCTCCAGACCGGGCCTTTTGTTCCGCGAGCTCTGGCGCAGGCTCACCCACACCGACGGTGACATTTGCTTATGGCTGCTTCGATCAAGATCTGACCAGGTTCGCAACTACCGCCCTGTGGGACCCGAACCATCAACACCCGCCGGAATCATCAGGATAACCGATAGAGAAAAGCCTCTCGACAGGCATTCGACCCTGCTTCAGCGGATTGCAGGTAAAGGGCACCGCTAGCTCCCCGTCTAGCACGGCCGCGGATCATCACGGTGTCGAGGATAGCACAATCGGTCGCGCAAGTCAAGGGGGAAACAGGGCCCGCCTTCACCGCTGGTCAACCAGGTGAAAGTCTATCTCGCGTCTTAATCTGTCAGTCCTGGACACCTGCACCATGACCCTGTCGCCCAGCGAGAAAGTCCGGCCTCTCCTTCTGCCCCTGATTATGAATAACTCCTCGACAAAATCATAGTAGTCGTCTTCAAGATCCCTGAGCAGGACAATACCTTCCACAAAATACGCGTCCAGCGTCACGAAGAAACCGACGGGGACAAACCCGCAGATAGTCCCATCAAATGTCTCCCCCAGATGTCTTTCCATAAACTGCACCTTCTTCAGGTCAACCGAGTCCCATTCCGCGAGATTTGCTGTTCGTTCGCATTCAGTGGACTGCTCCGCGATCTCCCTCAGTGTTTCTTTCTCTTCCCCGGGGTAGGGCAGTTCCCCGGACCTGAGAGACGCTTTCAACTGCCGGTGGACAGTCAGATCCGGATATCTCCTGATTGGCGATGTGAAATGCGTGTACAATTCAGATGAAAGCCCGAAATGTCCCTTGTTGTCAACCGAATATCGAGCCCTCTTCATGCTCCTCAGGAGGAGGTTCACTATTATGGCCTCCTCTTTTCTTCCCTTGACGGATTTCAATACGCGCTGGAATGTCTCAGGCGTTATGCCGCTCTTCCTCCAGAGTGGTGCAAGCCTGAACCGCTGCAGATACTCTCCGAGTTCCTTGAGGTCGTCTTCCTCGGGGGCCTCATGAATCCTGAATATCATGGGTACTCCCTTCTCTGTCAGATGACGGGTGACGATCTCATTAGCCATTATCATAAACTCTTCCACCAGCCGGTGGCTTGCCATCTGGAGGACCTGCAATATGTCAACAGGGAGTCCCTTGTCGTCGAGAACAACATACGACTCGGGCCGGTCGAAATCGAGGCTGCCCCTCTTCATTCTCCTCCCCCGGAGCGCCTCACTGAGCCTGTAGAGGTCTCTCACACCCGCCGCCAGGGTATCATCCTGTACCACATCCGCGCCGTCTATCAAGGCCTGAGCCTGATCATAAGTGAGTCTGGCCCTGCTGCGGATTACTGTCTCCCTGAACTCGCTGCCCCGGATAACCCCGTCCCCGCCGATCAGAGCGAACACGCTCAGGGCCAGCCTGTCTTCGCCTTCCTTGAGGCTGCAGATGTCTGCGGAAAGCCTCTCCGGAAGCATGGGAATGGCCCTGTCTACGAGGTAGACGCTGTTGCCTCTCCTCATCGCCTCGGCATCGAGAGAGGTCCCGATCCTGACGTAGTGGGAGACATCTGCTATGTGAACACCTACTTTCCAAGCGCCTCCATCAACCCTCTCAATTGAAAGCGCGTCGTCATGGTCCTTCGCGTCGATGGGATCGATAGTGAATGCCGTCAGCCCCCGGCAATCATCCCTGCCCATCTCATTCACGTCGAGATCGATCTTTTCCGCCTCTTCCAGCACCTCGGCGGGAAAATCAAGCGGGAGGCCGTGTTCCAGTATGATCGAGAGGATGTCCGCGTCCTCTTCCGACGCCTTCCCGAAGAACTCGCTAACAGTGCCATACAGAAACCGTCCTCCCTTTCCCCAGTCGTTAATGGTTACCACGACGAGGTCTCCGTCCTCGGCACCCTTCCTGTCGCCGGTAACGATTACTTCCTTGTCGATCCTGGGATTGCCAGGCACAACAAGATACTTACCCTTTGCCCGTGTCAGAAAGCCAGACATCCTTGGATGGGCTCTCCTGACCACCTCCACGACCTTTCCCCTCGACCCGCCACGCCCCGTTTCACCCGTGATCATGACACTCACGTAGTCTCTGTCTATCGCACCATTTCTGTCTCGCGATGCGACCGTGACACTCACGGCACCGTCCACATCAGGCTGAAGACGAGCGTCTCCTCTGTGTCTCACCCTTATGCGGCCCTCTACGAGTTCCGTCATCCCCCTCAGGGTATACCTGCCCTTCTTGACACGAAGGAGCAGTCCTTCTCGATGCAATTCTCTGACCCCGTTCCGAAACGACTGGTATTCTTCCGACGGTACCCCGAGCTTCCCGGCCATCTCTTTGACCTTCATCGGTCGGTTCTTCTGCGTTCGGAACAAGCTCGTCAGAGTCTTTATGAGTTTATCCATATCTCAGATCGCCCCCCGTCCATAAATTCAGAAGTCCCGCGACCAGCCCGCGTGCACCCGCCCGTTAAGAACCCCAAGGGCTGGTCTGATCGCATAGTCGACCTTCATGATGCCGATCTTCGACGCCAGTCTGACACCCACTCCAAATCCCTGCATCAGCGTTGCGCCACGTCCTGATCCCGAGACTCCAACCATCCCCAGATCATGGAACAGGAGATACCTTCCTCCCGCGTAGAGATCAAAACCGAGTTCCGCCCTCTCCCAGAACGCCATATTCCCCCAGATCCTGTCCTCAGCATAACCCCGGACCGTCTCGCCACCTCCCACGGAAAAGAGGTGATACGACGGAACCGGTCTCAACGGGCTTTCAATGAAACGCCCTCCCGCTCTGATCCTGAGATCCTTTCCCGATCCAGTCCACAGACTCGCCAGAAACCAGCCGCGTCCCTCGATTTCACGATACTTCAACCCGTCTATGTATCTGCGTCCAGCGAGGAACTCGACGTCGAATGCGCGCAGCCGACCCTTGCCCGAGTATCGCTTGGACTTCCGGGCGGTCCCTGCAAGGAAAGACCACCTGCGGCTGTTCGCACCTCCATCGCCGATCTCGGACGCCGAGGATATGCTCTGGCGCACAAAACCAAGCTTTCCCTCGATGCCTCTGCCGACAAGGCCTGTTCCGGCAAACTCGAATTCCAGACGATTGAACAGCGTGTCCCGCAGTTCCTGTGTAAAGCGGAATTCCCCCGAAAGCGGAGATCCGCCAATCCACGGCTCTCTGTATCGAAGATCGAGCTGCGAGATACCTCCACCCCTTCCCGTCCACTCGGCCTCAACCCTCCTGCCGGTCCCCCACAGATTGCCCAATACCAGATGAAGCCTTCCGGTAGGTCTCATTCCACCGCCAGCCCCCGGGAGCAGACCCGCGGAGCCATCTATCAAGCTGGATCTTCCCTCCTCCACATCAACATCGAGATCAACTCTGTACGGATTCTCACTCTTCACGATAGACACATCCTTGACGCTGGCGAAAAGACCCGACATCATCAGGCGCTCTCGCCCCATCTCGATCGCCCCGGTCGAGAATGAATCTCCCGGCCCTATTCCAAATTGACGAAGGACTACATAGTCCTTTGTCAATTTGTTGCCGCTGACTGTCACCTCGCCGATCCTCACCCTCTTATCCTCCCTGAATCCAAGTGTCATCTCCACGCCACCGCCGGGAGCTATAACAAATGTCTCGATAGCGACTTCGGCGCGTGGATACCCGTTGTCCCCGTACCAGGACAGCACTCTCTCCAGGCCCTCCTCGAGAGCATCCTCCGCGAGGGGGGAACCGACCTGAAACCCCGTGACATCCGCGAAGTCTTCATCCGACAGAGATCTGTTTCCCGCGAGGTCTATGGAGGACAAGTAACAGCGGGGGCCCCTGTCCACACCTATATTCAGCGCCGCAGAATGAGAGAGTGAATCGACGGTCAGACTCTCACTGTCGACGCGGCCCAGCAGATACGCGTTGTCTCTGTACTCCTTCATAAGTGTGGAGAGCATTTCCTCTATCTCCGGATCTCCCACCTTCAATCCCACCGGCATCTTTTCAACATGCTCATCCACTCCAGCTGTAGTGAGTTGCCTTACCCTCAACTCCTCAAGACTCCATCCAGCGTACCGTTCGATGTCTGCCGTCAACATGCCTGCAGCCGCGATGGGCGAGGCGGGCGAGAAAAGGAAAGCGAGACCGGCAATGATGGCAACATTGTTTATTACTGTGCTACTGTTTCTCATTTTTCAGAACCTGTAAGTGAGATCCATTCTGCCGCTGTTTTCGAATGTTTCCCCGCCTGGTCGTTTCATTCCAGTGAGAGATGCCGCGAAATCGAGCGCACCTTTGAGGCGGCAGTTGGCCCTCAGTTGATAATGGTGCGTCGTCCCTGTGCTCCGACCCGCCAGCATGACAACAGGCAGAGGGCGGCCATCGGAGCCGTCCGAAACGTTTTCCAGTCTGTACTGGAGATCGAGATTGCCGCCGCCGCCGAAGAATAAATCAATACCCGGTCCTATCGACCGGTCGTTCAAACGTATGTCGCTGAGGCGATCCCTGCTCACGCCACCGTCGAGTGCGACAAAGCACCGGGCCTGGCTGCCGGGGGCATATCCGAACTCGCTTTCCACCCTCTTCTCCCGCAGATCCGTGGACACTCCGTAGGAGTTCCGGTCCGCACGGTTCTTTGCTATCAGGTTTATCTCGAGGTCGAAACCATCTCCTCCGGCTCCCCCGACCGTAAATTGCGCCAGCCTCTGATTCATGTCCTGGCTGATGTTCTCATAGCGGGCATCTTCAAGATCCATATACTCGTAATCGAGGGACGTCGTCCAGCCGGCCTCTTCTCCCCACGTACCCTCCAGTTCTCCCCTGTACTGCATGTTGCGATAGAGTCCTGTGCTGCCCCCCCCCGGTCCTTCAGGAAAGAAGAGGTACACCCGCCACCGGTCATCACCTATTCTCTCCTGTTTCAGGGAGATCGTGGAGGTATGGGTCAATGATACAAGCGGCCAGCCCCTGCCCTCCACGAGAGAGCTCAGGTCCAGATCCTGTGTGCTGTTCAATGACGCGCCAAGGACCTGTCCCTCTCCCTCCATGCTCGGGACCGACTGTCTTACATGAGTGCCCCTCCCGGGACCGACATACGTACCGTCGGCGAGGTATTCTCCCTCATCCTCCTTCTCTGGTATGAAAACCGCCCTGTTGACCACGTTAGAGGTGCTGGTGAGTTCGTATATTGTACTGGTGGAATAGGATCGATCCCACCCCGCGGTCAGGAATTCACCTCTTCCGAGGACCGTAGTGACATCGCCACCAAATCCCCTCAAGTATCTCTTTCTGCGGTATTCCGTCGCTCCCCGCACTCTGATACTGGAGGGGCTGCCCAATTCGACTTCCGCCCTCCCTTGCAGGAGCCGAGCGTCATCCACCCAGCCCACCAGATCAGGGGTCATTACCCTCTCTGCTCGAACACGAAATGCGAGATTTGTTTCGACTCTGCCGGCTATCAATCCGCCTATGGCAGGGCTGATTTCGTCGTAGCCCGTCCCTCGGCCGGGAGAGCTGTTTTCCACCTCTTCCCTGAATAGATACTTGATAGATGGTGTCCACCCCACCCACCTCCCGCTAAGAGTAAGGGCTCGACCAGTAATATCCACCTGTTCAAGAGCTCCTCCGGACGACTCGGACCCGCCCCTATTCGAGTGGATAGAGAAAAGTTCTCCCTCTACGTAAGGGACTCCCGCTTCGTTGCGGAACTCCCCTTTCACTCTCCTTTTCAACGCGTATTCACCATTGTCCCTCCTTATCTTCCCCCACTCCAGCGCAAGGTCGATATCATCCATCAGCAGCGTTCCAAATTCCAGTTGACGCCACTCCTCACGGGTATTCTCCGCGGGAGACAAACCCCAGGACCAGCGAAAATCGGGCTTGTGATTGCGCCCGGGAAACGAAAAACCCTTCTGAACCCCCTTCTCATACCATGACAACCGCCACTTGTCCTTTTTTCCATCCCGGTCAAAAAGGGAAACGTCCGCGAGTCCACCCTTCAACCAGAAGGCTCCGGAATGCCCCCCGTTTATCGTCGGATCAGCGCCCCTGGAGTTTTCCAACTGGTACGCGCCTTCTCCCTCCATCTGGAAGCCCAATCCCGGCGCGTATTCCAGTGCCAACCCAAACCTGTCATCTCTCCCCGACTCGACCGCTTTCCCCACAGAGGATCCGGCATCGGCCTCCCCCAGGTAGTAGCCACGGACCTCCACCGGGGACCCCACCGGATCCACACTGAATGTCGAGGAGTAGAGCGTGCCGCGTTCTCCAACCCTGCTGTATTCGTAATCAACCTCTATCCTCGAATCGCTGCCTATCAGCCTTCTGCTTGTGAAGGTTATAGTCGAGCTGTTATAGTCTATCGTGTAATCTTTTCCGTCTCCTCTCTTCATCAGGAGTCCGTCCAGGTATACGCGCTCGGTACCCGCCAGTACGAACGCAGATTCGCCTCCGACCTCATCACCGGCAAAGAGCACATAAGGCCCCTGTTTTCCTTCGATCCCCGTGAAATCGCGGGAGGCGAATTTCCCGGGCTTCACGGCCGCCGCGCCAGCAACGGAAAAATTCTCCCCCACCAGGTCGCCCCTGACCCCTTCGAGTTTCCTCTCTATTCCCGCGAACTCGAAACCGTCGATGGAATAGCGGTAATCACCCAGCGTTGCTGATGCGGGCCCATTGAAGACTCGAAATGAGACTCTGTCAAGCTCCCTGAGTTCTACCGAGGTCCCGGCTCCAGTGACCGGAATAGACTGATCGGACAGCCTGAGTTCCACGTGAGTCCCTCCCGGGAGATGGCCGTTGACGGACAGGTCAAGCGATTGGTCCATGGAGAGTTCACCCCCTCTCCCCTGCCCAACGCTGAAGCCTTTGGAGCCCTTTATGGAGAAGAGTCGAGACGAAGGCATCCTTGCGGCCCGCCCAGCGCGGAGGTGGCTGACTGCCTGTATGTCGCTCGCGACATGGTTTCGTTCTCGACCATCCAGCATGCTGATGGACGCCTTGTACACTGCGGGGATCATGAGCTCGTAATGCCGATAGCTTACCTCCAGCGTTTCCGCGTCCTCCGGTTCAAATAGAAGATGGAGCATGCCTTCCGGGCAAGACACCCGGTACTCCTCTCCTTCCCTCAGGACGCTTCCGTTTCTTTCAGCCATGATTGTGCCCGGTATTATAAAGGCATCAGCCAGGGCGTAGTCAGTCACTCCCTTCGCTAGGGGCAGCCTGCTGCCTCCCGTCGCCACACCTCCGGAGACATCGTTCTGATCCGCCCGCGGAGCAGCTGGAGATGCATGGAGAATGGGCGGCAGAACAGTGATCGCCATCAGCCATGCGATAATTCCTCCCAGGCGGAAAAGCCCCCCCATGAAAAAGAAAAGGGCGTCAGCCCTCTTCAGGATCGTTCTCATCGTTGACCTCGCAAAGAAGCGCCATCCGGGAGCGGAGGGGCCCTCATCTCGAGCACTTTCCCCCCACGGACGTCCGCCACATAAAGCCTGCGTCCACGGCTCCTGATCTCGCCGGGTCCCACGAATCCCGAATTCCGCAGGGGCTCGCTCATATCGAGGAGCAGATTCCCCAGTCTATCGTACGCGAACAGGCCTGGCATCCCGCTGTCCAGGACAAGCATCCTGCCCGCGGCGTCGAAATCGACAGACGACACTTTCAATTCTGTTGCATCATGTATCACCGGCTCGAAGATCCTCTTTACGCCACCCATGAAGTGGTAGATTCGAATCCTGCCCGATCCCCGTGTCCATAGACACAACTCTTCCTCGTTTCTAACGACCAGTCCGACACGGTTTCTCGCGCGAAATCCCACCGGTTTGAATGACCAGAGCAGATCACCGGATGTGGAAAAGACCGAGATCTCCGCGGCATGCCCATCGTAGACCACGAGTTTGCCTGATTCCGTCAGGGCAATGGCTTTCGGATCGCTCAGGCCTTCGCCGGAGACTACACCGATGACTTCTCCTCTCTCGTTGAGTCGAAATATCTTCCGCCTGCCGATGTCGAGCAGGTACAGATCGAAACCGTCTGCCACGCCTATCGAGCCCGGGTGGAGAAACCCATCACCTCCCCATTCGCTCCCGTCAACCCTCCAGACCACATCGCCGCCCGCGTTCACTTTCTCGAGCTTCCCGTTGTGAGAATCTACTATATATATGTTCCCCTCCCTGTCCACGTCGATGAATTCCGGCGTGAGGAGAGAGTTCTTCTCCTCGCCCCCTCCGACAATGACAAGAAAGGCCTTCTCGGGCTCTCCGCCTCGAGTCCCGTCTGTCTTTTCGGCGACCTCTCTCAAAGGAGATTCAGATGATCCTTCTTCGCGGCTGAACAGATGGACGTGCAGCAGGAGAATCGAGAACAGAACTGCGAGCGCTACTCTTTTCATGGAGTGATCAAGGACGTCTGGGGTGGATCCCCCTCACATCAGAACTTGTGCGTGAGGCGGACGGTGGCCCCCGGCAAGGTCGTCGAACCGCGTTTCATACGGATGTCGAGTCTTGTGCGACTCTCTCTCTCCTCTCCGGGCAGTTCGACCCGGGCCGACATAAAAGCGTCTATAACACTGATCGCGTGATTCGCCATAAGTACTATGAGGGATATTGTAGCCCGTTGAAATGCAAGGTTACTTTCGTCTCTCAGATCGAGATACTTGTTCTGGTATACCCTTACTTCACCTGCTCCGGGACTCGCGTTTATGGACCAGTCCCAGAGGAAGTCGTTCTGATAGGCGCGCGCGACGTAATATTGCAACGCGGCGAGTGAATCCTCGGCGGTTCGAAGGATATAATCTCCGCCCGGAACTGTGTCCGGTTCACCGTAGTTTATAGTCGCGATTCGCCATTGTTCTCCATTCCACGTATCGCCTTCCTCCCAGGACTGCGGTGATACCGTGGTCAGATCATTCAAATCATAGTGGTCGTCCTGGTCAAAATAACCACTCCTGTACCACCTGGCCATGTGCTCGTAATATTCGTCATCACCCCTGACGTTCCGGGAGGATTGCCCCAGCCTGGCGTTGTCCCAGGCATACTGGATATATTCCTCTTCCACATCCCCCCCCTTGTTCCTGAAGAGGACCCATCCGGTGATGGACGCGACCTCTGCAGCCAGGTACACATACCCGCGTTCCTGCCCCTGGTAGAGTTGCCCGCTGCCGGGCAGAAGTGCTGAGAACAATATCGGCTTGTACCGGACCCTTGTCCTGATCCCCGCAGACCCATCATCGATTATGTCGGAGGAATCCTGGTCCTCGTCACGTCGCGCGGCGATATAAGGCATCGGTATCTGAGTCTCCTCCTCCGACCCCATCGACGGACTCCCCGGGCCACTGTCATCACCCGGCAAGGCGGAAGCAATGAGGTCACGCCGGATCGGGAACGACATGAGCGAGAGAAGACTTAACGCGAGTATCATGGTCGACGCGGGCCGACTCATGGGCCTGGTTTTTTTCACTGCTGAACCTCCTCGTTCACTTCTTCACGACACATCTCCGAATGAAGTCTACTCATATGAATCAACCATGTCATCTCGCATCGGACGATCCTCAGAATCGATAGCCGACCGTGACGTGGTCCTCGTTTCCCAGTTCGCTGACAAACTCCCTGGCATAGTCGATCACGAACCCCCCAGGCCTGAGTCCAATCCCGAAACTCGGCCCGGAGGTCAGGAATCTACTGGGTTCTTTAATATAACCAACTCTTGCGTAGACCATCCGCTGGAAACCGATCTCTGTTCCAAAATAATAGTACTCTTCAATCACCGGGTTATCTCCCCTCGTTCTCCGGAACTTGAAATCAGTCGACACGAGCATGCTGAGATCATCCGAATGGAGCAGGTGCTGCAGGGGGTCGTATCCCACTCCGATAATCAACCTCCTTGGCAACGGGTCTTTCTGGTATTCATCCTCGAACTGAAGAGCGAAGCCCAGGTTTCTCAAGGCCACACCCACCTGAAGAGGGACCTCTTTCAACGGCCTGTAGAGCGCACCTATATCTATGGCCGAAGTGCTTCCCTTCCTCTGTGTGTCATTGAGCCCCGCGAACTTGACGTTGAGATACTTGAAATCGAGCCCGATGTCGAGCTTGTCAAAAATTGCCGTCGCGTATGTGGCATATACGATATAGCCCCTGTCGTTTACGACATGACCGGGGTCGGATTGGTCTTTGACTATCACCGTCTCGCCATAGTTCTGTATCTCGAGAGAGAACCCGAAGCTCCCGTACTTCTCCACCGGCATGCCGATCGAGACCAGGTTGTTATTGATCCCGCTCATGCCATCGAGGCTTTCAAACTCGAAGCTGTTCAAGCGTGAGTATGACATCTGCGTCCCCTCGAGGAGGGAGAGCCCGGCCGGATTCCATACCACGGCCTGGATGTCATCGGATACTCCCGTAAAAGCTCTCCCCATCCCTATGGATCGCGCTCCCATCGGGAAGGTGAAAAACTCTACTTCTCCCTGAGCACTCAGATAAGCCGTGCCTCCAGGCATGGAGGTGAAGATGGCAAGCCATCCAGTGAGTGCGATTACCTTGATTACTCTCATTATGTGTTCCTCCTCATGATTCTCTGGCTCTCGTTCAGGTATACTTGTTCCAATCTATCTCACAAGAAGCAGTTTTACCAGTTGTTCGTCTTCCCTCATGGATCCGCTTCCCTCCAGGGCAGATCTTGCCAGAACATGGCACAGATACACCCCGTCGGCGGGGGTATCGCCTCTCCAGTCACGACCATCCCACTCTATCTGATTATATCCGGGACCAACGCTTCGGTCGATCCTTCTTATGAGCCTCCCGGCAACCGTGTATATTCTTATGGACATCTGGGACGGCCTGCTGACCTCGAAGGTGAAATAACCGGTTCTCGACGGATGGTACGGATTCGGATAGAAAAGAACCTGTGATAACCCGGTCTCAGACGCCGCGTACACGTCCAGGCTTACCTCGACATAGGAGATATTCAGTGCGTTGTCCGACGCCCTGAAACCGAAGAGATGCTTGCCGGGAGTCAGGTCCGGTACGATGAATTTCACTGTCCCATTCTTGAAGGAATCCACGTCGTATCGAAACCCTTCCGTCAGGTCTTCCCTCAACGCTCCCCCATCTATCTCGCTGACTATCTGGTGCCCTGGCGACCCCGTCACGTTCACCCCGTTCTCGTCAAAGATCCCTACCAGAATTTCTCCTCCGATGCTCACACCATCATCACTCACCAGCTCTTTCCCGTTGCGCGTCAACGTGATTGAAGGTGAAATACTGTCCCCCAGCGCCGCAGCCGATAGTGACAATGGGATGGAGTCTACCGCACCGGAGCCGTCCCCTCCATCCCAGCTGAGGTAGGTGTATATGCGGGCGTTGTTCATCGCTGTCGTGTCTGGCGGAAGACTGGCCGGAACGTTCGCGGGCACGATGAATGAGGTAGAGAATACACCGGCGTTTACGCTAGCTACGCCGTTGAAAAGGCTGTTACCCGCCGTCATGAAGGTTTGCGATTGCGGACACTCCGAGTAGGTCTTCCTTATGGGCGGATCAAAGATCCTGACCTCGGCAAATCCTTCTACCGTCTCGTCAACAGCGCCATCGACCAGGATCTCTCCGCTGAGATTGTCCTGGCCCAGAGGCCGCAGCGAGTCCGGGCTGTCCGTGAAGGACACGCCCAACCCGGGATAACTGAGTCTGGTGGCAGGATCCCCGAACAATGTGTAGCGGTAAGAATTTGATCCCCCCGCCCGTATCTTGGCATTCATCACCGCCTCACCGAGATAGGGAGTTCCTGCAGAGTCGCTGAACAGCTCTTCGATCAGGTCGTTGTTGACTGTTCTGTTGGGGCTCGAGAAGGTCGCCCGGGTTGCCGAGAAAGAGGCTATGATTCCCTTACCAGGGGTCTTGAGCATATCTTCGACCATCGAGTCAAAGGCAGGATCATCGAACCTTCCATTCTCGCAGGATGCGGCTATCGTCATCGGTAGTCGAGCTCCGTTGTCGAGTTTCGGGAAATCATCAGGCATGTGAAAGGCCTTCTCGTGCGACCATGTCCGGTATGAACCATGCCCAACATAGTTGATTATAAGCGCACCCCGGTTCCACTCCTTGATTATGTCTTCGGTCACAGCGGGCTTCTCAAGCCCTGTTTCCGGCGGATCGAAGGGATACTCGAGGAGATATATCTTCACTCGTTCTATCTCAGAAGGAAGCCTGATGTCAACCTGTTCGGTCTGTTCCGTATGCTCAAGCCCTTCACAGTTTCTGGCCGCGGTGTAGTAGTCATCCGCCACCAGGACAACGCGCGATTTCCACGAGCCATATTCGGGATTTTCCTCGTAGTCGAGGACTTTCTGAGTCGCTATCCTCGCCTCCTGAGGCGTCTGCACCGGAAGCCTGCCATATATCATCTCGGGGTTCGCATTATTGTCGAACCGTACGAACCAGTCTTCTATCACCAGGTCATTGCTGATGTGAGGAGGAAGAGGGTTCACCTTGTTGCGACCTGCCGAGGTGAATCCCTTATAGTCGTAGTGCCCGTCTCCGAGGAACAGTACCATCGATGGAGATATGTCCCAATCTTCATAGGCGTATTTCAGAAAATCCCGGAACGCGGTGACGTCCAGCACCCCCCAGGAGAACTCATTGAATATCCTGTCTGAGGTGACCGCCATCGTCACCATCCCATTCCTGGATGCCCTGTACATGGCCATGTCCCGGGCCACGCCCTCGAGATCCGGGGATGTGATGATGACATAGTCCGCTCCGTTACTGGTAGAACGGAGCGTCAGGTCATCAACCACGGCGATTGACTGTGGCCTCCTCATTCCGCCGCGGTCCAGGAGGGCGTACCGGTCCGACAGCCCTGTCCCCTCGAGCTCGAAAGTGATGACATCTCCGTCCTCCGAAAAGCCTGTAATCCTGGAAGGGCTGAAGGGATCGGTTATCCTGTACAGACGCGGTGTCGCAGCCGAAGCCCCGCCAAGGCGATAGCGCGTCACTCCGCCGCCTGGCTGGCCATGGAATATGATATCACTCCCGACATTGTCGAGTGAATAGACGGCGTTGATATCGAACCATCCCATGTAAATCGCGTCATCAGACGTGGATGACGTGTTACGCGGAAGATAGAGTGTGAGCGTGTTGCTCCCCGCCGTCAGGAGGTCATCGGGTAAAGAAAACCATTCGGTGTCATATCTCGATCCGCCGGAAAACGATATATCCCCGATGTCGACCCCGTTCAGTTTCAACTCTATGAAGTGCGATCCCGTGCTGGGCTGACCGTAAACCTCCAACCTCAGCGAGTCAGATCCACCGTTATATGTCTCGTCCACCTGAAAGTTGTAGGAGCGAGTCACAGGTTCACCCGAAGTGCCCGATATGTTCTCCCAGACCCAGTCGTCCGGGACAGTACGCTCATAAACGAATTCCTCTGTCGCGAAGATGTGGTCCTGCTCCACATGTCTGTTGTCTCTGTAGTAGCGGACCTCTTCTCCCGGCCCAACGGGCGTGCCATCCAGAACGGTCATTCTGCGAGGCGTCGCATCCGGGTTGCCCCATGTCAGCCAGTAGCAGTTGTTGCTGTCATAGCGATGCCTCAGGTAATTGCCCTCGCCGTCCCACCTGAGAAGAGACTGCCCGTAGAATATTATTTCATCCCCGGGATCTAACGATCCGTCTCCTCCGTCGTCGAGTTCAACCGCGACTTCTTTCAGCTCCGGTCTCGGGTCGGTGACGCTCCAGGGGAGTTCCTTGCCTCCGCCGTAGAAGAGCTGAATAGTAGCAGGGTCGATGGTGGATGGACTGATCCCGGCGTTGAAGATATCATTATAGCTGATGTAATAGATACCCTCGTCAGAGATCAACACCTTGAGCCATCGCTCACCTTCGAAGAAAGGCGATGGGTGCCGAATTCCCGCGTGAACGGGTGCCGAGCGCCATTTCATTGCCACGTCGTTATTGAGGAGGACGCTCCTGTATACCCCTTCGAAAATGCCGTCAGCCGCGGGAACGTCGCTGGTGCCGCCATCCCCGCCTTTTATTCTCAACTCTATTCGTCCATGGCGGATGACCCTGACATCGCCTGTGGGGGGATCGACCTGAAAGGGAAACACCTTAACGCGCACAACCTGTTGCCGGCGGAGAAATCCGGGCTCCCCGACCTCCATATTTTGCGCGGGATACTCTCCCCCCTCCAGGTAAACGTCGCTGTATGCAAGCGCCTCTGGGTGATCAATTCCCCCCACGGGGAGGAGCTTCAAGCCGCTCACGACTTCCGTCTTCCCGGGGACCAGGACACCCTCTACATCACCACCTCGCGGTATACCAATCAGAAAGGAGAACATTTCCATCTGCGGATAACCCGGCTCTCCCTCCGAGATAGCTCCCCCACCACCGATCAGTTGATATGTCTCGCCACCCACAACCTGCTCCACAATTTCCACGTCGCTGAGCGCGAAATCGAGCGTGATGAGCTGCTCATCGGAATGACGGACCCTGAATACGTCTCCGCTTTCAGCCCTGCCAAAGAGCACAGCTGGCAGAATGACGACGCTCAATACCTGGAACAGCGAGCGTGTTACGATCATCAGAACTTTCTGGCCTCTTCAATGAGCATTATCGGTATATCGTCCTTGATCTCGTAGATCAGGCGACATTCTTTACAGGTAAGCACTTCCCTCTCTCGATCATAATCGAGGTCGCCCTTGCACTTCGGGCAGGCCAGAATCTCGAGCAACTTGTCGTCCAGCATGCGTGCCTCCTTCCCTCGCACTGAATAGTCGAGATGCTCTCATCTCTGTAATCCTCCTCAACGTGGGAGGCATTCCACTCCCCTGCGCGAGCCGCCGTTTACTGACCCCGCGAAGAGGAAAAGTATCAATAGTCGATTATGGAATATGAGATAGGGATATCCCCCCACCTGTTCAAAATTGGTGCGCCGTGAAGGAATCGAACCTTCAACCTACTGATTAAGAGTCAGTTGCTCTGCCTGGTTGAGCTAACGGCGCCGTTCCTGATTGTTCCGAACTCGATCCCAACAAAGAACAGGTCTGAAGATACCTCGTTTCGAAAAGGATGAGTGGTAATAGACAACTATCAAGGCTTATACAGATCGCAATACAAAATGTTTCACCAGGTACTTCAAATGGGGTGAGCGAGGGGATTCGAACCCCCGGCCCCCAGGGCCACAACCTGGTGCTCTAACCAACTGAGCTACGCCCACCACCTGATCCTTCGCTCGTCAGCGAAAAACTGACCTATTAATCTATTCCCGCCAATCGGCGGTGTCAACAGAGATGAACGCCCACCGTTCTCATTCCGCATTGGGGCGTCAAGTGCCCCTTTTGCGCCAGGGAGCCCATTTTGACCCGTTCTAACTCTCCGGGTTTCTCGCTGCGCGAGACTCGACCTCCGTACTATACTCTATATGTACTCTTTCCTTTCCACAACCAGCGGCCATCGAAACAGCCATGGCGGAGCAGTGCAACGTGTGAGCACAATCTCAGATGGGCTCGAAAAATACCCCGGACAGGACTTGAACCTGTAACCTACGGATTAGAAGTCCGTTGCTCTATCCAGTTGAGCTACCGGGGCATGCACACTTTCGCCCATAACTTTAACGTTCAGCAATATCCCTGTCAACGTTCTGCGATGCCAGGAGTCTCCCCGGAGAACCTGGTCAAATATCTATAAATGTTTGCTGGTGCTACAGATGACGATCACATGTCATTCCCGCTTGCCGGGAATCATGTCGCACAATAAGGCCGATTACGGACAAGACGGAATGACACGAAACAAGTGGGGAAACTCCAATCTGCGATACGCACATGGCGCTCCCGCCTTTTCGACCTCATGCGGGGCTGTTGGGTGAGACACGACTCCGGATCGGTTATGGCTGGCCCGTTTACGAGGAAGAGACTGTATTCCAGAGCGGTATCCTCGTATATGCAACTTTCAGTGAGTCGCGCCCGGGAGAGATCCGAGTGATTCACCGGAGGGCCGCTCGTTGACGCGCTGACGTCCGCTGAGAGTGGCACTTCGGCCAGAGAGGCATGGAAGGGCACAGCAGCTTCGAGAGCAGATGTCTCATCGGTGGGAGTTAAGGCGCCGGGGAATGGGTGTGGCTGAAAGGAGCAGCACGCTACCCCTGCGCCTCGGAACATGAAGGCAAGACAGGTGTCGTAACCAGTTATCGGAGCGGACAGATGTAGTCCGCACCGCCAGGGCAGTTGGCGCGGAGGATCGATCCGAAGGCTGGGGAGAATTTCGCGTCAGGCGCGGAGAATTTCCCGAAGAGAGCGCTCCCTCTCGGTCGCGCAGTGGGAGCCGCCGAAAACGACCTGATAATTTCAATATCGCTCCATTGCGGCACCTCCAGCCTCCGGACGGCCATCTGCACTCCGACGCTCCAGGCTCCGCGTGACGCCAGGAACGCTGGCATGCATGTTGCCACTGGAGACGGCTTCGGAAAGGAAGGTTTGCAGCAAATGACTCACAGGCATACCAGACAGAGCGCCACGCCAGGCGAATCCGCCGGCCGCGGTACACCGGCAGGCGGGTCATCATCGAAGCGATCGAGTCGGTGGCTGACCCGAGCGGAGTGGTCCAGACAGGCCGTCTACCTTCTTCTTCTCATGGCCGCCGCGGAGGTTGCCCAGTGGTTAATCGAGGGTCCAGCCGCGCAGTCTGTCTCATTTCAGGCCGCCATCTGGATCGCCGTTGTGGTGATCTGCGCGATCGGTGTCTTCCTCGCCCATCGTGAACTATACGGTTACTTCGCCTCCGCCAAGGCGGGAATCGTACTTCTCACAGCCATCTTGTTCATGACGATACTGGGTACCGTGATCCTCCAGCGCCCCGGCGGCGTGATCTTCCGTCAACGCTACGGCTCGTTCGCGGCACCGTTGCAGGCGCTCCATCTCGACGATGTCTTCCACAGTTATCCATTCGCGCTGCTCCTCTTTCTGGTCATGCTGACCTCGATCATTACCGTGCTCCGACGCCGACGCACCATGCTGAGGTGGCGCAATATCGGTCTCCTCCTCACACACGTCTCGGTTGTAGCCATACTCATCGGTGCGATGATAGGCTCAGGGTGGGGACGCAAGGGTATGCTCCATCTCGAAATCGGGCAGGTCGCCAGTGACTTCGTGGTCGACCGCGGACGTGGCATTGAACGCGGCGCACAGATCGAATTGCCTTTCGCCGTACGGCTCGATGATTTCGAACTGGAGCACTACGATCCTGAGTTCAAACTCTATACTTACCGGCTGGTTGCGGACGGATATCGGCTCGCATCGGCCCAGGAGCCTGTAGAAGGCGAGAGCGCCGGCGAACCCGGCCCTGGCTCGGATGTAGAGGTAACCGTCCGTCGCGTTTTCGAGCATGCGCGCAGTCTGGACGACTGGGTGTCCGCCCCGCCTTCAACGCCGAACGACCAGGTCGCTTCAGCAGCTCATATCCGCGTCGAGCGCGAGGACAGGACAATCACCGAAGGATGGATCGCTCGGCCCATGACGGACACTGCACGCCTGCAGGTGCCCGGCAGCCCCACGGAGATTCGCTTCGCATGGAAATCTCCGGGTACCGACTGGATCTCCACGCTCGCGGCCGGAGACGGCGCTTCTGAGCTGCGGATAGAGACTGAAGCCGGGAACATCGCCATTGAGCCCGGAGGAATCTACACACTGAACGATGGCCGAGTGGTAGCAGTAGAGTCGTTTCTGCCCGACTTTTCCATAGACACCCAAAACCATGAAGCATTTTCCCGCTCCGATCGGCCCAACAACCCGGCCCTTGTCGTGCGGGTCGGAGATGGAGGACCCCCTGCGAAGGACGTGAAGCCCTCCTACCTGTTCGCGCGCGCAGACATGCGGGAGATGATGCAGGGCATGGGCCACCGTGGGGGTAAGGAACTCGTCTTTCAATACGATCCCGACGCCGCGCAGGTTGAAAGGTCTATAGTGATCGTGGGAAAAACGGGCGAATGGATCGACGTATCAGGCGGCAAAGTAAGGTCGCGCGGCGCGATCGCGTGGGGAGAGCCATTCTCCATGGCGGAAGACAAAGCTGTTCGTATGACCGTCGATCAGCCCCTTGAGCGAGCCATCGCCCGCCGTGGCTGGGTCGAGGCGGCTGAAGGGCCGGAGCACCGCGCAGTAGAGGTGGAGGTCCGTCGTGGCGCGGACAGCATGATGACGATGCTCTTCGCCGACGAGGGAGACCCGCTGCGCCTTACCAGCGACCGCCTCCTCGTTTACCGGGAGAATCCGGACGACGTCCGCAACTACAAGAGTACAGTGACTATCCTCGACGGTGACAGCCCCGTTCTCACACGGCTGATGGAGGTCAACCACCCGCTCTCATATGCCGGCTATTCCCTCTACCAGTCGAACTACGATCCGGATAATCCGAAGTACAGCGGTCTCGAGGTGGTCTACGATCCGGGTCTACCAATAGTCTACTTCTTTTTCTGGGTACTGATGTACGGTGTCCTGCACACGGTGGCGCTTCGTAACTGGCTTCCCTGGTGGGAGCGATCCGAGTCTCGTACCAGGGATTCCGCGCGCGTGCAACGGATAGCGAAACAACATAAGGACGTGGAGGTGTCGGTGTGACTGGTATTTTTATAGAAAACCTGTTGCGTCAGCCGGGACTCTTCCTCGGGGCGCTGGGAGCGTTCCCGGTGGCCGCGTGCGCATACGGCCTTGTCGCAGTCGACCGGGCAGGAGTATGGTCACGCAGGCTGGGGTCGTTCCTTTTTCTCCTTGGATTCGCTGCGGTCACCGTCCTCCTGACGACCCGATGGATCGAGGCTGGAAGACCGCCGTTCAAGTCGCTCTACGAATCGCTGCTCCTCTTCGTATGGTGCACCGCCCTGCTCTACCTTATCGTGGAGCGTTACTATCGATTTGCGTGGTTCGGTTTCTTGACGGGCGGGGCTCTCTTTCTGGTCCTCGCATTTGCGATAATCGAGACGGACGCCGAGATCGTCAACCTCCCGGCTGCGCTGCAATCGGCCTGGTTTATTCCCCACGTAGTGGTCTACTTCTTCGGCTACGCTGCTGCCTTCTTCGCGTTCGTTGCCGCCTGCCTCCACCTGCGGCGCCCGAAGGCGCGCCTGGGCGTGCGGACCGCGAAAGGGAAAGAGGTCCAGCTGACTTACGCCGGTTTCATGCACCTGGCGATCCTCTTCGCCTTCGTGCTGTTGACGGCAGGGCTCGTGATGGGCGCACTCTGGGCCAAGTCAGCATGGGGTGACTACTGGGTGTGGGATCCGAAGGAAAACTGGGCACTCATATCGTGGCTGGTATATGTAATCTATCTTCATCTCCGGTTCACCCGCGGATTCGACGAACGCCGTGCCGCCTGGCTCAGCATCTCCGGCTTCGCCGCTATCATATTCACATACCTCGGTATGTACCTCCTGCCGACCGCCGAGCAGAGCGCCCACCTCTACCAGTAGACCTGGTCCGGGCAGGTGTCGGTCCTGACACTGAATCTCCCACGGGCTGTTCCAGATTCAGACGCTCAAGAAACAAAACCGCTGCATCGATGCCCTAGCATGAGGTTCGCTCCTGCGGATCGTCCGTTTCGTCCTTGTTCTTTACCGAGTCCCGCAGTTCATGCATGGTCCTCATCTTGTTGTATTCTTTCATAAGCCTCCTGTCACGATCGGCTATCGTCGCGCCAAGGGACAGCAGGATAACCCCGAGGATCATGAGCACCGCCTCGAGTGGAGAAAGCAAGTCCCGAAAAGCCGCAAGGATAAGCAATATACCTGCGACTCCACTGATGATCGATTTGCTGCTGTTGCTCATATCAGGACCTCCATCGGAGTCCTCGCGTACGATGCACTCTTTGTCCCGGGCAGTCTATTCCCCCCGCGAGGCCCTGGCCCAGCACGACCACTCACAATCCTCTCCACCGTGAGCCGCCAACGCCGGGCAGTCGCACATTATTCCGTTCACGGCCACAACGCCATCATTATCTTCAAGCCTTATCAACAACCTGGTCTTACACTTCATCTCCCTGCACATCACCTCTCTTCTTATCCACTTTTTCACATTATTCATACATCCTCTCCTTTTTCCACTCCCTTCTTTCTTCTCTCCGGAGTCGTCCGACAACGACCGAATGCGCCATCAATCTTGTGAAACAACGCCAGGATCGGATGGCGGTAGAGCATACGGGGCCCTGAATAACGCATCACATCCTTGATCATGGCCCGTTTACCCGCTTGATAACAGTGAATCGGACAATCGGCGCACGCCGGCTTTTGAAAACTGTACGGACACCGGTCCAGCCGTATGTCGACATAGTCTGCGAGCGAACTGCACTCCGGACATAGAGCGACTCCTGACCCGTGGCGGGATCTGCAGTAGATGGCGATCATCTCGCCCACCGTCCGCTTCTCCCTGTCGATACGGCTGAGACGATACCCTCCCGCCTGCTTACTGATGTTGTCTCTTTTCACTCGAAAGGTCGTTCACCGTCAAATCATCAATAAGGGATATGCGCCAGGTCCGCCAGTTCCGCTTCGCTGTAATACGGAACAGTATCATTCCATTCCGTGTTGATCGATGTGATGATCTCATTGGCTATAAGACCGTTGCTGACGGCCGTGGGATGGATCTCGTCCGCGAAAAGGTCGTCATAGTCTCCATAAGCGGGTGGGGGAACAAGCTGATGCCCGAATATCACGGGGGGGTAGTTTACCATCTCCCGGATAAGGCTGTATGTGTCGAGCGCAACAAGGAAATCATACCGCACCCCGGCTCCGGCGATGAGCCGGTTCACTCGTCCGATGTGTGCCCTCACATTGTCGACCTCTTCAGGGGTCAATTGGTCCCATAGATCAGGGGTATATGTAACATCCGGGATCAACCATACTACAAACTGCGCGTCAGGGTGAGTGGATCTGAGGCGTATCAAATCGTCTCTTATGTTGCTTATGACGTCATCGATTATGGCATCGGCCAATGAACTCTCTCCGGGCGCGTAAGCCGCGAGGATATCGATATTGTTCAGCACGTCGTTCGAGCCAATCTCAAAGCCGAAGAACGTCGCCTTGTCCTGTATCTGGAGCAGCCTCAAAAACTCGTACAGATCGATCTGCGCGCTTACGTCACCAGATTCGGAGCCGGCTATCGCGTAGTTCATCAGCTCATCGCCCTGTACGGCCCCCTTGTCAAAAACGGCTTCCATGGGGTCGGCCTGGTAGAGATCGGGCGGATTACCATACACGAGCCAGAGGAGGTCGTTGTGGGTGAGGCTGTTCCCGAATGTGACCGTATCGGTGAAATCGGCCTGTGCCTGCGCCGAAGGAGCGGTGAGGAACAGAAAAAAACATATTACCGGCAGAAAAAACATTCGCATGAGGTGCCTCGGGAGAAACCAGATTTCGTGATAATCACTTTCCTCTACTGTGATTATACCAGAATACAGGCCACCTGTCAATCGAACCGGTTCTCTTCCGACCTACTGAGTCACCTCGAAATCGAGCCACCATTCATCTATGCTGTTGGATGGATATATCCCGACTCGTCCTATTACCCTGTACGCTCCGGCGTCGGAGAAGATCCGGAACAGTATATCCCGCCCCCGGTGAAACCCACGGAGTTCCCGATGATCGAGTTGGATGATATGGTCGGAGAAGCATCCCTGCACGAGACTCCCCCTCCGTAGAGCGCGTTATTGGCCGTAAGGATGTTATTGATGATAGTGGGTGAGGAGAGCACACAGAATATGCCTCCGCCGAGCGTATACGCGTGATCCCTGGTGCCATCCCCGTTGACAAAGGGTGAAACCGTCCAGGACCGAGCTGGAATCCTCTCCGTTGGAGAAGATAACAACACTCGCGGAATCCGGATTACCCGGACTTCCCCCGTCTATTGTCGTCGAGCCGGGTCCGTTTTCGCTCATGACCCTTATCGCCTTTCCTGTGAAATCAATGTTCTCGACGTACGTCCCGGAGCTTACCAGCACTGTGTCTCCACCTGAAGAACCATTGATGGCACCCTGAATCGTCGCATAGTCGCCAGGGACATGGATGGTCGCAGCCCGGGCCGAGAAGGCGGTGAATAGAAAGAAGAAAGAAAAGAATGTCAAGCTGAGACTGCTTCTTCGGGGTATCAACCGGCTATGAACTGCCTGAGCCATGACAGCAACCTCCCTTCGTAGCTGCGTATGAACAGGACTGGTGTTGAGGATGCACGCATCAGTTTCTCGGGAACAGTCCCGAAACGAAATCTCTTCCAGAGTCCCAACCTGCTGGCACCGACCAGGACGAGATCATATCCGCTACTTTCCTCGAGGATAACTCCGAATACGTCTTGTGCCAGGACAATCTTCTCTTCAATCCTCTTCGCGCCTTCCTCAATATCCTTTCTGGCTTCTCTCAGCCGCATTACCGCCTTTTCCCTCTCAGCCTCTTCACGAATCACATAGAGCAGAGTCAGTTCTCCCCCTGTCTGCCTCACAATCGACATACCCAGATCGAGCGCTCTCCGGGCGTTGGGGCCGCCGGAGGTGGGAACAAGCACACGCCTGATCTCCCTGTCGTCTTCGATTTTCAGTATTCCCACGTCACACGGGACCTCCTGCAGCAGTGGATCGAGCACCCTCCCGAGGATTTTCCTGCTCGATCTGACGTCTCCACTTCCCAGTATTAGCAGGTTGCCCTTGTTCTCATCAACGCTGTCGAGGAGACCCTGATAAATCTGATGAGAGACCCGCAGCGTGTAACTGACGGGAATGCCCTGACTCTCCCCTATTCGGTCGACCATCTCGAGGAGTTCTTTCCTGTCCTCTACGAATCCGCGTCCCACGTTCAGCGGGGTCTGCGGGGGCAGCGAGATCACGTGTGTCACAAAGATCTCCGCCTCCTTGTCTATGGCGATAGGGGCGACTATATTCATCAGGGGCGCGATCTCTCGCTTTTTCTCTACCCCGAGGACAATCCTGTACTCCTTCTGTTTCAGCTCCTTCTCCTGAAAAATGACTTTTGGACCCACTTCATCCTTCTCCCTGAGCCTCGAATAGCCGTAATAGATCGCGAGTCCCATACCCACCCAGAGCATGCTGGTCATGAAGGATTTGGGACTGTAGGCGAACATCACAGCAACGAGAACACTCTGGGTGACGATGCCCAGGACGGGCACGACAGGGAAGAATGGTGACTTGTATCCTGTCAGCTTTTCGGGGGTCTTACGCCTGATGTGGATCAGCGCGATATTGACAAAGATGAAGAGGAAAAGGAACATCACGTCGGCGCTGGAGGCTATATCTTCAATCGGAAGGACGAGAAGGATGACGATGACGAGGATGGATGAGGCGAAGAGCGAACCACTCGGGGTCTTGAACTTCGAGTGTACCCTGGAAAAGAAATCGGGAAGATTGTAGTCCCTCCCCATCGCGAAAGATACACGAGAGGAGCTGTAGATAGTCGCGTTAAGCGCCGAGATGGTCGACAGCAACCCGCCGATGAGCAGTAAGCCACTTCCCCACGCGCCAATGCTTCGCGCCGCCTCGACGATGGCGATCTCTTTTTTCAGGGCGAGGTAATCCCAGGCGCTCATCCCATCTGGAGTAACAACTCCAAGCGCGACAAAGGCGACCATGATATAGATCGGTACGACTATCAACAGGGAATAGAAGATCGCTCGTGGTATGTTTCGCTTCGGGTCCTTGAGCTCTTCCCCGCTCTGGGCGATTATTTCATATCCCTGGAACGCTATGAAGGTGAGCCCCATAGCCGTCAATATTCCGAGATATCCCTTCGAAAAGAAGGGGGAAAGGTTCCCCAGATTCTCGGGCCGGTCAAAGAATATGATCTTCGCACCGAGGAGAACAAAGAGCATGATGATGGCTATCTTGAGTACGGTCACCACGTTACCAGCCTTGCCCGTCTCCTTGGCACCCCTGAAATTGATATAGGAAAAGACCACGACGACGAGGACCGCAAGTGCCTTCTTGAAGACCTCCGGCTCGAGGAACGGGGTAACGTTGAATTCGATAAGAACTTCACCAAAATAGGCACCGAATCCGACGGCATAGAGCGAACAAGCCACCGAATGAGCCATCCACGACATCCAGCCCGACAGAAAACCCGTCGGCTGCGGGAGACTGTTTTTTACCCAGAGATAGCCGCCACCGGCCTCCGGAATCGACCCACCGAGTTCGGCGTAAGCGGATGCGGTAAAAAGCGCAACGATGCCGTTCAAAAGGAAGGCGACAATGATGGCGGGACCGGCTACCCCCGCGGCGATACCAGTAAGAACGAAAATGCCGGCACCAATCATAGCCCCCACGCCTATCATCGTGACGGAAAAAAGACTCAGATCACGGCTCAGCTTCATTGCTTCTCCACTCCCGTGGGTGGTTCCAGGACCAGTCGATACCCGCGGTAATAAAACTCACCGTCCCGGATGTTCCAATACAGCAGATTTGCATGATAATAAGATAACAGCGGGGGTTTGTGAAGGACTAATCCGGCAGTCTCGCTTCCATCCGTGCAGGGGACTCACTCATGTCGCAAACCGGAGCTGATGTCCCTGCTATCGTCAGGTACGATTGCTGGTCTGTACAGGCTGTCTTTACGGCGCCGTGATGTCGAATGTGAAACTATCCTGGTCGGCGACAGAATCGGGATGATACCCTGCCCTGACGAAGAGCTGGTAACCTGAGTCAACCGGGGCCCCTGAAGGAACCCCGAGAGAGAGGCTCCTGTTTATCACACCACCACCGGCAAGCACAAGCTCGACAGGTCCCGCAACAGGATTTCCTGGAATCGGGTTCCCGTCTGGAAGGAGGACATCTATCCATCCTTCGAAGAGGGCTTCATCCACGGAGAGATTCTCAAGGCTCACAGTAAAGCCCAGGTTACCACCCTGAGTGGCGATCGTGTCATGACTGGTCACAGTGACCGAGAGCGTCAGCGGCTCCTGCGCCATCATGACCGCCTGGTTGGCGTTGACCCGCCCGAATCCCATGTACTCGTCCCATCCCGGCGTGTCCTCATTGGGCGGTCCTACCTGGTCCTCTGATGTCATATGCAGTATCGTACGAACCATGTGGTTCGAGATGTATGAGTTGGCCGACAGGATAAGTGCGGCGACTCCCGCCGCGTGCGGACATGCTGCGGAGGTTCCGTTGAAGGACGAGTAATAGTCACCGGAACTGTATCCAGCACTGCCTCCTATATCCGTCGTGTAGATGTCCACGCCTGGCGCGACTACGTCAATCTCACTCCCGTAATTGCTCCCCCACCAGGTTTCTCCATCACACGAGGTGTAACTCTTTCTCTCGTCGCACTGGCTTGACGCTCCAACCGCTATCGTCTCCGGGTATTTTGCTGGATAGTCTATGGAGGTGTTGTAGTTTCCCGTCGCGAAGAGGATCACAACATCGTTATTGTAGGCGTTGATCACTGCGTCTTCCACCGCCGTGAAATCCCCGCTGCTCATCCTCCAGCTGCAGCTTATGACCATACCCGCAAACTCGGGCCGACGGCTGACCGCGTAGTTGATGGCATCGGCGCGGTTCTGGTTCTGGCCGGACGAAAGATTGATCCTGAGCGGCATGATCTTGACTCCTGGTGCTACACCCGCCACACCTATCCCGTTGTCTGTGATCGCCGCGGCGATTCCAGCCGTGCAGGTCCCGTGTCCGTCGAAGTCGTCGGGAGATCCGTCACCCGAGTCGAAGTCCCAGTCCTCGCCGTTTCGGGCGAGTATGTTACCGGCAAGATCCGGATGGTCGAGGTCGATTCCGGTGTCGATGTCGACGAGAACAACTGCCTTGTCACCCATTTCCAGATCCCAGGCCAGATTAGCCTCGATGTCCGCCCCGGGTGTTCCACCATACTGACCGGTGTTTCGAAGCGCCCACTGGGATGAAAAGTTGGTGTCGTCCGGGATGAAAAGGAGGTCATTGAAACTGTAGTAACTCGGCTCAGAGAATTTCACTTCCATCATGTCCATGAACGACTCGATCAACTCGAAAAGGTCTCCACCTTCACCGAATCTCAGTGTGTAGTAACCTGGTGTCCACTGTTTCACGGAGACCTCACAGCCCATCTTCCGGATAAGGGCGAGCTGCTCCTCTTCGGGAACTCCCTCATTGAACCTCACGGTGAGCTCATCGGGAACATAGTACTTTGTATATCCTTCATGGTCGACAACCGGGTGCGCGAAGCTCCTTACTATCGCTGAACCATTTATCTTCTTCTCGAGGGTAGCGGTATCCACTGCGTGCGGTATCCGGTATACCCCGAACTTGTCAACCTTATCCGGCTTCCGGATCTCCCTCAGCTCCCAATTCCTCAGGGCCCGCTCGATCCCGGTTCTGCCGGCGTCGTCCCTGAACTGGATCATGACCTGGTTGTCGATTGTATTGAGGAAAAACGTCTTGTCGAAGAGTTTTACCCGATAGCGGAACTCCGCGGAATGAAGTGATACGGTTGATACGAAAACAAGGCAGATCGCGAGAAAACGTCTCTTAGTCTTCAACATGGCCTCCTGGCCCGGGATTTCATTTCTGGAACGTTCTCAAC
>CAZOAR010000020.1:0-53215 GCA_964577985.1 uncultured Gemmatimonadota bacterium | reverse complement strand
GATGAACATTTCTGGCTATGGCGGCATTCTCCGCGGGAAGCCCGAAAGCGTCCCATCCCATCGGATGCAGGACGTTGTATCCCCTCAGCAGCATATATCGGCTCCACACATCCGATATCACATAGCCGCGCCAATGGCCGACATGAAGCCCCGAGGCGGAAGGATATGGGAACATGTCCAGGCAGTAATATTTCGGACGATCGTCTTCGTCATCGACACTGTTGAGCCCGCGCTCTGCCCAGCTCTTTCGCCACCGGGCCTCTATGCCCTTAAACGGATTGCCGCCCCACTCAGCCATTCTGAAAACAGACCCCCTTGTGTGGAAAAGTGTGGAAAACTTTCCCCCCCCTTCGCGGGCAGGCCCGCAACTGCTTGTCCTGCTGAAGGTTATGAGCTAACGCGGCCCGCCAGCCGATCCCTGTTTCCTCCACAAAAAGAGCCATCAAGTCTTTCACCTTCAATTACTTGTTAACTTTTATTTCGTCCGCGCCTTTACGCTCAACGACCTTGAATCCGGAGGACCCATCTTCTTTCATTTTGCATGCGCCGTGGAAAAACACACCCTCATCGACAATCAGGCTCTTCGTCTGGATATCACCTTCGATATGAGCTCCGGCCTGCAGTTCAACCCTGGCTTCACCCACGATGGTGCCAAGAACCTTGCCGCCGACAATAACTTCCGCGCTCTTGACGTCGCCCCTGACCACACCCGACTTACCGACGATGACAACCTTCGTAACCCTCAACTTTCCCTCGAACTCACCGTCGATCCGAATAGTACCTTCAACATCACAATCGCCATTGAATTTTGTCCCGGGACCGACTATGGAGTTTATCTTCCCGGTCTCTCTTTCTCTCTCATCCTTCTTCAACAATTGAATCCCCTTTCTCTTTTTCTCCGACGTCTTCGCTGCCGCTCTCTTTCCGGTTTCCGAGAAGAAACGGTTGAGGATCGACAGCTATTCCCTTGAACCTCACTTCATAATGAAGGTGGGGCGCGGTACTCCGACCCGTATTTCCGCTGAAAGCGATTATGTCACCATTGCGCACCCATTCTCCTTCGCGGACTATCACCCTGGAGTTGTGACTGTAAACTGTCGTATAACCCTCTCCATGCCTGAGCTTGACATAATTACCGTAAATGTTGTCCCACCCCTGATCAACCACAAGTCCAGAGGCCGTCGCCCGAACCGGCGTATTCACGGGGACGGCAATATCGATTCCCGGATGATATGAAGAGTCCCAGACATAACCCCTGGTGACAAATCCGCGACGTGTCAGGGGCCATTCCGAGGGGATCTCTCGTTCCAGGGATATGACAAAAAGGGCTTTCTCTTTATTGGCGGCTATAGCCTCCTTCTCTTTTCGAGCTGCAGGGGATACTTCTGTCTCTTCTTCCCCATAAGATCCTCCCGTGTCCTTAATACTAACCCCTAGAAGCGTGTTGATCCTCTCCACATACGTTTCATATCCCTTGAGCCTGAGGTTGAGTTCATCCATGAGCGCGGTCCTTTTCCTCAAGGCAAGATTCTCTTCCCTCAGCTCTTCCATTTCTCCCGTTCTTCTCAGGAGCAGGCTGTAGTGTACCAGCGCGACGGCAATGCCGGCAACCACAATAACCAGCAATCCGCCCACGATTTTCAGGCGACGGTAAGACGTCTCAATCGTCCTGGAATGCTCCCTGTCGTGTGGGACAATAATGACTGAAAGGTCTCTTCTCGACAACGGCCGCCCTCAGATTTCAATCCTGAGGATGTCCAGGATCCTGTTCAAGTCTTCCATCGAATAATACTTTATTACGATGCTACCCTTCTGCGAGCCCTTGAGTTTGACCAGCGTGCCAAAATGACGCTGAAGTTCTTCCTCCACCCGCCTGATTCGGGGGTCCACCGCCTTGCGACTCTTTCTCTCGCCCGCGGCAGATGACCGTTCCTGCCTCGTTCGCCGGTCCTCTTCCGCCTCTCTCACACTTAAGCCTCGATCTACCATGGCATTAGCGGCATTTATCTGGTTTTCCGCGCCCTCGATCCCGAGTAGTGTGCGCGCATGCCCTGCGCTCAGCTTTCCGTCCTGCAGCAATTCCTGGACCTCCGGGGGCAGGTTCAGGAGTCGGAGTGCGTTCGCTATGGTCGAACGGTTCTTGCCGACCTTCTCCGCCACGTCTGCCTGGCTGAGCTCGAATTTCTCTATCATCTGCGAGTATGCCCTGGCCTCTTCAACGGGATCAAGGTCTTCTCTCTGAAGGTTTTCGACCAGAGCGATCTCGAGGAGTTCCTCCTCCGGAAGCTCCATGATCAAACATGGTACACTCGAAAGCCCGGCCCTTCCTGCCGCCCTCAAGCGCCGCTCTCCGACAATAAGATCGTAGCCGTCCTCACGCTTCGAAACAATCAGCGGCTGAAGGACCCCTTTCTCTTCTATCGATCTCGCCAGCTCCTCGATTTTATCGCTGTCAAAATCCGACCTCGGCTGATACGGGTTCGGGCGGATCTCGCTGATCGAGATGTCCAGAAGCCCCCTCTCCTTCCCCGACTCACTGATCAGGGCGCCTAATCCTCTGCCGAGTCTCCGTTTCTGCATCGTTCAATCACCTCCTTCGCAAGCTTCATGTACCCCTTTGCTCCACTGCTGAAGATGTCATACAATATGATCGGTTTCCCGAAGCTCGGGGCCTCTGACAGTCTCACGTTTCTGGGTATCACCGTCGCATAGACCTTTTCTCCAAAATACTCATTGACTTCTCTGGCGACTTGTCTTGACAGATTCAGTCTCGAGTCGTACATCGTCAGGAGCACACCCTCGATCTTCAGTTTCTGGTTCAGGTTCTTCTGAACCAGCCGCACCATGTTGAGAAGTTGACTGAGTCCCTCCAGCGCGTAATATTCGCACTGAATCGGGATTAGCACGGAATCGGCAGCCGTCAACGTATTCAGGGTCAGCAGGCCCAGCGACGGTGGACAATCCACGATGACGTAGTCGTACTCCTCCTTCATCGGTTCAATCGCCCTCCTGAGCTTCGCCTCCCGGGCCATTGTGCTTACAAGTTCGATCTCGGCTCCAGTGAGATTGACGTTCGAGGGTGCGACTTGAAGAAAAGGAATCGACGTCGCCACGAGCACATCCTCCAGGGGGACGTTGGCCACGAGTACCTCATAGATGCTCGCCTCGCTCTTGTCCCGCTCGATGCCAAGGCCGCTGCAAGAGTTTGCCTGAGGGTCGATGTCTATGAGAAGTGTTCTCTTCTCCGCTACGGCAAGGCAGGAAGAGAGGTTCACGGCCGTAGTCGTCTTTCCGACCCCACCCTTCTGATTGGCAATCGCTATTGTCTTACCCATGTGGAATCCCCTGAAAGAACACACGTGCGGCCGGAAGTCCCGGAACAATAGAATATAATGGCGGGGGTGCCAATGTCAAAGCCACCCTCCTCACGGAGGATTCACTTGAGAAGTATCATCTTTCTGACGATGCGATCCTGACCCGCGGTGAGTCTCGCCAGATAGGTCCCGGACTCAACGGCCGCGCCCTCCTGGTTCCTGCCATCCCAGTGGATTTCATAAGTCCCGGGCTTTTTTTCCCCTTTGAAAAGCGTCCTTCTTCGTCTGCCCCGGACATCGAACACCTCTAGCCTCACATCCGCCGACGCCCCGGTCGGTACCGTGAATGTCAAGTTCGTGCTCGGATTGAAGGGGTTGGGATAGTTCTGGCTGAGCGTAAACGCCTTCGGCGGCGCCGGACCCGCGGCTCCGCCGTCTCCGACACCCAGCCCCTGGGTGTTTATCCACTCGCCGGTCACCGCATCCACGTAAACAAACAACATCGATGTTACCGATGTCGTGTCCATGTATGTAACGAGCCACACCGGCCGCTCCAGTTCCTGGACGTAGAGCCCAATCCCTGCCCCCGCCACTATGATGTCCGATCCAGTGCTTGCCCTGAAATTGCTTCCGCCGTTGTCCTCCGCCACCCAGACCGCGTCATCACTGTCTATCCAGTTTGATGGAAGGGGCTGAAGGATGGAAAACGTGTCCGTCACCGCCTGTTCCAGCGCGATGATCCCCAGGCTCACAACGACCATATATATGGAATCCTCAGATGTGGATTCGAAAAAGTACGTCCACACGAGAGCCTCGCCGGCGACGTGCATGTCGTCTCCGCCTCCAGCCAGATAAAGGAGCTCCGCACCTGGACTCCAGTTCAGCGCGGCGTTTTCCGCAGGAGTGAAATAATCACGCGCCGTTCCCCCCAGGCGGGCCTCCAGTTCCCCGGGCACCAGGACAAGGCAAACAAACACCAGACACAATGTGACGTTGAGACAACACGATTTACTGAATGTTGCCATCGGCACTGCTCCTTTCGCGCGGGTGAGAAGGCTCACTTCCTCTTAAGTGTTTTGGGCCCTTGATATTATTGAGTTCAAGTCTATTGTCCCCCCAGATGCTTGTCAAGTCTTTTATCGCGAACGCTTCCCTGCCTTGACTTGATCATTGAGCAGCTCTATACTTTCTCAAAAGAACGCCCGATAGAATCTTCTGCAGGAGTCGACCAGGACAAGAATGCGCATAGATATCGACAGAGAGCTCCACTCGATCCTATCGCTGGTCCAGAGACCATCTCGATACATCGGGGCCGAACGGAACCTCGCGGGCAAAGACCCTTCCGCTGTGGATGTAACGGTCGCGCTCTCTTTCCCGGAGGTCTACGAGATAGGAATGTCTCATCTGGGAATCAAGATGCTCTACCACATCATCAATTCGCGCGTTGATTCCCTCGCGGACAGGGTGTTCGCTCCCTGGGTCGACATGGAGTCACAGATGAGGCGAAAAGCTCTGCCCCTCTGGGGGCTTGAAACGGGTATGCCGCTCAAGCTATTTGACATCGTTGGTTTTTCTCTCATGCACGAGCTGATGTACACCAATGTCCTGACAATGCTGGATCTCGGGGACATCCCCATCAGAAGCTGCGACCGTGGTCCTCGCGACCCACTCGTGATCGGTGGTGGGCCGTGCGCGTCAAATCCCGAACCGCTGGCGCCTTTTTTCGACGCGTTCGTAATCGGCGAAGGAGAGGATGTCATCGGGGAAATCATTGTATGCACTGGCGACGCAAAACGTCGCGAATCTCCTCGTGAAGACCGTCTGCTGGAGCTCTCATCCATCGATGGCGTGTATGTGCCGAGCTTATACACGCCGTCTTACGACGCCTCGGGGGAGTACGAGGGCCTCAAGCCTGTGAGGACGAGCCTGCCCTACCGCATCAGGAAGCGTTTTCCTGCAGAACTGCATGACGACTCGTATGCCCTGAGGCCCATTGTCCCTCTTTCGCGGGTTGTCCAGGACCGCCTGGATATTGAGCTCTTCAGAGGGTGTACCCGTGGATGCCGTTTCTGCCACGCGGGCTTTTTCTACCGCCCGGTGAGGGAAAACTCGACCGAGGCTATCCGCACCCGGATCGCGTCCGGGCTCTCCAGCGGTGGCTGGGAAGAGATAGGGCTTCTTTCCCTTTCAAGTTCCGACTATACAAATATAGATGGCCTACTCGGGGGCTTGAGGGACGAGTTGATCGAGAAGGGGGTCTCCTGCTCTCTGCCTTCACTGCGCGTGGACAACTTTTCTCTCTCCCTGGCAGAGATGGTCTCCGATATAAAGAGAACCGGGTTGACTTTCGCACCCGAGGCAGGAACAGACCGACTCAGGCGCGTCATTAACAAGCAGATCGACCGCGATAAGATTCTCGAGACAGCCCGGACGGCTTACGAGAAGGGGTGGCAGCTCATCAAGTGCTATTTCATGGTGGGCCTTCCCACGGAGACGAGCGAGGACATTGATGGAATAATTGATCTCGCCCTCTCGATCCATGATGTCGCGCGTGGGGTCAGCCGCAGGAATAGACTGAATGTCAGTGTGGGCATTTTCGTCCCTAAGCCCCACACGCCTTTCCAGTGGGAGGCCTTTGGAGACCGCCAGGTACTCAAGGATAACATCAGCAAAATCAGGCTCAGGCTCAACAGAAAAGGAATCAGGGTCAAGTGGCACTCCGTGGCATCCTCTTCTCTGGAGGCGTTCCTCGCCAGGGGTGACCGTAGAACAGCAGAGGTGATCCATGAGGCGTGGTCTATCGGTTGCCGTTTTGATGAATGGACGGAACAGTTCAACTCGTCGAAGTGGGAAGAAGCTATGGCATCCTGTGGCGTGCCACCCGAGGCGTATCTCGCGGAGAGAGGGGAGTCTCAAGTTCTTCCCTGGGAGCACATCGACCTCCAGGTGGGCAAGCACTACCTTCTACGTGAAAGGCGCCTCGCCTCTCAAGCTCAGACAACGGACGACTGCCGGTGGAGCGGTTGTCACGGATGCGGAGTAACCGGAGCGCCCGACGACAACGTCCTCCTGCCCGCTCAGCCCGAGCGCACCTCCTCTCGAGTACCTTCCGTCGCTCCGAACTCTTCATCCTCGTCGACGACGTTTCGCTGGCGCCTCGTTTTTCAGAAGAAAGGGGCCGTTCGCTTTCTCTCCCACCTCGACATAATGCAGCTCTTCGTCCGCGCCATGAGGGCCGAAGGCCTGCCGATCGCCTACACCCGGGGTCGGTCCCCGCGCCCCAGAATCTCATCCGGTCCAGCCCTTCCCACGGGTTTCGCCGGAGAAAACGAACAGCTGGACATCTTTCTCTCTCATCCCTCCGGGTCCGAGCCTATCCTTTCTCTCAACACCTTTCTTCCTGAGGGCCTCCTGATTCTGAGCGCTGAGCCCGCAGACCCGGGAGCCCCCGCTCTCGCCTCTCTTCTCTCATGGGGAGACTATGAGGCCGTCATCCCGGGCACACATCCAACGCTCGCAGCTCTCGCCGCCAGCATAGAACGCTTCGAGGAGAGTGCCTCAATGCCCGCGACCCTGTCGCGCAAGGGACGCACGCGCGATGTCGACATCAAACACGCTCTTCGTTCTCCGACTCTTTTGTGCGACAGCCCCCCAACCATTTCATTTCTCTCCCGCATCCTTGACAGCGCACCTCCTCTCTTCCTCTTTACCCGGGTCTTCTCCCTTGACCGCGAAGCGGCGGCAACCATCTTCTTCACCAGAAAAAGGCTTCTTTCCGAAGAGCCTCTCTCGTCTTCCCATGGCGGGGTAGTCCCTGCGTAGCATTGTTCGTCGTTTCACGTGAAACATCTTTATGGCAAAAGTGCGTCATCTCATCCCCGGAGGGCCTGGCCTCGCGAATTATACAATGCTCAGGCCTTGTTATTTTTCATTGACGCCACCGCGGCCTTTCACCCCGCACAGGTCATCCACCACCCACGGAAGGACCACAAATCGCCACGGTTTTCCCATAACAGCACCTCAAAATCACAAAAACAAGCTCTCCGCATTGTATAATTGCTGTCAGCCCCGCCCTGTTCTTCGCATTTTTTCGATTACTATCGCCAGAACGCCCAGGTCGTTCGGCGTTACACCAGGGATTCGAGACGCCTGGCCGAGGCTCACGGGTCTAACATCGTTGAGTTTCTCTCGCGCAACGATGGTAACGTTCTGCAGTGAGAGATAGTCCAGATCATCGGGGATAACTATTCTCTCTGCTTCTTGCAGCCTCTTCGCCTCCATTTCCCCACGCCTTACGTAACCTTCGTATTTTACCAGGAGCTCCGCCTCTCGTGCGGCTGATTCACGAACCGGGCCTACTTCATCTCGCAAGCCCCCTTTCATAAGGGTCTCCAGTGTAACGCCCGGCCTTCTCAGAACAACTTCCAGCTTCTGACTCGTCCTGAATCGCTCGTTGTGCGTTTTGCCTACTACTTCGTCGAGCCTGTCCCGGCTCCAGGAGGTCAGCGCAAGTTTCCGGCGCAAGGTCTCGATCTGGCGTTTCTTTTCTTCCACACGACAGTATCTTTCCTCGTCGAGCACCCCCAGGGCCCTGCCAAGCCCTGACAGTCGGAGGTCGGCGTTATCATTTCTCAACATAAGGCGGGCTTCGGCTCTTGACGTATAGACCCTGTATGGGTAGTCAACCCCCCGGGTTACGAGATCGTCAACCAGCACCCCAATATACGCCCTGGTCCTTTCCAGAACCACCGGCGGGTCACCCTTCACGGCAAGAGCGGCATTTATGCCCGCCATAAGGCCAAGCGCTCCAGCCTCCTCATATCCTGTCGTCCCGTTTATCTGTCCGGCGAGGTAAAGGCGTTTGATCTTCTTTGTTTCCAGGGAGGACTTGAGTTGCTGCGGAGGGAAGTAGTCATATTCAATCGCGTAACCGTATTGCGTAATTCTTGCCTCCTCCAGACCGGGAACGGTCGCGACCATTCTCTCCTGAACATCCGCCGGCAAGCTTGTCGATAGTCCGTTGAGATATACCTCGTCAGTGTTGAGGCCCTCCGGTTCTATATAGACCTGATGCGTTTCGCGCCCGGAGAACCGCATCACCTTGTCCTCTACGGAGGGACAGGATCTGGGTCCCGTAGCGTGGATCTGGCCAGTGAAGAGGGGAGCCCTGTCGATGTTCGCCCTGATCAATGCGTGGGTCTTGCCGGTCGTACCCGTCAGCCAGCAGGCCCTTCTCGGCAGTGTTGACGCCGTGCCGAAACTGGAGAAAGGAATCGGCGTTTCGTCGCCCCACTCCTCCCGGCACCGGGAGTAGTCGAGACTCTTCCCGTCTACCCTCGGCGGTGTGCCTGTCTTGAACCTCTTTGCCCTGAGGCCTGCCTCGACAAGGGTCTCTGTGATCCCGTGCGCGGCGGCCTCTCCCAGGCGGCCGCCCGAAGAAATATCCGAGCCCCGGTGAATCAGTCCACCAAGAAATGTCCCGGCGGCTATGATTACCGCCTCCGCCTCTATCTCGCCGAGCGAATCTGTGATTACCGCCCTGATCCTGCCCCCGGATATCATCAGGCCCGTAGCGTTTCCTTTTTCAATCCTCAGCCCGGGAACTTCGGCCAGCGTGGCCCCTGCGGCTTCTGCATATTTACTTCGGTCCTCCTGTGCCCTGAGACCCCACACAGCCGGCCCCTTCTTTCTGTTCAGCACCTTGTACTGGATGGCCGCGCTGTCCGCCAGATGCCCCATCAATCCTCCAAGCGCGTCGATCTCCTTGACAAGCTGTCCTTTTCCAACGCCTCCGATGGCAGGGTTGCACGACATTTTGCACAGACCTTCCGGCTCCGCCGTCACAAGAAGCGTGTCAACTCCCATACTAGCCGATGCCGCGGCCGCCTCACAGCCGGCGTGCCCACCCCCGACAACCACGATAGATGCACGCACGAGTAAACCTCCTATTTGCCCACGCAAAAGCGGGAAAAGATCTCATCCAGGATCTCTTCGCTCGTCACAATTCCGGTCAACTCCTCCAGCGCGGACATAGAGGATCTCAGGTCTTCCACTATATATTCCGCGCTTTTCCCTTCACCCGGGGCTGCGAGCCATCGGTCCAGACTCACAAGCGCTTCTCCGAGCCCTCGCTTCTGACGGAGCGTCGTTATCGCCGGGCCCTGCCGCTCAGCCATTCCCAGCAGTGCGTGAAGAATATCGTTGCGCAACGCCTCAAATCCCTCGCCTGTCTTTGTCGAGACCCGGACAACATTTCTTCCACCCACTCGTTTCTGCTCGCGGCCATCGAGAAGGTCTATTTTGTTGACTACCCGGATTACTTCTTTCCCTTCGATCTCCTGCAGAAATTGTCTGTCGTTGCTCTCCTGCTCCCTGGTCGCGTCGATTAGAAAAAGCACGAGATCCGCTCCGGCAAGATAGTTTCTGCTCACTTCAACGCCGAGACGTTCAACGTCGCTGTTCGTCTCCCTCAGGCCAGCCGTATCGACCAGCCGTACCAGGAGACCAGAAAGTGAGATCTCCTGTTCGATCGCATCTCTCGTAGTGCCGGGGTGGGGGGTTACGATCGAGCGCGTTCGCCTGGACATGAGGTTGAAAAGGCTTGATTTGCCGACATTCGGCAGACCCGCAATGACAACAACAGCCCCCTCCGTCGAGAGCAGGCCCTCCCGCCAGGTGGCGAGCAGTCCTTCGATCTTCGCCCTGACCTTTTTACCCTTCACCCTCATCTCCTCCATGTCGCACTCTCCCTCGCCCGGGAAGTCGATTTCATACTCGAGGAGGACGACGAGTTCCTTCAGTTGTTCTCTCAGGGAAGACAACGTGCCGGATAGGACTCGATCCAGCTGGTCCACGGCAAGCCGATGCGCCTTCGCCGTTGTAGCCGCGACGATCTCCGCAACCCCTTCGGCCTGAAGGAGGTCCAGTTTTCCGTTCAGATAGGCACGCTTCGTGAACTCGCCCGGCTCCGCAGCTCTGGCACCATTTCTCAGGCAGGCGTCCAGGACGACCATCGGCGCATATCGACCGCCATGACAGCAGATTTCTACCATGTCTTCGCCACTGTAGCTACCCGGGCCGCGGAAGACCATCAATACGACCTTGTCGATCTCATCCCCCGTGTCAGGATCAAAGAGTCTGCCTACAAACAGGCTCCGTTTCTCCACCTTGCCGGCCACACCATCGCCCCTGAAGAGACTGTCTGCGATCTTGAGGCATCCGGCCCCGCTCATGCGCACAATAGCTATCGCCCCGGCGCCCGGCGCGGTAGATAGCGCAGCGATACAGTCGTTAAGCATTGCCTGTTACCTTCTTTCCGGATTCTAATCTCTGGCTGGGTCGGGTGCGGGTTTCTTCCTGACGGGTGCCGGCGCGGCTGTCTTTTTTTGGAGGTAATATTGCTGGGCGATCGCCAGGATGTTGTTTACTGTCCAGTAGAGGACAAGCCCGGAGGAGAAGTTGATGAAGACCACCGTCAGAACGACTGGCATGATGTACATCATGGGGGCCATCTTGGGGTCCGCGCTCTGCGGGCTGAGTTTCTGCTGCAGAAACATGCTCAGCCCCATGACTACAGGGAGGACCGGCGGGCTGTCGGGCGCGGAAAGATCGTGTATCCACAGGGCGAAGCTCGCCCCTCTGAACTCGATCGTCATTCTGAAGACATAAAAGAGCGCCCACAAGACGGGCATCTGGACAATCATCGGAAGACATCCGCCGAGTGGATTGACCTTATGCTCCTTATACAGACGCATGGTCTCCTGCTGGAGTTTCTGCGGTTCATCCTTGTGTTTTTCCTTCAACTCTTTCAGCATCGGCTGTATTTTCTGAAGATCCTGAGTGGACTTAAGGCTCTTCTGCGTCAGGGGATAGAATACTGCCTTGGTCATGATCGAGAAGAGTATGATGACAACCCCATAATTACCGATAAACTGATGCATCCACAGCAGTATAATGACGATCATCCTGCTGAAAGGCCGGATTATCCACCATCCATACTCTGTAATGGCCTCCATGCCCACACCAAGGGAGGAGAGACGGTGGTAGTCCTGGGGGCCGATGTAGAGGTCCATCTTGAAGCGAGCCCCTCCCTCGGCGGTTGGCGTAATAGCAGTCAACCCAATCCTGTGCGCGTCCTCGGAGCCTTTTGTGATGACCCCTTTCATGGGTGTGGTCTTCGAAACGAGGGCGGCAATGAAATACTTGTTCTTTACGCCCGCCCAGAGAAAAGGCCCTTCATTGTACGCAGTGTCGCCTTTGTCGCCGCCGATATCACCGATATCAACCTTCTTTCGCTCTTCGGTTAATCCACCCATCTCCGTACCAAAGTACTTGAGGTCATTTCTCTCGGAATCCGCCTCTGTGGGGAGCAGGCGAGGCAACAGATCCGTGTGAAGAAAGAGGTCTTTCCCTCCCATCGTCGATGGCAGATCGACCTCGACCCCCATCAGGTATGTGTCCGGTGTGAACGTATAACGCAGCAGGATGCTGTCGCTTTCACTTATGGAATGAGAGAACAGGAGGGTCTTCTCTCCATCGCTGACGTCTACTCGATCCCGGGACGGAGTGAAATAGAGCCTGCTAAGGTCTAGCGTGTCGCTCTCCAGGGTGAGCCTCATTCCCAGAAAATCTGTGCCGGCGGGCTGTATCAGCTGCACATTGCCTTCTCCAACAGAGGAAGGATAATCCTTGAGCTCGATCGATTCGAGCTTCGCGCCAATCGAGGAGATCTGCATCTTGTAGCGATTATTCTCCACATACACCGTCTTTTCGTTCCCGGTGTTCGAAGGCGCGACCTGGGTCAGGTGTCCGGGGGGTGCTGTTTCCACGACAGGAGCAGGCTCCGGGTTTTCCTGCGCTACGGGTTCTGCGTCCTCTATAGCACTTCCTGTTGTCTCTGACAGATCAGGGGGAGGGGGAGCAAAAAAGAGATTGCTTATCACAAGGGTTGCCGCTATCAGGAATATCGCCAGCAACACTCTCTTCTCCATATTCATCGTAACTTCTCTGTAGCCTTATTCCTGCTGCTTGCCGCAGGAACGGGATCATAGCCCCAGCCTCCGAAGGGAGTGCATCGCAGCAACCGACCGACAGAGAGGCGGCTTCCCCTGAGGAAACCGTGTTTCTGTACCGCCTCTATGGCGTATCGAGAACATGTGGGATGATACCTGCAGGCGTTCGGCAGCAGCGGTGAAATGGCGTAACGATACACCTTGATCACCGCTACGAAGAGCGATGAACCGAACCGGGAAGACATGATCATCCATCCCTTCTTACGCATCTTCCTCTTTCTCCCTTCTCAGCTCATCGAAAACCATCGAGAGTTCCTTCTGAACATCCTCATAGCACAAACCATACGCTGGCTTTCGAGCACGGATCATGACGTCTCCATGGACTCCGTCAAGTATGTTTCCCGTGCGCACGGCCTCTTTCGTTCGCCTTTTCACCAGGTTCCTCTCCACCGCGTTCCGCCCCAGCAGTGGCACCACGACCGCGACACGCAAATCTTCTCGGCTCTTCAGGGATATCAAATCATAAGAGGATCCCCACACTCTGCTCCCATTCCTGACCACCCTCAAGATATCCTTGCGCTGGTGAAGCCTGCTGATCTTATGTTTTGGAGACATTGGGAAGGTTGTACAAAAGGCGGACCGGTCTGTCAATGATGCGACGCTCAACAGGGAACAAGCCTCTTTCGACCCTTGGCTCTTCTTCTCTTGAGGACCGCCCTGCCCGCACGGGTGGACATCCTTTTCATAAAGCCATGTTTGTTGCTGCGTTTTCGCCTGCTTGGCTGGTAAGTCCTCTTCAATGTGCCCTGCTCCAGACCATTTTGTCCGCTTCCTGCTATTCGATGTAGATTAACAAAAGTGCAAATATATTATATTTCCATCTTCATTTTGTCAAGTTGCCTGTCTCCTTTCTGTCGCGAAAGCCTGTTGAAGTTTTCGCTTGACATTCTTCCTGCATGCACTTAAAATGGAAGAGACTAGCCCGGGATATCCCTTTATGACGTCCCATCCACCACTAAAACTCCGACAAGACAGACGATGCAAGAATACACCCCCCAAGAGGTTTGGAACCGTATCATAGAAAAGACGAAGAACCAGATAAACAGCACATCCTATACTGTCTGGCTCAAACCCACTAATGCTGTCGCCCTCTCTAACGACCTTCTTGTGGTGGAGGTTCAGAACCAGTTTGCCGCCGAATATATCGAAGACCATTTTTCACGGCTCCTTCTCGATAATGCCCGGGCGCTTTTTGCGAGAGAGTTTACTATTTCGTTTCAATCCCTGAGGAGGGGAGAGGAGGACGAGATCGACTTCAGCGACGAGGTCCTCCCTTCATGGGATGAGCCTGTCCCGCCAGGTCGGAGCATCATCCTGAACGAGCGGTTCACCTTCGACAACTTTGTGGTAGGCAAAAGCAATCGTTTCTCGCACGCCGCAGCGCTGTCTGTGGCACAGAAACCGGCGCTCAACTACAACCCCCTGTTCATACACGGCGGTACGGGCCTCGGCAAGACGCACCTTATGCAGGCTATCGGGAATTATGTTGTGAACTATGGCAACATCAACAACCTTTACTACGGCTCCGCCGAATCTTTTATGAATGAGATGATCCAGGCTATACAGTCTGGCACCATGCTTGACTTCAGAAACAAGTATCGGCGCGTCGATCTACTCCTGATCGACGATGTCCACTTCCTCGCCAACAAGGAGAGCACGCAGGAGGAGTTTTTTCATACATTCAACACGCTGTACGATTCCCGCAAGCAGATTGTGTTAACCAGCGACAGTCCTCCGAGGGAAATCTCCAATATCGAAGAGCGGCTTATCTCGCGTTTTCAGTGGGGGCTTGTGACGGATATTCAGCCTCCTGATCTCGAGACCAGGATAGCCATCCTCAAGAAGAAGGCCATTTCCGATTCTCTGATTCTCCCGGATGAAGTGCTCATGTTCATCGCGAAACACATAAGATCGAATGTGCGTGAACTGGAAGGATCCCTTATTCGTCTTCTGGCATACTCCTCCCTGACCGGAAATGATATTACTGTCGAACTCGCGGAAGGAATTCTCAAGAACATCCTTCGCCAGGAGGAAAAGACTGTCACGGTTGAAAACATCCAGAAACACACGGCCGATTTTTACAAGGTCCAGGTCTCGGACCTGAAGTCAAAGAAGCGGACAAGAAAAGTGGCTTTCCCTCGCCAGGTAGCGATGCATCTCTGCCGGAAAATGACAGATCTCTCCCTGATCGAGGTTGGTTCTCACTTCGGTGGTAGAGATCACACAACTGTCATTCATGCCTGTGACAAGATCGAGAGTTGGGTGGCAACAGATAACCAGGGCAGAAGAGAAATCAGCATTCTGGCCGAAAAAATACGAAACAATTCCTGAACGGGATCATCTTTGACTGATTCGATAAGACGGTGACTTTTCTCGTTGATAACTTGTGAACAATTGGTGACAAGTTTTCCGTTTGATTGCTTTTTGTTTCCCTGTTATCGGTTTCTCACATACTGTAAACAACTTTCCACGGTTTGTCCACTCTCCAGGGGAGAGACAAAAAGGAAGAGTACGGTGGATCTCCGAATACAAATCAACGCGGCTATCCACATGTTAACAGCCCCTATTACTACAACTTTATTTCTTTATAGAGAGGTAGAACAATAGAAAAGAGGAGGAAACAATGAAAGCGCTCGCGTCAAGAGAAAAACTGTATCAAAACCTGTCTTCCATTTCCGGAGTCGTGTCCCAACATACGTCCCTGCCCATACTCTCTAACATATTGCTCCAGGCGAAGGGTAGAGAACTATTTCTTACGGCGACCGATCTTGATGTGACTGTAAAGGTCTTCACCGGTGCGAAGATCAAAGTGGATGGTTCACTTACTGTCCCGGCCAAGAGGTTTCAGGATGTGTTGAGAGAATTGCCTGAAGGGGAAGTCAGTCTGGAGAAAAAGGATTCGCGTTTGATAGTCGAGAGTGGGAAGAATCATTTTGAAATAATGTCGCTTCCGGAGGAAGATTATCCGGCCGTGCCGAAGGTTCAGGACAATGCCGGCATAAAACTCAAAGCGGAACTCATAAAAGACTGGGCGGACCTTCTTCTCTTCGCGGTATCCCGGGATGAGAGCAGACCGGTCCTCGGGGGCCTGTTGTGGGAAATAGGTGAGAATGGATTTACGATGGTAGCAACTAATGGACATAGATTGTCCAAGTTGACTCATCCAGGCAAATTCAAGCGCATAGAAGGAATGAAGGATATTATTCTGCCGCCGAAGGCAGTAAATCTTCTCGTGAAACTCTCCGAGGTGGATGATGAATTGGAACTGATTCCGGGGGAGAACCACCTGCTTTTCAAAGGGGCGGGCTATGAAGTATATTCGAGGCTCCTGGAAGGTCCGTACCCCAACTACAGTCAGGTTATTCCTACGGATAACGACAAGGAAGCAGTCCTTGACAGGAGAGATTTGCTGGGAGCGGTACGTCGTACCGCGCTTATGGCAAATATAGCGACGAAGAGGATAGAATTGAGCTTCGAGAAAAAACTCCTCAGTGTGATGGTTAACACCCGCGACGTTGGTGAGGCAAGATGTGAGATAGATGCGGACTATGATGGGGAAAGCGTCAGGCTCGATTTTAATGCCGGGTATATGGAAGATGTACTCAAAGCGCTTAAATGTGAGAAGGTCAGGGTCAGCTTCAAGGGGCCCGATAGAGCTGCGCTCATAGAGCCTCAGGAGTCTATAGACGCGGAAGAGTATCTCTGTCTTATAATGCCCCTGAGAGTAATGGAAACAAGTTGACTATTATAATGAAAGGTGTTAGATTAATGACGGGAGAATAATAGCTTTATTTCCTTTGCGTGGGTTGAGGTTAGGGTGTGAAGATCCATCACATAAAGATTGAAAATATATTTATTTAACTAGAGGCAGGATGCAAGATTGAGAAGAGATGTTGAGAAGATGGAATCCGTCCTGGAGAACGTTCTCAGGAAAATGGGGCTTCGGCGGCGGATAGAAGAATATAAAGTGATAGAGGAATGGGAAAATATTGTCGGTAAAGTAATCTCGGAAAAAGTAATGCCGCTGGGTGTAGAGAGGGGAAGGATGGTCGTTCAGGTGCAATCGTCGCCATGGCTTATGGAGATGCGGATGAGGAAAGAAGAGATCTTGAAGAGGATAGAAGAGAGGGTTGGAGAAGGGGTAATCAGGGAAATAAGATTTGTACAGAAGTAGAGTGGAAAAGGGGGCGTTGATGCGGAATACGGTCGGGAATCTGGGTGAGGAAGAATATCAGTCCGGCAAGATCCAGGTCATGAAAGGTCTGGAACATGTTCGCAAGCGACCGAGCATGTATATTGGAAGCACTGATCAGAGAGGTCTCCGTCATCTTATCAATGAGGTTGTGGACAATGCCATTGATGAAGCAATGGTTGGCTATTGTGACAAAATCATGGTAGAAGTCAGGGGAGACGGATCGGTCATGGTAGACGATAATGGCAGGGGCATACCGGTGGATATTCACCCGACCGAGAAGATTCCCGGCGTAGAGCTGGTTCTTACCAGGCTTTACTCAGGAGGCAAGTTTGATGACAAAACTTACAAGGTCAGCGGAGGGCTCCATGGTGTGGGCGTGTCTGTGGTAAACGCCCTGTCGGAGTGGCTGGTCGTGGAGGTGTATCGAGACGGGAAAGTACACCGGCAGCAGTTCAAGAGGGGTGTTGCAATCACGGGGCTGGAGGTGGTAGGAAAGAAAAGGAGAACCGGGACAAGGATACACTTTATGCCGGACACGGAGATTTTTGACGCAATTGGATATGATAATCAGGCCATCGCGTCCAGGCTGAGAGAGCTGGCCTTCCTCAACAAGGGCCTTGCCATAGTATTTAAGAATCAGACGCCCGAGGAGGAGGTTGAGGAGGAATACCGGTACGCGGGTGGGACCGGAGCCTTCGCGCTTTATCTGAACGAAGAGGTGGTGGGGAGGAAAAGGCTGTACAACAAGCCGATTCACTTCGAAAAAGAAAAAGATGGGACGATCGTGGAGGTCGCTATACTGCACAACGAATCATATCGGGAATTGATATATCCTTACGTCAACAACATCAACACTCATGAGGGCGGATCACATTTGAGCGGCCTGAAGGCCGGGCTGACACGTACGATAAATGACTATGCCCGCAGAAACAATTTCCTGAAGAACGAGAAGAAGGGCATATCAGGAGAAGACGTAAGAGAAGGGATTGTTGTTGTGCTGAACCTCAAGGTTCGCGAGCCTCAATTCGAGGGGCAGACGAAGACACGGCTGGGGAACAGTGAAACAAAAGGAATAGTCGAATCCCTTGTGTACGAGAACCTCTCCTCGTTCCTGGAGGAAAACCCGTCGGTTGCAAAGCGCATAGTTGAGAAGGCGCTGGAGTCTATGCGGATAAGAGAGGCGGAGAGGAAGGCGAGGGACTTGACTCGGCGCAAGAGTGCCCTGGAAGGAGGAACGCTCCCCGGTAAGCTGGCGGATTGTTCGATAAAGGATCCTACGGCGTGCGAGCTTTATCTCGTGGAGGGCGATTCCGCGGGAGGGTCGGCAAAGCAGGGGAGAGATCGAAAGTACCAGGCGATACTGCCTCTCCGGGGGAAGATCCTGAACGTGGAAAAGGCCCGGCTGGAGAAGATCCTCAGCAATGAAGAGATAAGAACCATAATAACGGCGGTTGGTACCGGAGTGGGAGACAGCGAGTTCGACATTTCCAGGGCGCGTTACCACAAGCTGATCATCATGACGGACGCGGACGTCGATGGCGCACACATCCGAACGTTGCTGCTGACGTTTTTCTACAGGCACATGAGGGTGCTCATAGAAGAAGGATACGTGTATATCGCTCAACCCCCTCTCTTCAGGGTGAGTTGCGGTAAGGAAGAACTTTACTCTTACTCCGAGGAGGAGATGGAGGAGCACGTTGGCCGCTTCGACGGCAGGAAAAAGATCCACGTTCAGAGGTACAAGGGCCTTGGCGAGATGAATCCGTCGCAACTCTGGGAGACCACGATGAACCCGGATAACCGGGTCCTGTACAAGGTTGTTCTCGAGGAGGAGATGGAGGCGGACAGGCTGTTCGCTGTCTTGATGGGCGACAAGGTCGAGCCTCGCAGGGAGTTTATCAGGACGAACGCGAAATACGTAAGAAATCTGGACGTCTGAACACGGAGCAGCCTCCGTTGACAAGGTATAGCGGGAAGGAAAAAGCCGGATGCCGATAGATACACGCGAAAGGGAAATCTCGAGGTTCATAGAAGATGAGATGCGGGACAGTTACATCGATTATTCGATGTCGGTCATTGTGGGAAGAGCCTTGCCGGACGTGAAGGACGGGCTCAAACCGGTCCACAGGAGGATTCTTTATGCCATGAACGACATCGGCCTGCTGCCGAACAGGCCGTACAAGAAAAGCGCATCCGTCGTTGGAGATGTCCTTGCGCGATTCCATCCGCACGGTGATTCGGCGGTTTACGACACGATGGTCCGGATGGCGCAGGACTTCTCGCTGAGGTATCCGCTGATCGACGGGCAGGGCAATTTCGGGTCGATTGACGGAGACCGGGCCGCAGCATACCGGTATACCGAAGCCCGCATGACCCCGCTCGCTGTCGAGATGCTGACAGACATAGACAAGGAGACTGTCGATTTCGGCCCTAATTTCGACAACAGCTCGGAGGAACCGCTCTCGCTCCCCGCTCGACTGCCGAACCTTCTGATCAATGGGGCGTCCGGCATTGCCGTGGGAATGGCCACAAACATCCCCCCCCACAACCTGACCGAGGTCGTTGACTGTGCCGTCAAGCTGATAGATGAGCCGGAGGTCGAGGATGACGAGTTGTACAACCTCATTGTGGGACCGGATTTTCCCGGAGGCGCGTATGTCTGCGGGCGGGAGGGAATCTACAATTACTACCGGACGGGGAGGGGTAAGCTGATCGTGAGGGCGAAGGCGATCCGCGAGACGAAAAAGGACAAAAGAGAGACCCTCGTGATAACGGAAATACCTTACCAGGTCAATAAAGCCCGACTGGTGGAGCAGATCGCCTCCCTCGTCAAATCGAAGCAGATAGAAGGGATTTCCGACCTCAGGGACGAGTCTGATCGTGAGGGAATGCGCGTTGTCGTCGAGCTGAAGCGACAGGCCGATTCGGAGGTCGTCTTGAATACGCTCTACAAGAAGACCCAGATGCAGACGACCTTTGGAGTCATCCAGCTCGCGCTTGTCGATGGAGCACCCGAGGTGCTCAGCCTCAGAAAGATTCTAGAGCTGTTCCTGGAGCACCGACACGATGTGATTGAAAGAAGGACCATATTTGAACTCGACAAGGCCGAGAAACGGGCGCACATCCTTGAAGGCCTGAAGATAGCGGTTGACAACATTGATGAGGTGGTTCAGATCATAAAAAGTTCGCGTGACACGCAGGCCGCACGGGAAGCGTTGATGTCCCGGTTCGCGCTCTCCGATGTACAGACTCAGGCTATACTTGATATGAGGCTTGCGCGGCTGACGGGTCTGGAGCGCGAGAAGATAGACGCGGAATATCGCGAACTTCTCAAGACAATCGCGAGGTTGAAGGGAATTCTGGAGTCGAGAAGAAAACGGATGGAGATCGTGAAGGAAGAACTCCTCGAGATCCAGCACAAATATGGAGACTCCCGGCGCACCGAGATAATAGAGAGTGTGGAGGATATCAACGTGGAAGATATCATATCCGACGAGGATATGGTTATAACGCTCACGCATAAAGGGTATATAAAGCGCATCGCTACAAGAACTTACCGACAGCAAAGGCGGGGAGGAAAAGGAATCATCGGGATGGTGACAAGCGAGGGTGATTTTGTCGAACACCTCTTCATCGCCTCCACAAAGGAGTACATCCTGTTCTTCACAAGAAAAGGAATCTGTTACTGGCTTAAGGTCTATGAGATTCCACGTGGTGGGAGAGAGGCGAAGGGTAGGCCGGTCGTCAACCTTCTAAACCTGAGGGAAGGTGACGAGGTTGCCTCGTACCTGCCTGTCAGGGTCTTTGAAGAGAACAAATTCCTGCTGATGGCGACCAGAAACGGCATAGTGAAGAAGACCCGACTCTCTGCGTTTTCCAATCCGAGACGGGGCGGGATAATCGCCCAGGGCCTTGTTGAGGGTGATGAGCTGATCGGCGCTACGATAACCGATGGCCAGCGGAACGTGATCCTTGCCACGAAAAACGGCCATGCCATACGCTTCCGGGAAAAAGAGGTGCGGCATATGGGTAGAAGTGCCGTGGGGGTGCGGGGGATCAAGCTGCGGGGGGATGATCAGGTCGTGGGCATGGTCGTAGAGGGGCGCTCCGGGACACTTCTTGTTGCAACCGAGAAGGGGTATGGTAAGAGGTCGAAGTTCGCGGACTACCGAATGACACGGCGAGGGGGAATGGGTGTTATCACACTCAAGGTGACAGAGAAGACAGGGAGGCTCGTGTCGATAAAGGAGGTGCTCGACAGGGATAACCTGATGCTGGTCTCGGTACAGGGTACGGTAATCCGTATGGGAGCACAGGGAATCAGGGTCATCGGGCGCAGCACACAGGGGGTAAGACTGATGAACCTCGTGGAGGGCGATTTGCTCGCGGACCTCGCATGTCTTTCGGAGGAGAAACTTTCGGAGGATAACGGTTCTGTCGAGATTGGCGAGCCAGCACCGGACGATAACTGACTTTCTCTTTCGGGCGAAAGATTTTCACACCACCACCACGGACCCAATAGATCGGTGGATTCTTAAGTTGCCTGTAACCCAAGGCAGGTCAGCGGGTTAGTACAAGCCCGCTCCGCGATTTGATCCGGGGTACGCATCTTGCTTTGACAGGAAAAAGCTTGACTTGGCAATGAAATCCTTTTAGAATTCCACAGCTTTATTCAGGACCGTTTTCGCGACAGGAATAGCGCATGTGTTTTGTATGGTGGAGTTCGTTGGCATTCATGCAGGAGTTGATGCCTTGAAAGAAAATTCCTGGACCTTGAGCATAATTCCCCACTGCGGGAAGAGCGCGAAGGTTTATCGGGTGGCACGGTGGCACATCTATGGCTGCGCCGCGCTCGTGAGCGTGGTAGTACTCAGCCTTGCCTTCCTGACGTATGGTCGGCTGATACGGCGCACCAGGGAAGAGAATCTTGACCAGGCGCAGCAGGAGAACCGTATCCTTCGTTCGCAACTGGCCGCGATGGAAGAGAAAATGATCGGGCTTGAAGGGACCATCGGGCAGGTCATGATCGCAGAGCAACACTTCCGGGAGGTCGCCGGCTTGTCCAGGATAGAACCCGATGTCAGAAATGTAGGCATCGGTGGTCCATCCTTTGTCTCGATAGATCCGCGCGTTTCCCGGTGGCTGGAGAGCCCCGCCGGCAAGGAGTTTTCCGACTCTGATGAACAACTGTCATTGCTTTCCCGGAGGGCCGACCTTGTCTACCAGAGTCTCGTGGAGTCGGTCGAGCAGTTGGAGTACGACAACAAGAAGTTCTCGCGGACGCCTTCGGTCTGGCCGACGGACGGCAGGATCAGCAGTGGATTTGGAGCGCGGAGACACCCCATTTTTGGAGATATCAGGCCGCATGAGGGAGTGGACATCTATGCCAGGAAAGGGACCCCGATCATAGCGACCGCGGAAGGGAAAATAATTCGTGCTGCCTGGAAAGTGGGCTATGGACTGACGGTGGTCATCGATCACGATTATGGTTATAGAACCTTGTACGCGCACTGTTCCAGGATAAAGAAGAATAAGGGAGACATCGTGGAGCGTGGGGAGGTTATTGCCCTGGTCGGCAATACGGGTGTGACAACTGGCCCACATCTTCACTATGAAGTGATGGTGAACGGAAAGAATGTGAATCCTGCCAATTACATCCTCGGAAACGCTATCCCCGACTGACCAGCAGTTCCTTATGAGGCAACCACGATAAGAAACCGGGTTGCCATGATAGCATTCGCCTTACACTATACTCAGGAGCAAGAAGGTGCAGGAAAGCGGCAGAACGTCTGCTGTTGATTTTTGATCCTGATCTTTGTATTTTAGGGACACGCGATACCGTATCGACGAGGGCTGCACGCTATCCATCCGGGTGCCGGGCGCGCTCTCCGCGTGCTGTCGAGATGGTCAACAGAGGAACCCCTGCGGAAGCGGTCTCTTTCGATGAAAAACCCGGTTTCACCCCACTACAGGAAGAAGCTCGATTGTGGCCCGACTCTTCTCGTCAGAGAGAAGCCGGGACACCCCGTCGTCGCAGTCAACTACTGGCTTGCAACGGGAAGCGTGAACGAAGAGCCTGAAATAAACGGGATATCTCACTTTTTCGAACATATTTTTTTCAAGGGCACGGAGAAATATCCAAAAGGGGAGATGGACCGTCAGGTCAAGGCGATGGGAGGATACAACAACGCCGCCACGTCGTATGAATTCACTCAATATTATATTGTAGTGCCCGGCTGGCATTTTGAGAAGGCGGTTGATCTGTTGAATGACGCGCTCATGAATCCCGCGATAAGGACCGAGGACGTGGAAAACGAGAAGATGATCATCCGCGAAGAGATCCGCCGTCGGGACGACAACCCCAGCTCCAGACTCTTCACACTTCTGCAGGAAGGAATGTTTCGCGGGACACCCTACGCGCTGCCGATCCTCGGCAGAGAGGAAAGTCTTGAGAATATATGTGCCCCCGACTTGAGAGCATATTTCGACCGGCATTACACACTATCCAACCTCGTGATAGTGGTCGCGGGCGACATCAAGGCTGTTGAAGTGGAGAAAATCATCTCCGGCTCGATCGAGAGAGAAAACAGAATAGAAGCTCATGGGCCGGGCCTGCGAAACCTGGAGATCGGCCCGCCCGAGAGAAAGAAGGATCGCTTTGAGGACAAGGATCTGAATCAGGTTTATGCCGCGATCGGTTTTCACACACCGGGGATCAGGGAGAGGGCTCTTCTTCCGGCATTTGAAGTCGCCGCCACGATTCTCGGGGGAGGAAGAAGCTCCAGGCTGTACAGGGGCTTGATCGAGAGGGAGAAGCTCGTGAGTGCGATTTCGTCATGGCACATGGAACTGAGGAACGCGGGAATTTTTGGAATAGACACTGTTTTCAGGCCGAGCAGAGAGCAACAAGTCAATCAGGCTTTGTTCGAGGAAATACGAAACGTTGTGGATGAGGGCCTGGAGGAGGGAGAGCTGGAACGGGCAAAGACGATACTCCAGTCCGGATTCCTGTATGAAAACGAAACGAGCGTCTCTCTCTCGGGGACGCTCGCCTATTATGAAATCGAATATGGCAACGCCGATGTGGTTCTCGACTACCTCGACGATGTCGACGCGGTCAGCGCAGACAACGTCAGGCAAATCCTTGATGGCTATATCCTGGAGCAACCATTCGCGCGAGTTGTCGTTGGTCCCAGGGGGGAGAGGTGATGAAGGGGAAGAGAGAAACCGTGCTTCGCGAGGAAATCGGTGAGCGGTCGATCCTCATCATGGACCCATATTCAGACCAGGAAATAGTGGCGATCCACATTTTTCTCAAGATGGGAAGCATCTATGAGACGGAAGAAGACTCCGGCGTGTCACATCTCATGCAGAACCTCCTCCTTAAAGGAACCGAGTCGATGAACGGGGAAGAGCTGGACAGGGCTCTGGACTCGCTCGGTTCAAAACTGGTAACCTCCACGGGAAAGGAAGCCGGCAGCATATCTCTGCTTACTACCAGGGATAAGGTGATGGATTCACTCAATATCCTGTCGGACGTTCTCACTCACCCCGCGATGTCCGTAAAGGAGTTTGAAAAAGAACGAGAACTGGCGCTTGACGAAGTGAGACAGAGAAAAGACGACCTCCTTGCCCACACACTGGACCTCTTCCAGGACGCCTTCTACGGAAACCATCCTCTCCATAAGCCTGTTCAGGGCAGCGAAGATACGATAGAAGCACTCAAACTCGAAGATGTGGTAGCGTTCAGAAAGAGGGTTTACTGCCCGGCTGGAATGGTGTTTTCGTGCGCGGGCGATTTTGAACCCGATATTGTGCGAGATATTTCAACAAAGATAGTCGAAGAACTGGGCGAAATCGCGAATGAAGAAGAGTCCGGTGGCGAATCGAAAGTGTCTGGTACGGGAAGAACCAGCGACAGACCGCATGGAGAGGAGCAGGGGCATCGTAACACGAGGGAAGAGAGGGATAGTTCAGCCGCCTGGATTGTTTTGGGCTATCCGGCTCCATCGTTTGGTGATGATGGCTACCACGAGATGCAGGTTGTCAACGCGGCCCTTGGGGGGTCCATGGACTCCCGGCTCTTTTCCAGACTGAGAGAAGAGAGAGGGCTCGCTTATCAGGTTTCGTCGGTCTACCGGGCATACGAGGGCCCCAGCTTCCTGGCTGGATATATAGGAACGGACCCCGGGAGGTATAAAGAGGCCGTTCAGGGGCTGTCGGAAGAGATTGAGAAGGTCTCGGAGGAGGTCCCTCGCGGCGAAGAACTCGAAAGGACAAAGGAGTATTTGAAGGGAATTTTTCTGATCGGAGGAGAAACGATGTCATCACGCGCGGCACGACGAGGAAGGTTTGAAATATCCGGCGTTGGCTGCGACTATGGAGAAACGTATCTGAAGAGAATAGATGATGTTACTGCTGAAGGACTGAAGGATGTGGCAGCTAGACACTTTCGACGATACTCTCTCGGTGCCATTGTGCCGAGGGGAGCAGCGGATCAAATTGATCCTGAGAACAACTGAAAAGGAGGTTTGAATGAGGGGACTGCTTGTCCTTCTGGCCGGTTTATCGCTAACAATTGCCATGAGCGGGTGCAGCAAAGACACAAAGATTGTGCTGACGGTGGTCCTGAGTGGTGAGGAGGGAGAAGAGGCCGTGTCGGGTGTGAAATTTAGCCTGCTGCCATATGACATCGAGGCAGTCAAAGACTCTCTGGCGGGAGTGAACAACCCGCCGTCGAAGCCCTCAAAGGATGAATTGCTGGCCTTGCGAGGCGCATACGATGAGATCAACAAGGAATACAATGACCACCTCGAGGAATACCGGACCGCGGAATCGGATGTCAAGAAGATCAAGGACCTGATGAGTAGCAAGTACAAGGTCGCTTACAAACGGTATAAGGAGGCCAAGGCAAAGAACAAGGAACTCAACGAGCAGAGGGAAAAGGCTCGCTCTGAATATATAGCGTCCAGAAAGGCATATGACAGCGGGATGGAAAAGTGGGAGGGAGAGGCATACAAGGGGCTCGAAGATGTGCTGCAGGGGGTGCGGCTGGAGAGGGGAATCACCGAGGACTATCTGATAAAAACGGACAAGCAGGGTGTGGGAAGGGTCGTCGTCCCTGGTGGAAAGTGGTGGATAAACGGAAAGGAAAGACATCGGGAGTTAAAGTACGCATGGCTGATATGGAACGTGCCCGTACAGGCCGAGGGAGGTGTACTGGAGATCACCCTGAACAAGGATAACGCAGAAGAACGGATGGAGTAGAGGAGTGCTGCGGGAGAGTATTCGCAAGGAGTTATACCAGAATCTCCTTACCACACGATTCGTGACATGTGTGGCCCTCTCCTTGCTTCTCATAGTAATAGGTTCGCTCGTCGGAAGTAAGGAATACCGGGATCGCCTTGAAGAACACGGGGGTCTTGTAGCCGCGGAGGCGGCGAAACGGGCGGACGTAAGGGTTTACTCGCACATCAAGCCGGTTCTGAGCAGGGAACCGAGCCCGCTGCTTCTCTTCAGCAAAGGTTATGCTGACAGGCTGGGGACCACGGTCACGGTTTCTCACTCGCGCGTACCTTTTCTGGCCACGGGAGGAGGGCTTGACAACGAGACGCTGGCCCTTTTCCCCACTTTCGATCTCATCGAGGTCGTCAGATACGTGCTCGGTCTGCTGGCCCTTCTTCTCTCGTTCGATGCGATCGCGGGAGAGCGCGAAACAGGGACGCTGAAGCTTGTTCTGTCGAATTCAGTATCCAGAACCGGGATTGCTCTTGCGAAATATCTTGGCGGACTCACCAGCCTCCTTTTCCCTCTCATTCTCGGGTTTCTTGTCGCGCTTCTTCTCCTGAACATTTACTCCCCGGTTGGCCTGATGGGCCAGGAGTGGTTCAGAGCGGCGTCCATCCTCCTGTGTTCAGCCCTTTATCTCTCCGCGATGCTCCTTGTGGGCCTCTGCATATCGGCGCTCACAAGGAACTCATCGACAGCGCTGATGCTGGTGATGCTGATCTGGCTCACCTTCGTCCTCATAGTGCCCAATCTATCGGTTTTCATGGCGTCTGAGGCGATAGAGCTGGAATCGACTCGTTCTATGGGCCTGAAGGTGGCGTCGCTCGAAAATGAAGCAGATGAGCTTATCTCCGTGCACAAAGAGAAGATGCCGGATTCATCCCCGATGGGTGAGTTGACGATCTACGGAGACGAGGAAGAAGTCCTGGTGAGACTGGGCCGTCCGGAGAGATACGAATGGCTTACGGACTACTATTCCTTCGCGAACAGGACGGCGCTGAGATATGCCGATCTCATATGGGACGTGAGAAGGAACTATCTGTACAATCTGTCGCGACAAGCTTCTCTTGCGTATGGTGTGTCTCAAATGTCACCTTCCTTCCTGCTCGACACGATCGCACAAAACCTGGCGGGGTCGAGCCTCAAGGATTACGAGGACTTTATGGACGCTGCGCGGAACTACCGGTCGGACGTGGTCTCGTATATTGAAGAGAGGAATGGTTTCAGCTCCAGGCGCTGGTTCACGGACGATCCCCCGGATCAGGAACCTCTTGTGCTGGACCCCGAATCCTTTGACAGAAACAACATGGATATGGAGAGGGCCTGGGGAATGCTTGCGGCGGCGAAAGAAGACAAGGGCCGGCGCCTGAACCTGAGCGACATGCCCCGATTTCATCATTATCAAGCGGACGTCTCGGAGGCGGCCGGAAGATCGCTGAACAGCATCCTGATGCTGCTCGGCGTCAACGTCCTTCTGTCGGGATTCTATTTCTGGGCCTTTTCACGTTACGATGTACGATGAAGATACTCTTTACAATAGTCGGCTACACGCTTAAGGGCTACTTGAGCAGTCTGAGGCTCCTGCTCGGTTTCGTCATTGTCGTCTTCCTCATGGCATCAGGGGCCGTCATATACAGCCTGAAGTATCAGCAGGAGACCGTGGACTACAGAGGAAAACAGATCGATCGGGACATCAGGATAGGAGAAGAAAGTCACAGTCTGGCTTCCGTCATAACCATGGATCTGGACGCTTACAGACAGCCTCGGCCCCTGCAATTCATCGTCGACGGTGGCGAGGGAATGATGCCGGACAAGATCCCCTTCACGGTGAATCTCGTGAATAGCCCCACGCGCGAAGGCGGTTTGAACTATATGCTCCCTCCATTCGAGGGTGTTGACTGGGATTTCATTGTGCGAGTCGTCCTCTCGTTTGTGGCCATCGCGTTGACCTACGATTCTGTCTCGGGGGAGAGAGAGCGAGGAACCCTGCGTATGATTATGGCCAACCCGGTGCCAAGAGACAGGCTGCTGACCGGAAAGTTCCTTGCGGCGCTCATCGCGCTCGCAATCCCCCTTTTCTCCGGGGCGATCATATCTTCGGCGATAGTAACCGTCTATGGCGGCATACTTCTCCGGGGCTCCGACGTAGTCCTGCTCCTTGCCCATCTTGTATTGTCCATGGCCTACATCGCGGTTTTCATCCTGCTGGGGATCCTTGTCTCGACCCACACGAGAAAATCAGCGTCGAGTCTCGTCATACTGCTGTTGATCTGGGTCTGTTTTGTGATAGCTATTCCTGGAATGGCCCGGCCCATGGCGATTATGAGTATGGAGCTTCCCAGCCGGAAGGAGTTCGACGATGAGGTCTTTCAGATCTTCGACGATGTCATGAGCGAGTATAAAGGCAGAGACGTCAGCCACGCGCCTCCCGACGTAGCGCCAATCGATGATTCCGAGTACTTATGGGCGGAAATGATGGAGAACGTTGACGAGCGGGAGCAGAGAATCGTGGACCATTACTGGTTGAGCAAGCTCGAACAGGCTCGCCTGGCAAGGAGAATCTCAACAGCCTCGCCTGCCGGGCTCTATCGGTTCGCGGGACAGGACCTGCTCGACGCCGGCCTGATACGCCAGGAGGGTTTTATGGGGACGGTCCGCGCATTTCGTCAGAGCCTGGCGGATTTCGGCCGCGAGAGGGACAGTAGAGATCCTGAGAGCCCGCATATCCTGTACAGGGAATGGTATATGTCTCAACGCCCTGTTGATCCGGACGATGTTCCGAGATACAGAGATAGTGAGAGCGACGAAAAGCGCGGGCAGGCGGAGGGACTTAAAACAGGTCTGTGGCTTGTTGTCGAGGCCCTGCTCCTTTTCGTCGCTGCCCATACAAGCTTTTTGAGGAGCGATGTCCGGTAAGGAGGAGGCGTGAAGGATAAGAACGTCCAGATGACAGTTGAAGGCGGGCTGGGCATCATCACCATGGATCATCCACCAAGGAACCTTCTCTCCCGGGAGATGATCAATGGCCTCGACGATATCCTGGACACGATTCAGCATGACAGGAAAGTCAAGGCAACAGTGTTGACCGGCTCCGGGGATTGTTTCTCGTACGGAGTGGACCTGAGGGAGATAGCTGAGGTTGAGGATGCAGCGAGCATGAGGGAGCTGTGTATTCAGGGTCAGACGGTGTTCAATCGTTTCTGGACATCACGGGTGCCGACAATCGCCGCTCTCAACGGGAAATGTCTCGGTGGGGGTCTCGAGATCGCACTCGCCTGCCACCTTCGCGTGGCGGACGACGAGATAAGGATGGGATTCCCGGAAATAAGGCTTGGATTCGTGCCTGGTTTGGGGGGTACGCAGCGGATGGCGCGCCTCGCCGGGCCCTCCGCTGCCCTGGATTATGTCATGACCGGGCGGATGATGAGTTCCAGAGAGGCGCTGGCGCTGGGCCTGGTGAACGAAGTAAGCCCACCTGGAGAAGCCCTGGAGTATGCGAAGACGTTGGGGAGGAGAATTGCGGAAAAGAGCCCGCATGCCATCGGGGAGGCGCTCGCTTCGGTGACCCGGGGATTCGAAATGGATCTGACAGAGGCGATAAGATTTGACGCGGGTTGTTTCAGTCGTTTATTCGAAAGCTCCGAGGTCGAGGAAGGGCTGCGCGCTTTTTTCGAGGGTAGAAGGGCGAAGTTCACGGATGTACCCCCGGCGGAAGAATAAGAGGGCGGGATAAGTCCTGACGCAGACAGTTGTCTGGTATCGGTCGGCAGCTATCGATGTGGCGCGGTTGGTATGGGTAAGGCAAAGCAAAAGGGGTGAAGAATGGATTTTACTTTTACTGAAGAACAACAGATGTTGCGGGAAACAGTGCGAAAATTCACCGAGAAAGAGGTGAAACCGATTGCGCGCCAGATAGACGTGGAGAAAAAGATTCCAGACAGCCTCCTGGAAAAGGCAAAAGAACTTGGATTGTTCGGTCTTCTGATCCCGGAAGAGTATGGTGGAGTGGGTGCTGGCGATATGGGGTACAGCATCGTCTCCGAAGAGCTAGCCAGGGGAAGCAGCTCTCTGGCCGTCTATCTCGGAGCGCATCAGAGTATCGGCGCGATGGCGATCATGCTCGACGGAACGGAAGAGCAGAAGCAGAAATACTTGCCGCCGATGGCGCTGGGAGAGAAAGTGGGCGCGTTCGCTCTGACCGAACCTAATGCAGGCTCTGACGCCTCATCGCTGGAGAGCACTGCCGAAAAGCGAGGCGATCACTATGTGGTGAACGGGACGAAGATCTGGATTACGAATGGCAATGTGGCCGATGTGATTTCAGTCTTCGCGGGAACGCCGAAAGTCGAGGGAAGAAGGGGCGGCATCACGGCTCTGATAGTGGAATCGGACTATCCGGGATTCAAGGTGGGCACTATCGACGATAAGATGGGCATCCGGGGATCGACGTCTGCCGAGTTGATATTCGAAGACATGAAGGTACCATCTGAGAACCTGCTTGGTCGGGAGGGAAAGGGATTTCTGACCGCGATGAAGACACTGGATCACGGGCGTGTAGGGATTGCCGCTATGTGCGTAGGTGTGGCAAAGGAAGCACTGGAGCTGAGTGTTCAGCACGCGAGGGAGAGGGTGCAGTTCGGAAAATCGATCGCCACTCTGCAGGCGATTCAATGGATGATCGCCGAGATGACGGCGGAGATATACGCTATGGAAAGCATCGCTTACAGGACCGCGTGGATGGCGGACAGGGGCGAGCGTGTGACGCGCGAGGGTGCCATCGCCAAGATGTACGCCTCCGAAGCGCTCGACAGAGTCGTCGACAAAGCCCTCCAGATTCATGGAGGAACAGGCTACATGAAAGAGCACCCGATAGAGATGTTTTACAGGGATTCGAGAATCAACCGTATCTTTGAGGGGACCAATGAAATCCAGCGCCTTGTTATTGCCAGGGATGTGCTGAAGAAGGGTGGGTACTAGTGTCCCTGCGAGGAGAAAGCCTGCCGCGGGGTCGGTACGTCGAGGCATGAGGTCGTCGAGTTGAGTCGTCGGCATTGTGAACGGGGTCAAACCGGCTTTCCCGGGAGCGAGAGGGACATTTGACGCCCCTGTGCAGAAGAAAACCGGGGAAGCTCCAGGTTGCTCAGGGTGGAGTTTCCCCATTTTTTCGTGTCATTCCGGCTTGTCCGGAATCGGCCTTATTGTGCGATGGGATTCCCGACAAGCGGGAATGACCTGCGAGGAGGGAATGACCTGTTAAGCGTAATTACTCATGACTCCGAATATGATTTGCCAGGGAGCATCTCCCATGCACACCTTTTCCGCTTCTTCTGATCGTCATCTGTAGCAGCAGAAAAGATTTATAGAGATTTAGCCAGATTTTACGGGGAAACTCCTGGTTACTCAGGCTCTTGACAGGAAGGGGACTTGTCCCTATAATGGAGACCCCGTTACTTGTCTCTGCCGGGCGCTCCCGGCCGGGCTGAAAAGGCGCGGAGGATTGCCTGTCAAGGTCTGCAGCGAGAGAAAGGCGAAGACTTGAGGGGAAGAGATGTACTGAAAGAAATCCGTCCATATGTTCCGGGGAAGCCGATCTCGGAGGTTGCGCGGGAATATGGACTTGAGTCGATAGTGAAGCTGGCGTCTAACGAGAATCCTCTCGGGCCGTCTCCGCAGGCTATTAATGCAGCCGGCGATGCTGCTCGCGATGCAAATCGATACCCGGACCCCGGTGGCTATTACCTCAGACAGAAACTCAGCGGTCTACTCAATGTGGGCATGAATGAAATCGTGCTGGGAAATGGTTCGGTAGAGATTGTCGAGCAGATCACCGAGGCGTTCCTCGATCCCGGCGATGAAGCGATAGTGGGGAATCCTGCTTTTTTCAAGTATGACATCGCGATCCGTATCATGGGCGGTCGAGTGGTGGATGTCCCGCTGAAGGAGCGTACGCACGACCTGGAGGCCATGGCGGACGCAGTGACTCCACGGACACGCCTGATCTTTATCCCCAACCCCAATAACCCCACAGGGACAATGGTGTCCTCCCGGGATGTCATCGCCTTCCTCGACGCCCTGCCGGAAGGAGTCGTGACGGTCTTCGATGAGGCTTACTATGAATACATAGAGAGGGTTGATTATCCCGACACGCCGGCCCTGGTGAGGGAAGGCAAAGACGTTATTCTGCTCCGGACTTTTTCAAAGATCTACGGCCTCGCGGGCATGAGGATAGGATATGGAGTTGCCAGAGAGGAATTGATCCGACCCCTCAACGTCGTCCGCGAGACATTCAACACGAACAGCATAGCCCAGCAGGCCGCCCTGGCGTCGCTCGATGATCAGGAACATGTGTTCAGGAGCAGGGAGAGCAATGAGCGCGGGATGAAAATAATGCGCGACGGCCTCGACCTGATGGGCGTGAGTTATATCCCCTCGGTGTCTAATTTTCTCCTTGTGGATTTTGGTCTCGACGTAAAGGAGGTCTTTGAGAATCTCCTTACAAGAGGTGTTATCGTCAGACCGATGACACCGTACGGGCTTGATACCATGGCCAGGGTGACTGTGGGGAAAGAAGGGGAAAACGAGCGGTTCCTCGATGCCCTGGAGGATTACCTGAAGAGGATAAAAAGGAGGTAGCGTTGCCAAGGATTGCGATTATCCCGGGTGATGGGATTGGCGTAGACGTGACGGCGGAAGCGGTCAAGGTCCTGAGAACGATAGAGGAGCTTCGAGACCTGGGGCTGGAGCTTGTGGAATATGATCTGGGGGCGGAACGCTATCTCAAGACGGGAGAAACTCTTCCGCCGGAGACGCTGCAGGAATTGAGGGAAAAATATCAGGCGATCTTTCTCGGTGCCCTCGGCGACCCCAGAGTCCCTGACATGGCTCATGCGAAGGACATCCTCCTCGGCCTTCGGTTCAAACTGGACCTCTACGCGAATTATCGTCCCATCAAGCTCCTTCACCCGGGGCTCTGCCCTCTGAAGGATAAGACGGAGAAAGATGTTGATTTCACGGTTTTCCGCGAGAACACAGAAGGGTTATACGTGGGAATGGGGGGGTTTTTCAAGGAGGGGACCGAGGATGAAGTCGCCATACAGGAGGACATCAACACACGCAAGGGCGTGGAACGGATTATCCGGCACGCCTTCGAATTCGCGAAAGCGAGAGGCCTTGGCCGGGTGACGATGAGCGATAAGTCGAACGTGCTGAGATTTGGACACGACCTCTGGATGCGAGTCTTCGAGGAGGTCGGCAGTGAATACACGGATGTCGAGCGCCAGCACCTGTATGTTGATGTCCTTACGATGCAGATGGTCAAGCGCCCGGAGCAGTTCGAGGTGATTGTGACCTGCAATATGTTTGGTGACATAGTGACAGATCTTGGTGCCCAGATCCAGGGCGGAATGGGGTTGGCCGCGTCCGGGAATATTCACCCGGGACGGGTCTCCATGTTCGAACCTGTTCACGGCTCGGCGCCAAAGTACGCGGGAAAGGATATCGCTAATCCCATGGCCGCCATCCTCACCGTGCAGTTGATGCTCGAGCACCTCGGCTTTCCAGCGGAAGCGGCGGCCGTTGAAGAAGCGGTAAGGTGCGCTGTGGTGGAGGGGTGTACCACGAGAGATCTTGGAGGTGGACTGGGGACCAGAGCCGTGGGTGATTATATCTGCAAGAGTTTGTCGGAGATGGAGATAGGTTAGTCGATGGAACGGTTGAGAGTTAATGCCGGTCTGTGTCAGGATTGCTTCAGGCCTGAATCAACATCGATAAGGTGCCGGGAAACCGGTGTGGAGGTAATATGGGAATGACCCTGGCGGAGAAAATTATCGCGAGTCGGTCGAATCGGGAGTCCGTTGTGCCGGGGGACCTGACATTCGCCGAGGTAGACCTGGTTCTGGGCACGGACGTGACAGTCCCGCTCGGCGTGAAGGTCTTCAATGAGATGAAAGCGGGTAAGGTTCACGACCCATCGCGCATCGTATTCGTCAACGATCACTTTGTCCCCGCCAAGGACATCAAGTCGGCGGAGCTGTCGCAGACGATGCGGATCTTCGCCCGCGAGCAGGGAATAGAGCACTACTTCGAGGTGGGTCGTGCGGGGATCTGCCATGTCCTTCTCCCCGAGCAGGGCTTGATCAGGCCAGGAAGCCTGATAATGGGAGCGGACTCGCACACCTGCACTTACGGAGCGCTGGGCGCATTCGCCACGGGTGTGGGGAGTACCGACATGGCCGCGGTCTGGGCGATCGGCGAGAACTGGTTCCGCGTGCCCGAAACAGTGAAGGTGGAGTTGAGCGGTACGCCGGGAGAGTGGATCGATGGGAAGGACATCGTACTGAGTCTCCTAGGAAAGATCGGCCCGTCAGGAGCCCTCTATAAATCCATCGAATTCGCCGGCGAGGCAATCCCGGGCCTGGGGATGAGCAGCAGACTCTCCATCGCCAACATGAGCGTGGAGGCCGGCGCCAAGACGGGTATATTCCCGGCGGACAGGGTCACGATCGAGTATCTGGAAGAGAGAGGCGTGACGGACGCCGAGGAGTTCCATCCCGATCCGGACGCCCGCTACTCAGAGGTCGTGAAGATCGATTGCGGGTCGCTGGAGCCTCAAGTTGCCGTTCCTTATCTCCCGACCAGCGTTATGCCGATCTCGGAACTCGGCAATGTCCAGCTCGACCAGGTGGTCTGTGGCTCCTGTACCAATGGAAGACTGGAAGATATGCGTATTGCGGCCCATTTTCTCCGGGGAAAATCGGTTCATCCGAACACACGACTGCTTGTGATACCGGGGAGCCGGGAGGTACAGATGGAAATGATTCGGGAGGGGATAGCAGAAGAGATTCTCAGGGCGGGAGGCGTATTCGGGCCCCCGACCTGCGGCCCGTGCATTGGCGGACACATGGGTGTCCTGGGGCCCGGAGAGACGGGGCTCTTTACGACTAACCGGAACTTCAAGGGGCGGTGTGGACATCCGACGAGCCAGGTCTTTCTCTCCGGCCCGGCGGTGGCGGCCGCTAGCGCGGTTGCCGGCAGGATAGTAGATCCGAGGGGTGTATAAAATGACAAAAGGGAAAACGATGTTGGAAGGTAAGGCGCTGACTTACGGAGACCATGTGGATACGGACGTCATCATACCTGCGCGTTACTGCACATCTTACGATATGAATGAGCTCGCGCAGCACTGCATGGAGGGGATAGATCCATCTTTCGGTGACAAGGTGGGAAAGGGTGACATCCTGGTTGCCGGAGAGAACTTCGGATGCGGCAGTTCGAGAGAAAACGCTCCCCTGGCGATAAAGGGGGCGGGTGTCAGCGCGGTAGTAGCCTCTTCGTTCGCGAGGATCTTCTACAGGAACTCGATCAACATCGGTCTTCCGATACTGGAAAGCAAGGAGCTTGTGGATGGGACCAGAGAGGGAGACACGATAAGAGTGGACCTGGAGTCGGGCACAATCGAAAACGTTACACGCGGCATCACAACACAATCCGCGCCCTTCCCTGCGCTCATGCGGGAGATCATCGACGGTGGAGGTATGGTCCCGTTCATCCGGAGACGGCTGGAGGGAGAGGATTGACATGAGGGGCGTGAGATGGAGATAAGGAAAGTAGGAGTAGTCGGGTGTGGACTGATGGGTTCGGGGATAGCCCAGGTCTCTGCGATGTCCGGACACCCCACGATGGTCCGTGAGGTGAGCCAGGACTTGCTCGACAGTGGACTGGCCAGGATAGAGCGTTTCCTTGGAAGAGGCGTGGAGAAGGAGAAGGTTTCCCCGGAGGAGATGGAGCGGACCATGGACAACATCACGGGGACGCTGAAGCTGGAGGAGCTGGCGGAGAGGGATATTGTTGTCGAGGCGATTGTAGAGGACCTCGACGCCAAGATCGAAGCATTTCAGACACTCGACAACATCTGCGACCCTGCAACCATCTTCGCCTCAAACACCTCTTCTCTCACAGTTACGGCTATGGCGAGGGCGATAGAGCGTCCTGAGAGGCTTCTGGGACTCCACTTCTTCAATCCTGTCCCGCTGATGAAGCTTGTTGAGGTCGTGAGGACGATTCTTACAGACGGAGAGGTCTTTAATGACACGATTTCGTTCGTTGAGTCTCTCGGGAAGGAGGCGGTGACCGCCAGGGACAACTCGGGTTTCATCGTAAACCTCCTCCTTGTTCCGTATCTCCTCGATTCAATAAGGGCACTCGAGAACGGCGTTGCGACGGTCGAGGATATAGACAAAGGAATGCGGCTCGGTTGCGCGTATCCGATGGGGCCGCTGACGCTGCTCGACTTCGTAGGGCTCGACACGACCTGCAGGATCGCCGATATCATGTTCGAGGAGTATAAAGAGAAACGCTACGCCCCACCGCCGCTCCTCAGGAAGATGGTTCTCGCCGGGTACTTTGGAAAGAAATCGGGGAAGGGTTTTTACGACTACTCGGGTGAAGAGCCCGTCCCCACTGATATCCTCTGAAAAATGCGCACGATCCTCAGTGGCTCAATCCGTACTATGGACCCGGCCCTTCCGAAGGCGGACACCGTCCTGATCCAGGACGGAAAGATATCGAAGGTGGGGTACCGGGGAGAACCGGGCCTGGACCCGAAACAGGGCGACAGAGTGTTCGATCTTCACGGGGGAGTAGTGCTGCCCGGGTTCATGGACGCTCACATGCATTTCACCCAGATGGTCTGGGAAGCATCCCTTCTGGACCTCTCGGGTGCCCGCGGGGAGGGCGATCTGCGAGACCTTGTTGCGGCGGGTCTCGAGACGGGTGGTGAATGGCTTATAGGGAGAAAACTCAGCGGCACTCTGCTCGAAAGCGCGAGATCCCGCGGTGGTTCTCTCCTCTGCGGCCTCGCCGCTCAGCGTCCGGTTATCCTCGGAACGGAGGACATGCATTCGGCGCTGGTGAACAGCAAGGGGATTGAGTTCCTCGAATCTGCGGATATCCTGCCGGGCCTTCCCGCGAGGCTCGTGGAGAAGATTGATGATCTCTTTCTGCTGAAGGAGGAGGCGTCGTCAGCCGCGTGGAGGTGGATCGAGAAGAGAGAAAAAAACGTTACCGACAGGGCACTTGAAGATGGCGTATCGCTGCTGCATTCTAAGGGCGTTACCGGGATCTACACCTTCGAGAGGCCTGTGGACCGCAGATTGATCGAGGCGAACAGGGCCTGCATGTCGGGGCTCATGATGACGGCTGGTTGTTATGATGAAGATCTGGAGGATGTCCTCTCGCGGAAGTCCGCTATGGGGATGGTCCGCGGTGGAGTGAAGATATTTCTCGATGGCGCGCTCGGATCGCGTACCGCGCTGCTTCTGGAGCCTTATGAGGACGCACCCGGGTGTGGCATTGAGTCTACGTCACACGACAGGCGAACGGAAACTGCCATCACGGCGGCGAGAGGTGGCACAGATCTCTGTCTCCACGCGATTGGAGATCGCGCCGTACGGCTCGCGCTCGACCTGCTGACGGAGGTATCGGAAGAGTACGACAGGGAAGATTCACGCGACCGCATCGAGCACATACAGCTTCTTCACACTCATGACCTGGGCCGTTTTCTCGAGACTGGCGCCGTCGCGTCGATTCAGCCGGCGCATCTTGTAGCCGATCGGAGGATGGCCGAGACGGCATGGGGTGACCGGTGCCGGCGGGCGTATCCTATGAATAGTCTTTATGAGGCCGGAGCGAGAGTGGTGTATGGATCAGACGCGCCTTTCTCCCCCGTAGACCCGCTTATGGCCATCAAGGTGGCGGTAACACGGAAAGCGCCGGGATGCGGGCAACATGAAATAGAATGGTCCACAGGGGAGTGTGTATCCGTGGACGATGCGTTTGCGTCCCAGACAAGCGAAGCGGCATATTCCGCCAGGCTGGAGGATCAAACAGGAATGATTCGAGAAGGATTGCACGCCGACATTGTCGTTCTCTCTGGAAATCCGTTCCTTTCGGAGGCGGATCTCCTGAAGACGGAGATAACCGCAACGATTGCAGGGGGAGAGGTTGTGTACGGGGGGGAAAAACTGGCAACCACGGTGCATTGTTGAGCCTGCCTCTGAAAGAAAGATGGCCGAACTATAAGTGAGAGAGAAAGGACTTGGAAAATGGCATATGAAAACCTGAAGTACGAAGTCAGAGACGGCATTGGTTTCTGTACAATAAGCAGACCGAGGGTCCTCAACACCCTGAACGCGAAGACGATGTTCGAGCTGATGGCCGCATTCTCAAGGTTGAAGAGTGACTCGGAGGTCGCGGGGGTGATCCTCACGGGTGAAGGTGAGAAGGCGTTTGTCGCCGGAGCAGACATCGGTGAACTCTCCCGCCACGGGCCGATCTCCGGAAAAGAGTTCGCGATCATGGGCCAGCAGGTCCTGAACTTTATAGAGGACCTGGGAAAGCCCGTCATCGCTGCCGTTAACGGCTATGCACTGGGGGGAGGATGTGAGCTGGCGATGGCGTGTCACATTCGCGTGGCGTCCACAACCGCCCGGTTCGGTCAGCCGGAGGTCAACCTGGGCATTATACCCGGCTATGGCGGGACACAGCGACTGCCGCGACTGATCGGATCTGGAAGGGCCATGGAGTTGATTCTCTCCGGTGAGGTTATAGGCGCGGAAGAGGCGTACCGTATCGGGTTGGTCAACAAAGTCGTGCCGGCGAAGGAACTTATCCCCGCCTCAGAGGAGATTATCAGGCAAATACAGTCGAAAGGGCCGGTGGCGGTAAAACTCGCGATGGAGGCCATCAACCATGGCACCCGGGTGTCGCTCGGGGAGGGCCTGCTCCTGGAGGCGGATCTGTTTGGCCTGGCGTGCGCCACGGAGGATATGAAGGAGGGTACAAAGGCCTTCATTGAGAAGCGCAAGGCGAAGTTCAAGGGAAAGTGAGCAGTCGATAAGCCATGATCTGGAGATGAGACAATGGAAGAGAATGAACTGATATACGACTGGAATAAGGCCCGGGATGACCGGGTTACCCCGGAGAAAGCGATCGAGTTCGATGATGAGACCCTGAGGGATGGCCTTCAATCGCCTTCCGTCTTCGATCCCGACATCGGGCAGAAGATCGAAATCCTGAACATAATGGACGAGCTGGGCATCCAGATAGCCGACCTGGGTCTTCCCGGCGCCGGGCCACGGGCGAGAGAGCACGTTACGGCCCTCGTGCGGGAGATCGCTGACAACAACTTGAACATCAAGGCGGACTGCGCGGCGAGGACCGTCAAGGCCGACATCACACCCATAATAGAGATATCCCAGAAGGTCGGTGTCCCGATCGAGGTCTCAACGTTCATCGGATCGAGTCCGATCAGGCAATACGCGGAGAACTGGACCCTTGACAAGATGCTGAGGCACACCGAGGAAGCGGTGACCTATATCGTGGAGAACAATCTTCCTGTCATGTATGTCACGGAGGACACAACCCGTGCGGACGCGAAGACGATTGAAAGGCTCTATACAACCGCCATCGAGTGTGGAGCACGTCGTATCTGCGTCTGTGACACCGTAGGTCACGCGAACCCCCGGGGCGTAAGGAACCTCTTGCGTCATGTAAGGGACGTTGTGGAGAAGAGTGGAGAGGACGTAAAGATTGACTGGCACGGTCACCGCGATCGCGGTCTCTGTGTCCCCAACACGATCGAGGCGATAGAAAGCGGCGCCGATCGAGTCCATGGCACCGCGCTCGGTATCGGCGAACGCGTCGGAAACACGCCGATGGACCTGCTCCTGGTAAATCTGCGCCTTCTCGGCTGGATCGATAATGACCTCCGCGCGCTTCCCGCCTATTGCGAAGCCGTGGCGAAGGCGTGCCGTGTAGCCATCCCCGATAATTATCCGGTCCTTGGTCGGGACGCCTTCAGGACCGCCACGGGAGTACACGCCGCGGCGGTGATAAAGGCGCAGAAGAAGGGCGACTCGTGGCTTGCCGACCGTATATACTCCGGCGTCCCGGCAGGAATGGTCGGGAGAGTGCAGGGGATAGAAATCGGCCCGATGAGCGGTGAGTCAAATGTAATATTCTGGCTGAAGCAGCGCGGAATCGAGGCGAACAGGGAAACGGTCGAGAAGGTTTTTGCACTGGCCAAGTCGACCTCACACATACTTACTGAAGAAGAGATTCTTGAAGTCCTCTGACGTGACGGGGGACATGGAGCTTAGAGCAGGGAGACGGTTATGAACTTGTCGGGTCAGGTTGCGATTGTTACCGGAGGGAGCCTGGGCATAGGAGCCGCGATCGCTGTTGAACTCGCGCGCCAGGGCGCGGGTGTCGCCATCAACTACAGGAAGCACAAGGAAGAGGCGGAGTCGGTGACCCGGCAGGCGGAGGAGCTTGGCAGCCGGGGAATAGCCGTTCAGGCGGATGTCTCGGTCTTCGAGGATGCCCTGAAGATGATCGAAGAGGTTAGCGAAACGCTCGGGAGACTTGATATCCTGGTCAACAACGCCGGTATCAACCGGGACGGTGTTGTCTGGAAGATGGGAGAGGATCAGTGGGACGCGGTGATCGACATCAATCTCAAGGGTTGCTTCAACTACACTCGCGCGGTGGCCCCGATATTCAGGGAACAGAAGAGCGGGAAGATAGTAAATATAACCTCGATCAACGGCCTCAGAGGAAAGTTCGGACAGACGAACTATTCAGCGTCGAAGGCGGGAATGGTCGGATTTACCAAGGCAGTCGCGAGGGAACTGGGGAAATACGGCATAAATGTAAACGCAGTGGCGCCGGGGCTGATAGAAACCGACATGATCAAGGAAGCGCCGCAGGAGGTGCTGGATCAGGCGCTCAAAGACATCCTGCTGGGCCGCATCGGAAGACCGGAGGAGGTCGCGACCGTTGTGTCGTTTCTATGCAGCGAGGCCGCCAGGCATATAACGGGGGAGGTCATAAAGGTGGACGGTGGGCAGTATCTGTAACCAGACACACGTACGGAGCAGTTGCCGCGTGTGACGAGCAATGCTGTTTCCTCGCCGGCGCGAGAGCATCCCGCCGCGTGGAGGCAATATAGAGAAGGAGAGGAGAGATCATGTCAACAGAACAGAAAGATGTCGTGGCCGTGAGCGCCGTTCGCACGCCGATGGGCAGGTTTGGAGGGACGCTCAGGGAAATTGCGGCATATGACATCGGCGCGCACGCCATAAAGAGTGCTCTGGCACGTGTTCAGCTCGACGGAGACGCGATGGACGAGGTAATCTATGGAAACTGCCGGCAGGCCGGAAATGGCCCGAACCCTTCACGCACAGCCGCCGTGAGGGGTGGGATATCGATAGATGTCCCGACGCAAACGATCAACATGGCCTGTCCATCGGGAATGAAGACGCTCGCCCTGGCATCGCAGATCATACGCCTCGACGGCTCATCCGTCATCATGACGGGCGGGATGGACAGCATGAGCACGATACCGTACCTTCTCAAGGGGGCCAGGTGGAAGGGTTTCAAGATGGGAAACAAGGTCCTGGAGGATGGCTGGAGCGATTCCATCGACCCGCTGTGCGGGGTAGGAATGGGTGTGACGGCGGAAAACCTGGCAGAGAAATACGGCATCAGCAGGGAGGAACAGGATGCCTATGCCCTTGAAAGCCACAAGAAAGCCGCGAGGGCCAGGGAAAAGGGATGGTTCGATGAAGAAATAGTCCCTATGACGATTCCGGGAAAGAGAGGCGCGGATCCAACGATTTTCAGCCAGGACGAGGCGATAAGGGCCGATTCGACGATGGAAGGACTTGCGAAACTCAAGGCTGTGTTCAAGAAGGATGGAACCGTTACGGCAGGCAACGCGTGTGGAATGACAGACGGCGCTACTGCGCTTATCATCACCTCCCGCGAAAAGGCGAAAGCAATGGGGTTGCCGCCGCTCTTCTCCATCGTCTCCTTCGCAGCCACGGCGGTCAAGCCGGAGGAGATGGGCGATGGACCTTCGAGTTCGATTCCGCTGGCGCTCGAGATGGCGTCGATGGACATCTCTGAGATGGACATGATTGAGGTCAATGAGGCGTTTGCTGTCCAGGTCCTCGCGAATGAGAGAGTCTTGAAATGGGACCGGGATCGGCTGAACGTGCATGGCGGAGCGATCGCTCTCGGACATCCGACGGGGATAAGCGGAGCGCGCATTGTGGTGACTCTATACCACGCTCTTAAGACCCACGAGAAAGAGTTAGGTGTCGCGGCGATCTGCGGTGGTGGAGGGGTCACGATGGCCATGGTGATCAAGAGAGAACTCTAGGCGCCCTCTCCGCGTTGAGTATCGACGCGAGACGGAGCAGAAAGGAGGGGCCATTGCCGGACAAAACGATGAAATACAATCATATCAAAGTAACACAGGAAAACGGGATAGCGCACCTTGTTTTCTCCAGACCTCCGCTCAATGTCTTCAGCATCGAAATGATGGAAGAGATCAATGCGGCGCTGGAAATGCTCGGAAGAGAGAAGCAACTCAAGGTGCTGGTGATAGCGTCGGAAGGAAAGGCGTTCTCGGCTGGAGTCGATGTGGCTGACCACACCGAGGAGAAGATGGAGGAGATGCTGAGCACCTTCCACAACATCTTCTTCTCGCTCAGGACATTTCAACAGCCGATTGTTGGGGTGGTGGACGGGACGGCGCTGGGTGGTGGTTGCGAAATAATAACCTATTGCGACATGGTTATCGCTTCGGACAGAGCGACCTTTGGCCAGCCGGAGATCAAGGTGGGTGTTTTTCCTCCAGTAGCCGTGGCTGCCCTGCCGAAACTGATCGGGAAGAGGAAGACCTATGAGATGGTGCTGACGGGTGAGAGCATCGATGCCGCCGAGGCATTCCGCATAGGGCTTGTAAACCAGGTCGTGCCGCACGACAGGCTCGAGGAGACAGTTGATTCGTTTCTTGAAAAGCTCCGGGATCAGAGCGCTATCGTATTGAGGATGACCAAGCGCGCGATATTTGAGACGCTGGGGCTCGGGTTTGAAGAAGGGGTCCAGGTCGCTGAGCGGCTCTATCTTGACTTCCTGATGAAGACGGAAGACGCCAGGGAGGGCTTGCAGGCGTTCCTTGAAAGGAGGAAGCCTAACTGGAAGAATCGGTAGTGGCCGCACGCGTGAGCGATTCGGCCGGAGATGCCCATCCTCCAGAGCTGAGACTCGAGCTTTCGATGACAGGAGAGACGTTCGGCGTCGGGGAACCGCTCTACCTGCTCCTCAGGCTCAAAAACATTTCGGGCAAGGATCTGCGGGCGTCGCCGCTGAAAGTCCCGTCCTCGGACATAGGTGGCAATCTGGGGGTCGTGCTGTCGCGACATGATGGTGTCCGGGAGTTTCATCCCCCTTATGACGAAGCTGGAGAGCAGTCGATCTCCTCCGCGCTTGAACATCTTCCGATCCTCGAACCAGGCCAGAGCTGGATAATTGTTGTTGAGCTCTTGTCTTATTTCAGCAGGAAAAGAGCGCTGATCCCAAGGCCTGAGAACAGGATAAGTATTCGAGACGGGACGTACGATCTGCGGGCTTTTTATCGGTGGGACTCGCGTCCCGGATTCGTCCTGCGTTCGGAAACGATGAAGATAAGGATCAGCCGTGCGACGCTGCGTGAAAAATGGAGACTGTGGCGGACGAGGCGCGCCCTGCGCAACCGTTTTGACAGGTCGATCAGGGAAGACCCGACGCAGCTCTGTCGAGAGGCATATTCCAGGGGTGGCCGGAGTTCGATGACAGTCGACTTTGTCCGCGCGGTTCTCGAGGAATGGATGGAGCGGGATCCGCTCGGAACAATAGGTACGTTCCATCTCATAGAGGAGGTCGAGCAGGGCCCGCACTTATTCGTGTATGACCTGATTACATACAAGGGATCGAACTCGGAAGAAGAGAGGATTGAGGGCCGGCGTTTCCTGCGTGAACTCGTCACGCGATGGCCCGACGACTATCTGGGGGAAGTCGCGAGGCAGAAACAGAGATTCGAAGAGATAGCGGCGGGGAAGGTGCCGAGCGCCGAGCGTTCCGCAAAGAGAGAATAAGTTGACGGCTGATTACTGAAGAGGAGGAGAAATGAAGGCAGCGGTATACTATGGACCGAACCAACCCCTTAAAATAGAAGAGGTTCCCAGACCGGAGCCCGGGGAGGACGAGGTTCTTGTGAAAGTGGCCGCTTGCGGCGTGTGCCACACGGACCTGCACTACATCGATCATGGTGTCCCCACATTCAAGGAACCGCCGATGATCCTCGGCCATGAGGCCTCCGGGATCATAGAGGAGGCGGGATCCCGCGTGTCCGGCTGGAAGGCGGGAGACCGTGTGCTGATCCCGGCGGTCCTGAGCTGCGGTCACTGTCGATACTGCCGCGAGGGGAGAGAAAACATATGCCAGGAGATGGTCATGCTGGGGAACAACATAGACGGCGCCTACGCGGAGTATGTCGCGGTTAATGCCAAGGACCTGGTCCATCTCCCGGAAGAGGTCCCGCTGACCGAGGGGTCGATCATAGCGGATGCGGTCTCGACGCCTTTTCATGCGGTGAAGAACCGCGCTAAGGTCCAGCCCGGAGAGAGCGTGGTGGTCTTTGGCTGTGGTGGAGTGGGAATCAACGTTGTTCAGATTGCGGCCGCGGTTGGAGGGATGGTCATCGCAGTCGATATCGAGGAGTCGAAGCTCGACCTGGCCAGAAAAATGGGTGCGGTAGAGACGATCAACGCCAACGAGGTCGAGCGTGTGAGCAAGGCGGTCCGGAAGATTGCGGGTGGGGGAGGAGCCGACCTGGCCATAGAGGTGATAGGGAAGGCGGCCACGATGCAGGAGGCGTTCAACTGCATAAAGACCGGAGGAAGACTCTGCATAGTCGGATACACAAACGAGAATATCAGCATAAGCGCGGGAAGGATAATGTACAGGGAGGTGTCGATCATTGGTTCTCTCGGCTGCCGTCCGGTCGATTATCCTGTCATTGTCGATATGGTGAAGCGAGGACAGCTCGAGATCGAATCACTCGTGAGTCACAGGTTTCCACTCGATGATATCGACCAGGCCTTTGATCTGATGAGGAAGGGCGCATCGCTCAGGTCGGTAGTCGTGCTCTGATAACACAGCGGATGCAAGCCCCTGAGGGGGCAGACGAAGGGAGTAGAAATGAACGCGGTTGTTTGTATCAAGAGGGTCCCGGATACGGAGTCGAAAATCAAGATTGCATCTGACGGGAAATCGATTAATCCGGAAGGCATAAGCTACATCCTGAACCCGTATGACGAGTACGCCCTCGAGGAAGCTCTCAAGCTGGTTGAAGGAGCCGGCGAGGGGAAAGTGACAGTCATCTCGGTCGGCGGTGAGTCGTGCAAGGAGACAATAAGGACGGCGCTGGCGATGGGGGCACACGAGGGTGTGCACGTAAGGACCGGATCAGCAGACCTCGACGCGAATGCCACCGCCGCGGCCCTTGCGGAAGTGCTGCGCGGGATGGAGTACGACCTAATATTGTTCGGGAAACAGGCGGTAGACGACGATCAGTCTCTGGTGGGGCTTCTGGTGGCGGAGTTGCTCGATCTTCCGGCGGCCTCGGTCGTCGTGGGTCTGGATCTAACCGGCGAGGAAATCGAGGTGAAAAGGGAGATCGAAGGGGGCCACGAAGTGATCAGGTTGCGCCTTCCGGCGGTCGTCACAGCGCAGAAAGGGTTGAATGAACCACGATACGCCTCACTCAAGGGCATCATGGCTGCCAAGAAGAAGCCGATCAGCGAGGTCGATGCGGTAGAGACGGACCCGTTAGTGGAGGTTGTCGAATTGATTTATCCGCCGTCGAGGCCGGAAGGAAAGATCGTTGGTGAGGGGACGGAGGCCGTGCCGGAGCTGATAAGGCTTCTGCGAGAGGAAGCGAAGGTATTGTGAAGGAGTGGAAAGAAACTGGCGCGACAAGTTCAATCTGGGTAATGGAGGAAGAAAGATATGTCTGGTAACGTCCTGTTCTTCGCTGAACAGAGAGATGGCAAACTGAAAAACATCGCCCGGGAGGTGGCAGGTGTAGGCCGGGGCCTGGCAGACCGGCTTGGCGTTGAGCTTGAGGGAGTGCTGGTCGGGTCAGGTGATATGGAGGGCCTCGCCGGTGAATTGTCTGCGTCTGGCGCAGAGCGCGTCTATGTCTGCTCGGATGACGCGCTCGAGAAGTATACGGCGTCGGGCTACGCCTTGTGTGTCAGCAAAACAGTCAAAGACAGCGGCCCGCTTTGTGTCCTGATAGGGGCGACGGCGATGGGAAAGGACCTCGCTCCCCGGCTCGCGGGACGGCTGGGGGTCGGTGCAGCATCAGATTGTACAGGCATCGAGCTCGAAGATGGAGAATTGGTGGCTACTCGTCCCATTTATGCGGGAAAGGCGTTTGCGAGGGTCAGGTTGAAAGGGAAGCCCGCGATCGTTTCCCTCAGGCCCAAGGCGTTCCCGACAGGAGATGGTGTACCGGGTAAAGAGGCAGTTGTCGAGCCTGTATCGATTACCGGTCTGTCCGACGAACTGAAGGATGGAGTCGTTGAAGTGGGGTCCGAGGGTGGGGCAGCCGTCGATCTTACGGAGGCAGATATCATCGTCTCCGGGGGAAGAGGGCTCAAAGCACCCGAGAACTTCTCCATCATCGAAGAGCTGGCGCAGGCGCTGGGGGGTGTTGTCGGGGCATCGAGAGCTGTGGTGGACGCGGGATGGCGGCCACACAGCGATCAGGTGGGGCAGACCGGCAAGGTGGTGAACCCCACGCTCTACGTTGCCTGTGGGATATCCGGGGCCATACAGCACCTGGCCGGGATGAGATCTTCGAAATACATCGTGGCGATAAACAAGGATAAGGACGCGCCGATTTTCAAGGTGGCTGATTATGGTGTCGTCGGTGATCTCTTCGAGATTGTCCCGATGTTGACGGAAGAAGTCAGAAAACTCAGGGAATGAGAGAAGGAGTCCGCATTTCTACGGACTCCTTCGTGCGACTATCACGCCAGGAACAGGCTATAGATCCTGGGGTTTTATAGTCTTACGGCCATTGGCCACCGCGCGCTTTTCGGCCTCCGAGATAAGACTGCGGACCTTTTTGTCGAGTACTTCATAGAAACTTCCGGAGACGTTGCAGCTCCTGGCGGCGGATTTCGTCCGGGACTTGGAGATGATTAATCCCTCTGGCTTAGGCTGTTCAAACATCTTTCTTCTCCTCTCGGCAGATGGTTGATGGTTTCCGGTTGCCAAACAACAATACCCCGATATGTTTGGAAAGTCAACGGGAAAAGACAACTCTTTTGCGCGTCTCTATATCACCTCCTGACACTGAGCCGCATAAGTCTCGGCGTGCCCTTCGTGGCACAACAGTCGCCTCTTGATCTCCCGGCCTCCCCTGGAGCCTCGAAGGAAACCTCCCAGCCGGTTGCCCGAGCCCACTACCCGATGGCAGGGGATGACTATGGCAAGAGGATTACGCCCGAGGGCGTTCCCGACCGCCCTGGCTGCTCCCGGCATGTCCAGGGCCACGGCGATCTCCTTGTAGGTCCTGACGTCTCCGAACGGGATTGCCGCTGTCTCTCCGAGGACGCTCCTCTGGAAAGGTGTTGTAATGAGAGAGTCGTCGATCTTGAAGGAGAAGGATCTCCGGTGCCCCTCGAGGTATTCCAGCAGCTGGTCCCAGTAGATCGTACCCTCCGGCTCTTCCGACGAGACTTCTACCATACGATCGGCGAATCGGTCGAGCCACCGACCCGAGAAATGACTCGCCTGCCCGAACGACACTGCCATAAGGCCCCTGGACCCGTAGCCGATTGTGAGAGGACCGGTTATGCTGTGAGATACTGAAGAAAAAGAGAAGATCGGCATTGAGGCGCTTCCTACCGGTGAATATGTTGCCGTGGTCTCGGCTGTCATATCATGCTGTTGCATTTCGCCCCTTTCCGCCGGTGACGCCTGTATTAATATAAATAGAGGTGGGGAAAGGTCAATGAAAAAATGGTGTTCTCTCGTGCATTTGACATTATCCCCTCCTCTTGATAATATAGATGTTCCTCTTAACGAACGGAAGGAGATGCAATGAAACTTGTCGACCGTTATTTCTTATCGAGCCTCCCGGGGCTTTTCATCCTGTTTCTGCTCATTCCCTGCGGACTCATGGCAGATTCGGGTGAGGGCCCCGCGGGATACAAGGCGGCAACCCACAAGATAGTGGTTCGCATTAATCCGGATCGACACAGCCTGGAGGCGGTTGATCGGGTCAGCCTCGAGAGGTTGATCCAGGGTGCTTCAACCTGGAAATTCAACCTCGCCGCCACGCAGGACATAAATGCCGTCATGGTTGGTGGGGAGAAGGCCCCCTTCAAGAGGCTCAGCCCGGGCGAGAATAATGAGGCGTCCGCCAGAGGGGAAAGTGAAGGCGAAGCGAGAAGAGTCGCGGAGTGGGAAGTTGACCTGAGCGGCTTTCAAGAAGACGGAAAAGGAGTGGAGGTTAGCGTCAGCTACAGCGGTGTGATCAATGACTCGTTGAAGATGCCTTCCTTCTCGCGACAGTTCATCGCGAACCAGACGACGGGGCTGATAGCGCAGAAGGGCGTCTATCTCGACGGCGACAGCTACTGGTACCCGGTGAGGCTCGGGAGTCTTTCCACATTTTCTCTCGAAGTGGTGATTCCGGACGATTTCGAGGTGGTCAGCCAGGGCAGGCGCGTTGTTGATGAGGTATCGGACGGCCACAGGACGGTCAAATGGGAAGCGCCGAATCTCACGGATGTTATCTATCTGATTGCGGGTCACTACGATGTGGAGGAGAGGGACGCCGACGGCACCACAATCTACGCCTATTTCTTCCCCGAGAGCAGCGACCTGAGGGACAGCTATCTCACCGCTACCGCGCGCTACCTAAAGATGTATTCTGAGATGATCGGCCCGTATCCATACGCGAAGTTTGCCGTGGTCGAGAACTTTTTCGAGACCGGCTACGGGATGCCATCCTTTACGCTGCTGGGAAGTTCCGTGATCCGCCTTCCTTTTATCATCTACAGCTCTCTGGGACACGAGGTGCTGCACAACTGGTGGGGCAACTCGGTCTTCGTGGATTCGACATCGGGGAACTGGTGTGAGAGCCTCACGACCTATATGGCAGACTACTATTACAAGGAGCAGCGAGGAGAAGACGCGGCCAGGGAATACAGGATGGAGATTGACAAGGCGTATTCGAATTACGTAAACAGCAACAACGATTTCTCGCTCGCGGAGTTTACGTCCCGGACGACCCCGGCCACGAGGACGGTCGGGTATGGAAAAGGCGCCATGATCTATCATGGTCTGCGCAGGATGATCGGCGATGAGGCATTCCACGAGGCGCTGCGGACCTTCTACAGGGAACAGATTTACAAGTACGCCAGTTTCGCGGACCTTCAGGCCGCCTTCGAGAAGGCGGGGGGTGTTGATCTCGACTGGTACTTCAAACAGTGGATAAAGGGTGTGGGTGCGCCCCTTCTCAGCCTTGAAGACGTCCGTCTGACGGGGAGTTGCATCAACCCGAAGGTGGAGTTCGTGATCTCTCAAGAAGGAACCGGCTCACCCTACCGGCTCGAGGTGCCTGTGGTGCTCGAAACAAGTGTGGGAAGAGAAGATCATACCGTCGAACTCGACACGATGAAGAAGGCATATTCCATGTCGACGTCCGGCTCTCCGGTCACCGTCTCGGTCGATCCCGATTTTCAACTCTTCAGGAGGATGGATCCACTCGAAATACCACCCTCTCTCAGCATGGTGCTGGGCGACGAGAAAGAGGCTGTCGTACTCCCTGACAAGGCCGACATATCGCTGTCAACAGCATATTCAGATCTGGCGGGGCAGTTGAATCGTACGGGAGAGGCGGAGGAGGTGGATGCGGGCGAGGCGGACAGGTCCGATATCAGCAGGGGCGCCATATTCATCCTTGGAGATCCATCCGAGAACAGCCTCTGGGGGGAACTCGCAGGCCCCGGAGACAGCGGACATTTCTCTCCCTATGAGAGGATCAGCATCAGGGCCGATTCGGTCGAGATTGCCGGCAAGACATTTCCAAAGGAGGGGCACAGCTTCATGGCGGTCTTCAGGAGTAACACGGACCCGGGAAGAGGTGTGGCCGTTTTTTTTGGGTATGATGAGGAGAGCATACGTGATGCGGGAAGGAAACTCGTCCACTATGGAAAATACGGGTATCTGGTCTTCGAGGGAGGGACTAACGTGGCGAAGGGTTCATGGAAGATCGAGAACTCCCCGCTGGTCCATCGATTCCGGCGGTAGGCAAAGACTGGAGCAATCGCTGTCCCCGGATCAATTCCGGCGTCCATGGGTGGTTGACAGGAGGGTCTGCCAGGGTCCTTCCTTCAGGCTCGTATTGTCCATATCCTTCAGGTAACGGGTACGTGTATCCTGACCCCGTCGAACGCCGCACAAGTCATGATACCAGCGTTCAAACACAGAGGGGACAGGCTCCAGCCTGCCCCCTCTGTTGCGTAATGACCCGAGTTTTCACCTCGGCCTACTTCAGGATCACCATCTTCCTGGTAGAGGTGAAGTCCCCGGCCTTTATCCGGTAGATGTAGATCCCGGAACCAGTAGTCCTGCCGGCGTCATCCTTCCCGTCCCACTGGACGACGTATGATCCAGGAGTCCTTGCTCCGCTGACGAGTGTCGCGATTTTCTGGCCCCTTATGTTGAACACCTCGAGCGAGACATCCACTCCGGCCTCCTGACCCTCGGGCACGTCGTACGCTATCGAGGTAGAAGGATTGAACGGGTTCGGATAGTTCTGCGCCATGGAGAAGGCCTTCGGCAGCGAGCCTGACGAAGAACTCCCGCCACTATTACCTATTCCCGCCTCCCCTGTCGTCAACCTCACTATGATCTCCTCTGCAGGGTTGACGATGTCGTTGCTCTCCACGATGATCAGGGCGTCGTACGAAGAGTCTGGCGTCAGACCCGTGGTGTTGAACGTCACGGTAATTATAGCACTGTCACCGACGCCTACGTCCCCCGTGGAAGGATCCTCCGTCAGCCATGGAAGGTCGGCGGGGTCACCGCTGAAACGATCCTTATCGCTGATTGCGTACGTCAAAGGGCCGCCACCGGTGTTGTAGATAATAGTTGTGTCCGTTCCGGTGGCTCCGACCGGAAGGCTCTGCATCAGAAACGTCGGCGCCACATGAATCTCCGCTGATTCCGGCGGTGCCGATGTGACGTCGAACTCGAAGTCGAAGTGGCCGTAATCGGTGTAAATGCCGAACCCGCTGTCCTGCAGGATCCTCGCGTAGTAAGGCCCCGGGCCGGCGCCGTCAAACGAGACGGCCTGGTTGATGTCACTGCTGTTGTTTCCGATCTCTGTCACCCCATCGCTATCGAAAACGGTAACCACTGGATAAGAGGCAGGTATACGATTGGTTGTCCTCACGCGGAATGACGCGTTTTCGACGATATCCAGCTTGTGCCAGTCTTCATCATCCTCCCCGTAACCCGTGTGGTGAACAGGGTCATCCAGGAAGTTCATCGTGGTCGCCTGGCCCATGTCGTTGTCGGGCTCCAGGGTGTCTTCATAATACTCGATCTGAAAGTCGAGGAAGGTCGTGATCATGTCGCTCTCGTGACCGTTATCGATGGAAGGATAGAACCAGCCATCCCAGAAATCCTCGATGGTCCTGGGGGCTGCCAGGGAGAGCGTCAGGTAATCGGTGAACACCTCGAAGACGTCCGCATATGGGAGATTGAGCGGGTCATCATCCGTACCTGGGCTGTCGTCCTGAGTGTCCGTGCCGTCGGTGATGTCCCAGATAACCGCCTGCACGGTGAGCTCGCTGGCCGGCCCGTACGATGCAACGCTGGGGCCCTCGAGATCGTATGAGAATGACAGGTTTCCCTGTCCTTCTCCCCCGGTCGTGTTTATGTACAGGTGGGGCGCGGGGTTCACACCGAGGTATTCTCTCGATGAACTCGCATACCAGGTAGCAACTCCTTCGCCATACGAGAGCCTCGGATCCTGGTTGTTGTCTCCAAGATAATGAGTCCCCCCGGGGTTGTCGTCGTTGGACCAGTGGTGGTTGATGAAATGCCCGCCCTCATGACCGATGACTGTGTCATCGTAGGGGAGTTCTCCGCCGATGCTTATGCCGAAGCCGTCGTAATAAGCCTGCCCGTTATTGGCTCCCTCTTTCCATCTCGCCCGGAACAGGTCGTATCCGTTTGGATTGCCCCCGAGAAGCGTTTGCAGCCAGACCATCTCGTTGAGCTGGACGTCGAAGATGTTGAATGGTTTTCCCGGTCCGTTTTCCGGTGCCATGACCGTACCGATATCGATGTCCGTGTTCGGGTTGTGGCTCGAGAAAACCGCGCTCTCCAGTGCGTAGGGCTGACCAGACCAGCCACCAGACCACTCCTGGGTTATCCGGTTGCTCGAGTTGACATATTGAGTGTCCGTCAGGACACGGACTACCACATCTCTGGTCACATTGTCTGTGACGGCGATTGAGAAAGCCCCGTCGGTGTCGGTCGTCCCTGTGGCCAGTATTGCGCTGGAGACATTGTCGAGGACTTCCACGTCGGCGAGACGAATCGGAAGGTATGGCTCATCTCCGGTGAAACCCTGACGATTGAGTTCCCGGTCCTGGTATTGAAATGTACCCGATGCGGTAAAATCTCCTCGCAGATCGGGCACGGGGTTCAGAAGAAGGGCAAAGATGGCCATGGCGAAGGTGGCTTTGAAAGCTGTCTGAATCATCTCGCACCTCCTTCGAGCTGGACGCCCCTGTAGCTGGTAATGTTACCCCTCACAGGATCGGTTCTGACGAATGAGGGATGCTCCACATCCGGGGTGCCGAGATCGATGTATCGACTTACCGCGCGAGTGAAGATCTCCCCCGCTTTGGTCTCGACAATCGCCCTGGCGTATAGTTGATAGCGTTTTCCATCGGGGACGGAAAGGAGAAAAGTCTTCTCGACCTTATCCCCCATGGCGACTGATTCGACGCCTTGCAGGTTGCCCGAGAGAGAAGAGAGTGCTGAAGGCGCTTTGATCTCCCAGGAGATACGGGTCGATTCAGTCATGGGAGTAAGGCTGAGGGTGAGTTCAGCCGTACCGCTTTCAGAGCTTGCGTCGGGAATCTGGGCTATTTCCAGCCCGATCTCTATCGGAGGCTGAAGAGCGCCGGAACAGAATGAATCGGTGGGAAAATTTTGCGACGCGCCAACCTCTGCGCCTTGGGCGGGCGCCTGGCAGGTGAGCGCGAACACCAGAAAACCCACGAACGGAAGTAACCTCTTCAAAACAACAACCTCCTGCTGAAGTTTGTGAACGGCAGTCCATCAAATGTCTGGGAATGGATAAAAGCTAGATAATTAGATTAGCAAGAATCCAGAGCTTTGTCAAGTTGCACTGCGGT